>NZ_BDAC01000002.1 GCF_002091635.1 Pseudomonas indica NBRC 103045 | reverse complement strand
GAAGGGCCACTGCTGGAAGCGTTGAGGAATCGTATCAGGTGCTTGTGACGGCCCCAGAAGGTAAAAGCCTCCGTGCTTATACAAATGCATCAGGTAGAAAAGGGGTAGTTGCTGGAAAGCCACATATCATCTCTAGAAATCGGTTCCCCGGTTGCCTGTTTTAAGGACTTGGTGAGGGCTTGCGCCCTCACACCACTCGCTCCATCTCATCCATCACTTGATCGATCTTTTCCTTGAACGGCTTCAATAGGCAGTGCAGTAAGCAACCGTCCAGTTTCTGGTCCGCGCACTGGAGTAGCTCCAGCAGTAACGCCATGGCGCCGCCGAGGTCGTTGAGAAGGGATTGAGTGTTATCCAGTCGCTGAAGTATTTCGATCACGGCAGCCAGTTCGTTGAGACGGGTATCGAGAAGGTCAGGGCGGAGCAGTGCGCTGTCAGCGTCGCGGAGCTGTTGCAGTGATGTGTGCAGTCTGTTCAGGCGAACGAGGGCGGTGGTGGGCATGGGGTTGGCTTCGGCAATAGATTCTCAAGGACCGCATGACTGCGGTGGCTCAGTCTGAGAATCAGGACGCCAATCCCGAGCTGCCGATAAGGGCAGCGGGAAAGAGCCTATCCGCAACTTCCGCTCTGTTCAAGCATCTGGCCTGCCGCAATGCAGGCCGCTCTACGCTATCTGACCATCTCCGACTCCTTGGCCGGCAGCTGCCGCTCCGGCGTATTCTCTCGCCGATCGGGCGGGGGATTGCGTTCGGAGCGGTCTTCGCCGGGCAATTCCAGGTCGTTGGGGTGGTGGATGTCGATGCCGGGTTCTTTCGGGGCGCTGCTCATGGGTGGACCTCGTGGGAGTGGGCAATCACCCAGCTTTGGAGAGAGGGGCGGGGCGTTCGTTCGGGGGATGGCGCCGAGCGGTCTGGTGGGAACCCGGCTAAGGTGTAATACGCCTTGGAGGTGCTTTGCCGCATCATGGCGCCTCTATCTGACGCGAATCGGAGAACAAGATGAAAAAGGTGTTCGCATCGATCAAAGCCATGCCTCGCCGTGCCTGGGCGATGACGGGGATTCCTCGGGCATTGGCGGCGCTTTCCGCGGGCTTGGCGAAGCGGGGTTGGTATGCGGCGGGGGCGGTCGTGCGCCATCCGTTTCTGTTCATGGGTTTGCTGCTGGTGCTCTGGGGCGCGCATTACCGTTGGTTGACCGCCACGTCCAAGCTGGAGTTGATGGCCGGGGCGCTGGCGTCGGTCTATGTGTTCTTCTTCTATCTGGCGCAGGTACGTGAGAGCCGGGCGTTGCTGAAGGCGGAGTATCCGGCGGCCGGCAGGCAGCTCCCGCAATAGCCTGTCGAGGGTCATTCCCGGGCGGTAAGATGCGCGCCTCGAATCGGTCTTGCCTGCCGGGTGATGGATGAAGCCTCTCTGGGACATTTTCTGCAGCGTCGTCGATAACTACGGCGATATCGGCGTGACCTGGCGTCTGGCCCGGCAACTGGTGGCCGAGCATGGCCAGGCAGTGCGCCTGTGGGTGGATGACCTGCATTCGCTGGCGCGGTTGTGCCCCGAGGTCGATCCCGACGTGGCGCAGCAGGTGCAGCGCGGCGTCGAGGTGCGGCGCTGGGCGTTACCGTGGCAACCGGTCGAGCCGGGGGATGTGGTGATCGAGGCATTCGCCTGCCATCTGCCCGGCGAATTCGCGGCGGCGATGACGGCCAAGTCGCGTCCGCCGTTGTGGCTCAATCTGGAATACCTCAGTGCCGAGGACTGGGTCGGCGGTTGCCATGGTCTGCCGTCTTTCCAGTCGAATGGCTTGCAGAAGTTCTTCTTCTTTCCCGGATTCACTTCGGAAACTGGCGGACTGCTGCGTGAGCAGGGGCTGATCGAGCGGCGGCGAGCGTTCCAGGCCGATCCGGCGGCGCAGGCCGCTTTCCTGCAATCCATCGGTGTGCAGCGGCGCCCCGGTGCTCGCCTTATCTCATTGTTCGCCTATGAGAATGCTGCGCTGGGCAGTTGGCTGGAGGCCCTGGCGGCGGGCACGCAGCCGACCCAGTTGCTGGTGCCGGAAGGCCGGGTCCTGAGGGATTTGGAGCGTTGGCTGAGTACCTGTGGCCTGGCGGCGCACGATCAGTACAAACGCGGCGCGCTGCATGTCCAGGTGATCCCGTTCGTCGAGCAGGACGCCTATGACCGCTTGCTCTGGTGCTGCGATTTCAACGCGGTGCGCGGCGAGGATTCCTTCGTGCGGGCGCAGTGGGCCGGGCGGCCGATGCTCTGGCACATCTATCGGCAGGAAGAAAACGCCCACTGGTTGAAACTCGATGCCTTCCTGGCGCTCTACCGGAAAGCGTTGCCGCCCGCCGCGGGCGAGGCCCTGGGTGCGTTGTGGCATGCCTGGAATGCCGAAGAGGACATGGGCCCCGCCTGGCAGGGGCTGCAACGAGAATGGCAGGTGTTGGCCGAGCATGCCGAGCACTGGTGCCGGGAACAGGCGGCGCAGACCGATATCGCGGCAAGGCTGGTGCTTTTTTACACAAATTGGCTATGATACGCGGCCTGTTTTTTTGTCACTCATCCAAATCGGATATCCCGTATGAAAACCGCACAAGAATTTCGCGCTGGCCAGGTAGCCATCATCAACGGCGCTCCCTGGGTCATCCAGAAAGCCGAGTTCAACAAATCCGGCCGTAACGCGGCGGTCGTCAAGATGAAGCTGAAGAACCTGCTGAACGGTTCCGCTACCGAGACCGTGTTCAAGGCCGACGACAAGCTGGAGCCGGTCATCCTCGAGCGTAAGGAAGTGACCTACTCCTACTTCGCCGACCCGCTGTACGTGTTCATGGATGCCGATTTCAACCAGTACGAAATCGAGAAAGACGATCTGGAAGGCGTTCTGACCTTCATCGAAGACGGCATGACCGATGTCTGCGAAGCCGTGTTCTACAACGACAAGGTGATCTCCGTCGAACTGCCGACCACCATCGTGCGTGAAATCGTCTACACCGAGCCGTCCGTCCGTGGCGACACTTCCGGCAAGGTGATGAAAACTGCCCGTCTGAAGAACGGTGCCGAGCTGCAGGTTTCCGCGTTCTGCGAAATCGGCGACTCCATCGAGATCGATACCCGCACCGGCGAGTACAAGTCCCGCGTCAAGGCTTGATCGCCCCGCGAGACGACAAAAAGCCCGGCGAGCCGGGCTTTTTTGTGCCTGCGATTCACTGCAGGTGCTTTTTCAGTTCCTCCGCGGCTTGCTGCAGGGCCGAGCGGGTGGCGGGAACCTGGCTGAGCACGTTCAGCAACCCGAAGTCGTGGATCATGCCGTTGTAGCGCACGGCGGTGACGGGCACGCCGGCCGCGTCCAGCTTGCGGGCGTAGGCTTCGCCCTCGTCACGCAGCACGTCGAACTCGGCGGTCTGCACCAGTGCCGGCGGCAGGCCCTTGAGCTGGTCGATGCTGGCCCGCAGCGGCGAGGCATGGATTTCCGCCCGCTGTCTGGCGTCGGTGGTGTAGCTGTCCCAGAACCACTTCATCATGTTGCGGGTCAGGAAGTGCCCTTCGGCGAACTGCTGGTAGGAGGCGTTCTCGAAGCTGGCATCGGTGACCGGCCACAGCAGGAGCTGGAATTTCAGCGCCGGGGTGCCTTTTTCCTTGGCCATCAGGGCGACCACCGCGGCCATGTTGCCGCCGACGCTGTTGCCAGTCACCGCCAGGCGCGCGCCGTCTACGCCGATTTCCTTGCCGTGCTCGGCCACCCAGCGGGTGGCGGCATAGGCCTGGTTGATCGCGGTGGGGTAGTGCGCCTCCGGCGAAGGCGTGTAGTCGACGTAGACCGCCGCCACGCCGGAACCGGCCACCAGGTCACGGATCAGCCGTTCGTGGGTGGGGAAGTCGCCGAGCACCCAGCCGCCGCCGTGGAAGAACAGGGTGGCGGGCAATTCACCCTTCTCGCCGGCCGGGCGCACCACGATCAGCTTGATCGATTGGCCGTCGACCGCGATGGTCTTCTCGCTGACGTCCGCCTTCGGCAGTTCCAGCTTGACGCTGGCCTGGGCGCCGCTCAGTACGGCACGAGCGTCCTTGGGCGACAGTTGTTCGAGCGGCTTGCCGCCGCCGTTCGCCAGGGCTTCGAGGAAGGCCTGGGTGTTGTGCTCGACGCCGGGGCTGCCGGCGGCGGCGAAGGCACTGTTGACGGCCAGGGCGAGGGTCCCGGCGCCGAGAAGGGTGCGGATGTTCATGTTCGTTCTCCGAAAAGGGCCGTGGATCAGACCAGGGTCAAGGTGACGTCGATGTTGCCGCGGGTGGCGTTCGAGTACGGGCAGACGATGTGGGCCTTCTCGATCAGCGCGCGGGCTTCGTCGCGGTCCATGTCGGGCAGGGTGATCTTCAACTCGACTTCGATGCCGAACCCGTTGGGGATGGCGCCGATGCCGACCACACCCTCGATCCAGGTATCCGGGGATACGCGGTGCTTGTCGCGGGCAGCGACGAACTTGATGGCGCCCAGGAAGCAGGCTGCATAGCCGGCGGCGAACAGTTGCTCCGGGTTGGTGCCCTGGCCGCCGGCACCGCCCAATTCGCGAGGGGTGGTCAGGCTGACGTCGAGCACGCCATCGGAGGAAATGGCGCGACCATCGCGGCCACCGGTGGCTTCAGCGGATGCACGGTACAGGACGTTTTCGATGCTCATGTTCATATCTCCAGTCGGTAGGGAATTGCCAATGCTTAGCGATATTTAATTTTGCGCGCTAAGTAATTTGGTGAAGCGAAATTTAGCGATCATTTGTTTTGTGCGCAATATTTATTCGAAGATGATTTCGCGATAAACACCCAGTCGGAATGGAATAAGGCCGGATCGGAGAAGGCGAATCGAAGCGGTGGATGTCTTGGTTCTGCCTGGGGGTTAGACTGTGTCGTTCGTCACATGCGCCCATTCCCCATGCCTTCCGACCTTCCCGATCTGAAACTGCTGCGCATCTTCGTCTGCGTCGTTCGCCACCAGGGCTTCGCCGCCGCCCAGCAGGAGCTGAACCTGTCCACCTCGGCGATCAGCACCTACATGAGCCAGCTTGAGTCCCAGCTCGGTATCGTGCTGTGTCATCGGGGGCGGGGCGGCTTCAGCCTGACCAGCAAGGGCGAGCTGTTCTATCAGGAGACCTTGCGCCTGTTCGGCGAACTGGAGGGATTCGAGCGCTACTCGGCGGCGCTCAAGGGCGAGTTGCGCGGCACACTGAACCTGGGTGTGCTGGATTCCACCGTCAGCGACCCGGCGTTGCCGCTGGCCGAAGTGATCGGCGCCTACAGCCAGGAGCATCCCGCCGTCCACCTGCACCTTTCGGTGACCAGCCCCTATGAGTTGCAACTGGCGGTGCTCGACAACCGCCTGGACCTGGCCATCGGTGCGTTCTCCACGCGGATGAATGGCCTGATCTACCAGCCGCTTTACCGCGAGCAGCACTGGCTGTATTGCAGCGAGCGCCATCCGTTGTTCGCCGAGCGACGCATCCCCGCGGAAGTGATCACCCAGCAACGCATGGTCGGTCGCGGCTACTGGAGCCAGGCCGAACTGGCGCGGCATGGGTTCAAGCACAGCGCGGCCACCGTGGAGTCGATGGAGGCGCAGCTGATCCTGATCCTCTCCGGCGCCTACATCGGCTATCTGCCGGAGCACTATGCACAGTCCTGGGTCGACCAGGGCCGGCTGCGCGTCCTGTTGCCGGCCACCTTCGGCTATCAGGCGCCGTTTTCCCTGATCCTGCGTCGCGGGCGCAGCCGCGAACCGCTGATCCAGACCTTTCGGGACCTGCTGAGGGCACAGCTGACGCCCCGTTGAGCGCTGAGCGGGCGCTTTCGCCGATAGCGTCTAGAGTGAAGGTCATTAGGGCGGAGGAAGCGCGGGGCTGAGGGGCTCTGCGCTTCGAGGCAGGGACGCCTCACTTGCCCTGTGGCACACTGCGCGGCGAAGGAGATGCCGATGCCACGCCCTCGTTGCCCCCGCTGTACCCGCCCGCCGAATCACTGCCTTTGTCCCTTGACTCCCCATCTGCCGAGCCGCAGCCGGGTGCTGATCCTGCAGCACCCCAGCGAGGAGCGGCATGCCCTGAATACCGCGCGGCTGGCGCAACTGGGCCTGGAGAATGCCGAGCTGCGGGTGGGTGAGGTCTTCGACGAGTTGCCGGCGTTGCTCGCCGATCCCGCCTACAGCGCCTGTTTGCTGTTCCCCGGCGATGAGGCGCAACCGCTAGTGCCGGTCCTGCCCGATGCCCGGCCGACGCTGCTGGTGGTGCCGGATGGCACCTGGCGCAAGGCGCGCAAGCTGCTCTATCTCAATCCGGTGCTGGCCGGTTTGCCGCGTGTCGCCTTGCCCGAGGGGCTGACCTCGCGTTATCGCCTGCGCAAGGCACCGGAGCCGGGGGCGCTATCGACCCTGGAGGCAATCGTGGCGGCCTTGGACATTCTCGAAGCGCCGGCCCGCTTCGATGCGCTGCTCAGGCCTTTCGAAGCGCTGATCGAGGGGCAGATCGCAGCCATGGGCGAGGAGACCTTCAAGCGCAACCACGGCGATTTGCGGGAGGATCGTTAACCCAGGCGTAACGATTGCACGCCGAGGTTGATTGATGCGCTTCCGCTGGCTGCTTACCGTGGCTCCACCCAGCGGAACCCGTGGAGTCGACATGACAACAACAATTTCCCCACCGCCGCAGTGGTCGCGCCGGCGCGCCGAAAAGCAGCGCCGCCTCGATCTGGTGCGCGGCCTCGCCGATGGCGTGGTGCTACCCAGCGAGCGGATCGTCGCCGCCCTCGAGGCGCTGATCGCCCCCGGCGATCGCGTGGTCCTCGAAGGCAACAACCAGAAGCAGGCGGACTTCCTGTCGCGCTCCCTGGCCAAGGCCGACCCCGGCAGGCTGCACGACCTGCACATGATCATGCCCAGCGTCAGCCGCGCCGAGCACCTGGATCTGTTCGAACGCGACATCGCCCGCAAGCTGGACTTCTCCTTCGCCGGCCCGCAGAGCTTGCGCATCGGCCAGTTGCTGGAGGATGGCCTGCTGGAGGTGGGCGCGATCCACACCTACATCGAGCTGTACTCGCGCCTGCTGGTGGACCTGATCCCCAATGTGGCCCTGGTCGCCGGCTTCATGGCGGACCGCCACGGCAACATCTACACCGGCCCGAGCACGGAAGACACGCCGGCCCTGGTGGAACCCACCGCGTTCAGCGACGGCATTGTCATCGTCCAGGTCAATCAACTGGTGGACGACACCGCCGACCTGCCGCGCGTGGATATCCCGGCCTCCTGGGTCGATTTCGTGGTGGTGGCGGACCGGCCGTTCTACATCGAGCCGCTGTTCACCCGCGACCCGCGCCACATCAAGCCTGTGCACGTGCTGATGGCGATGATGGCGATCCGTGGCATCTACGAGAAGCACAAGGTCCAGTCGCTCAACCACGGCATCGGCTTCAATACCGCCGCCATCGAACTGATCCTGCCCACCTACGGCGAACGCCTGGGGTTGAAAGGCAAGATCTGCCGCAACTGGACGCTCAACCCGCATCCGACGCTGATTCCCGCCATCGAGACCGGCTGGGTGGAGAGCGTGCATTGCTTCGGCACCGAACTGGGCATGGAAGATTACGTCGCCCAGCGCCCGGACGTGTTCTTCACCGGCCGCGACGGCTCCATGCGCTCCAACCGCCTGATGTGCCAACTGGCCGGGCAGTACGCGGTGGACCTGTTCATCGGCGCGACCCTGCAGGTGGACGGCGACGGCCATTCCTCCACCGTTACCCGTGGCCGCCTGGCGGGCTTCGGCGGGGCGCCGAACATGGGCCACGATCCGCATGGCCGGCGCCATGCCACGCCGGCCTGGCTGGACATGCGCCCCGAGCCGGAGGCCCTGCTGGAGCGCGGCAAGAAGCTGGTGGTGCAGATGGTCGAGACCTTCCAAGAGGGCGGCAAACCCACCTTCGTCGATACCCTCGATGCCGTCGAGGTGGCGAAGAAGTCCGGCATGCCGCTGGCGCCGGTGATGATCTACGGCGACGACGTGACCCACCTGCTCACCGAGGAGGGCATCGCCTACCTGTACAAGGCCCGCTCGGCCGAGGAACGCCGGGCGATGATTGCGGCGGTGGCCGGGGTGACCGCCATCGGCCTGCGCCACGACCCGCGCGATACCGAGCGGATGCGCCGCGAAGGGCTGATCGCCTTGCCCGAAGACCTCGGCATCCGCCGTACCGAGGCCAGCCGCGAGTTGCTGGCGGCGAAAAGCATCGCCGACCTGGTCGAGTGGTCCGGCGGCCTCTACAACCCTCCGGCCCGATTCAGGAGTTGGTGATGCAGCTACGTGAAGCACGACAGCTTTCCCTGGCCGAACAGCTCGCCGACCTGGCCGTCGAGGCACTGATCGACGAGGCCGACCTGACGCCCAAGCCGGCCCTGGTGGACCGGCGCGGCAGCGGCGCCCATCGCGATCTCAGCCTCGGCCTGATGCACGCCTCGGCGCTGGCCCTGTGGCCGATGTTCCGCGAGATGGCCGAAGCAGCGGGCGAAGCGGGAGCGATCGACCAACCGTTGCGCGAGGCGTTGGGCCGCATCGGTCGCGACGGCGAGGCACAGATGCTCGCCACCACCGGCGGGGTGAATACCCATCGCGGGGCGATCTGGGCGCTCGGGCTGCTGGTGGCCGCCGCGGCCCTGGAACCGGATGACTGCATCCCTGCGGCCCTGGCATTGCGCGCCGCGCGGATCGCCCTGATCGAGGATCGCCAGGCGCCGACCCCGGACAGCCACGGTGCGCGTATGGCTCGGCGCTATGGGGCGCGGGGCGCGCGCGAAGAGGCGCAACTGGGGTTCCCCACACTGCTGCTACACGGCCTGCCGCGCCTGCAGGCCAGTCGTGCCGCCGGGGCCGGCGAGGCACATGCCCGTCTCGATGCCTTGCTGGCGATCATGGCTGAACTGGTCGACACCTGCGTGCTCTGGCGCTCCGGCCTGCCAGGCCTGAACAGCATGCAGCGCGGCGCCCGCGCGGTGCTCGATGCCGGCGGTTGCGCCAGCCTCGCCGGGCGTCGGCGGCTGCGCCTGCTGGAGGCCGATCTGCTGCGCCTGAACGCGTCGCCGGGCGGCGCCGCCGATCTGCTCGCCGCCTGTCTGTTCATCGACCGCGTCGGCGGTCTTTCCGGGAGTCACTGAGTCATGGAAACCCTGTCCTTCGAATTCCCCGCCGGGCCGCCGGCGCGTGGTCGCGCCATGGCCGGCTGCGTCGGCTCCGGCGACCTGGAAGTGCTGCTCGAGCCTGGCCGCGCCGGGACCCTGGCGATCCGCGTGATCACTTCGGTGAACGGCAGCGCCCAGCGCTGGCAGAACCTGTTCGAGCGCATGTTCCGCGAGCAGACGCCGCCGGCGCTGAGCATCGACATCCACGATTTCGGCGCCACGCCCGGCGTGGTGCGCCTGCGTCTGGAACAAGCCTTGGAGGAGGTGGCGCATGGCTGATACCGCCGCATTGCTGCGTAGCCGCAGCTTCGTCGAACTCGGCGCCCGCCAGCGCGCCCGTGCCTTGCTGGATGCCGGCAGCTTCCGCGAACTGCTCGATCCCTTCGAACGCGTCGAATCGCCCTGGCTGGCGCGCCAGGGCATCGTGCCGCAGGCCGACGACGGCGTTGTTGTGGCCAAGGGCAGCCTCGACGGCGAGCCGACGGTGATCGCCGCCATCGAGGGCAGCTTCCAGGGCGGCAGCCTGGGCGAAGTGGGCGGGGCGAAGATCGCCGGCGCCCTGGAGCTGGCCATCGAGGACAACCGCCAGGGCATCCCGACTCGCGCGGTGCTGCTGCTGGAAACCGGTGGCGTGCGCTTGCAGGAGGCCAATCTCGGCCTTGCCGCCATCGCCGAGATCCAGGCCGCCATCGTCGAATTGCGCCAGTTTCAGCCGGTGATCGGTGTGGTCGCCGGGCCGGTCGGCTGTTTCGGCGGCATGTCCATTGCGGCCGGGCTGTGCAGCTACCTGCTGGCGACCCGCGAGGCCCGCCTCGGGCTCAATGGGCCGCAGGTGATCGAGCAGGAGGCCGGCATCGAGGAATACGACTCCCGTGACCGGCCTTTCATCTGGAGCCTGACTGGCGGCGAGCAGCGTTTCGCCAGCGGACTGGTGGATGCCTACGTCGCCGATGACGTGGAGACGATTGCCGCCGAGGTGCGCCGATTCTCCCGCCTGGGCCGCCCGGACCTGGAGCGCAGTCGCCGGTACGCCTGGTACCTGGAGCGGCTGGCGCGTTTCGATGCGTCCCGCCAGGCCAATGCCGAGAGCGTTCGCCGCGTTTACCAAGGAGACCCGACATGACTGCCACTTTTTCCCGACGCGGCCTGGCCTGGTTCGAGGCCCTGACGGCGGGCGCCGCTCCCGTTAACGGTTTGCCAGCCTCCCTGCGGGTCGCCGATGCCGAACTGGAAGGCCGTCGTGCGCGCTTCCTGGCGGTGGTCGCCGACCCCGACAATCGGTTCCCCCGGGCCGCCGATGGCGAGGTCGGGCTGTTGGAGGGCTGGGGATTGGCCCAGGCGGTGGACACCGCGATCCAGGCCGATGCCGGCCACTCCGACAAGCGCGTGCTGGTCGCCATCGTCGACGTGCCCAGCCAGGCCTATGGCCGTCGCGAGGAGGCGTTGGGCATCCACCAGGCCCTGGCCGGTGCGGTGGACAGCTATGCCCGTGCACGGCTGGCCGGCCATCCGTTGGTGGCGTTGCTGGTGGGCAAGGCGATGTCCGGTGCGTTCCTCGCCCATGGCTACCAGGCGCAGCGGCTGATCGCCCTGCGCGATCCAGGGGTGATGGTGCACGCCATGGGCAAGGCGTCGGCGGCGCGGGTCACGCTGCGCAGTGTCGAGGAGTTGGAAGCGCTGGCGGCCAAGGTGCCGCCGATGGCCTACGACCTCGACAGCTATGCGTCCCTCGGCCTGCTCTGGGAGACGCTGTCGGTGCGCAGCGTCGAGCAGCCGGACGCGGACGATCTGGCGCGGGTGCGGGCCTGCCTGAAGCTGGCGGTGGACGATATCGAACGTGGCCCGCGCGACCTCGGCGGTCGCCTCGGTGCGGCCAACCGCGCGGCGTCGCGAGACGTGCGGGCGCGCCTGCGCGAGCAGTGGTAGAGGCGGGCGGCCATGGCCATCATCGACCGCGCCATGCTGCGTCCCCATGACCTGATCTGGGGCCTGACGCCCAACCAGTTGCCGACGGATGCTCCGGCCTGGGTGAGCGAGGCCCTGGGCGAGCGGCCGCCGGTGGTGATCCGTCGTGCGCCGGCCGAGCCCGGCTGGTTGCCGGTGGGGGTACGCGGTCGCGGCCGCGAGCAGCGCTACGCCACCTGGCTGCGCCTCGACCGGCTGACCCGCAAGGTCAGCCCGGAAGCCCTGGCCCGGGCGCGTCGCTGGCGGCGCCATGCCCAGTCGCAGTGGCCGGTGCTGCGCGCCCTCGGGCTGTTGCAGGCGCGGCTGGACGGTTGCGGGCTGTGCTGGGGGCCGACCGGGAGCGCCGGCTTCGAGTTGGCCAGCGGTCTGCCGGCGCTGCATCCGACCAGCGACCTGGACCTTCTCCTGCGCACCCCGGCCCCGCTCGGCCGCGAGCAGGCGCGGCAACTGCTGATGCTGCTGGAGGACATGCCTTGCGCGGTGGATGTCCAACTGGAAACGCCGAACGGCGGCGTCGCCCTGCGCGAATGGGCGAGCGGCGCGGCCAGGGTCCTGCTCAAGGGACGCGAGGGGCCGGCGCTGGTTGCCGATCCCTGGAGGCTGGCGCAATGAGCACGCTCTGGAGCTTTCCGGGGCAGGGTGCGCAACGGGCCGGCATGTTACACACGCTGCTGGACCTGCCGCCGCTGCGCGATTGCCTGGACGAAGCGGGCGATGCGCTGGGCGAGGACCCGTTGCGGCTCGACAGCGCCGAGGCGTTGCAGGATACCCGTGCCGTGCAGCTCTGCCTGCTGCTCGCCGGGGTGGCTGCAGCACGTTTGCTGATGGCGCGCGGCTTGGCGCCGGACTATGTAGGCGGCTTGTCCATCGGGGCCTACGCGGCGGCAGTGACTGCCGGGGCACTGGACTTCGCCGATGCCGTGCGCCTGGTGTCGCTGCGCGGCCGGTTGATGCAGGAGGCTTACCCGGCTGGCTACGGCATGACCGCGATCAACGGCCTCGACCTTCCGACCGTGGAGCGGCTGGTGGGCGAGGTTCGCGGCAGCGGCTCGCCGGTCTACCTGGCCAATATCAACGCGGATAACCAGGTGGTGATCGCCGGCAGCGAAGCGGCCATGGACGCGGTGGCGGGGCGGGCCCGCGATGCTGGCGCCGGCGCGGCCAAGCGTCTGGCGGTGAGCGTGCCGTCCCATTGCGAGCTGCTGGCGGGGCCGGCGGAACGGCTGGCCGAGGCCTTCGCAGCGGTCCGCCTGCGCCGCCCGCAATACCGCTACCTGAGCGGCAGCAGCGCCCGCTTGCTGGTCGATCCGGACAAGCTGCGCGACGACCTGGCCTACAACCTCTGCCGCGTCGTCGACTGGCACGCCACCCTGCACTCGGCCCGCGAACGCGGCGTGCGGCTGCACCTCGAGCTGCCGCCCGGCACCGTGTTGTCCGGCCTGGCCCAGCGCGTATTCGAACCCTGCCGGATCATCGCCTTCCAGGGCACCCGTCCGGATTCGCTGGACGCCTTGCTGCGTCGGGAGGTAAGCCAGGAGCCATAGCCCGCGTGCTTTTCGAAGGACAAGAACAACCCACTTCGATCCAACCGGAGGACAACAATAATGATCATCTACGGTGTCGCTTTCCTGGCCCTCTGCACTCTCGCGGGCCTGCTCATCGGCGAGTTGCTGGGCAAGCTGCTCGGCGTACCCGCCAACGTCGGCGGTGTCGGTATCGCCATGCTCCTGCTGATCTTCATCGGCAGCTACCTGCACAAACGCGGCCTGATGAACGCCAAGTCCAACCAGGGCGTGGAGTTCTGGAGCGCGGTCTACATTCCCATCGTGGTCGCCATGGCCGCCCAGCAGAACGTGCTGGGTGCGCTCAGTGGCGGGCCCATGGCGATCCTCGCCGGCGTTGCCGCGGTGGTGCTCAGCTTCGTCATGCTGCCGGTGCTCGACCGCTTCGGGCAAAAGAAGTCGGTGGCGGCCACCTCCGATAAACCCCTGACCAGCGCGCAACGGTGACCGCCATGTACGAATCCATGCTGAAAGTGATCACCGGCTACGGCCTGATCAGTGGTTTCGCCGTCATCGGCGTCACCATGTGGTTCTCCTACTGGCTCTCCGACAAGGTGACCCACGGCCGCCTGCACGGCTCGGCCATCGCCATCTTCCTCGGGTTGGTGCTGTCCTACGTCGGCGGTGTGGTGACGGGCGGGCAGAAGGGGCTGGTGGACATCTCGCTGCTGTCCGGCATCGGCCTGCTCGGCGGCGCCATGCTGCGCGACTTCGCCATCGTCGCCACGGCGTTCGGGGTGAACATCGACGAACTGAAACGCGCCGGGGTGTCCGGGGTGGTGTCGCTGTTCTTCGGCATCTTCATCTCATTCATCGCCGGGGTGGCGGTGGCGCTGGCGTTCGGCTACACCGACGCGGTGAGCCTGACCACCATCGGCGCGGGGGCGGTGACCTACATCGTCGGCCCGGTGACCGGCGCGGCGATCGGCGCCAGCTCCGAGGTGATGGCGCTGTCCATCGCCGCCGGCCTGGTGAAGGCGATCCTGGTGATGGTGGCGACACCCTTCGTCGCGCCGCTGGTCGGCCTGAACAACCCGCGCTCGGCGGTGATCTTCGGCGGGTTGATGGGCACCTCCAGCGGCGTCGCCGGCGGGCTCGCCGCCACCGATCCGAAGCTGGTGCCGTATGGCTGTTTGACTGCTGCCTTCTACACAGCCTTGGGGTGTTTGCTCGGGCCGTCGTTGTTGTTTTTTGTGATGCGGGGGTTGATGGGCTGAGTCCGGGCGATGATCCAGCGTGGTCCTGTCCCGGATTGCGCTGGGGCTTATCCGGGTTGCGGAGAGGGGCGGCAGTTTCGACCCTCTCCCCCGTAAAACGGGAGAGGGGAGCGAATGTGCATGACCTGAAGTATGGCGTCAGGCCGGGTGTTTCAGGCTGTACATGCGGCATTCGGCGAGGAGGGCAAGGAGGTTCGGGTCGCGCTCCTTGGCTTTGAGGAACACCACGCCGATGTGCTGCTGCAACTGGTAGCGCGCCTGTAGCGGCACCAACCGTACCCGGCTTTCGTACACCGCGGCGATGCGTCCCGGCAGCAGGGCGTAGCCCACGCCCGAGCTGACCATGCTGAGCAGGGTGAAGATGTCGTTCACCTGCATCGCCACCTTGGGCTCGAACCCTGCCTGCTGGAATACCCGCACGCCATCCTGGTAGGTGGCGAAGCCGGGGGTGAGGGTGATGAAGGTCGCCTCGCGCAGGTCGCCCAGGTCCACGTCCGCCTGCTCGGCGAACGGCGAGTCGGCGGGGCAGGCGAGGAAGATGTCGTCGGAGAACAGCGGCAACTGGGCGCAGTCCGGGTCGCTGACGCTCTCGTTGAGCGAGACCAGGATGGCGTCCAGCTCCATGTTTTTCAGCTTGTAGAACAGATCGACGTTGGAGCCGAGGATCAGGTCGATGTTCAGCTCGCTGCGCCGCAGCTTCAGCCCCATGATCAGTTGCGGCACTGTCTTTACCGTCAACGAATAAAGCGCGCCCAGCTTGAAGCGTTCGGCGGAGAAGCCGGCCGCCTCGCGGGTGAGGCGTACCGTCTCGACCATTTCCTGGATCAGATTCTGGGCGCGCTCTTCCAGCACATAGGCGCTTTCCAGCGGCGTGAGGGTGCGCCCCTCGTGCTTGAACAGCGGGCAGCGCAGGGCGTTTTCCAGGGAATGGATGGCGCGGTGGACGCTGACGTGGCTGGTGTTCAGTTCCGCCGCGGCGCGGGCGAGGTTGCCGCTGCGCATGAAGGCGAGAAAGATCTCCAGCTTCTTCAGGGTCAGTTCTTCGTCGATCAGCATGGGACGGCTTCTCCGGGACCGCCCCGATTGTGCCGGAAAAGTCCAGGGGCCGCCCTAGCGTTCCCTCAGCGCTTCGGCGCGGGCCTTCAGCACCGGCTTGAGCAGGTAGTCCAGCACGCTCTTTTCGCCGGTGATGATGTCCACCGTGGCGATCATGCCGGGAATGATCAGCAGCGGATGTTCGTCGCTGCCGAGGTGGCTTTTCTCGGTGCGCACCTGGATCAGGTAGAAGCTCTTGCCTTCCTCGTCGGTGATGGTGTCGGCGCTGATCAGTTCGAGATCGGCCTTGAGCCCGCCGTAGATGGTGTAGTCGTAGGCGCTGAACTTGACCATCGCCTTCTGCCCCGGATGGAGGAAGGCCACGTCCTGCGGGCGGACCTTGGCCTCGATCAGCAGGCTGTCTTCCAGCGGCACGATTTCCAGCAGGTCGCTGCCCGGCTGGACCACGCCGCCGATGGTGTTGACCTTGAGCTGCTTGATCACGCCGTGCACCGGCGAGACCACGGTGGTGCGGCTGACCCGGTCCTGGATTGCCAGGCCGGTGGCGGTAATCTTCTGCAGTTCGGTGCGGACTTCGTTGAGTTCCTTGAAGGCGTCGGAACGGAAGGCCAGCACGGATTCCTCGATCTTGCTCTTGATCTCGCCGACCGCCGCTTCGGCACGGGGAATCGCCAGGGTGGTGGCGTCCAGCGAGCCGCGCATCTCCACCGCGCTGCGGCGCAGGCGTAACACTTCCACCTCGGAGATGGCGCCGGTGCCCACCAGGGGTTGCGACATGTTCAGTTCCTGCTGGATCAGCCCCAGGCTGGAGCGGTACTGCTGGGCCTTGGCGCGGAATTCGGCGAGTTCCTGCTCCTTCTGCCGCAGTTGCTCCTGGAGCGTGCGCTGCTCGCTTTGCAGCCGCTGCTGACGCGAACGGTACAGGGCCTGCTCGTCCTCGGCCAGTTGCGGGGCGTTGCGCCGCACTTCCTCCGGCACCGCCATAGGCCGACCTTCGGCCTCGGCGCTGAGGCGTTCGATGCGCGCGACCAGCGCCAGGCGGTCGGCCTCGGTCTCGCCCTTGTTGGAGAGGAAACGGGTGTCGTCCAGGCGCAGCAGGGTGTCGCCCTTGTCCACCACCTGGCCTTCGCGGACGAAGATTTCGGCGACGATGCCGCCTTCCAGGTTCTGCACCGTCTGCACCTTGCTGGAGGGAATCGCCTTGCCTTCGCCGGTGGTGACTTCCTCGAGCACGGCGAAGCGGGCCCAGAGCAGGGCGACGATCAGGAATATCGCCACGCTCCACACCGTGACGCGGGTCAGCCAGGGGGAATCCTCCAGGACCGCGCCCTGGACCTCGGGCATGAATTCCAGGTCCGGGCGCTGCCGGCCCAGGCCGGTGAAGTAGCCGAAGATCATTTGTGACAACGCCATGCTGGTACTCCGAGCACAGATCGGGTCGCGCCGCTTGTCCTTTCGTGCCGGGGCGGGGCGCAACCCGTACTTCTCCGGCTTCCGGTATATCAGAACCTGTTTACGATCTGCTGCGCGTCGGCCCTGCTGCGTTAAAAACCAACTGGATCGCCAGCCCGGTCGCACTGCTCATTTACAGTTCGTAAAGTCGAATGCGACTCCAATCGCGTCCTCGTCGGTTTTTGCCTTGCATGGCTCTAGCTCGCGAGATCGTAAACAGGTTCTCAGGCCACCCTTCCGGGGATGGACCTGGCTGTTCAGGCGGACGCGGTGCCGACCCGGCCCTTGCGCAGGGCCTCGATCACGGCGTCCTTCGGCCCATCGGCGACGATGTGCCCGTTGTCCACCACCACCAGCCGCTCGACCAGGCTGAGCATCGAGGCCCGGTGGGTGATGAGCAGCAACGTCTTGCCCTGGGCCAGCCGCTGCAGGCGATTGCGCAGGACGTCTTCGCTGGTGTTGTCCAGCGCGCTGGTGGGCTCGTCGAGCAGCAGGATCGGCGGATCGAGCAGCAGGGCGCGGGCCAGCAGCACCTTTTGCCGCTGACCGCCGGACAACAACTGGCCACGCTCGCCCACCGGGCGGTCGAAGCCCTGCGAATGCTGGCGGGCCAGTTCGTCGACGCCGGTCAGTTCGGCGACCTCCAGCATCCGCGCGTCGCTGACGTAACGGGCACCCAGGGTCAGGTTGTCGCGCAGGCTGCCGGCCAACAGCGGCAGGTCGTGGGCCACGTAGCCGATCTGGTGGCGCAGGTCGGCGACGTCGAGTTGGCGCAGGTCCAGGCCGTCGAGGAGGATCTGGCCTTCGTCCGGTGCGTAGAAGCCCATCAACAGGCGCGCCAGGGTACTCTTGCCGGAACCGCTGCGGCCGATGATGCCGATGCGTTCGCCGGGAGCGATGCGCAGGCTGACGTTACTCAGCGCGGCGGCGCTCTGGCCGGGGTAGCGGAAGGTTACCTGGGCGACGTCCAGCGCGCCCTTGAGCTGGGTGCGCTCGAACGGCCGCTGCGTGGCCTGGCGTTCCTGCGGCAGGGCCATCAGCGCGTCGGTGCTCTTCATGGTCAGCCGCGCCTGCTGGTAGCGGGTGATCAACCCGGCGATCTGGCCGAGAGGGGAGAGCACGCGGCTGCCGAGCATGTAGCAGGCGACCAGTGCGCCGACGCTGAGGTTGCCGGCGATGATGGCGTAGACCCCGGCGACGATAGTCGCCATGCCGGCGAACTGCTGGACGAACTGGGTGCCGTTGGTGGCCAGCGAGGACAGGAAGCGGGCATGGCTGTCGAGGCGGGTGAGGGCGCCATGGGTCTTTTCCCAGCGGTGCTGGCGCTCGCTCTCGGCGCCGCAGGCTTTGAGAGTCTCCAGGCCGCCGAGGGTTTCCACCAGCAGTGCCTGGCGTTCCGAGCCCAGGGCCAGGCTCTTCTGCACGGTGTCGCGCAAGCGCGCCTGGATGATCAGCGCGAAGATCGCGGTGAGCGGGAAAGCCAGCAGCGGGATCATCACCAGCCAGCCGCCGAGCAGGCCGATGACGACGATCATCAGCGCGGCGAAGGGCAGGTCGATCAGGCTGGTCAGGGTGACCGCGGTGAGGAATTCGCGCAGGCCCTGGAAGTCATGGATGCTCTGGGCGAAGCCGCCGACCGTCGCCGGCCGCGCCTTCATCGCCATGCCGGTGATGCGCTCGAAGAGCGTGGCGGACAGCACCACGTCGGTTTTCTTCCCGGCGGTGTCCAGCAGATGGGCGCGCAGCACCCGCAGCAGCAGTTCGAAACCGGTGCCGATCAGCAATCCGATGGCCAGGACCCAAAGGGTGGCGGTGGCCTGGTTCGGCACCACGCGGTCGTAGGTCTGCATGACGAACAGCGGCACCATCAGGCCGAGCACGTTGACCAGCAGGCTGGCCACCAGGGCGTCGGTGTAGAGCCAGCGCGACAGCTTGAGGGTGTCGCGGAACCAGGCTTCCACACGCGGCACCAGCGGTGTGCGGGCTTCCTCCAGTTCGTGCCGGGGGCGGGCGAAGAACGCCTGGCCGGCATATTCGGCGGCCAGTTTTTCCCGATCGACCCATTGCTGGCCGCCTTCCGCCTCGCAGGGAAGGATCAGCGCCTGGTTCTTCGGCCCCCACTGGCGCAGCACGGCAGTACGGCCGTTCTTCAACAGCAGCAGCACCGGCAGGTTGAGCGATGAGATGGCCCCCAGTTCACGGCGCAGCAGCCGTCCCTGCAGGCCGGCGCGCGCGGCGGCGCGGGGCAGCAGGTCGGTACTCAGGCGCTGCTCGGGCAAGGGCAGGCCGGCGCTGAGGCTGGCCCGGCTGGCGGAGCAGCCGAGCAGTTTGCAGAGGATGAGCAGGCCATCGAGCAGCGGGTCGTCGTGACTCAGCCGGGGATCGCCTGCGGGTATGGCCTGCTCCATCTTGGTCACGTTCAACTGCTCCGGTGGCCGTTACTTCATGGCCGGCAGTCGAGCCTCGCTCTTCACCTCGGTGAGGGCTACCGCTTCGGCCGGGACTACGATGTTCTGCTTGCGCAGCAACTCACCCATCGCCGCGATCACGCGGTACATGGAAAACTCTTCGGTGTAGCGCACCTCGACGTAGCGGCGGTTCGCGGTGAACAGCTCGTTGTCGCTGTCCAGCAGATCGAGCAGGCTGCGCTGGCCCAGGCCGAACTGCTGTTGGTAGGCCTCGCGGACGCGGGTGGTGTAATCCGCGTAGTCGCGGGCCGGCTTGGTCTGCGCACGGGCGTTTTCCATGGCGTTCCAGGCCAGCGCGAGGTTCTCGTTGAGCTGGCGCAGCGCGTTATTGCGGATGTCCATCGCCTCGTTGATCTGGTGGGCGCTGGATTGCAGGCGGGCCTTGTCGCGCATGCCGTTGAACAGGTTGTAATTCATCACCACGCCGGCGCGCCACGAGTTGTAGTGGCCTTCGTCGCCCTGCACGTTGTCGTTGGCGCTGGTGGCCAGCTCGACGTCGAAGCGCGGATAGAACGGCGACTTGGCGACCTCGTACTGCTTCTCGGCGGCCTGGACGTCGGCCTGGGCCGATTTCAGGTAGGGGTTGTTTTCCATCACCAGTTGCCGGGCTGCGGACAGGTCGGCGGGCAGCTCGCCCTTGATCGAGGCCGGGGCTTCGAGTTCGTCCGGCATGCGCCCGACCACGCTGAAGAAGTTCGCCTCGGCATCGGCCAGGTTGACCTGCTCGGTGTACAGGTTGTTCTGCGCCAGCGCCACGCGCGCTTCGGACTGGTCGACGTCGGCGGTGCTGCCCACGCCGCGCTCCTTGCGCAGGCCGATCTGATCGTTGACGCGCTGGTGGCTGAGCAGGTTGTCCTTGGCCAGCGTCACCAGCTCGCGCCGCTTGAGCACTTCCAGGTACACCTCGACGGTGCGCAGCGCCAGACTCTCGGCCGTGCCGAGCAGGCGGTAGGCGCGCGAATTCACCACCGCTTCGGTCCGCGCGACTTCGTTCGGCGTGTTGAAGCCATCGAACAGCATCTGCCGCAGGCGCAGCTCGGCGGTGGTGTTGTTCAGCGTTTCGGTGTGGTGGTCGCCGAAGGCGCGGGTGCTCGGGCTGTCGGTATGTTCGCGGCCATAACCGACCAGCATGTCGACGGTGGGCAGGTAGCCGCCCTTGGCGATCTTCACGTCTTCGTCCGAGGAGAGCCGGCTGTTGGCGTTGGCCTGGATCTCGGGGTGATTGTCCACGGTACTTTGAATGGCTTCCGACAGGTTCATCGCCTGGGCCTGACTGTAAACCATGACCAACAGCATGCTGGACCAGAGGGGGGTTAAAGCGCGCATGGAATGCTCTCCTTAAAAGACTTCGAATCCTGTCGTCAAATTACTGACGTTATTTCCTGTGAAACCGTATCAGGACTGTAACATCACAGCTAAGGTCATCTTTTAAAAAAGCTCAGAAGATTTTGTCATAGAAAATATGACTAAATATTCTTATGCAATTTTTCTTAGATAAGCACATTGTTCGCTTTGGCAGGCCCCGATATCAAAGGTTTTCATTGATTTCACGGGCGAAATGATGGCCAGGGCTCGGTCTAGAGCGAAGGGCGGGAAATCAACCGGTTAAAGTCGTACGGCGTGGCTCGAAAATGCGACATTTTTTTGTCGCGTATTTTTTAAACAAAAAATTGGCGCCGTCCTTTACAGCGATTTTTCTCTCCGCAACTCCTGTTTCGAAGAGCACCCCGGGCCCTCTGAAGGAATCGTCGGCAGAGGCCGATTCGTTGTTTGCGGAGGATGGACATGGCTACGTTGATCGGTGTCGTCAGACAGGTCGTGGGAGAGGTGTATGCGGTCGCCAGCGATGGCGGGCGGCGTCTCCTCGTTGAGGGTGACCGGGTATTCGCCGGCGAACAGATCGTCACCGGGCCGGAGGGCGCAATCTCCATCGCGCTGGCCAAGGGTGGGGAACTGGAACTCGGACGGCAGAGCGAACTGCTGCTGGATAGCCAGTTGCTGGCCGAGGGCAGCGGTGCATCGGCGGAGCAGGCGGCCGCGACTGCGCCGAGCGACCAGGCTCTGACCGACGTCGAAGCCCTGCAACGTGCCATCGCGGCGGGCGCCGACCCGACCCAGATCGGTGAAGCCACCGCGGCCGGCCCGGGTGCCGGAGCAGGCGGTGCCGGCGGTGGAGGCGGCGGGCACTCGTTCGTCCTGCTGGGCGAGGTTGGTGGCGCCGTCGACCCGGTGATCGGCTTCCCCACCGAGGGACTGGGTTTCAGCCCGCTGTTCCCCGAGGCCGATATCGTCGCCGCCGAGCCGGAAGAGCCGGCCGCGCCGGACTTCACGCCGAGCGTCGAGGTGGTCTATGAGGACTTCGAAGGCGAGGTGATCGCCGGACCGGGTGTGGTCGATGAGGCTGCCCTGGCGGACGGCAGCAACCCTGGCAGCGATGCCGAGCAGACCCAGGGCCGGTTGATCGTCAACTCGCCGGACGGCGTGGCCGCCGTGCAGGTGCAGGACCGTGACGGCAACTGGATCGACGTCACCAACGGTGGCACCGTGCAGGGTGTGTACGGCACGCTGGTGGTCGATGCGGCAGGCAACTGGACCTACACCCTGAGCGGTGCGACCCAAGATCACAGCGGTACGGGCACCGGCGCGGCCGACCAGGTCGGGGAGAGCTTCGGCGTACGCGTCATCGACAGCGATGGCGACATCTCTCCGGTCAGCGTCCTGAACATCACCGTCTACGACGACGGCCCCAGTGCAGCTAACGACAGCGCCAGCCTGGGCGAAGACACCGCCAGCGTCGCCGGCAACGTGCTGGACAACGACAGTGCCGGTGCCGATGGCGGCAAGACTGTCACTACGCCCGGTACCAGCAGCGGCAGCTATGGCCAGTTCGTGCTGGGCGCGGACGGCGCCTACACCTACACCCTGAATACGGCCAATCCGCTAGTACAGGGCCTGGACAGCGGCGAGACGCTGACCGAGACGTTCAGCTACACCATGCGCGATGCGGACGGCGACGAGAGCACCGCCACGGTGACCGTCACCATCGTCGGCAGCAACGACGTGCCTGGCCTGACGGTCGATCCGGGCAACGGCGGCGCCAACGACGTGGTGTTCGAGTCCGGCCTGCCGGCCGGGTCGGATGCAGGGGCGAACAGCGAGTTCGCCAGCGGTACCTTCACCCTGTCGGATGCCGATGGGCTGGACGACCTGCAGAGCGTGACCATCAACGGCGTGACCGTGGCCATCGGCAGCCTGGCGGGTTCGAGTTTCGCCGGCAGCAACGGCACCCTGACCATCACCGCCTACGATCCGGACACCGGCGTGGCCAGCTACACCTACGAGCTGACCAGCCCGACCACCGATGGCCCTGGCGTGGAGACCGACGTCTTTACCCTGACCGTTTCGGACGGCACCGCTTCGTCGGCCCCGGCCAACATCATCATCGAAATCGTCGACGACGTGCCAACGGCGTTGAACGACAGCAACAGCCTGGGCGAGGACGACGCCAGCGTCGGCGGCAATGTGCTGACCAACGACATCGGCGGCGCCGACGGCGGCAAGGTGGTCACCACGCCCGGCAGCTATGCCGGGACCTACGGTCAACTGGTGCTGAATTCGGACGGCAGCTACACCTACACGCTCTACGCCGACCCGGCGACCCAGGCGATTATCCAGGGCTTGAGCGAGGGCGAGTCGCTGAGCGAGTCGTTCGGCTACGGCATGCAGGACGCCGATGGCGACCCGAGCAGCGCCACTCTGACCCTGACCATCCAGGGCGCCGACGACGGTGTGGTGATCACCGGCCTGGACCTGAACGGCGGGGAAGTGCTGGTCGACGAAGACGACCTGCCCAATGGTACCGATCAGTCCGACTCGCTGAGCCAGAGCGGTTCGTTCGCTATCACAGCGCCGGATGGCATCGCCACCGTCAGCATCGGTGGGGTCAGCTTCACCTACGCGCAACTGGCCAACGCGGGCAGCGTCAATCTAGTGATTGACAGCCCGGCCGGTGTGCTGGTGATCAATGGCTACAGCGGTACTGGATCGGGCGGTACGGTGTCCTACACCTACACCTTGCAGGACCCGGTGAGCAACGCAGTGGGCTCCGACCAGGCGACCGAGAGCTTCGCCATCGTAGTCACCGACGAGGATGGCTCTTCGTCCAACGCCAGTCTCGACGTAACCATCATTGATGATCAGCCCATCGCAGCCAACGACAGCGCCAGCCTGGGCGAAGACACCGCCAGTGTCGTCGGCAACGTGCTGGACAACGACAGTGCCGGTGCCGATGGCGGCAAGACCGTCACCACCCCGGGTACCAGCAGCGGCAGTTATGGCCAGTTCGTGCTGGGCGCGGACGGTGCCTACATCTACACCCTGAATACGGCCAACCCGGTGGTACAGGGCTTGGACAGCGGCGAGACGCTGACCGAGACCTTCAGCTACACCATGCGCGACGCGGACGGCGACGAGAGCACCGCCACGGTGACCGTCACCATCGTCGGCAGCAACGACGTGCCTGGCCTGACGGTCGATCCGGGCAACGGCGGCGCCAACGACGTGGTGTTCGAGTCCGGCCTGCCGGCCGGGTCGGATGCAGGGGCGAACAGCGAGTTCGCCAGCGGTACCTTCACCCTGTCGGATGCCGATGGGCTGGACGATCTCCAGAGCGTGACCATCAACGGCGTGACCGTGGCCATCGGCAGCCTGGCGGGTTCGAGCTTCGCCGGCAGCAACGGCACCCTGACCATCACCGCCTACGATCCGGACACCGGCGTGGCCAGCTACACCTACGAGCTGACCAGCCCGACCACCGATGGCCCTGGCGTGGAGACCGACGTCTTTACCCTGACCGTTTCGGACGGCACCGCTTCGTCGGCCCCGGCCAACATCATCATCGAAATCGTCGACGACGTGCCAACGGCGTTGAACGACAGCAACAGCCTGGGCGAGGACGACGCCAGCGTCGGCGGCAATGTGCTGACCAACGACATCGGCGGCGCCGACGGCGGCAAGGTGGTCACCACGCCCGGCAGCTATGCCGGGACCTACGGTCAACTGGTGCTGAATTCGGACGGCAGCTACACCTACACGCTCTACGCCGACCCGGCGACCCAGGCGATTATCCAGGGCTTGAGCGAGGGCGAGTCGCTGAGCGAGTCGTTCGGCTACGGCATGCAGGACGCCGATGGCGACCCGAGCAGCGCCACTCTGACCCTGACCATCCAGGGCGCCGACGACGGTGTGGTGATCACCGGCCTGGACCTGAACGGCGGGGAAGTGCTGGTCGACGAAGACGACCTGCCCAATGGTACCGATCAGTCCGACTCGCTGAGCCAGAGCGGTTCGTTCGCTATCACAGCGCCGGATGGCATCGCCACCGTCAGCATCGGTGGGGTCAGTTTCACCTACGCGCAACTGGCCAATTCGGGCAGCGTCAATCTGGTGATCGACAGCCCGGCCGGCGTGCTGGTGATCAACGGCTACAGCGGCTCGGCAACGGGCGGTACCGTCTCCTACACCTATACGCTGCAGGACCCGGTGAGCAACGCGCTGGGCTCCGATCAGGCGACCGAGAGTTTCGCTGTGGTTGTCACCGATGCGGATGGTTCGTCCGGTACTGATTCGCTGGACGTGACCATCATCGATGACAAACCTGTCGCGGCTAACGATAGCGCCAGCCTGAGCGAGGATGCCACCAGCGTCGGCGGCAACGTGCTGACCAACGACATCGGCGGTGCCGATGGCGGTAAGGTGGTCACCACGCCCGGCAGCTACGCCGGTACCTACGGTCAATTGGTACTGGGCGCCAATGGTAGCTACACCTACACGCTCTACACCGATCCGGCGACCCAGGCGATTATCCAGGGCTTGAGCGAGGGCGAGTCGCTGAGCGAGTCCTTCGGCTACGGCATGCAGGACGCCGATGGCGACCCGAGCAGCGCCACCCTGACCCTGACCATTCAGGGCGCCGACGACGGTGTGGTCATTACCGGTCTGGACGTGAACGGCGGCGAGTTGCTGGTGGATGAGGACGATCTGCCCAACGGCAGCGATCAGACGCCCGAGTCCCTTAGCGACAGTGGCTCGTTCGTCATCAGTGCTCCGGATGGCATCGCCACCATCAGTATCGGTGGGGTCAGCTTCACCTACGCGCAACTGGCCAACTCGGGCAGCGCCAATCTAGTGATTGACAGCCCGGCCGGCGTACTGGTGATCAATGGCTACAGCGGTACTGGATCGGGCGGTACGGTGTCCTACACCTACACCTTGCAGGACCCGGTGAGCAACGCAGTGGGTTCCGACCAGGCGACCGAGAGCTTCGCCATCGTAGTCACCGATGAAGACGGCTCATCGTCCAACGCCAGCCTGGACGTGACCATCGTCGACGATGCCCCGACTGCCCACGCCGACACCAACAGCGTGGTGGAAGGTGGGGTGGTCAACGGCAATGTGCTGACCGACGGCACGCCCGATGTGTTCGGCGCGGATGGCGCCACGGCCGGTGGCGGAGTCGTCGGCGTCAAGGTCGGTGGCGACACCGGCACACCGGCTTCCGGCAGTGTCGGCTCGTTGCTGACCGGTACCTATGGCACCCTGGTGCTGAACGCCGATGGCAGCTACACCTACGACGGCTTCCCCAATGTGGTGCCGCCGGCGGGAGCGACCGACGTGTTCACCTATACCATCCGCGATGCGGACGGTGACTTGAGCACCACCACCCTGACCATCGGGCTCACCGATAGCGGGCTCTTCGCGCCGCTGGACAACGACGTGCTGGTCTACGAGAAGGCGCTGGACACCACGGTCAGCGGTTCCGACCTGGCCGCCGGCACGGTGACCGGCAGCCTGCCGGGCCATACCGGCGAGACGGACGCCAGCAACCAGCTCAACGCCACGGGTGGCGTAGGAGTTCTGACCTACAGCCTGGTCGGCAGCGCCACCGGCAGCTACGGCACCATCCAGATCAACAGCGATGGCAGCTATGTCTACACCCTGACCAAGCCCTACGACACCAGCCCGGATGCCAATAATGGCGCCAACGTGGAGCTGGGCAAGGACAGCTTCACCTACCAGGTGACGGACGCCAACGGCAACACCGCCACCGGGACCATCTTGGTGGATATCGTCGACGACGTACCGGTGGCTTTCGTGCCGGTGAACGGCCTGATGGTGGACCAGACCACCGCCGTGCACAGCATCACGGCCGATCTGCGTTTCGCCCAGGCAACGGGCGCCGACGGCGTGGGCAATGTGGTGTTCAACATCACCGAAGGGACGGCCGCGCTGGACGCCGATGGCCGCATCCTGATGCTCGACGGTCAGCAACTGTTCCTGTACTACGGCGCCGACCATACCGAGCTGGTGGCCAAGACGGCGGGCGGTGATATCGGCTACACCATCGATATCGATCCGGCGGCCGATAGCTACACCCTCACCACCTACGGCGTGATCTCCAACGGGGTACAGGAAATCACCACCACCAACCTGACCGGCGTCGGTGCGGGTAACGTGAACTTCAAGGGCCTGATCAATATCGGCGGCAGCGACCAGGATGTACTGATTTCCTCGACCACCGGCAGCATCAACAGCGACGTCGACGACATCGGTATCGCCAACCAGTGGATCAGCACCGGCGAAAACGTGCGCTTCGATTTCGTCAACGGGCTGGCCACTGGCGGCGCGAACGGCACGGGCTTCGTCTACACGGACCACAACTTGGCGTTCAGCTACAAGCAACGCATATTCGTCAAGGGCGGAGCCGCCAACACGGCGAATCTGATCGTCACGGCGATCATTGCCGACAGCGATTATGTCTTCGGCAACGGCGATCCGGGCGAAAGCTACGTCAACCTCTCCACCAGCGATATCAAGGTGTTCAACGGTGCCACCGATGTCACGAATCTGGTGACACTGGTGGACAACGGCAACTCCATCACCATCCAGGGCATGAAGGACGGCTGGACCTTCCAGATCGTCTCGGACGACGCGTTCAGCGCGGTGCATGTGCAGGGCGCGACCGGTACCGGCGACTTCTCCCTGAGCTTCCTGTCGTATTCGCAGGAAGTACCCGGCCAGCCGATCGACCTCACCCATCCGATCACCGCGACGGATGGGGACGGCGACAGCATCGCCAGTAACATCACGGCGACGCTGTACCCGGTCGACACCAGCGTGGAAGGCGATGCCGGTGGCAATACCCTGACCGGTACCAGCGGTGTCGACCACCTGTTCGGCAACGGCGGCGACGACACCCTCTCCGGGTTGTTGGGCGACGACGTGCTGTCCGGTGGCGACGGCAACGACCTGCTGATCGGTGGCTTGGGTAACGACCTGATGTCCGGTGGCGCCGGTGCCGACACCTTCCAGTGGAACGCCGGCGAGACCGGTACGGACCGGATCACCGACTTCAAGCCGGGCGAGGACGTTCTCGACCTGTCCCAATTGTTGACGGGGCTCTCGCCGACGCCGGATGCCGGTGAGTTGAGTCACTACCTGAGCTTCTCGTTCGGCCCGAATGGCACCACCATCGGTGTCGATGTCCAGGGCGTGAACGGTCCCGTCGAGCAGACCATCGTGCTGGAGGGCGTGGACTTGTCCAGTGGTGCCTACTACAGCAGCTCCGATGTGGGGACGGTGATCAGCGGCATGCTCAACGACGGTTCGTTGAAGGTGGATACAGTCTAATCTTGAGCGAGAAGACGGAGCCCGCCACCCTCACACGGGCGGCGGGCTTTTTTATGGCAGTCGGGGAATGACCATGGTGTATGTGCAGCGGGATCGGGAAGGGCGCTTGCTCCGGGCGGAGCAGTCGCCCTTCGAGGGCATGACGGAAACCCTGGCGGTGGACGACGAGGAGCTGCTCCAGTGGCTGGATGCCCAGGAAAAGATGCAGCTCCGCTTGGCCAAATTGCGGAATTCCGACCTGGAAATGATCCGGGTGCTGGAGGACCTGGTGACCGTGCTGGTCGACCGCGGCGTGATCCGCTACACCGACCTGCCGGAAGCCGCGCGGCGCAAACTGCATGCGCGGGCGGAAACGCGGGCGGAGCTGGGCGGGCTCAGCGGCTTGCTGGGCGATGACGAAGGTGGGTTGATCTAATCGCTTTCGTTGTAGAAGCGAACTCTGCTCGCGATTGGGGCTGCGCAGAAGCATCGCCAGCAGAGCTGGCTCCTACGGAAGCGAGTGGGTGCTGCCGGTCTGTGGTAGGGGCGAATTCATTTGAACTTGGGAAACCACGTCCTTAGGACGTGGTCATGAGTCATCGGCTCTGCCTGTGACGATTCCTCTGGTGGATGAGATCGACGAGGCTGGTCGGAATTGTGCAGGCTCGAAATGCTAGCGTCTTGCACGGTATCGGTTGGAATCGATAGCCGAGGGTTAGTGAAGCTCAAGCTCCACTCCCGGATTGTGCATCCGGGCTACGATTTATCAGGCTGCTCCGTGGGCTGGCCTCGCCCCCTTCTAGGGGGCTAAAGCAAGTCCACGTTCTACGAACGTGGATGTTTACTCGCCCGGCGGAGGTTGGTTTGGGCGAATGAAATCGCCCCGGGAGATCCGTTCGTTGTAGGAGCGAGCTCTGCTCGCGATTGGAACTGCGCGAAAGCATCGCCAGCAGAGCTGGCTCCTACGGAAGCAAGGGCGTCAGGGCATTTCCTTCCACGGTTCCGGCGCGCCGATCAGGCGGCCCATGGCGCCGTATACGCCCAATTCGCCGAGCGCCTGCAATTCCCCTTCGGTTTCCACCATTTCGGCGATCAGCGGCAGATCGATGCTGTTGGTCGCGCGGAAGATGGCTTCGATGAACAGCCGCTTGTCGTGCTCCTGGTCGATGTGGCGGATGTAGCTGCCGTCGATCTTCAGATAGGCCAGGCCGAGGTGGGTGAGGTTGCCGATCAGGCTGAAGCGTCCGCCGAAGTGCTGCAGGCCGAGCTGAACGCCAGCACTGCGCAGGTTCTGGGCCAGGCGCTCCAGTTCGGCGGGTGGCGGCAGGTAGCGCTCGTCCAGATCCAGGGTCATCAGGCTGGCTTGCTGGGGGTTCTGCTTGAGCAGGTCGAGCAGGCCCGCCAGGCTGTCCGGCTCGCGCAGGGTCGCGGCGGACAGACTGAGAGCGAGCGGCTGCGGATGTTCGGCGAGGTGGGCCAGGCTGTGTTCGAGCATCGCCCGGTCGAGGCGGGCACCCCAGCCCAGGCGCTCGATCCAGGGCAGGAAGCGGCCGGCGCTCACCGCTTCACCCTGGGGATCGATCAGCCGGGCGAGGACCTTGTGATGCAGCACCTGGCTGCGCTCAGCACAGCGTACGACGGGCTGGAAATATAACTGCAGCTTGCCCTGGTCCAGCGCTTCGTCGAGCCAGGCGCGCCAGTTGTGCAGGCCTTTGCCGTTCTGCGTCAGGTAGTCGTCGAGGCGCTCCCAGCCCTTGCCCGGATTGCTCTGCGCCTGGGCCAGGGCCTGGTCCGCGCGGGCGATGACATTGGCCGGTGTTTCCCCGGGCTTGAACGCGGCAACCCCGACATGGGCCACCGGCTGGCAATCGCTGGCGCCGGTCCGGTACAGGTTGTCCAGCGCCTCGCTGAGTTCGGCGGCCAGGCGGTCGGCGTCCTCGCCGGTCAGGCCGGGGGCGAGCAGGGTGAATTCTCCGCCACGGCTGCGCGCGGCCAGCCAGTCCGGTTTGCCGTGTCGCTCGACGAGGCGCTCGAGCTGCTCGGCGATGGCGCCGATCAGGGCGTCGGTCTGCTCGCCGCCGAGCCGTTGGTTGAGGCCGACCAGATCCTGCACGCGCAGGAGCACGAGGTAGCCGGCGGAGTGCTGTTCGGCCGTGCTGAGCTGGTTGGCCAGTTTGAGATCGAACAGGCGGCGGTTGGCCAGGCCGGTCAGGCTGTCCTGATAGGCCTCCTCGCGCAGTTTTTCGCTACGTGCCGCCTCTTCGGCGAACAACGCCTTGAGCTTGTCCACCATCTGGTTCATCGCCAGCACCACACGCTTGAATTCCGGTGTGCGGGGAATGCGTGGCAGGCTGAGGAACTCGCGCCGGGAAATGGCCTGGGCCTGTTGCACCATCTTGTCCAGCGGCGTCAGTTGGACACGCAGCAGCCAGGCGCCGAGCACCGCACTGATCAGGCCGCACAGCAGCAACCAGAGCAGGCTGGCGATGGCGCTTTCCCAGAGCCTGGCCAGGGCGAAGCGCGGATGGCTGATCACTTCGACCCGCGCGGCCTGTTCCCAGCCTCGGCTGATCAGCGCATCGCCGCCCTGTGGGCGGAGGTCGACCAGATCGACGAACCACTGTGGTACCTCGTCGGGACGCGGTTCGGCGTTGCGCTCGACTACCACCGTTTCGTCCGGGATGCGCACCACGCGGATGCTGGCGAAGTAGCCGCTGTCGAAGATCGAGCTGACCATCAGCTCCAGCATGGCCGGGTCGTCCACGTGCGGCGTCATCGACAGGCCGAGCGCGGTGGCGGCGTCCTGCGCGTGGGAGCGCAACTGGCTGATCAATTGCTCGCGTGAGTTCTCCACCCCGGCGATGAAGCTGCCGGTGAAGGCCACGACGAGGAACAGGCAGATGGCGATGAACAGTTGCTTGAGTAGTGACATGGCGTCCCTCCTAACCCTCGCCGATGACAAAGCCTTCGGCCCGCATTTTTTTCAACAGGTCCTGCCAGCGCGACAGCTTCTTGGCATCGCCGCTGCGCTTGCCGCCGCCGGCCCCCGGCAGGTAGAGGCCTTCGGCGTTGAAGGCGTATACCGGCAGCAGGTCCTTGCGTTGCGAAGCGGGGCGGATATCGCCGATCAGGTTGTCCAGCACCAGCGGTTCGGCGGTGGGGCTGACGTAGTAGGTCAGCACCATGTGCGCCTGGTTGTAATCGAGCGCCTTGACGTAGGTGATGCGCAGCTTGTCGCTGGGCACGCCGAGGCGGCGCAAGGTGAAGTACTTGGCGAGGGAATAGTCCTCGCAGTCGCCGGCGCCCTTGACCAGGGCCTCGATAGGGGTGGCCCAGTAGTCGTTCTGCTGCCAGATGCGGAAATCGTCGGTGAAGCGCAACTGACGGTTGAAGAAGCGATTGACGACGTCCAGCTTCTCCCGTTCGGGAAGCTCGCCGCTGCTGTCGATCAGGTCGCTCCAGGCTTCGATGCGGCCCTTGGCGATGCCGAGTGGGCCATAGCGTTTTTCCGCGTTGCGGATGATGTTCTCGAAGTCCCAGTTGGCCGAGGCGGTCGTCAGCAGGAAGGCCAGGAAGAGGGGCAGGGCGAGCAGCAGGCAGCGATCCAGGCGGGCCGTGAGCGGGCGCGTCGATCCTCCTGGAATGCACAGCCACTGAAGCATGGGTCGCGTCTCTGCCGTTGGTGGCTCAAGTGTAAGCGCTATAAAGGCATTTTGCCTTCTCTGCCGCGAGGTATAGGCGGTCAGCGGGCCGGCAAAGTCTTCTGCTTGAGAATGTAGAGGGTGACGAGCACGGCGCTGCTCAGCATGAACACGCGTGCCCAGACCAGCGGAACCAGATAGCAGGAAAAACCGATGCTCACCCACATCAGGACGATGGCGTAGACCTTGCCTTTGAGCGGAATGCCCTGCCCGTCGAGATAATCGCGAATCCACGGGCCGAGGCGGGGGTGGGTGACCAGCCACAGGTAGAAGCGCCGTGAGCTGCGCACGAAGCAGGCGGCGGCCAGCAGGAGGAAGGGGGTGGTCGGCAGCACCGGCAGAAAGATGCCGATCACGCCGAGGACGATGCAGAGCCAGCCCACCGCGAGCAGCACGTAACGCACGGCAGGATGGCGTGCCTCACGGATATCCGGCTGCGGCGTGGGGCGGTTCATCGACAATGCACTCCTTGGTGCCAGGGTCGATCGATATTGTGCAGGGCTTGCAACGAGGAGAGAAGCGCGCGGTCGGGCCGCGCGCCGGGAAGCGATGCTCAGTGATGGCGCGGCTTGAGCAGGGCGGGTTTTTCTTCGGGGGCGTTGAACAGCAGGAAGAGGGCGGTGAGCAGTTCCGGAATCTGCTCGGCCATTTCGTCCACCAGATGACGGTCGCGGGCGATTTCGGCGAATTCCGGCTGCTCGTCGAACAGGCCCGAACCGACCATGATCGGCAGCAGCAACTCGCTGACTTCGTCTTCGGCGTCTTCGAACCAGACGCTTTCGCGCAGGAACACCCCTTCCATGAAGCCGATGCACCAGCCGCGCAGGTCGGATTCGTCGGGATCGTCGCCGAGGTCCAGGTCGCAGGGCAGCTCGGGGTCGTCGTCGCTGGCCAGTTGGCGGCCGATGTGGGCCTTGAGCTGGAGCAGGGTGCCTTCGATTTCGTCGCGTTCGGCGTCGCTGCGATAGTGCGGCGGCTCGGCGAAGAGCGCGTCGATCCATTCACGCTCCGGGACCTGCTCCGGGCAGATCGACAGGGCGGTCAAATAGCCATGGGCGGCCACATAGTCCAGGGCCTCTTCATGCAGCTCGTCGGCATCGAGAAAGGCTTGCAGGCGGGACAGTTGCTCGGCGAAGGACATCGTGGGGACTACCTTGAGGTGTTGACGAGGCTGGATTTTAGCCCGGATATGCGCGTGCCGGCTGCCGCAGAGCGGTTTTTTTTGCGATGAACCCCGATTTTCCTGTTTGAAATGCCTCTCACAGCACATCCTTTTGACCGCTGACCGCTGACCGCTTACTCGATGGGCGTGTCCCTGTGGCCGGCCCGCCTCACGTATAATGCGCGGCTTTTACGCGGCCAGGTGCCGCCGTCCCGTTCGGCCAGGCCGCGTTGCCTGTGCCTTGGGGCGAATCCGGAGCCGCCCGGGATGGGGTTCCGAAAGACCGTGGAGTTTTGCATGCTCGAACAGGCCCAGCGCATCCTCAAAGACGTCTTCGGCTACGACGCCTTTCGTGGCAACCAGGCGGCTATCATCGAGCGCGTCGCCACAGGTGGCGATGTCCTGGTACTGATGCCCACGGGCGGCGGCAAATCGCTCTGCTATCAGGTGCCCGCCCTGTTGCGCGAGGGCCTGGCGGTGGTGGTTTCGCCCTTGATCGCCCTGATGGACGATCAGGTCGCCACCCTCGACGAACTGGGCGTGCCGGCCGTGGCGCTGAATTCCACCCAGAGCCCGGAGGAGCAGCGCGATATCGCCGACCGGATTACCCGGGGCGAGATCAAGTTGCTTTACCTGGCCCCGGAGCGGCTCGTCCAGCCCCGTATGCTGGCGTTCCTGCAACGCCAGCGGATCGCCTTGTTCGCCATCGACGAGGCCCATTGCGTGTCCCAATGGGGCCACGATTTCCGCCCGGAATACCTGCAACTGGGCCAACTTGCCGAGCAGTTCCCGCACGTGCCGCGCATCGCCCTGACCGCGACGGCCGACAGGCGTACCCGCGAAGAAATCGTCAACCGCCTGCATTTGCAGCAGGCCGAGCGTTTTCTCTCCAGCTTCGACCGGCCGAACATTTTCTACCGCATCGTGCCGAAGGAGCAGCCGCGCAAGCAGCTGATCGGCTTCCTCGCCGAGCGCCGGGGTGACGCGGGCATCGTCTATTGTCTGTCGCGCAAGAAGGTCGAGGAGGTGGCGGCTTTCCTCTCGGAACAGGGATTCCCGGCGCTGCCTTATCACGCGGGGTTGCCCAGCGACCTGCGGGCGTTCCACCAGAAGCGCTTCCTCAACGAGGAAGGGCTGATCATGGTGGCGACCATCGCCTTCGGCATGGGCATCGACAAACCCAACGTGCGTTTCGTCGCTCACCTCGACCTGCCCAAGTCCCTCGAAGCCTATTACCAGGAAACCGGTCGCGCCGGTCGTGACGGGTTGCCCGCCGATGCCTGGATGGCCTATGGGTTGCAGGACGTGTTGCTGCTCAAGCAGATGCTCAACAACTCCGAGGGCGACGAGCGGCACAAACGCGTCGAGCAGCACAAGCTGGATGCCATGCTCGCGCTCTGCGAGGAAACCCGCTGTCGCCGCCAGGCGCTGCTGGCCTATTTCGACGAAGAGCTGCCGCAGCCGTGCGGGCACTGCGATAACTGCGTCGACGGCGTGCAGACCTGGAACGCCACCGAGCCGGCACGTCAGGCGCTGTCGGCGATCTACCGCAGTGGCCAGCGTTACGGTGTCGGCCATCTGGTCGACATCCTCCTCGGCCGCGACAACGAGAAGGTCCGGGGGCCGGGGCACCAGCATCTGTCGGTATTCGGCGTCGGCAAGTCGCTGTCCGAGGGCGAATGGCGTTCGCTGTACCGCCAGTTGGTGGCGCGCGGGCTGGCCGACGTGGACCTGGATGGTTTCGGCGGGTTGCGCCTCTCCAACAGTTGCCGGCCGCTGTTGCGTGGCGAGGTTGAATTGCAGCTGCGCCGCGATCTGAAGCCGCAGGCGCCGAAAGCCTCCTCCAGCGCCGCCAGCCAACTGGTGCGGGGCGAGGAACGCGAGCAGTGGGAAGCCCTGCGGGCCCTGCGCCGCAAGCTGGCCGAGGAGCATTCGGTACCGCCCTACGTCATCTTCCCCGACGCGACCTTGCTGGAAATGCTGCGCAGCCGGCCATCGACCCTGGCGGAGATGGCACGGGTCAGCGGTGTCGGTGCGCGCAAGCTGGAGCGCTACGGCGAAGCCTTCCTCGAAGTGCTCAACGGCAAGGCGGAGGCGCCGCGGGCTGTCACCGATCTGCGCCACGAGTTGATCAGCCTGGCGTCCGCCGGCATGACGCCGGCGCAGATCGCCCGCCAGCTGAATTGCACCGAAAAGAACGTCTACAGCCTACTGGCCGAGGCCATCGGGCGGCAGCAGTTGAGCCTGGAGCAGGCGCTCGACCTGCCGGAAGAATTGCTGGGCGAGATCCAGGATGCCTTCCTCGATGGCGAGGGCGAGCTGCCGCCGGTGGCGGAAATCGCCGACCTGTTCGCCGGTCGCGTTCCGGACGGTGTGCTGCATTGCGTGAGGGCCGCGTTGCAGGCGGAGTTCGAAGTCTGAGACGAGGCGGGGAGGCGGTCAGCTTGTGGCTGCCTCGGCAAAGCGGCTAAGGTGTGTCCAGGCCTCCAAGAGAAGAGGTATGAAGTTGTCGCCCCGTCCTGCCTGGCTAGATGACGTTCGCCCCAATCCCTATGCCGACCAGCTCGCATCGGGCTTTCGCCTGTTGCGTTTCTCCCGCCCCCTCGAACGCGAATACCGCGAGTTCATGCTGGAAGACGGCTTCGAGCTGAAGCGTATCGCCCTGGGAGTCGGCATTCTCTTCTGGCTGGCCTTCGCCGTTCTGGACCAACTGCTGATCAGCGATGGTGCTCGATGGGGGATGATCGGCATCCGGCTCCTGGTGCTGGTCCTGCTGGTGATCTGCGCCTGGTTGATGATGCAGCGGCGCCATATTTACCTGCTGCTACCGCTGAGCCTGGTGTGCATCCTGGCCTTCGGCCTGGGGGCGGCCGCGGTGGTGGCTCTCGCGCACCGCAGCGATCCGGGCTACCCCTACGAAGGGCTGCTGCTGGTGAGCATGGCGGCCTATTTCCTGGTCGGCCTGCGCCTGAGCGAAGCCCTGGCCTGCGCCCTGGCCGTGCTGCTGGCTTATGTCGGCTTCGAACTGCTGGCCGGGTTGCCCGCGGCCCGGCTGATCAACAACGTGCTATTCCTGGCCTTCGGCAACCTGATCGGCGCCCTGGGCTGTTATCTCCTCGAGTTCAAGTCGCGACAGCATTTCCTGGTCAGCCGGCTGATGCGGGTCCTGGCTGACCACGACAGCCTCACCGGACTGCACAACCGCCGCAGTTTCAATCGCCAGTTGGAGCGGCTGTGGCGGCATGCCCAGCGCGAGAAACTCTCCGTGGCGCTGTTGCTGTGCGATATCGATCACTTCAAGGCGTACAACGATCGATACGGACACCAGGCGGGGGACAAGGCGCTGCAGCGTGTCGGGCTGGTGCTGGAGAGCGCGGCGCGGCGGCCTCTGGACATGGCCGTGCGCATGGGCGGCGAGGAATTCGCCGTGCTGCTGTACGACATCGAGGAGAGCGAGGCGCTGCGGCGCGCCGAAGCCTTGCGCGCTGCGCTGGAAGCCGAGGCCATTCCCCATGATCGTTCGGACACCGCCAAGGTGGTGACCATGTCCATCGGTGTGGCCTGCTTGCAGCCCACGGAGCAGGACAATCTCAGCCAGCTTTACGAACGTGCCGACCGGGCGCTTTACCTGGCCAAGGCGGACGGCCGCAATCGGGCCATGCTGTAGCGTACGGCGCGATTTTGTTGCGCGATGTCAATGGAGGGGTGTGCAGGGGCTGGGAAAGCTTGCTCCGTCTCCGTGGCTATGGTTAGCTGACTAATAATTGATTTTGAAGTTAGCCAAGAGTCTCCGCATGTCCTATCCCGATCAACACCGTTTCGCCATGCAATTGGCCCAGCTTTCCCGTGCCTGGCGGGCCGAGCTGGACCGCCGCCTCGTCGGCCTAGGGCTGTCCCAGGCGAGGTGGCTGGTGCTCCTGCACCTGGCCCGCTTCCAGGAGCCGCCGACCCAGCGTGAGCTGGCCCAGAGCGTGGGCGTCGAAGGCCCGACCCTGGCGCGTCTGCTGGACAGCCTCGAGGCCCAGGGCCTGGTCCGCCGGCAGGCCGTGCTGGAGGATCGCCGGGCGAAGAAGATCACCCTCAGTCCCGAGGCGCGCCCGTTGATCGAGAAGATCGAAGCGATTTCCACCCAACTGCGTGAAGAGCTGTTTTCCGGCATCGACGAGGAAGAACTGCGTCGTTGCCAGCAGGTTCACGCCCGGATTCTGGCGAATCTGGAAAAACGTTGATGGGGCAGGACCTCGAGGCGCTGCGCGCGCGGCTCGGCGCGTCCTATCCCAACTGGCTGCTGGCGCTGCTGATGACCGGCAGCATGGCGATGGTGCTGGCCTCGACCAGCATCAACGTAGCCTTGCCGGCGATCATGGCCGATTTCGCCATCGGCCGACCGTTGGCGCAATGGTTGTCCACCGGCTTTCTCGCCGCCATGACGGCCGGGTTGCTGCTGTCGGCCTGGGCGCTGGCCCGTTTCGGCGCGCGGCTGACGGTGCAGGCCGGGTTACTGCTGTTCATCGCCGCATCGCTGTTGGCATTGGTGGCTACCGGCGCCTGGGAGTTGATCGCCCTGCGCATCGTCCAGGGTCTTTGCGCCGGGGTGATCCAGCCGCTGGCCATGGTGCTGATCTTCCGTACCTTCGCCGAGGGTGGGCGCGGCATGGCGTTGGGCATCTATGGGCTCGGCGTGATGGTGGCGCCTTCCCTGGGGCCCACCGTCGGCGGCTATCTGGTCGACCATTTCGGCTGGGCCGCGGTGTTCTGGATGCCCTTGCCGATGTGCCTGCTGGTCTTGCTGGGGGCGCACTGGCTGCTGCCCAACCGACGCGCGGACACCACGCCACCGCTCGATCTGTGGGCTTTTCTCCTGCTCAGCATCGCACTGTTCGCTCTGCTCGGCGCGTTGGCCGAGGCGCAGCGCTTCGGCTGGCTGGTACCGCGCAGCGGGGTGCCAATGCTGATCGGGCTGCTCGCCGGTGCGGCGTTTTTCCTGCGCAGCCGGCGCCAACCCAAGCCTCTGCTGCCGCTGGGCCTGTGGCGTCACGCGGCGTTTCGCAGCGCTAGTTGGGTGGCGTTGGTGCTGGGCATGGGCCTATACGGTTCGACCTACCTGATCCCGCTCTACCTGCAAATGGTCGAAGGCTACAGCGCGGGCAGGGCCGGCCTGCTGTTGCTGCCGACCGGCGTGGTGCTGGGGATCGCCTCCTTCATCGGCGGCTGGCTGAGCGACAAGCTGTCCGCTGCGCTGCTGCTCGGCGCCGGCCTGGCGGTGTTTGCCCTGTCTTCGGCAGGGCTGGGAACCCTGGAGCAGGGGGCTTCGTTCCTGGCGCTCTGCACGTGGGCCTGTGTCGGGCGGATCGGTCTGGGCCTGCTGTTGCCGGCATTGAACACCGGTGCACTGGATGTTCTGAAGGCCGAAGAACTGGCGCTCGGCGCCGGGGCCATCACCTTCGTGCGCCAGTTGGGTGGCGCCTTCGGGGTCAACCTGCTGACGTTCTTCCTGGAGTGGCGTCATGCGGCGGAGGGAGGTGACACGCTGGCGGAGGCCCAGGCCTTCCAGCAGACCTTCTGGCTGATGGCGGCGCTCTTCGCCCTGGCGGTGTTGGCCGCCCGAGGCGTTCGCTCGACAAAATCCTGACTTCGAGAATTCTTCCCGGCATCGCTTGTCGTTTTATTGACGATATGAAACATAAGGGTATGATGGCGATGTGCCTTTATCGCCTGATCCTCTTGTCAGGGCAGATCGCGGATAAGCATCCATACTCATTCCAGCCGGGTCCGACACGGACTGTTCTCCCGACGATTTCATTCGCCGCCTGCTTTTTTTCCCACCTCAGGGATGCGCCTGAAGTCGCTCGTGGGAGCAGCGTGCAAACCGTAACGACCGGGGGAATCCATGGTTCGAGCACATCGACTCCTGCTCACGCTTGCCTCGGGCTCTGCGCTGTATTCGGGCATCGTGCCTGCATTGGGCCTGGGCGAAATTTCCTTGCATTCGGCCTTGAATCAGCCGCTCGACGCCGAGATCGAGTTGCTGGACATCGGCGACCTGGATGCCAGCGACATCCACGTCGGACTGGCGTCGGCCGACGATTTCCAGCGCTCCGGCGTCGAGCGTTTCGTCTTTCTCAACGACCTGCGCTTCTCGCCCGTGCTGCGCGGTGCGAACAGCGTGATCCGCGTCGCCTCGACCCGGCCGGTGCGTGAGCCGTACCTGAATTTCCTGATCGAAGTGCAGCGCCCGACCGGGCGCCTGCTGCGGGAATACACGGTCCTGCTCGATCCACCGGGCAGCGCGTACCACGCCCAGGCCAGCCAGACCTTGGCACAGGTACGTCCCGATCGCGATACCGTCCCGGCGATCCCCGCACCGTCTGCGACCCAGGGCAAGCGCTATACCGTGGCTTCCGGCGACAGCCTCTGGGCCATCGCCCGGAGGCTTCAGGCGGCGGGCAGCCAGGCGTCGCTGGACGAACTGATGACCGGCATCCATGCGCTCAATCCGCAGGCTTTCAGTGGCGGGGACATTCACCGCCTCAAGGCCGGTGTCACTTTGTTGTTGCCGGATACGGCGGTCGAGCCGCAGGTAGCGTCTGCCGAGCAGGCAGCGGCTCCGGTGCCTGAGCCGCAACGAGCCGAAGCGTCGGCCGGGCAGCCGGAACCGGCAGAAACGGCGCAGGTCGCCGCCCTGCAACGGCGGTTGGACGAAGAACTCCTGGCCAGCGAAGCGGAAAAACAGCGTCTGCGCGACGAAAAGGCGGAGCTGGAGGCGCGCCTGGAGCAGCTACAGCGACGCTTGAACGACATGGACAGCCAACTGGCCGAGGTACGGGCCGGCCTGGCTCGGCCCTCTGCGAACGCTCCGGCGGAGGGCGGCGAGCCGGCGACGCCGGTCGAGCAGGGCTCCGAAGCGGTGTCGCCGGAGGTCCGCCAGGAGCCTGTTGCGGAGGGCAGCCGGCCGTTCCTGGCGAACGGGCTCTGGGCGTCGCTCGGTGGGTTGCTGCTGATCTTGCTGGGGCTGGCGTGGTGGCTCCTGGCCCGGCGCCGTCGCCGGGAAGAGCCCGAGGAGACGGCCGCCGAGGTCGTGTCGGCAGCGGCAGCCCCGGAACCGCTGGAGGAGCAGTCCCTGTCGAACCTCTGGCGCAACGAGCCTTTCCGGCCGGTAGCCGCACGGCCGATGGTGTCCAGCGATCCGCTGGAAGGCGCCAACCTGTACATCGCCTACGGGCGCTTCGCCGAGGCACTGACCGTGCTGCGCGCCGCCGTCAATCGGGAGCCGACTCGCACCGATCTGCGCTACCGCCTGCTGGAGGTGCTCGGTGAGCTGGGCGACCGCGCCGGTTTCGCCAGCGAAGAGGCGGCCTTGCGCGAACAGGGATTCAGCACGGTGAAGCTGGACCAGCTCAAGGCGCGCTATCCATTGGCGGCCGCTCCGCTCGACGAGATCCCCGATGTACTGCAGCCGGTCCTGCGCGAAGCGGAGGCGGAAGCCGAGCCCGTGGCGTTGGAGTCGCAGGATGACTTTGCGCTCAACCTGGACGATTTTTCCCTGGATGCCGACTGGGACCTGGACAGTCCGTTCAAGCCCGCCGCGCCCAAACGTGCCCAGGCGAGCCAGCCGACGCAGCCCGAGGCGGTCGATTCGAACTTCAATTCGAACCTCCAAGAGCTGCCGGAACTCTTCGAGCTGACCCTCGACCCGGACGTGCTCAGCCCCTTCGGCGATACGCCGGAAGCCAAGCCGTTCGAGGACGACCAGCTTTCGGAAGCCTTCTTCGACGCCTTTGGCGATACCGATGCCCCGCGCGAGACGCCGCCGGTGGAGCGCAATCTCGATCATCTGGCGGGCAGCCGCGAGCACCTGACCAAGCTGAACCAGGCCCTGGCCTACATCGAGCAGGGCGACCTGGGCAGCGCTTGCGCCATCCTCAACGAGGTCATCATCGAGGGCGACGACCAGGAGCGGCAGGAAGCCCGCGAACTGCTGGCGAAGATCGCCTGAGCCGGGCTCAGAAGGTGCCGCCGAGGTTGAGGTACAGGGCCTTCTCGTCTTCGTCGTTGAAGCCGTAGCCGAAGTTGAGCGGGCCGAGCGGGGTGTCGAAACCGAGGAAGATGCTGGCGGCATTGATGTAGCCGCTGTCGAAGGCGTTGTCGTTGTTCCAGACCCGGCCGCGTTCCAGGCTGCCGCCGAGGTAGAGCGGGAAATCCAGCGGCAGGATCGAGCGCTGGGTCATCCGCCGGTAGTACACCAACCGGCCCAGGCTGACGTTCTGCCCGGACAGCGCGTCCTGGCGGAAGCCGGACAACTGCCGCGCGCCGCCGAGCTGGAAGCTGGAGGTCACCACTTCGGCATCGTCCAGGGTGCGTCCGTAGCGGCCGCCGAGCACCCAGGTGTTCGGCCCGTGGCTGAGCGGCTTGTCGAGGGACAGCAGCCACTGGCGATAACGTTCGTCGGAGCCCAGGGACGGGTCGTACTGACGGATGGTCAGGCCGATGTCCTCGCCTTCGTGGGGGAAGTCGACATTGTCCAGGGTGTCGAACGAATACTTCAGTTCGTAATAGCCCTCGGTGAAGCTGAAACTCGGCAGGTCGCGTTCGCCGACCCGCACATCCGCCTCGCCCCAGGCCTGGCCGATGCCGAAGCGGATTTCGCCGTTATTGGCGATCTGCCGGCCGACGTTGAGGCCGTAGCCGTAGCGCTCCAGGCGGTATTCGGCGATGGGGTCGTTGTCCAGGGTGGCCTCGATGTTCCGCGCTTCGCCCAGCAGGTAGGGTGCGACGAACCAGCGCGAGCCGGCGTCCAGCGGCTGGTAGAACTCGCTGTAAATCTCCTGGTGGTCGCCCAGTTGCACCCGCGTCAGCCATTCGGCGCCGAGTTCGTTGATGCCGTTGATCCGGTAGCTGGCGCCGATATTGAAGGCGCTGTCGCCGCGCAGGTCGTCCGACAGGTTCAGGCCGAGGCGCAGGTAGTCGGTACCGCTGCGCTTGCCCCGGGCAGTGATCACCAGCGCGTTGCCGAGCGGCAGGCGGACGACGCGGTAGTGCACCTGATCGAAGTAGTCGAGGCCGTAGAGAGTGCCCATGTCCGTGCGCAGACGGCCCATGTCCAGCGGTTCGCCGATCTTCTGGCGGATATGCCGGCGAATCACCGCGTCGCCGACCTTGGAGTCGTTCTCCACACGGATTTCGGTGATCAACGGCTTGCGCTGGCTCGGCGTGCGCGCCTGGGTCAGTTCCGGCTTGCTGGGTGACGCCGGGCGCAGCGCGGCGAGCCTTCCCTCCAAGGCACGGGTCGCCCGGTAGCCAGCATCGATCAATTGCTCGGCACGGTCGAAATCGGTGACGCCATAGGCGGCCAGGGCCGGCTGGATCAGCAGATCGTCGCGACCGAGGGTCGCCAACTGCGCCTCCGAATTGCGCCGGGTCATCATGGTGATCGACTGGTTGAGCACGTCCACCACCGTCAGCAGTTCCTTGCGCGGTTTCAGCGGCGTGCCGATGTCCACCACGATGACCTGGTCGACGCCCATTTCCCGGGCCACGTCGACCGGGATGTTGTCCACCATGCCGCCGTCCACCAGCAGACGGCCGTCCACGTCCACCGGGGCGAACACCGCCGGGATCGACATGCTGGCGCGGATCGCCAGGGGCAGGTGGCCACGGCGGAACACCACTTTCTCGTCGTTGGCGATGTCGGTGGCGACCGCGCGGAAGGGGATCGGCAGGCGGTCGAAGTCGCGGGTGTCGCTGGTATGGGCCAGCAGGCTTTCCAGCAAAAGGGCGAGGTTCTGCCCCTGGATCACGCCGAGGGGCAGGCCGAGGCTGCCGTCGTCGCGGAAGCTGAGCTGCTGCTTGACCAGGAAATCGCGGTCGTCCTGCTTGCGGCGAAAGGGGATGTCCTCGCGGGGCGGCGCATCGGAAAGCACCTGTTGCCAATCCAGGGTCAACGCCAGTTTTTCCAGTTCCTCGATCCGGTAGCCCGAGGCATAGAGCCCGCCGACCACCGCGCCCATGCTGGTACCGGCGATGGCGTCGATCTCGATGCCCTGTTCCTCCAGTGCCTTGAGCACGCCGATGTGGGCCAGGCCGCGGGCGGCGCCGCCGGACAGCACCAGGCCGATCTTCGGCCGCACCGGCTCGGCAATGCTGGCGAGGGGGAGGAACAGGAGCAGAGCGAAGAGCACGAGGCGGCGCATGGAACATCCCTGGACTGGCTGGGCCGCTATTATAGGACCCCGCGTCCCGAGGAGCCCCGCCCATGAATGCCGCCAAGCCGGAAATCGTCATCACCTATTGCACCCAGTGCCAGTGGCTGCTGCGAGCGGCCTGGCTGGCCCAGGAGCTGCTCAGCACCTTCTCCGACGACCTCGGCAAGGTGAGTCTGGAGCCCGGCACCGGCGGAGTCTTCCGCATCACCTGCGACGGCGTGGAAATCTGGGAGCGCAAGGCCGACGGCGGCTTCCCCGAGGCCAAGGTGCTCAAGCAGCGCGTGCGCGACCGTATCGACCCCGGTCGCGACCTGGGGCATAACGATCGGGTTTCCTGATTCCCCCGATGTCTCGCAGCCCCCCGGAGAAAGCGGCCTGCCGGTTCGGACAGCTTTTGTGTCCGCCTCTTTACCCTGACTTTACCCAGCGCTGACCTCCAGGCTCCGGCGGCTCGGGATAATGGTGACGGTCCGGGCCGGGTGGCGTGACACGGGCGAAGGCGACGGCGGATATGCCGTTCGCGGAATCTCGAACGTGATCGCTCCATCCGGCCCGGGTCGCAGCCGAAGGCTGCCCGTTACCTTCTCCAGGAGTACGCACGATGATCTCGCGCACGGGTCGTAAGATCGGAACCGCTTTGTTGTTGATCGGCTTGTCCGCCCAGGTATTGGCGGGGCCCGGCCCGGGTGGGCATGGCGGTCCCGGGCCGGACTGGGGGCCGGGGCCAGGCTGGCACCGCGATGGGCATGGCGGCCATGGCCTGCCGGACTTCGCCCGGGAGGTCTGGATCGGCAGCATGCTGTATTTCGTCGCGGCCGGTACCTATTACCTGTGGAACGCCAATACCCAGCGCTACGAAGTGGTGGTGCCGCCGCCGGCGGTGCAGGGCAACAGCGTGGCGAGCTATGAAGTGATCGCCTACCCGGCGCAGGGGCAGAGCCTCGACCAGCAAGGCCGCGACCGCTACGAGTGTCACACCTGGGCGGTCGGCCAGAGCGGCTTCGACCCGGCGACCGCCACCCGGCCGGTCGGCGCGGAGAGCACCGAACGCTATCGCCGGGCCCTCGGCGCCTGCCTGACCGGGCGCGGCTACAGCGTCAATTGATCGGCTTCGGTTCTGCCGCCGGCTCCTGTTTCGGGTGATCGGCGGGAGCGCCGAAACGGGCCGAGAGGAAGATCGCCGAGATGATCAGGACGCCGCCGACCAGCATGCGCAGGGTTGGCGTTTCGTTGAACAGCCACCAGGCGAAGGCGATGCCGTAGACCGGTTCGAGGGCGAAGATCACCGCCGTGGTCCGCGCCTTGAGCACGCGCAGGCTGGCGACGAACAGACTGTGGGCGAGACCGGTGCAGAAGATGCCGAGCATGGCCAGCCACAGCCAGTCCAGCGCCGGCACCTGGGGCAATTGCGGCCAGGCGAGCGGCAGGAAGCAGGCGAACACGGTGAGGTTCTGGCAGAGCGCCGCCTGCACCGGGTCGAGCCCGCGGGTACTGGCGCGGTTGAGCAGCGACAGCAACGAGAACAGCAATCCCGAGAGGATCGCCCAGAGCAGGCCGCTGGTGGCCTGGCTGGACAGATCGAATTCCGGCGTCACCAGCACCAGCCCCAGACTGACCAGGCCGACCATGGCGAATTCCATGGCGCGGGTGCGTTCGCGGAACAACAAGCCTTCGAGCAGCACGGTGAAGGCGGGGAAACTGGCGAAGCCGAGGGTGGCGATACCGACCCCGGACACCTTCACGGCGAGGAAGAAGGTCAGCCAGTGGCTGCCCAGCAGCACGCCGCCGAGGGCCAGCAGCGCCAACTGGCGCGCGCCGGGCCGCTGGCCGCGGCTCTGGCCGAACAACTGGGCGAACAGTGCCAGCGCCACGACGGCGAACAGCGCACGGCCGCAGGCGATGACCAGCGGGCCGCTGTCGGCGAGTTTGCCGAAGACGCCGGAGAGGCCGAACATCAGGGCGCCGAGATGAATAGCCAATAGGGCCGAACGGTGTTGCATCGAAGACTTCCAGAAAAACGATGAATGCGTTTGCGGTCCGTGGCTGTCAGGCCAGGCGCGCGCCGTTGGGCAGCGGCTTGTCGAAGCCGGCCAGTACCACCTTGTTGTCGGCGTCGTAGACCCCGGTCACCAGGACTTCCGAACGTACCCCGGCGATGCGCTTGGGTTCGAAATTGCAGACGCAGAGCACCTGCCTGCCCGGCAATTCTTCGGCGCGGTAATGGTGGGTGAGCTGGGCGCTGGAGGTCTTGATGCCCAGCGGGCCGAGATCCACTTCGAGGATATAGGCGGGCTTGACGGCCTTCTCGTTGACACGGGCGGAGAGCAGGGTACCGACGCGCAGTTCGACGCTCTCGAAGTCTTGCCAGGTAATGGTGGGCATGGCTGTCCTCGGTGGTTTCAGGTCCGACCAGCCTAGGTCATTCCGGCGCGAAGGTCTGTCGCGTCACTCGCGGCGTTTGTCGCGCAACTCGCGCGGAGTGACGCCGTAGGTGCGTGACAAGGCCGCGGTAAAAGCACTCTGCGAGGCGTAGCCGACCCGCGCGGCGATCTCGCCCACCGGCAGATGGCTATCGAGCAGCAGTTGCCGGCCGAGGTTCAGCCGCCGGCTGCGCACGTAGTCCATCGGCGTTTGCCCGACTTCGGCGAGAAAGCGCGCATGGAAACGTGCTGCCGAGAGACCGCAGAGACGCGCCAGGTCGGCGACCTGCAACGGGTGGGTGACATGCCGGTCGATGTGGGCATCGAGCGCGGCCATGGGCAGGCGCTGTGTTTCCGCCAGGGAGCGTGGTTCGCCGACCAGGCTGGCCAGGAGCAGGGCGGCGCCCTGGCGGGCGATTACGTCGTCGTTGACCGGACTGGCGGCCAGCCAGCCGACCAACTGGCTCTGCGCCGGGCTGAGCAGGCGCGCGCCGGGCAGGTCGAGCAGACGCAGGCTGGCGTCGGCATGGCGGCCAAGGGATTGCCGCAACCAGTCTTCCGTGGGGACATCCAGCACCAGGCAGTGGCTGCCGGAGGGACTGCCGCAGGCGTGATGGGTGCCTGCCGGCACCACCGCGACAGTCTGCCGGACCACCCGCGCACCCCGTCCGGCGACGTCGAAGTCCAGTGTGCCGCTGAGACCGAACACCAGTTGCGCATGCTCGTGGCTATGGGCGATCAGGTCATGGCTGTAGTGGCGCAGGGAAAGAATCGAGTTCATCGCGGGCCTCGGTATCGACGGTGCTTCGGCAGAGGCGGGGTTCTGCCGAACGATGCCGACGAGTCTACCCAAATCGCTGCGGGTCGGCAGTGTCATCTGGCTGCAACGACGATGTCATACGGCGTTCACCGCGAGCCCCCATGATCGGAAAAACCCAGCCGGAGACCGCTCATGACCAGCGTCCAGCTCGTCAAGCCCAGCCGCAAGCAACGCGTCCGCACGCTGTGGATTTCGGACGTCCACCTCGGCACCCGCGATTGCCAGGCCGAGCATCTGGCACGATTCCTCAAGCGCTACCATGCAGACCGGGTATATCTCGTCGGCGACATCATCGACGGCTGGAAACTGCGCGGCGGCATCTATTGGCCGCAGGCGCACACCAATGTGATCCGCCGCCTGCTGACCATGAGCAAGCGCGGTACCGAGGTGATCTACGTCACCGGCAACCACGACGAATTCCTGCGCCGCTATTCCAGCCTGATGCTCGGCAACATCCAATTGGTGGACGAGGCCGAGCACGTCACTGCCGACGGCCGCCGGCTGCTGGTCATCCATGGCGATCAGTTCGATGTCATCACCCGCTACCACCGCTGGCTGGCCTTCCTCGGCGATTCGGCCTACGAGTTCACCCTGACCCTCAACCGCTGGCTCAACCACTGGCGCGAGCGCTGGGGCTACGGCTACTGGTCGCTGTCGGCCTACCTCAAGCACAAGGTCAAGACGGCAGTGAACTTCATCAGCGACTTCGAGGAAGCCATCGCCCACGAATGCGTCAAGCGCGGTCTGGAAGGGGTGGTCTGCGGGCACATCCACCACGCCGAGATTCGCCGGGTGGGGGAGGTGGAGTACCTCAATTGCGGCGACTGGGTGGAGTCCTGCACGGCACTGATCGAGCACTGGGACGGCCACATCGAACTCTACCGGCTGGCCGAGGATCAGGCGCGGCTGGAGCTGCTGGACGCGCAGGTCGAAGCCATCGAGCCGGCGGCATGAGGATTCTCATCGTCAGCGATGCCTGGCTACCGCAGGTGAACGGTGTGGTGACCAGCCTGCAGGCATTGGTCGGCGAGCTGCGTGGGCTCGGCCATCAGGTCAAGCTGCTGTCGCCACAGGATTTCCGGTCCCGACCGTGCCCGACCTATCCGGAAATCCCCTTGGTCTGGGACCTTTGGCGGGTCGGCCCGGCGATCCGCGATTTTCGTCCGGATTGCGTGCACCTGGCGACCGAGGGCCCGCTCGGCTGGGCGGCGCGGCGCTGGCTGGTGAAGCGCGGGTTGGCGTTCTCCAGCGCGGTGCATACCCGCTTCCCCGAATACGTGCATACCCGCTGGCCGCGCATTCCCCTGGCCTGGGGCTACGCCTTCCTGCGCCTGTTCCATCGGCCGAGCGAGGCGGTGCTGGTGACCACCGGTCGCCTGCGCGAAGAGCTGGGCCAGTGGCGGCTGCAACGCCTGACCCTCTGGCGCAAGGGGGTGGATACCCGCCTGTTTCGTCCGGCGCCGTCACGGCAGGACGCCGGCCCGCCGGTGTTCCTCTACGTCGGTCGCATCGCACCGGAAAAGAACCTCGAAGCCTTTCTCGACCTGGACTTGCCGGGCGAGAAGCGCGTGGTGGGCGACGGTCCGTTGCGTGAGGTGCTACAGGCCCGTTATCCGGAGGTGCGCTTCCTCGGCTATCGGCATGGCGAAGCGCTTGCCGATGCCTATCGCGAGGCGAGCGTACTGGTGTTTCCGTCGCGCACCGACACCTACGGCCTAGTGATGCTGGAAGCGCTGGCCTGTGGCACGCCGGTGGCGGCCTTTCCCGTACCGGGACCGCTGGATGTCCTGCAGGATGGCGTTACCGGTGTCATGGGCGACGACCTCGGCAGGGCCTGTCGCGCGGCGCTGGCCTTGGATCGCCAGCGCTGCGCCGACATTGCGGCGCAGCAGTCGTGGCGTGGCTCGGCGCTGGAATTCCTGGCTCGACAGCCATTGCTGGACGGCGAGGTCTGCATGCCGGCCGAAAGCTTGTCACTGAAGGAAGGGGTGTAGTCCGCAGGAGCGCCCCTTCGTTTATCGCGACATCCTTCATCCGATTCCGGTTTTTCTGAGCTATCCCCCAGATCAATGGCGAGCCACGTCGCAGCGGGGTGGCGGGCGGCTGGGTAACGTGTCCGCCGTTCGAGAGTCGCCTGGCATTCGGTGAGCAGCGGTACGGATACGGCACTCATCCCTTCGTCTGGATTAAGGAAATGTCCATGCTGATTCTGACCCGCTTCATTGGCCAGGCCGTCACTATTGCCGACGGTATCGAAGTCCGCGTATTGGCCGTGAATGGCCGGCAAGTCCGCTTTGGCGTGCAGGCGCCGCCCGAGATCGAGGTACACCGCGAAGAGGTGTATCAGCGTATCAAGCAGGGCATTCCCAAGAAGCCGAAAGTCGAGGAATGACCTCAATGAAAAACCGCCCTCGGGCGGTTTCGTCGTACTGCGGGGCGGCTACAGGATCACCTTGTCCCTGAGCTTCTCCGCCGCCTGCTGCAAGGCCTGGATGACCCGCTCCTTGTCGAAGTTCTGGATGCCGTTGGTATCCAGGTACATGGAGAAGCCCGGCAGTTCGTGCTCGACGTAGCTGGACGTGGCGCCCAGGTCGCGGCGGAAGTCCACCACCTGGTAGATCTGCACCGGGCGGCTGAAGCCTTTTACGGCGATTTGTCCCTTATCGCGGCACATGATCACGTCCTTTACCAGCGAGTAGGTTTCGTGGGAAATCAGGATTTCCCCCGACTCGGCGGCGCTTTCCAGCCGGCTGGCAAGGTTCACTTCACGGCCAATGATGGTGTAGTCCATGCGCGTATCGGCGCCGAAGTTGCCCACCGTGCAGTAACCGGTGTTCAGGCCCATGCGGATTTCCAAGGGCTTGGTGATGCCGCGTGCACGCCATTGCTGGCGCAGCACTTTCATGTGCTTGCGCATGGCGATCGCCATGGACACCGCGGCCACCGCATCGCGCTTGGCGCCGAGGGTATTGGGGTCGCCGAAGAAGACCATCACGCAGTCGCCGACGAACTTGTCGATGGTGCCGCCGTACTTGAGGGCGATCTTCGACATTTCGTTGAGGTAGTTGTTGAGCAGGTCGGTCAGCGCTTCGGCTTCCAGTTCTTCCGACAGCTCGGTGAACCCCTTGATGTCGGAGAAGAACACCGTGAGCTTCTTGCGCTGGGTTTCCAGGCGCACGTGCTTCTTGCCGCTGAAGATCGATTCCCAGACCTGCGGCGACAGGTACTTGGCCAGGTTGCGCGCCAGCCGCGCGGCTTTTTCCTGCTCGCGCTTGATTTCCGCGCGCACCTGGGCCAGGCGCAGCCCCTGCTGATGAACGAAATAAGCGGTGATGCAGATGTACAGCGTGGTGAAGAAGATGCTCACCACGGCAACCAGGGTCGGCGTCGTATCCTTGACGTCGGGGCCGAGCAGCCCGGTGGCCAGCAGCATGCTGCTGGTGGCGACCAGCAGTGACAGACCAAGGTGGCGCAGCCCGCCCATCACCAGGGCGCTGAAGGACAGGGTCAGGACGAACATCAGGCTCGGCACGGCGGTGAAACCCAGCAGGACCATGCCGATGCCAGCATGCACGGCGTCGATGGCGAGCAGGCTCAGGTCGGTCTGTTGCGGATGGTCGCGCTTGAAGCGCCGGCTCAGGTGATAGGCGAGGTGGGGGTAGAGCAGGGCGTAGGGCACCATCCAGAGCACGTCGTAGCCGAAGTACTGGACGTAGGTGCCGGCCGCGATGCACGCCGCCGAGGCGATATACGCCAATACCCGGGAGTAATACTCGCGAAGCGGCGGAGTGGGGATACCATTGAGCCGGTCGGTGGTGGCGTAATTCATGTAAAAAACGATCCCTGCTGTTTTTCCGGCGCCTCTGATGGACGCCTTGCGGTCTGCAAAACCTGAGCCAGGCTCTGAGCCGGTGCAGGATCATAACCAAGCAAGCGTTCGGCAGCCAAGTGCGTGGCTGCCCCGTCCGTCCAGGGCGCGTGTCTCGCGGTCGCCTCAGGTCTTGCCCGGAATCCCGTACTTGCGCAGGCGATGGGCGATGGCAGTGTGCGATGTCTGCAAGCGTGCAGCCAGTTGGCGGCTGGACGGATAGTTCACGTACAGCTTCTCCAGCAGGGCTTTCTCGAAGCCTTCGACGGCTTCTTCCAGGCTCCCCACTTCGCCGTCCGTCTGGCGCGCCACTTCGGTTCCGGCGATGTCCAGATCACCGATGTCCACCAGATTGCTTTCGTTGATCGCGGCGGCGCGGAAGATCACGTTCTGCAACTGCCGCACATTGCCCGGCCAGCGGTTGCCGAGCAGGGCCGGGTAGGTGCCGGGCGCCAGCCGGCAGGGCAGGCGCTGGATTTGCGCACAGGCCTGGGCCATGAAGTGCCGGGCCAGCAGGAGGATGTCCTGGCCGCGCTCGCGCAGCGGCGGGACTTCCAGATTGAGCACGTTGAGCCGGTAGAACAGGTCCTCGCGGAAACTGCCTTCGCTGACCATCTTCTCTAGGTTGCGGTGAGTAGCGCTGAGGATGCGCACGTCCACCTTGACTTCGCGATCACCGCCGACCCGGCGGAAGCTGCCATCGTTGAGGAAACGCAGCAGCTTGGCTTGCAGATACGGCGACATTTCGCCGATCTCATCGAGGAACACCGTGCCCTGGTTGGCCAGTTCCAGCAGGCCCGGCTTGCCGCCGCGTCGCGCGCCGGTGAAGGCGCCGGGGGCATAGCCGAACAGTTCGCTCTCGGCGAGGTTTTCCGGCAGCGCCGCGCAGTTCAGGGCGAGGAAGGGCGCGTTGCGCCGCGTGCTGGCGGCATGGCAGGCGCGAGCCACCAGTTCCTTGCCGGTGCCGGTTTCGCCCTGGATCAGCAGGGGGGCATCGAGCGTGGCAACCCGCTGGGCGCGGGCCTTGAGGGTGCGCATCGGCGGCGAATCGCCGAGCAGGGCATCGAAGCTTTCCGCGTGATCATGGTGCAGCGCCGCCAGGCGTTCGCCGATGCGGCTGGGGGAATACAGCGTCAATAGGCCGCCGGCCAGGCGGGACGGCCCCTGGTCGGCCGTTTCGCTGATCGGCTGGGCGTCGAGCAGCAACGCCTGACCGTCAAGATTGACCTCCCGCAGTGGCAGGCGAAAGCCCTGCTCGAGCAGGGCGGCCTGCAGGCCCGGATCGGCGAACAGCTCGGCGACCGAAGCGCCCTCCGGTTCGCGCCCGCACAACGCAATCAGCGCGGGGTTGGCCAATAGGATATGGCCGGCGCCGTCCACCGCCAGCACCGGGTCGGTCATGGCGGCGAGCAGGGCGTCCAACTGCAACCGACGGCGTTGTCCGGGGAGGATGTCCACCACGCTGACTGCCTGTACACCACGCACCTTGAACAGGGCGTCGCGCAGCTCTTCCAGCACATCGGGGCTGAGCGTCGGTGCGTCGATGTAGACATTCGGCGGCACCATCTCCACCGCATCCAGGTTGAGATTGCGCCCGCCGAGCAGGGCGAGGACTTCCTGGGTGATGCCGACGCGGTCGATGAAGGTGACGTGGATACGCATGAAAAGCCGGACGATGAAGAGTGCGAGACGGTGAAGTATGCCCGGTCCGGCGGGGTTCTGGAAAAGGTGGCGTTGCGCAGGGGAGTGTCGGCCCGCCATCTGTAGGGACGAATTCATTCGCCTGTTTGTTGACGTCGGGCGAATAAATTCGCCCCTACGCATGTATCCGTCTGGCGTACATCCGTAGGAGCCAGCTCTGCTGGCGAAGCTTCTATGCCGGTTGCAATTGCAAGTTCGCTCCTACAAAGCGAGGGGGGCTGTGTGCGAATTCATTCCCGATGGGCAGCCCTAGGCCAGTTGCGACGCAGTCAACTGGTGCTCCTCGCCTGCGTAGTAAGCACGCACCTTCGGGTCCATCACCGCGCGCCAGAGCGGCGGGAACAGCGCCAGGACGATCATGCCGGCATAGCCGTTGGGTAGTTGCGGGCTGTCGTCGAAGTGCCGCAGCACCTGGTAGCGGCGCTTGGCGTAGGCGTGATGGTCGGAGTGCCGCTGCAGGTGGAACAGGAACAGGTTGGTCAGCAGGAAATTGCTATTCCAGGAGTGCTTCGGTGTGGTGCGCTCGTAGCGGCCGTTCTCCTGCTTGCGGCGGTGCAGGCCGTAATGCTCGACGTAGTTGACGATCTCCAGCAGGGTGAAGGCCATGGCCGACTGGCCGAGGAAATAGACTGCACCGATCCAGCCGAAGGCGAGGCTGAAGCCGATCAGGAAGGCCAGGCTGATCGCGTACCACCAGATCAGCTCGTTGCGCCAGTGCAGTGCCGGCAGGCCCTTGCGCTTGAGGCGTTCGGCCTCCAGCCTCCAGGCATTGAGAAAGTTGTGCTTGTAGGCATGCGGCAGGAACGCGTACAGGCTCTGGCCAAAGCGGGCGGAGGACGCATCCTCCGGCGTCGAGACGTTCACGTGGTGGCCGCGCACGTGCTCCACCTTGAAGCCGGCGTAGCAGACCGCCGCCAGCAACAGGCCACCGGCGTTCTGCTCCAGGGCCGGGTCCTTGTGGATCAGCTCATGGGAAACGGTGATGCCGATGGCGCCCATCACAGTGCCTACGGACAGAATCCAGCCCAGCTTGCCCAGCCAGTTCCAGACATCGTAGTGGGCGATGACCCAGCCGCCATAGACGAGCATCCCCAGCAGCAACGGGACGGTGGCCAGGCTGAGCAGCCGGTAGTAGCCCTGCCGTTCCAGTTCGGGCACTTCGGTCTGCTCGTCCGGATTGGCCGGGTCGCGTCCGACCACGAAATCCAGCAACGGAATGATCCCGAACACTACGCCGATGACCAGCCAGGCCCAGGCGTTCGGCGAGTCGCTGCCATAGGACCAGAAATAGCTCAGCGGGATGCCGAATACGGGGATCAGCCAGATCCAGTAGCCCACCTTCTTCAGGCGGATCATCCAGGCGGAAGGCAGCAGCGCGAACATGGGCGACTCCAAGGCTTTCTTATGATTTTGTAGGACTGTAGGACAGTCGAGTCCGCCAACCCAGCCCGGATTCCCCCACCTTTTGCTCGGTATCGCGCGCTGCCGCCACCTTGGTCGGGTAACACCCTGTGTTACACTCCGCGCCTTGCGCGTTCTCCATGAATTCGAAGGAAAACCATGACGTTCAAGGCACCGGACAGCCTCGCCGAGCAGATCGCTCACCACCTCGCCGAACGCATCATTCGGGGAGAGCTCAAGGAGCGTGAGCGGATCCAGGAGCTGAAAGTCACCCAGTCCCTGAATGTCAGCCGCGGCTCGGTACGCGAGGCGCTGCTGATCCTCGAGCGGCGGCACCTGATCGAAATATTGCCGCGCCGAGGCGCCCAGGTTGCGGAACTGACCCCGCATAAGGTCAAGAGCCTCTACGCCCTGATGATGGAGCTGTACATCCTGCTCGCCCATGCCGTGGCCGAGCAGTGGCGCAAGGAGGAGGACCTGGCTCCGTTCCTGGCCATCCAGCAGCGCCTGGTGGACAGCGCGGAGCGGCAGGACATCAATGCCTTCGTCGACCACAGTTTCGACATCATGCGTGCGGCTTTCCCGTTCGCCGACAACCCCTACCTGCAGGAAACGGTGGAGAACCTCCTGCCGGCGATCAGCCGCAACTACCACCTGGCGTTGGAGCGACGCAAGGCGGAGATGGGGCAGTTTCTCAATGCCTTCGGCGAACTGCTGCAGGCGGTGATCGCCCGTGATCCGGCGCGCATCCGCGAGGTGCTCGGCGCATACGGCAGGCACAACTGCGAGCTGGTGCTGGCCGCCCTGGCCGACCGCTGAGGACCGGGCATGCGCCTCAAGAGCATCAAGCTGGCCGGGTTCAAATCCTTCGTCGATCCGACCACGGTCAGTTTCCCCAGCAACATGGCTGCCGTGGTCGGCCCCAACGGTTGCGGTAAATCCAACATCATCGACGCCGTGCGCTGGGTGATGGGCGAAAGCTCGGCGAAGAACCTGCGCGGCGAGTCGATGACCGACGTCATCTTCAACGGCTCCAACACCCGCAAGCCGGTGACCCAGGCCAGCATTGAGCTGATCTTCGATAACTCCGACAACAGCCTGGTCGGCGAATACGCGGCCTTCGCGGAAATCTCCATCCGCCGCCGGGTAACCCGCGACGGGCAGAACACCTACTTCCTCAACGGCACCAAATGCCGGCGCCGCGACATCACCGACATCTTCCTCGGTACCGGCCTGGGCCCGCGCAGCTACTCGATCATCGAGCAGGGCATGATCTCCAAGCTGATCGAGGCCAAGCCCGAGGACCTGCGCAACTTCATCGAGGAAGCCGCCGGCATCTCCAAGTACAAGGAGCGCCGCCGCGAGACCGAAAGCCGCATCCGCCGCACCCAGGAGAACCTGGCGCGCCTGAGCGACCTGCGCGAAGAGCTGGAACGCCAGCTCGAGCGATTGCATCGCCAGGCCCAGTCGGCGGAGAAGTACCAGGAATACAAGGCCGAGGAGCGCCAGCTCAAGGCCCAGCTCGCGGCCTTGCGCTGGCAGGCGCTGAACGATCAGGTCGGGCAGCGCGAGAAGGTAATCGGCGACCAGGAGGTCGCGTTCGAGGCATTGGTGGCCGAGCAGCGCAACGCCGATGCCAGCATCGAGCGGCTGCGCGATGGCCATCACGAGCTGTCCGAACGCTTCAACCAGGTCCAGGGCCGTTTCTATTCGGTGGGTGGCGACATCGCCCGCGTCGAGCAGAGCATCCAGCATGGCCAGCAGCGCCTGCGCCAGTTGCAGGACGACCTGCGCGAGGCGGAGCGGGCGCGGCAGGAAACCGAGTCGCACCTCGGCCACGACCGCACCTTGCTGGCGACCCTGGGCGAAGAGCTGGCCATGCTCGAACCCGAGCAGGAGATGGCCAGCGCCGCTGCCGAAGAGTCCGCCGCCACCCTCGAGGATGCGGAAACCGCCATGCACGGCTGGCAGGAGCAATGGGATAGCTTCAACCAGCGCAGCGCCGAGCCCCGCCGTGCCGCCGAGGTACAGCAGGCGCGCATCCTGCAGCTCGAACAGAGCCTCGAACGGCTGGTCGAGCGCGAGCGCCGCCTGAACGATGAGCGGGCGTTGCTCGCCGCTGACCCGGAAGACGCGGCGATCCTCGAACTGTCCGAACAGATGGCTGCCGGCGACCTGCTGCTGGAAGAGCTGCAGGCGGCGGAAGAAACCGTGGTCGAGCGCCTGGAACAACTACGCGGCGAGTTGCAGGAAGCAACCCGCGCACAGCAGCAGGCCCAGGGCGAGCTGCAACGACTGAACGGCCGTATCGCCTCGCTGGAGGCCCTGCAACAGGCGGCACTGGACCCCGGCAAGGGCGTTGGCGAGTGGCTGCGCGAACAGAATCTGCACCAGCGGCCGCGGTTGGCCGAGGGACTGCGTGTCGAGCCCGGCTGGGAGCTGGCGGTGGAAACCGTGCTCGGCGCCGATCTGCAGGCCGTCCTGCTGGACGATTTCACCAGCCTCGACCTGGGCGGCTTCGAACAGGGCGAACTGCGTCTGGCCAGCCCGTCGCGGAGCGGGTCCCGGCTTCCCGGCAGCCTGTTGGACAAGGTGGAGGCGGCCATCGATCTGGCGCCTTGGCTGGGGAGCGTGCGTCCCGTCGAGTCGCTCGACGAGGCCCTGGCCCGGCGTTCGTCGCTGGCCGATGGCGAGAGTCTGATCAGCCGTGACGGCTACTGGGTCGGCCGGCATTTCCTGCGGGTACGGCGTGCCAGCGAAGCGGAATCCGGTGTGCTGGCCCGTGGCCAGGAGCTGGAGCGCTTGCAGGCGGAGCGCGAAGAGCGCGAGGCCGCCCTGGCCGATCTGGACGAACGCCTGCAGCGTTTGCGCGAAACCCAGCGTCAGCAGGAAGAAGCGCGCGAGCAGCAACGTCGGCGTTTGCAGGAAGCTGCACGCCAACAGAGTGAGCTGAAGGCACGGTTGTCCGCCCAGCAGGCCAAGGTCGAGCAACTGGCGCTGCGGCGTCGGCGCCTGGACGAGGAAATGGTCGAACTGGGCGAGCAGCGAGCCTTGGAGCACGAGCAACTCGGCGAGGCCCGCCTGCAATTGCAGGACGCCCTGGATGCCATGGCGGTCGATACCGAGCAGCGCGAGCAACTGCTGGCCAGCCGCGACGGGCTCCGCGAGCGTCTCGACCGGGTGCGCCAGGAGTCGCGCCAGCACAAGGACCACGCCCATCAATTGGCGGTCCGTATCGGCTCGCTGCGCGCCCAGCACGATTCCCTCCGGCAGTCCCTGGAGCGCCTGGAACTGCAGTTCGAACGGGCCGTGGAGCGCCGCGAGCAACTGACGCTGAACCTGGAAGAGGGCGCCGCGCCGTTGGAAGAACTGCGCATCAAGCTGGAGGAATTGCTCGAGCGGCGCATGGGTGTCGAGGAAGAACTCAAGCTGGCGCGGCTGGCGCTGGAAGATGCCGACCGCGAGTTGCGCGATGCCGAAAAGCGCCGTACCCAGGCCGAACAGCAGTCGCAACTGCTGCGCGGCCAACTGGAGCAGCAGCGCATGGACTGGCAGGCGCTGACCGTTCGCCGCAAGGCGTTGCAGGATCAGCTCCACGAGGATGGCTACGACCTGCATGGCGTGCTGGCCACGCTGCCGGCAGAAGCCAGCGAGAAAGCTTGGGAGGAAGAACTGGAACGGCTGGCTGCGCGCATCCAGCGTCTCGGCCCGATCAACCTGGCGGCGATCGACGAATACCAGCAGCAATCCGAGCGTAAACGCTACCTCGACGCGCAGAACGACGACCTGGTGGAAGCGCTGGAAACCCTGGAGAACGTCATCCGCAAGATCGACCGGGAGACGCGCAACCGCTTCAAGGAAACCTTCGACCAGATCAATGCTGGCCTTCAGGCATTGTTTCCCAAGGTTTTCGGCGGCGGGCACGCTTACCTGGAACTTACCGGGGAAGATCTACTCGATACCGGGGTGGCGATCATGGCGCGCCCGCCGGGCAAGAAGAACAGCACGATCCACCTGCTGTCCGGCGGAGAAAAGGCGCTGACCGCACTGGCCCTGGTTTTTGCCATCTTCCAGCTCAACCCGGCGCCGTTCTGCATGCTCGACGAGGTCGATGCGCCGCTGGACGACGCCAACGTCGGTCGTTATGCGCGATTGGTCAAGGAAATGTCGGAAAAGGTGCAGTTCATCTACATCACCCACAACAAGATCGCCATGGAAATGGCCGATCAGCTGATGGGGGTCACCATGCATGAACCCGGCTGTTCCAGGTTGGTCGCAGTGGATGTGGAGGAGGCGGTCGCGCTGGCCGAAGCATGATGCGACGAACGGTGTAAAGTTGCCTTTCGTCGTGCTAGCTTAGTGCCCACTTTTGTCGCACGTGGACAATGTCAGTCAGAACAGGGAGTTGGCGCCACGTGAGTGTGCTGAACAAAGAGACAGGATGTCCCGTAGCATCATCATTTTTTTCGTCAGGGGTCACAGAAATACATGGATATCGGTCTGCGCGAGTGGCTGATCGTCATCGGCATCATTGTCATTGCCGGCATTCTCTTCGATGGCTGGCGCCGGATGCGCGGCAGCAAAGGCAAGCTGAAATTCAAACTCGATCGCAGTTTCGCCAACATGCCCGACGATGAAGGCACTGCCGAACTGCTGGGCCCGGCGCGGGTGGTGGAGCGTCACCAGGAGCCGTCGCTGGACGAGGAAGACCTGCCCGCCATGAGCGCCCGCGAACTCAACAAGCGTCGTGGAAGCGAGCCGCGCCAGGGCGACCTGAACCTCGACGAGCCGGTACCGACCCTGCTCAACCCCGTCGACGAAGGCAAGCCGGCTCCGCGCAAGGCTGCGGCCAAGGAAGAGCCGAAGGAACTGCCGCCGGTGGAAGAAGTGCTGGTGATCAACGTCGTCGCCCGGGAAGAGGGTGGCTTCAAGGGGCCGGCACTGTTGCAGAACATCCTGGAAAGCGGGCTGCGTTTCGGCGAGATGGACATTTTCCATCGCCACGAAAGCATGGCCGGTAACGGCGAAGTGCTGTTCTCCATGGCCAACGGCGTCAAGCCGGGCACCTTCGACCTGGACGATATCGATCATTTCAGCACCCGCGCGGTCAGCTTCTTCCTCGGTCTGCCGGGCCCGCGCCATCCCAAGCAGGCGTTCGACGTGATGGTCGCCGCCGCCCGCAAGCTCTCCCACGAGCTGAACGGCGAGCTGAAGGATGACCAGCGCAGCGTGATGACTGCGCAAACCATCGAACACTACCGCCAGCGCATCGTCGAATTCGAGCGTCGGCAGTTGACCACCAAGCGCTAGGAAAAGAGGTCGCGAGCCAGTCCGCAAGCCCCAAGCAGTAAGCCCGGAGCTTGCAGCTTGTCGCTTGCGGCTTGAGGCTCCCAGATGACCGACGCCCAGACCGCTGCCGAACGCATCGCCGCCCTGCGCAGCGAAATCGAGCAACACAACTACCGCTACTACGTACTCGACGAACCGAGCGTTCCCGACGCCGAGTACGACCGCCTGTTCAACGAACTGAAGGCGCTGGAAAGCGAACATCCCGAACTCGTCACCCCGGAATCGCCCACCCAGCGCGTGGGCGGCGAGGCCTTGTCCGCGTTCGGCCAGGTCCGTCACGAAGTGCCGATGCTCAGCCTCGGCAACGCCTTCGAAGAGCAGGACCTGATCGAGTTCGACCGCCGCGTGCGCGAGGGGCTCGACCTGCCGTCCGGTGACCTGTTCGGCGACGGCGCCCAGGTGGAATACAGCTGCGAACCGAAGCTGGACGGCCTGGCGGTCAGCCTGCTCTACGAGAATGGTCATCTGGTACGCGGCGCCACCCGTGGCGATGGCACCACTGGCGAGGACATCACCGCCAACGTGCGCACCGTGCGTAACATCCCGCTCAAGCTGCACGGCAGCGGCTGGCCGAAGGTCCTGGAGGTGCGCGGCGAGGTGTACATGTCCAAGGCCGGCTTCGAAGCGCTCAACGCCAAGGCGCTGGAAACCGGCGGCAAGACCTTCGCCAACCCGCGCAACGCGGCGGCGGGCAGCCTGCGCCAACTGGACCCGCGCATCACCGCCAGCCGCCCGCTGGAGCTGTGTGCCTATGGCGTGGGTCGCAGCGACGGCGAGTTGCCGAAGACCCACTTCCAACTGTTGCAGGCCCTGCGTGAGTGGGGCCTGCCGATCAGTCGCGAACTCAAGCTGGCCAAGGGGGCCGAAGAATGCCTGGCCTATTACCGCGCCATCGGCGAGAAGCGCGATGCGCTCGCCTATGAGATCGATGGCGTGGTGTTCAAAGTCAACGATATCGGCCAGCAGCGCGAACTCGGCTTCCGTGCCCGCGAACCGCGCTGGGCGCTGGCTCACAAGTTCCCGGCACGGGAAGAGATCACCGAACTGCTCGGCGTCGAGTTTCAGGTCGGCCGGACCGGCGCCATCACGCCCGTGGCGCGCTTGAAGCCGGTCCAGGTGGCTGGCGTGACCGTTTCCAACGCGACCCTGCACAACATGGACGAAGTCGCCCGCCTGGGCGTGATGATCGGCGACACCGTGATCGTCCGCCGCGCCGGCGACGTGATTCCGCAGATTCTCGGTGTCATCGTCGAGCGCCGTCCTGCGGATGCCAAGGCTGTGCATGTGCCGGAACACTGCCCGGTCTGCGGCTCGGCGGTGGAGCGCACCCAACTGATCAAGCGCAGCAAGGGCAAGGAGTCGGTCAGCGAAGGCTCGATCTACCGCTGCGTCGGACGGTTGTCCTGCCAGGCGCAGCTCAAGCAGGCGATCATCCATTTCGTCTCGCGCCGCGCCATGGACATCGACGGCCTCGGCGACAAGATCGTCGAGCAACTGGTCGACAAGGGGCTGGTCGGTTCGCCGGCGGACCTCTACAGGCTGACCTATGAACAGGTCTTCGAGCTGGAGGGGTTCGCCGATCTATCCACCAGGAACCTGCTCACCGCCATTCAGGGCAGCCGCAAGCCAACCCTTGCCCGTTTCATCTACGCCCTCGGCATCCCCGACGTCGGCGAAGAAACCGCCAAGCTGCTGGCGCGCTCCCTGGGCTCGCTGGCGCGGATCCAGAAGGCGCTGCCGGAGGTGCTAACCTACCTGCCGGACGTCGGGCTGGAAGTGGCCCATGAGATCCATAGCTTCTTCGAGGATGAACACAACCAGCAGGTCATCCGCGCGCTGCTGGACGAAGAGTACGGCGTGGCGTTGCAGGAAGAGGGCGATCTCAGCCCGGAGTACGCCGCCTGCGTCACCCTGGCGGACTTCCTCGACAAGCTGAACATTCCCTACGTGGCGGCCACCGGGGCGAAGAACCTGGCCGAACGGTTCGGCGGTGTGGAACAGATCATCCAGGCGGATTGGCTCGATCTCAGCGCCATGAAAGGGCTCAACGAAAAGGCCAAGCAATCGGTGCGCGCCTTCTTCGGCGACGGCGCGAACGCCGAGCGTGCCCGCGCCATCGAGGCACAGTTGCGCGAATTCGGCATGCACTGGGAAAGCGAGAAGAAAGCCGTCGAAGGCCTGCCGCTGGCCGGCCAGACCTGGGTACTCACCGGCACCCTGGAAGCCATGAGCCGTGACGTTGCCAAGGAAAAGCTGGAGTCGTTGGGCGCCAAGGTCGCCGGTTCGGTCTCGGCCAAGACCACTTGCGTCGTCGCCGGCCCCGGCGCCGGCTCCAAGCTGGCCAAGGCCAGCGAGCTGGGGGTGAAGGTGATGGATGAAGAAGCCTTCCTGGAAAAACTCAAGGAATGTGAACGCTTGTAGCGAGGTGCCAAGGGCGGAGCCCCTACAGGTTTGGCCTTTGCTTGTGAGTGGGCCCTGCCAGCGCTTCGCCAGCAGAGCTGGCCCCTACGAGGCGCTACCGGTGTCGAACGATCGTTCCCACGCTTTGCGTGGGAATGCAGCCTGCGACGCTCTGCGTCGCGATTCCCGACTTGCCAGCCTTTCCGCGAAGCGCCTATAGTGCCGCCGTCGCGGTAATCCGCGACTTGACCTTGGCCGGTCGGATAGACGAAGGCGCACAGCGCCCCAACTTCATTGCAGGCGCTTTTTTTGTGTCCGCAATGTCGTGTCATGGCAGCTGTGCGCGGGACACCTTCGGGTGTGCCGGGTTCCTTTGTCCCCGGTCGGCCAACCTGCGCACAGTTGCCTCCCATTTCATTTGGCCGTGAAGGGTGGCAGCTCTCTCATCTGACGAAGGAGCTTCACCATGCGTTCTGAATGCGTTCACACCCAGCCCGTCGCGTTTCACCGCTGTAACGACGGCGCTCACCACCTGTTCAATGTCCAGCCCGACGTGCCGGCCCATGCGGCCCTGGAGTGCGCTTGCCTGCTGCTGGATGCCGCCGAAGAGCTGGCGGTGCAGGCCACCAGCACGGGCAGCGAACAACTGGGCTATGCCTGCGGTTACCTGATCGAAATGGCCAGGGCGGCGATGCAGGCTTGTCTGGAAAGCGACGCAGGTCCTAAGGCGTTATAGCAGCGCGCTTGCTCGCGACGCTTTTCGCCAGCAGAGCTGGCTCCTACGAGAGCCCCGGTGTAGAGGCGAATTTATTCGCCCTGCGTCGGTGGGGGCGAGCGACTCGCCCCCGGAGCGCGTTGGCGCTTAGTTGATGGCGTCGGTCAGGGCCTTGGCCGGGACGAATTTGACGACTTTCTTGGCGGCGATCTCGATGGCGGCGCCGGTCTGCGGGTTGCGGCCGGTGCGGGCCGGGCGTTCGCTGACTTTCAGCTTGCCGATGCCCGGCAGGGTCAGCTCGTCACCATTTTCCAGGGCGTCGCTGACGATTTCGCTGAGCTGCTCCAGCACGGCACGTACGCTGGCCTTGGGGGCGTCGGTGGCTTCGGCGATGTCGCTGATCAGTTGGTCTTTGGTAATTGCCATGGGTTTTTACTCCATTAGGTTTTGAATGAGCGCAACCGTCCGGCTGCGCTTGTGCATCGATTCGGTGTGCCGCTGCGGGACGCGAATGCGGGCGTGCAGCACGCTAGCACAGAACGCTCAAGGATAGGCTGCGGCAGGGGCGCGCGCCTCGTTATATGTGCTGGGAATCGGCACGTTGTCACCTGTCATGGCTTTTTCCACTTCCTGGCGCAGGTTGCTGAAGCCGAATTCGTAGAAACGGCTGATCATCGCCTCGTTGGCGTGGCAGATCGCCATGGCCTGGTGCAGCGACAGGTTCTGGTCGAGCAGGTTGGCGGCGCGCACCTTGAGTTCGAAGAGGGTGAGGAAGCTGGTATCGAAGTTGGCCTTGCGCAGCAGGTCCCGTGTTTCGCCGACCATGCGCCGCCAGTTGCTGCGGACGAAGTCGAGCGAATTCTTGTCCATGGACAGGCACGTGGCGTAGATGCGGTTTTCCTCCAGCACCCGTTCGACGCTTTGCATGATCCGATCGGCGTCGATGTCCTTGGCGCTGGCGTCCGGGACGGGCGTGCTGAACACGCTGGTGGTGATGAGGGCGAGGGGGACGGCTTTTCTGGGCGACATGGTTCCGGGGCTCCCGAGGACTCAGGAGCGGCAGACGCTACCGGCTTGCCGAGGTGTTGCCTAGCGTCGGAATGTGACAAGGCTTGGCATTTGTGAGCCGGTTCTAAAGCCGAGAGACCAATTTGAGTGGAGCGCGCAGGCGATCAAAATCCTGGCACGGCGTCACGTAGGTCATGGCTCTTCTGGGCGGCCTGGAGTGTATTGGCCTGGGCCACCTGCCGCTTCGGTGGGCCATCGCGGCGAAAGTCGCTGGGACTGCACTCGAAATACTGCTTGAAGGCGCGGGCGAAGTAGGACGGGTCCTTGAAACCGACCGTATAGGCGATGCTGGTGACCGGCATCTGGCTGTTGCAGAGCAGGTCCTTGGCGCGCTCCATGCGCTTCTGCAGGACGAATTCGACGAAGCCGATGCCATGGGTCTGCTTGAACAGCCGGCTGAAGCGGAACGGCGTCATGCCGCAGAGCTGGGCCATCGTCTTGCCGTCAATCTGCTCGGTGTAGTGCTGCTCGATGTAGCGGACGGCTTTCTGCAGGGACTGCTGTTTGTGGAAGTCCGGCGTGAGGCGGACGCTTTCCGGCAGGTGGTGAGTGCGGGGCAGGTGGTTCTTCCTGTCCTCCCTGGGTTCCCGGCGCAATTTGCACAGTTCCTGGAGTGCGCTGAGGTAGCGGGCGCATTCCGGGTCGGTCAGCGGCAGTACCAGATAGTCCCAGGTACCCGAGCGGAACGCCCAGACCGCGAGTTCTTCCGAGTGCTGCTGGGTCAGCATGGTGATCGGGATGGAGGGGATGGCGTTCTTGAGCTCCAGCAGCAGACCGAGCCCCAGCGAATCGGGGCGGTCGTAGTGCATGCAGATCATGTCGGGGCGCCGGCGGGTATCGATACCGGCCACGCTCAGGTCGCGAGCCAGATCGATCTGGCAGACATCGGCAAACAGTGGAATGAAATCCTGCGCCGAACGGTCATGAGTCAGGTCGAACCACAGCAATTGTGGTACTGCCGTACGGGAGTTCATGGCTGTAACAGGTCCGATTTCGACTGTTAGGAATTACTTACATAGAAGGCAAAGTGACATCGATACAAAGAACCGATGTTCATAAGCATTAGATCATTGTGGATTAAGCAGAGCCCGCAAGGTTTGTAGGGGTCCGGTCGTGATTCCTGTTGACGAAAAAAGTTCCATGAGCCCGTGAGAATTTCTATTTCATTTGATGTTGAGAATAAACATTGAATGGAAAAGCCTCTCTTCGGTACGCAGGAAAGTTGTCTCTCTAATGCTCGTCAATTTTCCGGCGAATGGTTTTCTGCGCTCGTATCCGCTTGAGCGGCTGTCATTTTGCGCGACTCTACGCGCCCGCAAAAAAGTCCCTGAGTTCTGCAAAAAGTTCCTAACCCCTCTTTCGATTGGATAACTAGCGTAGAGATCAGGCGGGGCGGTAATGCGTCGCCGGGTCGATAAAACCAAGCGAACGAGGTGAGCGAAATGATCTTTCAAGCAGTGAAGACTTCAGTACTGAAGTTCATCAAAGACGAAGACGGCCTGACCATTGTCGAGTACGCGGTGGCGGGGGGGTTGATCACGGTGGCGGTGGCCGCTGCATTCATAGCGTTGGGGACAGAAGTTGGTGCGACCATCAACGCTCTGTGCCAGGCAGTCAACGGCAACGTCGCTTGCTGACCCAGGTAGGGCTCTGTCATGACCACCGAGCTGCTGATCACCGCGATCCCGCTCTTCGGGCTACTGGGTATCGCAGTGGTCTTTGATCTCCTCCGCCACCGCATCCCCAACCTGCTGATCCTGTTGGGCCTGGCCCTTGGCTTCGTCAGCCAGGCCTATGTGGCGGGGTGGTCGGGGCTGGGCAACGCCTTCCAGGGCATGGCAGTGGGCTTTGCCGTTTTCCTGCCGTTGTATGCCCTGGGCGGCATGGCCGCCGGCGATGTGAAGCTGATGGCCATGGCGGGCGCGTTCCTCAGCCCCTGGGACGCGCTCTGGGCAGCGGCGTTCAGCCTGATCGCCGGCGGGGTTTGCGGCTTCTTGATCGTGCTGTTCCGCGGTCAGTTGCCGCTGACCCTGGCGCGCTACGGGCTGATGTTCAAGGCCAGGGCCTACCTGGCGCCGGCCAGCCACGAGGTGGCCGGCAAACCTTTCCCTTATTCCGTCGCGGTTCTGCTCGGCACCCTGGGCAGCGTGTACTGGATGAATTTCAGCTGAGCGGGAGGCCGACATGCAGATTGCAAGCGTTCGACAGGCGAGCCCGGCAGCAGGTGGCACCGGCATCGCACGTCTGGCCCCCCAACCAAGGACAGTCGCCGAGACCGGCCTGGCCGACAACCTGCTTGGCGATCTGATCTGCAAGCACCTGCACGACGCCGGCGTGCTGGACATGCAGCGGCTGGTGGAGCGCCTGGCGCTGACCGGTTCGGTGCTGGACGAGCTGCTGGCCTTCCTGCGTAAGGATGGCCGCATCGAGGTGCTTGGCCAGAGCGGCGGGCAGGGCCTGCGCTATGGCCTGACCGACCGTGGCCGCAGCGCCGCCAAGGATGCCTTGCTGCGCAGCGGCTATATCGGCCCGGCGCCGTTCCCGGTGGAACGCTACCGGGAGCTGCTGAGCGCCCAGAGCGTGCATCAAAGCCGGGTGGATGCCCAGGCCATGCGCGATGCGTTCGACGGCGTGGTGCTGCGCGAGGAACTGCTGGACGAACTCGGTCCGGCGATGAATTCCGGACGGGCGATGATGATCTACGGCCCCGCCGGGACCGGCAAGACCTACATCAGTCAGCGCCTGATCAAGCTGTTCCACGAGGCGGTATGGATTCCCCACGCCATCGCCATCAACGAGGCGGTGATCGAGATTTTCGACCCCCAGGTGCACAAGCCGCTGCCGTCCGGCGAGCCGCGCAGCCTGCGCCTGGACGAAGGCATCGACCGGCGCCTGGTGTGCTGCCGGCGGCCCATCGTCATCACCGGCGGCGAGCTGACCCTGGACATGCTGGACATCCGATTCGATCCCTACGCCCGCCAGTACCAGGCGCCGCTGCAACTGAAGGCGAGCAACGGCATCTTCATCATCGATGACCTGGGGCGGCAGCGGGTGGCGCCGGTTGACCTGTTCAACCGCTGGATCGTGCCCATGGAAGAGAAGAAGGACTACCTCAACCTGGGCGGTGGGCGGCACTGCGAGCTGCCGTTCGACCTGATCCTGGTGTTCTCCACCAACCTGAATCCGCTGGAGCTGGCCGACGAGGCCTTCCTCCGGCGCATTGGGTACAAGCTGCACTTCGGCTACCTGCGCCCGGACGAGTACCAGCGCATCTGGCAGCAGGAGTGCGAAAAGCTGGGCATTCCCTTCGACCCCGCCCTGGTCGAGTACGCCATCGAGCGCCTTCACCACGGAGAACAGCGGCCTCTGGCGCCCTGTCATCCGCGCGACCTGCTGGGCATGGCCATGGACCGCCAGCGCTACCTGGGGCTGGACGACGCCGAAGGCCCTTCACCGAAAACCCTGGCCTGGGCCTGGCGCAATTACTTCGTCAGCCTGAACGCCAATTGAACTGGGAGACACCGTGATGAACGCGCGCACGCTGATGTTGATCGGACTCTCGCTGGCCCTCGGGCTGGGCGCGGCCTGGATGGCCAACAACTGGCTGAGTGCCCGACTCGCTGCCGGGCCGGACGACAACCTGCAGAGCGTCGTGGTGGCGACGGTGGAAATCCCTTTCGGGCAAATGGTCGAGGCCCAGCATGTGAGCCTGGTGCGGATGCCCAAGGGCACGGTGCCGGACGATGCCTTCGACAGCGTGGACAAGACCGTCGGCAAGATCGCCACCTTCGGCATGCTGCGCGGCGACATCCTGCGTGCCGCGCGGCTGGCCGAGCACCTTGGCGGCAGCACCCTGGCCTCGCTGATCGAGAAGGACAAGCGCGCGGTGACGGTGCGGGTGGACGACGTGGTCGGGGTCGGCGGCTTCCTGCTGCCGGGCAACCGCGTCGATGTGTTGGCGACCAAGAAGACCGACGGCGCCGGCAACACCGCCAAGTCCGAAACCATCCTCGAAGACCTGCGCGTACTGGCCGTGGACCAGACCGCCAGCACCGACAAGACCCAGCCGGTGGTGGTGCGCGCGGTGACCCTGGAGATGACCCCCGAAGAGGCGGAAAAGCTGGTCAAGGCGAAGACCGAGGGCCAGTTGCAACTGGCCCTGCGCAACCCCCTGGACAATCAGAAGAAGCCCTTGCCCGTGGAGCCGGTGGCGATGGCCGCACCGCCAGCCCCGGCCCCGATCGTTGCGCCCAAGCCGGCCGTGCGCCGCAGCAGTGGCCCCGGTGGCATCACCGTCATCCGTGGTACCGCCGTGGAAACGGCCAAGGCCCAGTTGTAAGAGCAGTGCCGGTGCCTGCCGGCTTCGAACAACCCGCCTCAATATAAAGAGGAACAGGACATGGACATCATCCGCAAACTTTGGTCGTGCGCGCTGTCTGCGATGGCTGCCGGCCTGCTGCTGGTCGCCTCGGTGCAGGCAGCCCAGCCGATGCCCGCGGTCAATGCGATGCCGGCGGCCAACGTGAGCAACATCCAGGTGCCGATCTACAAGTCGCGGGTGCTGACCACTCGGGCACCGGTGAAGAAGATCTCGGTCGGCAACCCGGAGATCGCCGACATCCTGATCACCAGCCCGACCCAGCTCTATCTGCTCGGCCGTTCCCTGGGCAGCACCAACGTGCTGCTCTGGGATGGCAACAACCGGCTGATCGACAGCCTGGACCTGGAGGTGGTGCATGACCTGGGAAGCCTGAAGACCAAGCTGCACGAACTGATGCCCGACGAGAACATCTCCGTCTACAGCGCCCAGGGCGCGCTGGTCCTGCGTGGTCAGGTGAGCAGTGCGGCGGCGATGGATTCGGCGGTGAAGCTGGCCAAGACCTACGCCGCCCAGAGCCAGAGCATCGTGCAGGGCAAGGGGGAGGCCGCCGAAGCCGTGCCGACCCAGTCGCTGGACGTGGTCAACCTGCTGACCATCGGCGGCAGCCAGCAGGTGATGCTGGAAGTGAAGGTGGCGGAGATGCAGCGCAGCCTGGTCAAGCGGCTCGGCGTGCGCTTCCTCGCCATCGGCAAGTCGGGTAACTGGGACCTGGGCGGTTTCAATGACAGCGCGTCCCTGGCCGAGACGTTGCTGAGCAGCGACAAGGGCTTCCTGGCGCGCTTTTCCTCGGGCAGCTTCCTGTTCGACGCGGTGCTCGAAGCGGCCAAGGAAAACGGCTCGGCCAAGGTCCTGGCGGAGCCGACCCTGACCACCCTGACCGGGCAGCAGGCCGAGTTCATCTCCGGCGGCGAGTTCCCGATCCCGGTCTCGGACGACGATGGCATCACCATCGAGTTCAAGGAGTTCGGCGTCGGGGTGAAATTCCTCCCGGTGGTGCTCGACCAGGACCGCATCAACCTCAATCTGAACGTGTCGGTCAGCGAACTGGTGTCGGCCAACAGCCTGGTGGTGAGCACCGGCGATGCGGTCGAGGCCTCCCTGCTGGTGCCGGCGCTGACCAAGCGCAGCGCGCAGTCCACCGTGGAGCTGAGCAACGGCCAGACCATCGCCATCGCCGGCCTGATCAGCGAGAACACCCGCGACTTCGTGAGCCGCTTCCCCGGCCTGGGCGACGTGCCGGTGCTCGGCCATCTGTTCCGCAGCCAGGAGTTCATCAACGGCGAGACCGAGCTGGTAATCCTGGTGACGCCGCATCTGGCCAAGCCCATCGATGCCAGGACGGTGCGCCTGCCCACCGAGAAGATCGTGGAGCCGGGCGACATGGATTTCTACCTGCTCGGCAAGACCAAGGGCGAAGGCCCGGCACGCCAGGTGCCGGTGAGCCTGGGCGTCTCCGGCGGCAATTTCGGTCACGACCTCGACTAGGCGTGGCAATGGGTTTCCCGCTCCCTTCCGGGGCAAAGGTGGAAGGCGCGAGGGGTCGGCACACGCCCCGGTGGCGATCTCTGGCAAGGACACTCTCCCGGAAGGGTGCGGGACTTGAACGGCAGCACAAGGGCGGTACGCCGTCCGGTCATCCCCAGTGAGGTATGTGCGATGAAAGCCTTGATTCCTCTCTTCCTGCTGCTCGGCCTGGCCGGCTGCATGACCTACGACGAGGCCCGGGTGGGCACGCTGGGCTACAGCGTCTACCAGACCCATTACCAGCAGATCGCCAACAAGGATGTGGCGGCCAGCCCCGGCACCGAGGTAGCGCCTACCGGCACCGACGGTCCGCTCACCGAGAAGGTGATGGACGGCTATCGCGGTGTGACCGGCAACGCCGCGCAGGTCGGCCAGCCGATCCAGATCAACATCGGCGATTGAGGGCGCGGCCATGAGCACCCGGATGCAGCGACCCTTCGGCCCGGCGCCACGGCGCCAGCGGGGTGCGGTGATGGTGCTGATCGTCATCGCGCTGGCGTCGATCCTGCTGATGTCGGCACTGGCGCTGGATGGCGGGCACATGCTGCTGAACAAGACCCGCCTGCAGAATGCGGTGGACGCTGCCGCGCTCAGCGGGGCCAAGACCCTGCAGCAGTTGGCGGGGTCGGGCAACGCATCGAGCCTGTCGCGGGACGCCGCCCTGGCCACCCTGACGCTGAATGCCGACGCCAACGGCAATGGCGAGCTGGCCCAGGCGCTGGCCGCCGCCGGTGGGGCCGGGAACATGGCGGTGGTGGAGTTCGCCGCCAGCGTGTATGGCCCGTTCTCCTATCCGGGGCCGGCAGACTCGCGCTACGTGCGGGTGTCGGTGCCGGATTACCCGCTGGCCGGCTTCTTCTGGAACTTCGCCCAGGTGTTCGGCGGCGGCCAGTTGGGCGACAAGGCCGTGGCGGCCATCGCGACGGCGGGGCCGAGCCCGTCGGCGGCGCCCTGCAAGATCGAGCCGATCATGGTCTGCGGCAACCCTAACGACGACCCGGCGGAAAACGGCGGCACCTCCTACTGGGGTTACGGCTTCGGTGACCTGGAGGTGCTCAAGAGCGCGGCGGGCAACGCTTCCGTCATCGGGCCCGGCAACTTCCAACTGCTGCGCCTGGATGGCGCTACCGGTGCCAACGACCTGCGTACCGCGCTGGCTGGCGGCATCGAGAAATGCAACGTGGTCGGCGACGAAGTGGGAACCGAGCCCGGCAATACCGTGGGGCCGGTGGCTCAGGGGCTGAATACCCGTTTCGGGGAATACACCGGCCCTGGCATGAACCCCACCGATTACCCGCCTGATTGGGTCACCCAGTTCAGCCAGCCGCGCATGACATACAACGGCACGACCTCGCAGGTGGAGTACCAGGGCCAACCGGTGGTTTCCAACGGCGGCGACCTCAGCGCCGGCGGAGCGCCGCTCTACGATCTCAACGACTGGCTTGCCGACAGCGCCGCCTGCGCGGCGTCCGGCACCTGCCAGGGCGCCCACGAGCGCCGCATGCTGAACATCGTGATCGGCAACTGCACTGGCGAGTCGGGCGGGCAGGTGGACGTGCCGGTGCTGGACTTCGGCTGCTTCTTCCTGTTGCAGACCGTCCGCCAGCAGGGCTCCGAGGCACAGGTGTTCGGCCAGTTCATCAAGGAGTGCGAGGGCGACGGGGTGGCGGGGCCGACACCGGCCAACGACGTCGGCCCGGTGATCATCCAGCTCTACAAGACTTACATCACCCCCTCGACCCCCAGCACCGACTCCTAGGAGGTGTGCGATGGCCACTGTTGCATTCAGGCGGCGCAAGGACCAGCAGGGGGTGGCCATGGTGGAGTTCGCCGTCGCCTTGCCCTTGCTGCTGCTCCTGTTGTTCGCCGTGGCTGAGTTCGGCCGCATGCTTTACCACTACAACACCTTGCTGCAATCCAACCGCGACGCGGTGCGCTACCTCGCCGGCAAGGCCTGGAACGGCACCCTCGGGCAGGTGGCGATCACACCAGCCTTGCAGACCGAGACGCGCAATATCGCCGTCTACGGGGTGCCGGTGGCGCAACCGGGTAACGAGGTAGTGCCGGGCCTGAGCGTCACGAACGTACAGGTCGGCGCCGTGGGGACCACCCATGTGCAGGTCAGCATCAGCTACGTGTTCCAGCCGGTGATCGGCAACAGCATCCCGGCGTTCGTCGGTGATGCGATTACCCTGAACATCCCGCTGATCGCCACCACCGTCATGAGGGCGCTGTGATGAATCCCCGGGGCATGCGTGGCGTCTATGTGGTGGAGTTCGCCATCATCGGCCTGCTCCTGTTCACCTTGCTGTTCGGAGTATTGGAGTTCGGCCGGCTGTACTTCACCGTCAATACCCTCAGCGAGGCCGCCCGGCGCGGCGCGCGGCTGGCGGCGGTGTGCGACATCCAGGACCCGGTGATCCTGCGCCGGGCGATCTTCAACTCGGCCGACGATGCCGGGCAGAGCGTGCTGGTCGGCAACCTGGACACCGCCGACCTGAACCTCAGCTACCTGGACGAGTCCGGCAACCCGGTGGGCAGCCCGGCCTCGGCTTCCGGTGGGTTCCAGAACATCCGCTATGTGCGCCTGCGGATCGAGAACTTCACCTTCAACTTCCTGGTTCCGGGGTTCACCGGGGTCCTGACCCTGCCCGTATTCCAATCGATCGTGCCCCGCGAAAGCCTGGGCGGCCATGCCGATGGCGCGCAGCCATACGATCAACCATCGAATGTCGATCCTTCCGTAGGGGTCACGCCATGTTGAAGTCGAGAGAGGCATCCATTGCCACCGCTGCCCGCAAGCAGGGCCTGAGCCTGTTGATCAGCAGCCGCGACGCCGGCGCCCTGCGCCATTTGCAGGGGCTCAGCCAGCGTATCCCCAGTCTGCGGGTGAACACCCGTCTGGTCACCAACGGCCATACCGACCCGCTCTATGGGCTGGAGCAGATGCCCGACCTGCTGCTACTGCGGGTCAGCCACCTGTGGCGCGAGGAACTGGATGCACTGTTGCAGCGCCCCGCCCACGAACGGCCGCCGCTGCTGGTCTGCGGTCCCCTGGACGAGCGCGAGGGGATGCGCCTGGCGATGCAGGCCGGTGCGCGCGATTTCCTGCCCGAGCCGGTGGCTGCCGAGGAGTTGCTGAAGGCCCTCGGCCGCATGGTGTCGGAAAGCCGCTCGGGCGGTGGTGCGACCGGGCAACTGGTGGCGGTGATGAATGCCAAGGGCGGCTCCGGCGCCACTCTGCTGGCCTGCAACCTGGCCCAGCAACTGAGTGCCAAGGTCGGCAGCACGCTGCTCCTCGATCTGGACCTGCAATTCGGCAGCGTCTCGCATTACCTGGACGTGCATCCGAACCACAGCCACGTGGAGGTGCTGCAGCAGATCGACGACATGGACGGGGTGGCGCTGCGGGGTTTCTGCAGCCATTTCAGCCCGACGTTGCACATCCTCGGCGGTCGCCTGGACGAACTGTGCCTGCCGCAGGACGTGCAGGCCGAGCAGCTCGAAGCCCTGTTGCGGCTGGCCAAGGACAACTACGAGTGGACCGTGGTGGACCTGCCGCGGCAGATCGATCACCTGACCGGGACGGTGCTGGAACAGGCCGACCGGATCTACGTCCTGGTCCAGCAGAGCATCAGCCATCTCAAGGATGCCGGCCGGCTGGTGCGCATCCTGCGCGACGAGCTGGGCGTCCAGGGCGGCCGCCTGCAAGTGGTGGTGAACCGTTACGACAAGGGCTCGCCGATCAGCCTGCGGGACATCGGCGAAGCTCTGCGTTGCACCGAATTGCAGAAGCTGCCGAACGACTTCGCCGTGGTCAGCGAAAGCCAGAACGCCGGGGTGCCGCTGGATATCCATGCGCCGCGGGCACCGATCACCCAGGCATTGCGCGAATTGAGCAAGGAGCTGGCCGGGCATCAGGCCGATGCGGGGCAGAGCCTATTCAAGCGTGCGTTCAGCCGCTTTTTCGGGGAGTGAGCCATGTTCAGTGATTTTCGCAGCCGATTGCGCCAGCAGCCGGCCAAGAGTGGAAGCAGAGGGGACGAGGCGGATGGCAAGGCCGCCACGTTCGAGGAAGGTCTGGCCTGGGAGCAGTGCGCCCCGACCGAAACCTATGAAACCCGCACCCAGCTCAGCCCGGTGGAGGCGGAGTGGCGCGAGCGGATCTACCAGCAACTGCTCAAGGTCATGGACCTGTCGCTGCTGGATTCCCTGGAGCCGGCCGACGCGGCGCGGCAGATCCGCGACATCTGCCAGCGCCTGCTGGACGATCATTCGGCCCCGGTGAGCGCCTCGAGCCGGCAGCTGATCATCAAGCAGATCACCGACGAAGTGCTCGGCCTCGGGCCGCTGGAGCCGCTGCTGGCCGACCGCAGCGTGTCGGACATCCTGGTCAACGGATACGCCTCGGTGTACGTCGAACGCTTCGGCAAATTGCAGAAGACCGACGTGCGCTTCCGCGACGACCAGCACCTGCTGAACATCATCGACCGCATCGTCTCCAGCCTGGGACGGCGCATCGACGAATCGTCGCCGCTGGTGGATGCGCGGCTGAAGGACGGTTCGCGGGTCAACGCGATCATCCCGCCACTGGCCATCGACGGGCCGAGCATGTCGATCCGCCGTTTCGCGGTGGACCTCTTGAGCAGCGACAGCCTGGTCGAGATGGGCACCCTGACGCCGGGCATCGCCCTGATGCTCAAGGCCATCGTGCGCGGACGCCTGAACGTGCTGGTGTCCGGCGGCACCGGGACCGGCAAGACAACCATGCTCAACGTGCTGTCCAGCTTCATCCCGCACAACGAGCGGATCGTCACCATCGAGGACTCCGCCGAACTGCAATTGCAGCAGCCGCATGTGGTGCGCCTGGAAACCCGCCCATCGAACATCGAGGGGCGCGGCGAGGTGAACCAGCGCGAGCTGGTGCGCAACAGCCTGCGGATGCGCCCGGACCGCATCGTCATCGGCGAGGTGCGCGGCGCCGAGGCGCTGGACATGCTCACCGCGATGAACACCGGCCATGACGGCTCGCTCACCACCATCCACGCCAACACCCCGCGCGATGCCCTGGGGCGGATCGAGAACATGGTCTCCATGACCGGTGCGACCTTCCCGATCAAGGCCCTGCGCCAGCAGATCGCCTCGGCCATCGACGTGGTGGTGCAGCTCGAACGCCAGGAAGACGGCAAGCGGCGGCTGGTGAGCGTGCAGGAAATCAACGGCATGGAAGGCGACATCATCACCATGACCGAAATCTTCGCCTTCGAACGGCGCGGCATCGGTGAAAAAGGCGAAGTCCTCGGCGACTACCGGCCGACCGGCATGGTCCCCGGCTTCCGCGAGGAACTGGCCAAGCGCGGCATCGAGTTGCCGCTGAACCTGTTCCGCCCCGAGTGGATGGAGGCCGTGTAGCCATGAGCCAGATTCCGACAGAACTGATCATCGCCTTTCTCGCCATGGTCTTCACTGCGGTGTTCCTGCTCAGCCAGGGGCTGGTAGTACCGGTATTCGGCGAGGCGGGGCGGGTGCGCAAGCGTATCCGCAGCCGCCTGCACGTGCTGGAGAAGGCCAGCAACCTGCCGAACATGCAGACGGTGCTGCGGCAGAAGTACCTCAAGCGCCTGTCGCCGCTGGAGGCGGCGCTGGAACAGTTGCCCTGGATGGAAAACCTCGCGCAGACGATCGAGCAGGCCGGCCATGAGTACCGCGCCTATCGGGTACTGATGCTGGGGTTGGTGCTGGGCTGTGGCGCCGGCCTGCTGGCCTGGCTGGTGTTCAAGGTCTGGTGGGTCGCCTTGCCGGTGGCGGCGCTGGTGTTCTGGTTGCCGCTGGTGAAGATCGCCCGCGACCGCGCCAAGCGCTTCATGGCCTTCGAAGAGGGCTTGCCGGACGCACTGGATGCCATCTGCCGCGCGCTGCGTGCCGGCCACCCGTTCAACGAGACCCTGCGCCTGGTGGCCGAGGAACACAAAGGCCCGGTAGCCCACGAGTTCGGCCTGACCTTCGCCGACATCAACTACGGCAACGACGTGCGCCGGGCGATGCTCGGCCTGCTGGAGCGCATGCCGAGCATGACGGTGATGATGCTGGTGACCTCGATCCTCATCCACCGAGACACCGGCGGCAACCTCACCGAGGTGCTGGAGCGGCTGAGCAGCCTGATCCGAGGCCGCTTCCGCTTCCAGCGCAAGGTCAAGACGCTGTCCGCCGAGGGGCGCATGTCCGCCTGGGTGCTGGTGGCGGTGCCCTTCGTGCTGGCGGCGGCCATCGTGCTGACCTCGCCGGAGTACCTGCCCATGCTGATCAAGGACCCGCTGGGACAGAAGATGGTCATGGCGGCGTTCGGCGCCATGCTGCTGGGCATCCTGTGGATTCGCAAGATCATCCGCATTCAGGTGTAGTGCGATAGCAGGCCGTTGAAAAACGTAGGCGAGGCAGCCGAGACAAGGCAAAAACGACCGAAAAAGCGCAGTTTACGTGCTGTAAATGAGCATTTTGACTGGGCTCGCATTCGAGGTCGTTTTTAACGCCGTATCGGCAACGCAGGTAGTTTTTCAACAGCCTGATAGTGCAGAGGAGAAGCTGTCATGGATTATCTGCTCGGTCTGATCAATAACGCAGTCGGAAACGAGCAGGCTGCGCGCCTGCTGTTCGTCGGCGCCATCGGGCTCAGTGCCTTGCTGGCCGCCGTCACGCTGGTCATGTTGATCCAGGGGCTGCAGGACCCGGTGCAGCGGCGCCTGAGCCTGCTCAAACGCGGGCACGGCGAGCTGGCCCATGGCGAGCCGCCGCCGAGCAACCTGCAACTGATGCTGGAGCAGGTGGGGCAGCGCTTCTCTTCGGCGGAGGAGGGCAAGGTCTCGGCGACCCGCACCCTGCTCACGCATGCCGGCTATCGCTCGCCGTCGGCGCCGCAAGTCTACTGGGCCGTGCGGCTGCTGCTGCCGCTGCTGCTGATCGGCGTCGCCTTCCTCGGTCTGCCGCTGATTCCCAAGCTGTCGCTGCTGGTGGGTGTGCTGCTGGTCGGCTCGGCGGCGGCGGTCGGCTGGCTGCTCCCGGCGATCTACGTGGACAAGCGCAAGCAGGCACGGATGGGCCGGCTGCGGGCGGCCTTCCCCGATGCGCTGGACCTGATGGTGGTCTGCGTCGAATCGGGATTGGCGCTGCCCCAGGCGATGGAGCGGGTGGCGGAGGAAATGACGGTGAGCCAGCCGGAACTGGCGGAGGAGCTGGCGCTGGTGAACGTGGAAATCCGCGCCGGTATCCCCAGCACCGAGGCGCTCAAACACCTCGCCGACCGCACCGGCCTGGAGGATGTGCAAGGGCTGGTCAGCCTGCTGGCGCAGAGCATCCGCTTCGGCACCAGCGTGGCCGACACCCTGCGCATCTACGCCGAGGAGTTCCGCGACCGGCGTACCCAGGCCGCCGAGGAAATGGCGGCAAAGATCGGCACCAAGCTGGTCTTTCCCCTGATTTTCTGTTTGTGGCCCAGCTTTTTCCTGGTCGCCATCGGCCCCGTGATCATCGGGATACTCAGAACCTTCGGGAAGCTTTGATATGAACAAGGTCAATCTGCTGTTGGCCACGGTGGCCGTGTTGTCGGGATGTCAGACCATGGGGCCGGATGCGGGCGGGAACAGCCGTTCCGGCTACTACGACGGTGGCCGCTCGGTGCTCTACCAGGTGCAGAAGGAGGCCACCTCGGCGGGCCAGGCCATGGTCATGGCGACCGTGGCCTATCGCGGCGGCGACCTGGACCAGGCCCTCTACCAGTACCTGCGCGCCATCGAACTGGACCCGACGCGTTACGAGGCGCTGGTCTGGGTCGGGCGAATTCACCGCGAGCGCGGCAACGATCAGTTGGCCGAGCTGGCCTTCGCCGACGTACTGAACAGCGCGCCGGACAACCTGGAGGCACTGACCGAGATGGGTCTGCTGCAACTGTCCCGGCGCAACCAGGGCAAGGCTGCGGAGCTGCTCGGCAAGGCCGTCGCCCTCGACCAGAAGCGCCTCGGTGGCGGAGCGGGCGAGCTGAAGGTGGACAGCCAGTCGCCGCTGAAGGTCTACAACGGGCTTGGTGTCCTGGCGGACCTGAATGGCGATTTCGACAAGGCCGGGAGTTACTACCGCCTGGCCTTGCAGATCGACCCGCGCTCGGCGCTCACCCTCAACAGCCTGGGCTATTCCCATTACCTCGGCGGGCGTTGGCTGGAGGCGGAGCAGACCTACCGGCGCGGCGTGGCCTACGACAGCCGCTACAAACCGCTGTGGCGCAACTATGGCCTGCTGCTGGCGCGGATGGAGCGCTACGAGGAGTCGCTGTCGGCGTTCCAGCAGGTCGAGGGCGACGCCGAGGCGAGCAACGACGTCGGCTACATCTGCCTGATCGAAGGCAAGCTGGACGAGGCCGAGCAGTTCTTCCGCAGCGCCATCGAGCAGTCCCCCTCCCACAACGAGGCCGCCTGGCAGAACCTGAACCGGCTGCAGCAGATTCGCCGCATCCGCCAGCTCGGCATGTCCCAGCCGATATCGGAAGCGGTCGTTACGGCACCGACTCCCGTGACGGAGGCAATCGCGCAGCAGTGAGCAAGGGCAGGGGCCCGAATTCGTTGCCGGGGCTCCTTTCTGCGCCGGACGAATGAATTCGCCCCTACAGCCCCGTTTGGGTGCAAACCGTTTTTGTAGGAGCGAGCTCTGCTCGCGAACGGGACGGCGCAAAAGCATCGCCAGCAGAGCTGGCTCCTACACGGTGAAGTCCGGTTGGCGAAGGTAATGCCGCTCCGCCCGCATCCGGCGCTTGGTCTACGCTTTCCCATACATCGCCACCAGGGTTGCCGACATGCTGAAAGCCTTCGCCGATCTGGGTTTCCGCTGGAAAATCGCCTTGCCCATCCTGCTTATCGCGCTGTTGCTGGTGGTGATCGGAGGACTTGGCATGCAGGCGATCGGCCAGGTGGCCGACGCCAATGGCAAGCTCACGCATCGTTATCTCCCGGCAGTCAGCCTGTTGTTGAACGCCGACCGGGACCTCTACCAGGCTTTCGTTGCCGAGCGCAGCCTGCTGAACCCCTCGGGCGTCGAGCGGTTACAGGCGTTGGAGAAATTTCACCAGGAGAACATCCAGCAGGCCTACGACCGCGTACACAAATACGCGGCCATGCGTCCCAGCGAGGAAGCCCAGAAATGGGTGATGCAGTTCGATAGCGGCTTGGAGCGCTGGAAAGGCCTGAGCCAACAGGTCGTCCGCCTGGCTGGCAGTGATCCGCAGGCGGCTGCCGTGCTGAGTTTCGGCGACAGTGAGCGGCAGTTCGAGGCGGTGCGCGATGCCATCGACAAACTGGGCGAACTGGAGGACGGCGAGGCCAATACCGTGGGCACCGCCGCCATCGCCGAGAGCGAGACGCGCGCCTGGCAGCAGGGCGCTGCCATTGTCGTCGGGCTGCTGATCTGCCTGGTACTGGTGGTCGGTTTCCCGGTTCTGGTGACCCGCCCGCTGCAAAACCTGTTGCACCGCATCGAACAGATCGCCGAGGGCGACGGCGACCTGCGGGTGCGGCTGGAAGTGACGTCGCGGGACGAGCTGGGCCAGCTCGGGATCGCCTTCAACCGTTTCCTCGACAAGTTGCAGCCGCTGATTCGCGAAGTGGGGCGGGTCACCGGCGAAGTGGCCCAGTCCGCCGATAGCCTGGCCGGCATGTCGGCGGCCAACGACCGGTTGATCAGCAGCGAACACGCCGCGGTGGACCAGGTCAGCGCTGCGGCCACGGAGATGAGCGCAGCGGTCCATGAGGTCGCGCGCAACGCCCAGCAGGCCGCCGACGCGGCGCGGACCGCCGAGGAGCAATCCCACGAGGGCGCCCAGGTGGTTGGGGCGACGATACAGGCGATTCACCAGTTGGCCAGGGAGGTGGAAACGGCCTCGGGCAGCATCGGCGCGCTGGAGCAGGAGACTGCCAACATCGGCGCGGTGCTGGCGGTGATCAAGGGCATCGCCGAGCAGACCAACCTGCTGGCGCTCAACGCCGCCATCGAAGCGGCACGGGCCGGCGAGCAGGGCAGAGGCTTCGCCGTGGTGGCCGACGAGGTGCGGGCCCTGGCGGCGCGCACCCAGGAATCGACCAAGGACATCCAGGAAATGATCGAGCGCTTGCAGCAGGGCGTGCAGAACGCCGTGCGCGCCATGCACTCGGGCAGCCAGCAGGCGCGCGGCAGCGTCGAGCGGGCGGCGGGCGCGGATCAGGCGCTGTCCAGCGCGGGAGACTCGGTACAGCGGATCAACGAGATGGTTGCCCAGATCGCCAGCGCCTGCGAGGAGCAGAGCAGCGTCACCGACGAGATCGCCCGCAACATCAGCGACATCCGCGACCTCTCCAACGAAGCGGCACACACCTCGGAGCAAAGCTCCCAGGCCAGCCGGCGGCTGTCCGAGCTATCCCATGGCCTGGCGCAACTGGTGGGGCGGTTCCGCGTCTGAGATTTCTGTTCCCTCTCCCGTTTACGGGAGAGGGTAAAAACGCGCTACTCCGTCGCTTGGCGGGTTCGCCCTTGGCTCACGCCTATGCGGCATCGCCCTGAAGCAAGAACCTAAGTGCTTGTGGTGGTTGTAACTTTTCTCTGAGCCGGTACAATGGCGCCCGCTCGCTGCTCAGCGAGCGTCGTTATGGTGGCCCTGCCGGTCCCCCCGCAACGATCAGCCGTGAACCCGGTCAGGCCCGGAAGGGAGCAGCCGTAGCGGTGACATCGTGTGCCGGGGTGTGGCTGGTGGGGTCACCTCCAGTTTTCCGGGCGTCAGCGATAGCGCGCCACGATCCTTTCGATCTCTCCCGATGCTTTCATCTCCTCCAGCGCCTGCAGGATGCGTTCCGTCGGTATGTCCGCGGCCTTGCGTACCATGCAGCTGAGGGGCGTGCGCTCGAGCACGTCGATGGCCACCAGGCGATCGTCGCTCTCGTGCTGGAGGTTGAACCAGGCCAGGGCGAGGTCGCTGCTGACGGCCAGGTCGTAGCGGCGGGCGAGGAGTTTCTGCAGGACCAGGTCCTGGCTGCGCGCATCGTCGCGGAGCAGGCTGCCCTGGTCGAAATAGGCCTGCAGCTTCGGATAGCTGTAGCCCAGCACGGTGCCGATGAGCTGGGCCCGGCTGTCGCTCGGCTTCAGTTCCATCGGGGTATCCTGGCGGGCGACCAGCAGATCGCGTTGTTCCATGTAGGGCGGGCTCCAGGCGTAGCCATCGTCTGCGTCGGGTACCCAGGAGCGGGCCACGTAGCAGCGCACGTCGAATTCGCGATTCTGCTGGGCGAGGAGGACGCGCATGCGAGGCATGACCAGAAATTCCGCCTCCCGGCCGACGCGCTCGGCCAGTTCGAGCATCAGGTCACGCATGATGCCGCCGGTCAGTTGCCCGTTATCGATGCTGGCCATGGGCATGGCCCAGCTTTCCATGACCGAAAAACGCAGCGGCTCCGGCGCGGCCTGGCACAGAGCGCATGAACAGAACATCAACAACAGCGCGATTTGGCGCATGGAAACCCCGGCGGGACTGATTACATTCTTCTATTACAATGACGCCCGCCGCACACCTTGGCCAGACTCGCTCTGCCCATCGGGTGCAATTTACGGGCTGCTCCGCTAGCATTAGCGTTTCTGCTTCACTGTCGCGACGGATTCCCATGAGTTATCAGGTTCTTGCACGTAAATGGCGCCCGCGCTCGTTCCGCGAAATGGTCGGCCAGACGCATGTGCTCAAGGCCCTGATCAACGCGCTGGACAACCAGCGTCTGCATCACGCCTATCTGTTCACCGGTACCCGCGGGGTGGGCAAGACCACTATCGCGCGTATCCTGGCCAAGTGCCTCAACTGTGAGACCGGCATCAGCTCGACGCCCTGCGGGCAGTGTTCGGTGTGCCGGGAAATCGACGAAGGCCGCTTCGTCGACCTGATCGAAGTCGACGCCGCCAGCCGCACCAAGGTGGAAGACACCCGCGAGCTGCTCGACAACGTGCAATACGCGCCGAGCCGCGGGCGCTACAAGGTCTACCTGATCGACGAAGTGCACATGCTGTCCACGCACTCGTTCAACGCGCTGCTGAAGACCCTCGAAGAGCCGCCGCCGCACGTCAAGTTCCTGCTGGCCACCACCGACCCGCAGAAGCTGCCGGTGACCATCCTGTCGCGTTGCCTGCAGTTCTCCCTGAAGAACATGCCGCCGGAGCGGGTGGTCGAGCACCTGACCCACGTGCTCGGCGCCGAGAACGTCCCTTTCGAAGAAGATGCCCTCTGGCTGCTCGGCCGTGCCGCCGACGGTTCGATGCGCGACGCCATGAGCCTGACCGACCAGGCCATTGCCTTCGGCGAAGGCAAGGTGCTGGCCGCCGACGTGCGCGCCATGCTCGGCAGCCTCGATCATGGCCAGGTCTATGGTGTGCTCCATGCCCTGCTCGAAGGTGATGCCCGGGCCCTGCTGGAAGCCGTGCGCCACTTGGCCGAACAGGGGCCGGACTGGAACGGTGTGCTGGCGGAAATCCTCAATGTGCTGCACCGGGTGGCCATCGCCCAGGCACTGCCGGAAGCGGTGGACAACGGCCAAGGCGACCGCGAGCGGGTCCTGGCGCTGGCCCAGGCATTGCCGGCCGAAGACGTGCAGTTCTACTACCAGATGGGTCTGATCGGCCGTCGCGACCTGCCATTGGCGCCGGACCCGCGCAGCGGCTTCGAAATGGTGCTGCTGCGCATGCTGGCGTTCCGGCCGGCGGATGTGGATGGCGCACCGAGATCGCCGCTAAAGGACCTGGGAATCAGCAAGGCCACAGCTGATTCCAGCTCGAACCCCGTGGCCGGCGCCGCCGTTGCGGCGCCGGTCGTTGCGCCGGCTGCCGTGCCTGCTGTCCCGCCTGCAGTACCTGCCAGCGTGATGCCCGAGCCCGCGCCGACGCCGGCTCCCAGCGCACCGCAGGTCGCTGCGGCTCCGGAAGCGGTGGTCGCACAGCCTGTTGCCGAAGCGGCGCCTGCTGTGCCGTCGTCGTCGACCCCCGTGCCTGCGGTGGCGGAAGCGGAGAAGATCGACCTGCCCTGGGAAGAGGCTGCCGCCAGCGAGGTCCCGCCGGAAATCGCTCCTGCGCCTGTCGAAGAGACTCCGGCGCCCGCCGTGGCCGAAGCGCCGAGCGCCCCGCTGGTCGAGCCAAAAGCCGTCGAGCCTGTGGTCTCTGCCGAGCTGCCGATAGCGGATGTTCCGGCGTCCGTGGATGTACCGCCGGTCGCCGAGGCTCCCACGCCGGAGGCGGACGACGATGACGAGCCGCCGATGGCCGACGATTACTACGAGACGGACAGCGAGGCCTATGCCTATCTGGATGCCCTCGATCCGGCCGAAGACAGCGCCGTGGCCGAGCCGGAGCCCTTGCCCGCGGTACAGCCGGCCACCGGGCTGGCGGCGGAGTGGCTGGACCTGTTCCCGCGCCTGGGCCTGGGCGGCCTGACCGGGAGCATTGCCGCCAACTGCACCCTGGTCGCGATCGAGGGCGACACCTGGCGTCTGCACCTGGATCCGGCACAGAGCGCGTTGTTCAATGCCAACCAGCAGCGCCGCTTGAACGACGCCTTGAACCAGTACCACGGGCGTCCGATCAAGCTGGAAATCGAACTGATCCGGCCGGAACAGGAAACCCCGGCCCAGGCGGCGGCGCGCAAGCGGGCCGAACGCCAGCGGGCCGCCGAGCTTTCCATCCAGTCCGACCCGCTGGTGCAGCAGATGATCCAGCAGTTCGCCGCGGTGATCCGCGACGGCACCATCGAACCCGTTGAAAGCGTGTGAACCCCTGAATATCCCGAGGTGATCCCCATGATGAAAGGTGGCATGGCCGGCCTGATGAAGCAGGCCCAGCAGATGCAGGAAAAAATGCAGAAGATGCAGGAAGAGCTGGCCAACGCCGAAGTGACCGGCCAATCCGGTGCTGGCCTGGTGAGCGTGGTGATGAACGGTCGCCACGACGTCAAGCGCGTCACGCTGGACGACAGCCTGATGCAGGAAGACAAGGAAATCCTCGAAGACCTGATCGCCGCCGCGGTGAACGACGCGGTACGCAAGATCGAGCAGAACAGCCAGGAGAAGATGGCGGGCATGACCGCCGGCCTGCAGCTTCCGCCCGGCTTCAAGATGCCGTTCTGATCCTCCCAGCCCTGGCGTTCGCCGGGGCTGTTTCTTTCCGGCAGCCGTTTGCCGCTGGCATCGAGACCGGGTGGTCTATGGTTGCCAGGCAGGCTGCGAATCTTTCGCGGTGCATGTTCTCTAAAACCCGATGCTTCGATCTTCGAGGAGAACCCCCATGTCCCGCCATGTCCTGATTGTCGTCACCAGCGCCGACCGCATGCCCAATGGCGAAGCCACCGGCCTCTGGTTGGAAGAGTTCGCCGTGCCTTACCACGTGTTCAAGGAGGCCGGCTACCGCATCACCGTGGCCAGCCCGAAAGGCGGCGAGACGCCCATCGACCCGCGCAGCCGCGACGAGCTTCAGGACCACCCCGAGTGGACCGAGGCGGCGGAAATGTTGAGGCACACCGGCATGCTGGACTCGCGCCTGAAGGCCGCCGACTTCGATGCGATCTTCCTGCCGGGTGGCCACGGGACGATGTTCGATCTGCCGGGGCATCCGGAGCTGGGGCGCCTGCTGGCGGAGTTCGATGCGCAAGGCAAGGTCTGGGCGGCGGTGTGCCACGGCCCGGCCGGCTTCGTCGGCCCCAAGCGGGCCGATGATTTGCCGCTGGTGGAAGGGCGCGAGATGACCGCCTTCACCGACAGCGAGGAGCATGCGGTGGGGCTGGAGAAAGCGGTGCCGTTCCTGCTGGAGAGCACGCTGCGCGAGTTGGGCGCGATCATGAAAACAGCGCCGGATTTTTCGGCCTACGCCATCCGTGACCGCAACCTGATTACCGGACAGAACCCGCCGTCCAGTGCCAAGACTGCGCAGTTGGTGGTGGAGGCGTTGTCCTGAAGATGGTTCCGGGCTGGGTTGATCGCGAATGAATTCGCTCCCACATGAAGGTCCCGTAGGGGCGAATTCATTCGCCCGGCGTGGGTGGGTTGGGCGAATAAATTCGCCCCTATGGGTTGGCTTTGCTTGCGAAAGGGACCATCAAGAGCTTCGCCAGCAGAGCTGGCTCCTACACAAGGTCCGCTGTCCCGGCGAGGCCGGCTCTGCGGCGGATGTAGTCCGGATGACCATTTGACGCTCGCCGGGGGCGCGGGTATAACCCGCGTCTCCTGAACATTCGGTCCGTTTCCATGAGCTTCAGCCCGCTGATTCGCCAACTGATCGACGCCTTGCGCATTCTTCCCGGTGTGGGGCAGAAAACCGCGCAACGCATGGCCTTGCAACTGCTGGAGCGCGACCGCAGTGGCGGCCTGCGCCTGGCCCAGGCGCTGACCCGGGCCATGGAAGGCGTGGGTCACTGCAAGCAGTGCCACACCCTGAGCGAGGATGAACTCTGCCCGCAGTGCGCCGACCCGCGCCGCGATGACAGTCTGCTCTGCGTCGTGCAGGGGCCGATGGACGTGTTCGCCGTGGAGCAGACCGGCTTCCGCGGCCGCTACTTCGTGCTCAAGGGCCATCTCTCGCCGCTGGATGGGTTGGGGCCGGAAGCCATCGGCATTCCCGATCTGATGGCGCGTATCGACCAGGGCGGTTTCAGCGAAGTCATCCTGGCCACCAACCCCACGGTGGAAGGCGAGGCCACCGCCCATTACATTGCCCAGTTGCTGATGCCCAAGGGGTTGGTCGTTTCACGCATCGCCCATGGCGTACCGCTGGGTGGCGAACTCGACCTGGTGGACGGTGGCACCCTGGCTCATGCCCTGGCGGGGCGTAAGCCGATCCATCTCTGACGGCACGAATGCCCCGGCAACTGGCCCGATTGCCGGATTGAAAACCAAGCAAGCGCTCGGTATGGTCGTCGACACCTACCAGGAGCGCAGCCATGTCCGCTTTTCAGGAATACTTCGACGACTCCCATCGACTGGTCCGCGATGCGGTACGCCGCTTCGTCGAGCGGGAAATCCTGCCGTATATCGATGAATGGGAAGAGGCGGAGGAGTTTCCCCGCGAGCTGTACCGCAAGGCCGGCGCGGCGGGCATCCTCGGCATCGGTTATCCCGAAGCCTACGGCGGCAGCCACGAGGGTGATCTGTTCGCCAAGGTGGCGGCCAGCGAGGAGCTGATACGCTGTGGCTCGGGCGGGCTGGTGGCGGGGCTCGGTTCGCTGGATATCGGCCTGCCGCCGGTGCTCAAGTGGGCACGGCCGGAGTTGCGTGAGCGCGTCGTGCCGCAGGTGCTGGCCGGCGAGAAGATCATGGCCCTGGCGGTAACCGAACCTTCCGGTGGCTCCGACGTGGCCAATCTCAAGACCCGCGCCGTGCGTGACGGCGAGCATTACCGGGTGACGGGCAGCAAGACCTTCATCACCAGTGGCGTGCGCGCCGACTACTACACGGTGGCGGTACGCACCGGCGGCGAAGGCTTCGGCGGGGTCAGCCTGTTGCTGGTGGAGAAGGGGACGCCGGGTTTCAGCGTGGGGCGCAAGCTGAAGAAGATGGGTTGGTGGGCCTCGGATACGGCCGAGCTGTTCTTCGACGATTGCCGAGTGCCGACGGAAAACCTGATCGGCGTCGAAAATGCCGGGTTCGCCTGCATCATGGCGAATTTCCAGAGCGAGCGGCTGGCCTTGGCGATCATGGCCAACATGACCGCGCAGCTCGCCCTGGAAGAGTCGCTGAAGTGGGCCCGCGAACGCGAAGCCTTCGGCCGGCCGATCGGCAAGTTCCAGGTGCTCAAGCATCGCTTGGCGGAAATGGCCACTCAGTTGGAAGTCTCCCGCGAGTTCACCTACCGGCAGGCGGCGAAAATGGCGGCGGGCAAGAGCGTGATCAAGGAAATCTCCATGGCCAAGAACTTCGCCACCGACATCGCCGACCGCCTGACCTACGACGCGGTGCAAATGCTCGGCGGCATGGGCTACATGCGCGAAAGCCTGGTGGAGCGGCTTTACCGCGACAACCGCATCCTTTCCATCGGCGGCGGCTCGCGGGAAATCATGAACGAGATCATTGCCAAGCAGATGGGGCTCTGACCTTCCAGGCTCCGCCAGTTTCGACAATCAGTGCTTTACCTCATATGCGAGAATCCATATATTCGGTTTCCCATATGTTCAGCGCTGACTGTCATGGCCGAATCGCTTACCCCTACCTCCCTCTTCAAGTGCCTTGCCGACGAGACGCGCACTCGCCTCGCGCTGTTGGTCGCCCGTGAGGGCGAGCTGTGTGTCTGCGAGCTGACCTGCGCCCTCGGCGAGAGCCAGCCGAAGATTTCCCGGCATCTCGCGCAAATGCGCAGCTGCGGCCTGCTGGCGGACCGCCGCCAGGGCCAGTGGGTGTACTACCGCCTGAACCCGGAACTGCCGGCCTGGGCGAGGGACGTCCTGCACACCGTGCTCGAAGCGCCTACGGCGTGGCTCGACGACGACGCCCGGCGCCTCGCCGGCATGGGCGAGCGTCCGGCGCGGACCGCCGCCTGCTGCCCCTGACTTGCCCTTTCTTCTCTGGAGACACACATGACCCTCAAGGTAGGCATCAACGGCTTCGGCCGTATCGGCCGTCTGGCCCTGCGAGCGGCCTGGGGCTGGCCCGAGCTGGAGTTCGTGCGGATCAACGACCCGGCCGGCGATGCGGCGACCCACGCGCACCTGTTGAACTTCGATTCGGTGCATGGACGCTGGCAGTACGAGGCGGGTGCCGAAGGCGATGCCGTAGTGATCGACGGCAAGCGCATCGCGGTCAGCGCCAACAAGGCGATTGCCGATACCGACTGGTCCGGCTGCGATCTGGTGATCGAGGCCAGCGGCAAGATGAAGACCGTCGCCGTGCTCCAGGCCTATCTGGATCAGGGCGTGAAGCGCGTGGTGGTGAGCGCGCCGGTGAAGGAGGAGGGCGCGCTCAATGTGGTCATGGGGGTGAACCAGCACCTGTTCGATCCGGCCCGGCACCGCATCGTCACCGCCGCCTCCTGCACCACCAATTGCCTGGCGCCGGTGGTCAAGGTGATTCATGAAAACCTGGGCATTCGCCACGGCTCGATCACCACCATCCACGACCTGACCAATACCCAGAGCATTCTCGACCAGCCGCACAAGGACCTGCGCCGGGCGCGGGCCTCGGGCATGAGCCTGATCCCCACCACCACCGGCTCGGCCACCGCCATCGCCGAAATCTTCCCCGAGCTGCGCGGCCGTCTGAACGGCCATGCGGTACGCGTGCCGCTGGCCAACGCCTCGCTCACCGACTGCGTGTTCGAGGTGGAACGGGCGACCACGGCAGGGGAGGTCAACCGCCTGCTCAAGGCCGCTGCCGAAGGCCCGCTGGCCGGCATCCTCGGCTACGAAGAGCGGCCACTGGTGTCCATCGACTACCGGACCGATCCGCGCTCGTCGATTGTCGATGCGCTGTCGACCCTGGTGGTGAACGGTACGCAGGTGAAAATCTACGCCTGGTACGACAACGAATGGGGCTATGCCAACCGCACTGTGGAGCTGGCGCGGTTGGTGGGGCGTGCCGGCTGAGCCGTTGCCTGGGGGCGAGCCTTCATTCGCGATCGGAACGTTTTATCGCGAATGAATTCGCTCCCACAGATTCCCGACGTTTTTCGGACGATCCGATGCCTTTTCTTTCCCGACTCGCCCCGGAAGTCCGCCAGTACCTGTTGGTGACCGGCAACTACTGGGCCTTCACCCTCACCGACGGCGCGCTGCGCATGCTGGTGGTGCTGCATTTCCACACGCTGGGCTATTCGCCGCTGCAGATCGCCGCGCTGTTCTTGTTTTACGAGTTCTTCGGCGTGGTGACCAACCTGCTGGGCGGCTACCTCGGCGCCCGCCTGGGCTTGAACCGCACCATGAACCTCGGGTTGGCGATGCAGGTTGTGGCGCTGCTCATGCTGACGGTGCCGGCAGCCTGGCTGACGGTGCCTTGGGTGATGCTGGCCCAGGCGTTGTCCGGCATCGCCAAGGACTTGAACAAGATGAGCGCGAAGAGCGCCATCAAGCTGCTGGTGCCGGGCGACCGGCAGGGCACGCTGTATCGCTGGGTGGCGCTGCTGACCGGCTCGAAGAACGCGCTCAAGGGTGTCGGCTTCTTCCTCGGCGGGGCGTTGCTGGCGCTGCTCGGCTTCGCCGGTGCGGTGCTGGCGATGGCGGCGGTGCTGGCGGCGATCTGGCTGGCCAGTCTGTTCCTGTTGAGGAAGGAGCTGGGCAAGGCGAAGGCCAAGCCGAAGTTCCGCGACCTGCTGTCGAAGAGCCGGGCGATCAATATCCTGTCGGCGGCGCGTCTGTTTCTGTTCGGCGCCCGCGACGTCTGGTTCGTGGTTGCCTTGCCGGTTTACCTGAGCACGGTGTTCGGTTGGGATTTCTGGTGGGTGGGCGGCTTTCTCGCTGCTTGGATCATCGGCTACGGCATCGTCCAATCGTTCGCCCCGGCGCTGACCGGCAAGCGCAGCGGCCACGTGCCGGATGGGCGCGCGGCCCTCGGCTGGGCCTTGCCGCTGGCGGTGCTGCCGGGTGCGATTGCCCTCGGCCTGGGCAGCGGGCTGCCGGCGCAGCCGGTGCTGCTAGGTGGATTGCTGGTGTTCGGGGCGCTGTTCGCGGTGAATTCGTCGCTGCACAGCTACCTGATCGTGTCCTACGCCCAGGAGGACGGCGTGTCGCTGGACGTGGGCTTCTACTACATGTCCAACGCCCTGGGACGGCTGGTCGGCACGTTGCTGTCCGGCTGGCTGTTCCAGGCTCATGGCCTGGCGGTGTGTCTCTGGGTGTCCTCGGCGTTCGTGCTGCTGGCCGCGCTGCTTTCCATCGGTTTGCCCCGGCACGCCGCCGAGCGGTGAGCGCCGGGGCTTGGTCTCACTCCGCGGATAACGCCCGCCCCTTGGGTTTGGGCGCGAACCGGGCCGCGAGGCGCATGCTGGCGGTGACCAGCCGCTGGTAGAAGCCTGGCAGCAGGCGCTGCATCAGATCGGCCGCGAGCGCATCCGAGCCGATCAGGATGCGTCGCTTGTTGCGCAGTACGCCACGCAGGATCACCGCGGCAGCCTTTTCCGGGGTGGTGCGCAGCAACTGATCGTGGAACTGCTGGCGCGACTGGTCGGCGGCCTGGCCGGTGACCCGGGCGAGGCTGTCGTTCATCCGCGCGGTCTTGGCGATGTTGGTCTTGATCCCGCCCGGGTGCACGCAACTGGCCGACACGCCACAGCCTTCCATGTCCAGCTCCTGGCGCAGCGACTCGGTGAAGCCGCGCACGGCGTACTTGGTGGCGTTGTAGGCGCTCATGCCCGGCTGGGCGAACAGGCCGAAGACACTGGAGACGTTGACCACATGGCCCTGGCCGGAGGCTTTCAGGTGCGGTAGGAAGGCCTTGGTGCCGTTCACCACGCCCCAGAAGTTGATGTTCATGATCCATTCGTAGTCGGCGAAATCGCTGCCTTCCACGGTGCCGGCATGGGCCACGCCAGCGTTGTTGAAGATCAGATTGACCCGGCCGTGGTCCAATGCCACCTGGTCGGCCCAGGCTTGCATGGCCCCGCGGTCGGCCACGTCGACGCGCGTTTCGGTGACTTGGACGCCGAGTTGACGGGCGCGGCTGGCGGTTTCCGCCAGGCCTTCGACGTTCACGTCGCTCAGCGCCAGGTGGCAACCCTGGCGGGCAAGGGCATAGGCGAGGGCGCGACCGATGCCGGAGCCGGCGCCGGTGATGGCGGCGACCTTGTTTTCGAAGGATTTCATGCGGTGGCCTCCTGTGCCGGTGTGGCGGCGAACGTCTGTGCCGGGTGCGCGGGGTTTGCGCGGCTGAAGTGGTAGGCGCTGGCGTCGAAGTTGCGCGTCAGCAGGCGGAAACGCCAGGTGAAGCCAGGCCAGACCGTGCAGTTGCGACCGCTGACCGGATGCAGGTACCAGCTCATGCAGCCACCGGCGTTCCACACGGTGTTGCCGAGGTTGCCCTGTATCTTGCCGTTGAAACGGTCCTGCTCCTCGCGCTTGACCTCCAGGCTGCGCAGGTTGCGCTGTTCGAGCAGGTCGAGGGCGCCGAGCACATAGTGGATCTGCGACTCGATCATGTAGACCATCGAGTTGTGACCCAAGCCGGTGTTCGGGCCCATCAGGAAGAACAGGTTGGGGAAGCCGGCGGTCAGGGTGCCCTTGTAGGCTTCCGGGCCTTCCGGCCAGGTGTCGAGCAGGTCGACGCCACCCCGGCCGAAGATGGCCCCGCGCGGCAGCGGATCGCTGGGGGTGAAGCCGGTGCCGAAGATGATGGCGTCGATCTCGCGTTCCGTGCCATCGGTGGTGACGATGCTATTGGCGCGGATTTCGCGGATGCCGTCGGTAATCACATCGACGTTGGGCTGGGTCAGCGCCGGGTAGTAATCGTTGGAGATCAGCACGCGCTTGCAGCCCATCAGGTAGTCCGGGGTGACCTTGGCGCGCAGCACCGGGTCCTTGATCTGCCGGCGGATGTAGGCCTTGCTGACCACCTGCGCCAGCGTCATCACCCGCGGCAGCAGGGCGAAACCGATCACCCGGCTTTCCAGCAGCCCGTAGATCAGCCCGCGCCAGAGCTTCTGCACCAGCGGGAAGCGTTTGAAGCGTTCGCGTTCGCGCTCGCCGATGGCGCGGTCCGGCTTGGGCATGATCCACGGCGGCGTGCGCTGGTAGAGATCGAGGTGGGCGACCTGGCGCTGGATCTGCGGGACGAACTGGATCGCCGAGGCGCCAGTGCCGATCACCGCCACGCGCTTGCCCGTGAGGTCGTAGTCGTGGTCCCACTGTTGGGAGTGGAACATTTTGCCGGTAAAAGTCCCCAGGCCGTTCAGCCTGGGAATCGACGGCGTGGACAGGGCGCCCATCCCGGACACCACGAAGCGGGCGCTGTAGCGGTTGCCGGCGGCATCCTCGAGGTGCCACAGCTCCTGCTCCTCGTCCCAGTGCATCCGGCGGATTTCGGTGTTCAGCAGGGTTTTTTCCTGCAGCCGGTACTTCTCCCAGCAACCTTCCAGGTAGCCCTTGATCTCCGGCTGGCGGGCGAACATGCGCGTCCACTCCGGGTTCGGCTCGAAGGAGAACGAATACAGGTGCGATTGTACGTCGCAGGCGCAGCCCGGGTAGTGATTGACCCGCCAGGTGCCGCCGACGCCGCCTTCCTTCTCGAACAGGAGGAAGTCGTCCTCGCCCCGTTGCTTGAGGCGAATGGCCATGCCGAGACCGGAAAAACCGGTGCCGACGATGGCGATCTTGCAGTGCTGTACAGGCAGGGTAGCCGCAGGGGCATTCATGGCCAGGGTCCTCTTGTTGTCATTGGCTGGCGTTACGACGCTGTACCAAGTAGACATTTGTATACCCGGCGGGGCACCCTATCCTCCGATGGGTTGCGTGGCCGAGTGCCCTCGGTTTTGATCGCCGTTGTGACGAAAGGAAATCCCATGACCCTGGTTCGATCCGGTGTGGCGCAAGGCAAGCGCCTGTTGATGGACGCCGCCCTGCGACTGATGGCCCACAGCCGCAGCCTGAGCAGCCTGGGCCTGCGCGAGCTGGCGCGGGAGGCGGGGCTCAATCCCAATACCTTCTACCGGCATTTCCAGAGCGTGGACGAGCTGGGCATGGCGCTGATCCGGCACATCGCCGACCAATTGCGCCAGCCGCTGCGTGACCTGCGCCGGGAAGCGGCCCAGCGCGCGGCGGAGGGCGGTGAGGGTGGCCCGCGGTTGCTGGGGGTCGACCTCGGCCGGGGGCGTCTGGTGTGCCACGAGACGGTGGCGCTGTTCTTCCGCTTCGTCGAAGAGAACCCGGAGGCCTTCATCGTCGGCATGCGCGAATTGCATGGCGCCTCGCCGTTGCTGCGGGCCGAGCTGCGCGAAGTGATGGAGGGGTTCGCCCAGGACATGGCCGAAGACATCCAGAACCTGCAACTGGTAGCGCTGGACGGCGAGGGGGTGAAGCGGCTGTCGTCGCTGATCAGCCGGCACCTGTTCCAGATGTCGCTGGATTACCTGGAGCAGGTGGACCAGCGCCCCCGCATTTGCGCCGAAGCGGAGGAGATGATCGTCACCCTGTTCGCCGGTGCCAGCGTGCTGCGGAGCCTGGAGCAGGCGCCTCGGGCCTGAAGGCGTCAGGGATCGGGCTACGGGGGCTTGTACTTTGTAGGAGCCAGCTCTGCTGGCGAAGCTTCTGCGCGGTCCCATTCGCGAGCAGAGCTCGCTCCTACAGGGGCCTGCAGCGATCTCGATCGTCGTCCGGATAAGAGAAGCGTAATCCGGGAGTCCGTTGCTCCGGATTGCGCCGGCGCCGCCGCATTTCCCCCTCCGCCTCGGGAATCGCCCGGTACGAACGGTGGTCCAAAACTTCAAGCGGTGCCGGTCATCCTGGCGATGCCGGGTGGCTGTCTATACTCACAACGTCGCATGCCCGGCCGAAAGGAGACTCTGCTTGAAAGTACTGATCGTCGACGATTCCGCCATGTCCCGGAAAATGGTGATGAAGGCGCTGCCGCCCGAGTTCGAGGCGGAGATCAGCCAGGCCGCCAACGGCGAGGAAGCGCTGGCCGCCTACCATGCGGGTAATGCCGAAGTGATCTTTCTCGACCTGACCATGCCAGTGATGGATGGTTTCCGCACCCTCGAATTGCTCAAGCGCGAGGACGCCAACGCGGTGGTCATCGTGATCAGCGCGGATATCCAGCCGCAGGCGCAGCAGCGGGTGCGCGAGCTGGGGGCCGCGGGGTTCGTCAAGAAGCCGATCACACCGGAGGCCATGCAGGCGGCCCTCCATGACGTGGGGTTGATCTGATGAACCGCCTGGCGAACCTCAGCGAGGACCGGCGCGATGCCCTGCAGGAGCTGATGAACGTCGCCATGGGGCAGGGCGCCGACCGGTTGGCGCGCCTGACCGAAACCTTCGTCACCCTGTCCGTGCCGCGTATCCACCCGGTGGAGGATGCCCACGCCAACCTGCTCGAAAACCTGGACATGGCCGGCCAGCCGGCCATCGTCACGCGCCAGTCGTTCCTCGGCCGGTTGCGCGGCGAGGTGGTGGTCTGCTTCGGCGAGAACGGCGCCGACCAGTTGGCCGGGCTGATGGGCTACGAAGGCGAAGCCAACAGCCAGGACGAGCTGATGCTGGACGTCACCAACATCCTCACCGGCGCCTGCATCAACGGCCTGGCCCAGCAAATCGACCTCAAGGTGAGCTACGGCGCGCCGTCGATCCTGTCGCGCGGCCGTTCGCTGAAGGAGGTGCTGGACAGCCAGGTGCTGCAAGGCCACCAGGCCCTGGTGCTGGAAATCCATTTCGAAGTGGCCACCCACAGCTTCATCTGCGACCTGCTGGTGTGCATCGCCGAGGACACGGTGGCTACGGTGATCGAGGCGATCGACCAATTGCTGAACGACATCTGAGGCGGCCCATGGACCTTCCGGCACAGCAGTCCCCGTTGCACACGGAGCTGGAATCCGTCCTGCAGCAGATCAACCTCGGCGTCGTGCTGCTCGACCGCGACTGCCGGGTGATGTACTGGAACGATTTCATGAGCATCAACAGCGGGCGCAGCGCGGCCGAGGTGGTCGGCCAATCGCTGTTCGACCTGTTCCCGGAACTGCCGCGCCTATGGGTGAAGAAGAAGATCGACAGTGTCTTCACCCTGCAGAACCTGGCGTTCACCTCCTGGCAGCAGCGCCCGCACCTGTTCGACTTCTCCGACAGCCGGCCCATTACCGGGCAGGTGGCGGCGATGTACCAGAACTGCACCTTCTTTCCGGTGGTGGAGACTTCCGGGGCGATCAAGTACGTCTGCCTGACCGTGGCCGATGCCACCGAAACGGCCGCGCAGCATCTGGAACTGGCGCGGCTGAACGAGCTGCTGCAGGCCGAGAAGGAAGAGCAGGCCCGGCTGATCCGCAAGTTGGAAGAGGCCCAGGCGCAACTGCTGCAATCGGAGAAGATGGCCGCCATCGGCCAGCTCGCCGCCGGGGTGGCGCACGAGATCAACAACCCGGTCGGCTACGTGAACTCCAACTTCGCCAGCCTGGAATCCTATGTGAAGGACCTGTTCAGCCTGATCGAAGCCTACAACCGCGACCTGCCGTCGTTGCAGGATGCCGCGTTCCGTGCGCGGATCGAACAGGCCAACCGCGAGCTGGACTACGAGTTCCTGCGCAGCGACATATTCGATCTGATCCGCGAGTCCCGCGAGGGGTTGGAGCGGGTCAAGCGGATCGTCCAGGACCTGCGCGATTTTTCCCACGTGGACTCGGCGGACTGGCAGGTGGTGGACCTGCACAAGGGCCTGGACAGCACGCTGAACGTGGTCTGGAACGAGGTGAAGTTCAAGGCCGAGGTGGTCAAGCAGTACGGCGAGCTGCCGGACGTGGAGTGCATCGGTTCGCAGCTCAACCAGGTGTTCATGAACCTGATCGTCAATGCCGCGCATGCCATTCCGAACCGCGGCACCATCTGGCTGGAAACCGGCACGCGCGACGACTGGGTGTTCGTCCGGGTGCGCGACGACGGCTGCGGCATTCCGCCGGAGAACCTGAAGCGTCTGTTCGAGCCGTTCTTCACCACCAAGCCGGTGGGCTCGGGGACTGGCCTGGGGTTATCGGTGTCCTACAACATCGTCAGCAAGCACCACGGGCGGATCGAGGTGGAGAGCGAGCCGGGCAAGGGCACGGCTTTCACCGTCTGGCTGCCGGCACGCCAGCCGCAGGAGGATCGGTAGGTCAAGGGGCGCGGGAGTTAGCCGAACCTCTTCTGCAAGCCTTCGGGCAATGCCAAGGCGCCAGGATCACTTCGCTACGCCGTGCGGCACGAATCTCCCCTCTCCCGTTTACGGGAGAGGGGCCGAGGGAGAGGGGGCGCCGCGCACATGGCAAAGGTCGTAGCCTTGTTCACCCGGAGCCATTACCGATCCCCGTTCCCTCTTTCTGCTTGGCCTGGCTGTGGTGCTGGAAGGCCTGGCTGATGTTCTGGCGCAGTTGCTCGTCGTCCCAGGGTTTGGTGAGGAACTTGTAGATCGCCCCCTGGTTGATGGCATCGGTCACCGACTTCAGGTCGGTGTAGCCGGAGAGCACGATGCGGATGGTGTCCGGGTAGAGGTCCTTGACCCGGCTGAGGAATTCGGTGCCGTTCATTTCCGGCATGCGCTGGTCGGAGATGACCACCTGGACATCGTGCTTGGCCAGCAGCTCGAAGGCATCCTGGGCGTGGTTGGCGGTGAGTATCCGGTAACCGTCGCGGCGCAGTACGCGGGTCAGGGCGCGGAGGATGTTCTCTTCATCGTCGAGCAGGAGCAGCGTCTGCACGTTGTCGTCGGTCTTCGGCAGCTCCGGGGGCGGCGCCTGACGTTCGCGGAGGAACTGTTCGAGTTGGCCGAACGGCATCGGCTTGGCGAAGAAGTACCCCTGGAACTCGTCGCAGTGGCTCTTTTTCAGGAAGGCGTATTGCGGCTCGGTTTCCACCCCCTCGGCGGTGACCTTGAGGTTGAGGTGGTGGGCCATGGAGATGATGCCCTGGGTGATGGCGGCATCATGGCGGTCGCTGATCACCTCGTGGACGAAGGAGCGGTCGATTTTCACCTTGTCGATGGGCAGGCGCTTGAGGTAGTTCAGGCTGGAGAAGCCAGTGCCGAAATCGTCGATGGATACCCTCACGCCCAGCTCCTTCAAGGCATGGAGGATGTGGATGGCGCGCTCGGCGTTGTCCAGCAGTACGGTTTCGGTGATCTCCAGTTCCAACTGGGTAGGGGGTAGCTGGCTCTGTAACAGGGCGGCCTGGACGCTCTCGACGAAGTTGGTGCGCTGGAACTGCAAGGGCGAGACGTTCACTGCCACTACCATGTCGAGACCCTGCTCGTTGAGCTGGCGAATCTGCCGGCAGGCGGTGGAGAGGACCCACAGGCTCAGCGGGATGATCTGGCCGGTGTCCTCGGCCACCGGTACGAACTGCGCCGGCGGGATCGGGCCCTGTTCGGCGTGATGCCAGCGTAGCAGCGCTTCGACGCCGGTGACGCGGCCGCTGCGGCCGTCGATCTGTGGCTGGTAGTAGAGCTCGAAATCCTCGCCTTCGATGGCCTTCTGCAACTCGTTGCGCAGGGCGACGCGCTCGCTGACCTTCTGGTTGAGGTCGGTGGTGTACCACTGGTAGTTGTTGCGCCCCTGCTGCTTGGCCTTGTACATCGCGAGGTCGGCCTGCTGGATGAGCTGCATCGGCTGCTCGACCTCGCCGTCGCTGAGGGTGATGCCGATGCTGGCGGTGATGTGCAGGTCGATGCCCTGGGCCTGGTAAGGCCGGGCGAGGCTGTCGATCAGCCGTTCGGCCACCAGCAGCACATCCTCGTCGCGGGCCAGGTCGGGCAGCAGCACGATGAACTCGTCGCCGCCCAGGCGCGCCACGGTGTCGCCGGGGCGGACCTGCTGGCTCATGCGCCGCGCCACTTCGACGAGAATCTGGTCGCCGACGCTGTGGCCCATGGTGTCATTGATCGGCTTGAAGCCGTCCAGGTCGATGAACATCACCGCCAGGCTGCGGTTGTAGCGCTGGGAAATCCGGCAGCCCTGGGTCAGGCGGTCCTCCAGCAGCGCGCGGTTGGGCAAGCCGGTGAGCACGTCGTGGCTGGCGTTGTAGGCCAGTTCGGTCTCGTAGCGCTTCTGCTCGGAAATATCGTTCTGCACGCCGATGAAGTGAGTGATCTCGCCGTTTTCGTCCGGCACCGGGGCGATGTAGAGGTTGTTCCAGAATGGTGAGCCGTCCTTGCGGAAGTTGCGCAGCACCACGTTGACGTCGCTTTTCTCGCGTAGGCAGCGGCGGATTTCCTCGACGCCGGGTTGGTCGCGCTCATCGCCCTGGAGGAACCGGCAGTTGCGCCCCAGGGCTTCGCTGGCGGGATAGCCGGTGATGCGTTCGAAGGCCGGGTTGACGTAGATGATCGGCAGGTCTGCGCTGCGCGCATCGCAGATCAGCATGCCGTTGTAGCTGGCCTCCAGGCTGCGTTGCAGCAGGCGCAACTGGCGCTCGGACTCCTTGCGCTGGCTGATGTCGCGCAACGACAGCAGGCGCATGTCCTGGCCTTCCCATTCGGTATGGGCGGACTGGATTTCCACCGGCAGTCTGCCGCCGTCGGCCATGGGCAGGTTGTGCTCGTAGAGATTGCCCTCCTGCAACGGCAGTTCGAAGTGCCGGTTCAGCAGCGATTCCGATGGCGTTCGCAGCAGGGTTTCCGCTGCCGGGTTGGCGTAGCGCACCCGGCCTTCCGCGTCGATCACCAGCAGGGCGTCGCGGTTGTCGGTGAGCAACTGGCGGAAGGCTTCTTCCTTGCGCTTGATCTCCGCGTCGGTCTTGAGCTTCTCGGTGACATCGATGGCCAGCGTCAGGCGCGCCGGCTGGCCGTTGAAGTCGATGTCGTGGGCCATGATCTCCACCTGGATTTCCCGGCCGTGCCGGTCCCGGTGGGTCCAGAGACCGGCGTTGGGGTACTGCGTGCCACCGCCGTGGCTTTCGTGGTAAGCGAGGAAACGCTCCTGTTCTTCGATGGAGCGGATGTCGAGCACCCGCATGCCGAGGAATTCCTCGCGGCTGTAGCCGTAGAGGTCGAGGGCGGCCTGGTTGACCGCGAGGAAGCGCAGGGTCTCGCGGTGGAAGACGTACATGGGTTCCGGGTTGGCTTCGAACAGCAGGCGATAGCGGGCTTCGCTGTCCGCCAGTTCGGCGGTGATCTGCCCGCGGCCGACCGCATAGCGGATGCTGCGGGCGAGGGTGCGGCTGTCGATCTGGCCTTTCACCAGGTAATCGGCGGCGCCCAGTTTCACCGCGTTGGCATCCAGTTCGTCGTCGCCCTGGCCGGTGAGCAGGATGATCGGCGTGCGGATGCCGGCTTTCAGGGCATGGTCGATCAGCGCCAGGCCGGACTCGGCGCCCAGGTAGTAATCGATCAGGATCAGGTCGTGTTCCTGGCGCAGGATGGCGGCTAGCGCATCGTCGTAATTGTCCAGCCAATCCAGATCGCAGCGCAGTTGTCGGGCCTGGCGCAGCAGGTCGCGGGTGATCAGGTAATCGTCTTCGTCGTCCTCGACCAGCAGGAGACGCAGGGTGGATTCGGGCTGGCTCATGGCTTCATGTGTTCTTCTGGCAGTTCGACGATCTGCAGCCAATAGCGGCCGAGGGTCTGCACGACGTCGAGCAGGCCGCGGAAGCTCACCGGCTTGGTGATGAAGGAGTTCACCCCGCAGTCGTAGCTGCGGATGATGTCCTCCTCGGCGGAGGAGGTGGTCAGGACCACCACCGGGATGCTGCGCAGGTTTTCGTCCGCCTTGATTTCGCTCAGTGCTTCGCGGCCGTCCTTGAGCGGCATGTTCAGGTCCAGCAGGATCAGGCCCGGCCGGGGGTGGCGCTGGCGGTCCTCGTAGGGTGGACGGTGGCGCAGGTAGTCCATGAGTTCCTCGCCGTTGTGCACGAAATGAACCTCGTTGGTCATCCGGCTTTCGCGGAACGCCTCGCGGGTCAGCAGACAATCGTCGGGATCGTCGTCGGCAATGAGGATATGGATCGAATTCTTGTCCATGCAGCGGGCGTCTCTCAGGTTCTGAAACGGATTCTGAACGTGGTGCCTTGGCCGGGCTGGCTGTTGGCGGTGATGCTGGCGCCGTGGCGCTCGACGATTTTCTTGACGATGGCCAGGCCGATGCCGGTGCCGGGGTAGGCCTGGCGGCCATGCAGGCGTTGGAACGGGTTGAAGATGCGGTCCAGGTATTTCTCCTCGAAGCCGATGCCGTTGTCCGCCACGCAGAGGGTCCATTCCTTGGGCGACTGCCTTTCAGCATAGATACGCACGCGCGGCGGTTGGTTCTCCTGGTGGAATTTGACCGCGTTGCTCAGCAGGTTCTGCAACAACTGGCGCAGTTGCGTCGGGTCGCCCTGCAGGGGCGGCAGCGGCGAGCGCTGGATCTCGGCGCCGCTGCTCTCCAGGCTGGTTTCCATGTCCTGCAGCACGCCGTCGAGAATCTGGTCCAGCTCCACGGACACGAACGGCTGGCCGCGGGTGGTGACCCGCGAATAGGCGAGCAGGTCGCGAATCAGCGATTGCATGCGGCTGGCTGCCTGGCTCATGCGTTGCAGGTAGTCGCGGCCTTCCTCGCTGAGGGATTCCGCCTGGCTTTCCAGGCGTTCGGAGAAGGCCTGGATCTTGCGCAGCGGTTCCTGCAGGTCGTGGGAGGCGACGAAGGCGAACTCCTGCAATTCGCGGTTGCTGCGCTCCAGTTCGCGCAGGGTGTCCTGCAGGGCCTGCTCGTCGGCCTTGCGCTGGGTGATATCGCGGGCCGCGCAATAGATCACCCGGTCGTCGCCCAGCGCCGCACTGAGTTGCAGCCAGCGCAGCCGGCCCTGGCTGTCGGTGACGCGGGTCTCCAGGTCCTGCACCAGGTGGCCTTCCTGCAGACGGCGGATGGCGGCCTCGATGATGGGCCGGTCCTCGGTGTGGATCAGGTCGAGGTAGGGCTGGTCGATCAGGCGTTCGGCCGGATAGCCGAGCACCATGACGAAGGCCGGGTTGACCTGGATGAAATGGCCCTGGAGGCTGATCAGGCAGAACATTTCCAGCGACAGGGTGAAGAACTGGTCGCGCTCGCGCATGGCCTGGCTGGCGCGGCGCTGGGCGCTGATGTCGCGGAATGCCACCACCCAGCCGTTCGGGCCGCGGCTGCCCTGCAGCGGCGCGCTGTCATAGGCCAGGCAGAGCTCCTCGCCCCGGTCGTCGCGCAGGCAGAACTCGCCATGCAGGCTGCCCTGTCCTTCGCCCGGATGGCTCCACTCGGCGACGGGCAGGGGCAGTTGCTCGGCCAGGGGCTCGCCCAGCAGCGTTTCGGCGGGCCGGCCGATCAGGTAGGCCGCGGCTGGATTGACGAAGGTCAGCAGGCCCTGGGCATCGATGGCGATCAAGCCTTCGGCGATGCTGTCGGTGATCGCCGAGGTGAACTCCAACTGGGCTTGCAGGCGCTGCTCGCCGGACAGCACCTCGCGCATCAGCCGGTTGTTTTCCAGCATGGTCGCGGTCATCTGGGCGAACTGCTGGGCGATGGCCAGGTCGTCCTGGTCGAAATCGCCGGCGTATTTGTCCGACAGCAGCAGCCGCCCCAGTTTCTTTCCGTTGGGGTCTTTCAAGGGAACGCTCAGGCTGCCACGCAGCGGCGGCGATTTGCGCTCGCCGCTGCCGTACCACTGCTGGTAGGCGTCCAGTTCCGCCTGGGTCATGATCTGCGGGTGCGGGCTTTCGCTGATCAAGGCGTAGATGCCGCCGCTGTCGAAGAGCGGCTGGGTACCCGTCCAGGCGGCGTATTTTTCGGAGAGCGAGGTGGCACTGGTCTGCTGGGTTCGTGCGCCCGCATCTTCTTCCAGATGGATGACCGCAAGGTGAGCGCCGATCAGCAGGCGCATCTGCTCGGCCAGATAATCGAGCAGGGCCTGGATATCGAGGATGCCGCTCATGTGTACCGCGGTCTGGCTCAGGCCGCGCAACAGTTCGGCCTGGCGCTCGGAGTGCATCAGCGCCTCGCGCAGGGCACGGTTCATCCGGTTGCGCTCGCCGATGTCCTTGGCGATGCCGTAGACGCCGACAATGCGGTCCTTGACCACCATCGGCAGGTTGGTGACGTACAGCTCCAGCAGCTCACCGCTCTCGGTGCGGCATTTCACTTCGTAGCGTTGCGCCTCGCCGCTGCGCGCGGCTTGGAAGTGGTTGCTGACCCGGGGCATTTCCTCGGCCAGGACCAGCATGGAGAAGTTCCGTCCGATGAGGTTTTCCTCCCGGTAGCCGGTGAGTTGGCAACCGGCCTGGTTCATGCTCTCGAAATTGCCGTTGAGGTCGAAGGAGAACACCGGGTCCGGGTTGAAGGTGAACAACGAGCGGTAGCGTTCCTCGCTCTCCTGCAGGCGTATCTGGTCGCGCTCCCGCTCGATGGCGATGGCGGCGAGCTGGGCCGCAGTGGCCATCAACTGGAGCTGCTCCGAGTCCGGCGCGCGGGGCGGGCGGTGATAGAGGGAAAAGGTGCCGAGCACCTCGCCGTGGTAGGACAGCAGCGGGATCACCCAGCAGGCGTGCAGGCCGTGCTCCTGGAGTCGGCTGCGCTGTTCCCGCCAGCGCGACTCGTGGGCGAAGTCCTCGACGATGGTCAGTTGGCGGCTCTGCACGGCGCTGCTGAAGGGGTTGTCGTCGGGATCGTTGGGCAGGCTCTCGTGCGTACGCCGGAACGCTTCGGGCAGGCTGGGCGCCGCGCCCAGGTGCAGGGTGCGCTGTTCCCTGTCCATCAGTTGCAGCACGCAGAGCGCGCCGGCGTCCTGGGATTCGGCCATCTGGCAGACGGCCTGGAGGATATCGGCCAGGCCCTGGTTGGTGGAAATCATGCTGAGGATGTCGCGCTGGTCCTCGGCGTAGGCTTCGTTCTGCACCAGGCGGGTGATGTCATGGGCGACGGCGAACAGGGTGCGGTCGTTCGCCGACCAGTCGGCCGACCAGAGCACATGGACGATGCTGCCGTCCTTGCGGCAGAAGCGGTTGCGAATCGGCTGGTTGCTGCTGCCATTGATGATGGCGCGGACTTCGGCCTGGGTCCGCTCGCGTTCCTCGGGCACGATGCAGTCCAGATAGGCGTGGCCGATCAGCTCCTCCGGCAGGTAGCCGAATACCGTCGCGCTGGAGGGACTGAGCTGGGTGAAGCGGCCCTGTTCGTCCATCGAGCAGAGTACGTCCATGGAGAACGCCATGATGCGCTGGTTCAGCGCCTGCAGGCTGGCCTGGCGCTGCAGGCTGTCTTCCAGCTCCTGGTTGGTCTGGCGCAGGCGGTCGTTGCGTTCGACGGTGAGGCGGACCAGGCGCTGGCTGACCACCAGGAAGAAGGTGAAACCGAGCCCGAAGAGCATCACCAGGGTCGGCAGGAAGGCCATGGAGGCTTGTTGCTGCGGGTCGCCGAGGAAGCTGACCAGGCGCCAGGTCGTACCGTGTTCGAGCTGGATGTCCAGCTCGCCCACCTCCACGGAAAAGCGCTGCGGGCGGTCGGCACGGGTGTCGATGACCAGCTTGTCCTCCTCGTAGACGCGGATGACGAAGCCACTCTGGTCACCGCCGAGGATGTTGGCCAGCAGGTCGGGGATGTCCAGTCCGGCGATCACCACGCCGTCGCCGGCGGGCAGGTGCAGGGGCATGATGATCATCGCCGAGGGTGAGCCTTCGATCAGCTCGACATGGCTCATGTCCGGCTTCGAGCCACGCTGGGACTCGATCAGCCAGTCGCGGTGCTCCGGGTCCTCCAGGAAATGCTCGAGCCAATGCCGGGCCGAGGCATTGCGCATGCGCATGAGGCGGGGTTCGAGCCGGCCGTCGAGCATGCCAATCAGGCGGATGCTGGAGAAGTCGCGCAGGTAGCTGTCGGCCTCCTGCTCCCAGAGACGTTCGGCGGGGATCGCACCAACCACCTGCCAACGCTCCACCAGCCGCTGGATCAATGACAGGCGGGCGTCCAGGCTGCGTTCGATCCCCAGCCGGGCCTTGGACAGCAGCAGGTCGCTCTGACGGGTCAGCGAGTCGATGCTCTGCAGGCTCAGCATGTACCAGCTCAGGCAGGTCAGCAGGGCGCCGATGATGCCGACCACCAGGCTCGGCCGGTCCAGCAGGCGCTCCCGCTGGGCGGGCAACTCGGTCAGCAGCAGCGCGGCGATGCCGAGCAGGATCGAGAACAGGTTGGCCACGCTGGTGGTGCCGGGCTTGAAGCCGAGGCGGGCCATCTCCAGCCCCGGCAGCCAGATCGCCAGTTGCGAGAGCAGGCCGACGAGGACGATGACCAGCCCGATGCCGCGGCAGAACAGCTTGCCGAACGCGCCGCCGCTGCTGCACAGCATGGCCAAGGTGAGGGCCAGCGTGGACACCGCCAGCGCGCTGCGCACGCGCAGGAAGCCGGTGACCAGCGAGGTCCCGTTGTCGGCGCTGCCGGCGACATAGTTGTGCACCAGGGAATAGAGCGCCAGCGCCAGCAGCGGCGTGGCCAGGATCAGGCTCAGCGGGCGCAGGGCGCGTGCGGTGGTGAGCAGGACCAGCCCCAGCAGCAGCGACACCAGGGCGCTGTCCGGTAGCAGAACGGTGGAATGGCGGGTCGGATGCTCAATCTGCAGGTAGCCGAGCAGGCTGACCACGCCCATGGCGATCAGGGCGAAGGCGAGGCAGTGCAGGTAGGCCTGGATGATCAGGTGGCGTGCTTTCATCGATCAGCCTTGGAGGTCCTGGGGGCCGAGCAGGCGCAGGACTTCCTCGGCGGTGATCAGGCCCTGCTGGAGCTTGTCGTGGGCGTCGTCGAGGAGGGTGGTCATGCCTTGCTCGCGGGCGATGGCCTGCAACTGGGTGGCGCTGGCGCCACGGGTGATGGCGTCGCGCAGCGTGTCGTTCATGGTCAGCACCTCGTGGATGCCGATGCGCCCCTTGTAGCCCTGGTGGCACTGGTTACAGCCGCGGCCGCGGTAGAAGCGCAGGTCCGGTGCGAGGAAGTTCGGCCCCAGGCGTTCCAGCAAGGCCACCGGCGGCGGGATTTCTTCCCGGCAGTGGCGGCAGATGCGCCGCACCAGGCGCTGGGCGATGATCGCTTCCAGGGCCGAGGCCAGCACGTAGGGTTTCAGGCCCAGGTCGAGCAGGCGGGCGACGGTGGCCGCCGCCGAGTTGGTATGCAGGGTGGAGAACACCAGGTGGCCGGTCAGCGCGGCATGGAAGGCGACGTCGGCGGTCTCCTCGTCGCGGATTTCGCCGAGCAAGATCACGTCCGGGTCCTGGCGCAGGATGGCGCGCAGGATGCTGGCGAAGCTCAGGCCGATGCGTTCGCGCACCGGCACCTGGCCGGCGAGATCGACGTGGAATTCCACCGGGTCCTCGATGGTGACGTAGTTCTTTTCCGAGGAGGCCTCGTGCTGCAGCAGGGCGTAGAGGGTGGTGGTCTTGCCGCTGCCGGTGGGGCCGGTGGCGAGGATGATGCCCTGCGGCTTGCTGACCACGTAGAGCAGCCGGCGCAGGTTGTGCGGCGACAGGCCCAGGTCTTCCAGCGATTGCGCCGCCGACTGGCGTTCCAGCACGCGCATGACGATCTTTTCGCCGTTGATGGTGGGCAGGGTGGAGATGCGCAGGTCGACGATGCGCATCGGCGTCTTCACCGTGATGCGGCCGTCCTGCGGGCGGCGCCGTTCGGTGATGTCCAACTCGGCCATCACCTTGATCCGCGAGACCACCGACATCAGCAGGTTGCTGGGGATCTGGATCTTATCCTGCAGTACGCCGTCGATGCGGTAGCGCACGCTGACGTTCTTCGTGCGCGGATGGATATGGATGTCGCTGGCGCCCAGGCGCAGGGCCTCGAGGATGATCGCGTTGACCAGGCGGATCGCCGGCGGCTCTTCGGAGCTGCCGAGCAGTTGTTCCAGGCTTTCCGGCGCTTCGTCGTCGTCGAGGACGATCTCGATGCCTTCGTAAGGGTCGCTGCTGCCGACCACGGTAGCGAGGTCGTCCAGTTGCGGCCCACTTTCGCCGAAGAGTTCCTTGAGCTTGTCCTGCATCTGCCCGACTTCGCAGAGCAGCGGGTGGATGCTGTAGCCGGACATGAAGCCGAGTTCTTCGATCAGGCCCATGTCCATCGGGTCGGCCATGGCCAGGCGCAGGCGCTTGCCCACCACCCGCAGCGGCAGCACCAGTTGGCGCGTGCACACGGCCTGGGGAATCAGCGCCAGCAGCGGCGGGTCGACCTGGAATTCGCGCAGGTCGATCTCCTCGAACATCATGTCTTCGCGCAGCAGTTGGTAGATTTTCTGCGGCGACACCCAGTCGTGCTGCATCAGCTGGCGCAGCACCGAGGTCTTGTGGGTCTGCATTTCCTTGTGCAGCTGCTGGATCTGCTGGGCGTTGAGCAGGCCCTTCTTGTGCAGCAGGATGGCCAGTTGGCTGCGGTTGGTGACGCTGAGCTTGGCCAGGGTTTCCAGGTCGCGGTGCTGCTTCTTGTTCTCCTGTTCCAGGGCGCGGTTGCGCTGCATCAGCTCGTACTGCTCCAGGGCCAGGGCGATGGTCAGGCGCAGGTCATCGTCGTTCCACGGCTTGAGGATGAAGCGGTAGACCGCGCCGTCCTTGATCGAGCCCAGTACCGCATCGGTGTTGGCGTGGCCGGTGAGCATGATGCGGATGGTGTCCGGCCAGCGTTCGCGCACCTGGCTGAGCAGCTCCGAGCCGTTCATGCCCGGCATCATGAAGTCGCTGATGATCAGCTCTACCGGCTTGGCTTCGAGGATTTTCAACGCTTCGCTGGCGTTGCGGGCGAAGTGCAGCTCGTAGTTCTCGCGCTGGAAGACACGGCGCAGGGCGGCGAGGATGCCGGGCTCGTCGTCCACCAGCAGCAGCTTGTAGGGCGCCGCCGGGGTTTCGACGGGTTTCTCGTCGGGGCTGTCGCTGACGAACAGGGAAGCGTAACGCTTGGCCATTTCCGCTCCTCAGGGCGTGTTCGGGCAGGTGAAGCGCAAGGTGACCCGGGTGCCGGCGCCGACCTGGCTGTCGAGCAGGATTTCGCCCCGGTGGGCACGCATGATGTCCCGCGCCACGCTCAGTCCCAGGCCGGTGCCGGAGCCGACCGCGCGGGTGGTGAAGAAGGGGTCGAAGATGCGCTCCTGGACATCCGGCGGGATGCCCGTGCCGTTGTCCTCGATGATCACTTCGATCACGTCCTCGGCCAGCCGGCTGCCGACCCGGATGACGCCCTCGGCGTCGATGGCCTTGGCCGCGTTGTCCAGCACGTTGAAGAAGGCCTGGGACAGCTTGGCCGGATAGCCGGCCAGCTTGGGCAGCGGGGCGAGGTCGAGGCGGACGTCGATCGCCTGCTGGCTTTCCGCTTGCAGCAGGTGGCAACTGGTGGTGAGCAGGGCATTGAGATCGCAGGGGATGAAGTCCGCCTGGTCGATGTTGGAGAAGGTCTTGAGGTCGGCGACGATCCGCGCGATGCGCTGGGTGCCGCTGAGCGATTCGCGCAGCAGGGCGCGGAAGTCGTCGAGCAGCAGGCTGGCCGAGTGCCCGCCGGGGACCTTTTCCGCCAGCTCGTCGAGGTAGTCGCCGGCCACCCGCAGGTTGCTGGTGATGAAGCCGATGGGATTGTTGATCTCGTGGGCGACCCCGGCGGCGAGCTGGCCGACGGCGCGCAGACGGGCGGTTTCGTAGAGCTGCTGCTGGGCCTGTTCGATGACCTTGACCTGGTCCTCGACGCGCTCCTGTAACTGCTCGGAGAGCGCCTTGTAGCGCGCCTCCGAGGCTTGCAGGGCAGCGTGCTGGCGTTGCAGTTCGGCGAAGCTGGCCTCGGTGGTGTCGTTGTGCAGGTTGGCCGCCAGCCGGTACTTGGCGACGAACAGCAGGACGAATTCGACCAATCGGGCGGCGGCGTCCAGGCGTTCGGCAGGCAGTTCGCCCTGCAGCCAGCCGATGGTCTCCAGGTTGAATTCCAGCGGCTCGGCGCCTGCCTGGTGTTGTTCCTCGAGGCTGACGCGGCCGCCGCCGAGGGCGCCGATCAACTGGCCCAAGCGGGCCTGCTGGTCGGCCGAAAGCAGGTCGGCCAGGCGTGGGTCGTCTTCGAAACTACGCATGGGGCGCCTCGTGGGCCGCGCTCAGTTGGCGAACGAACGCCTCGGCGTCGATGCCATGCCGGCCGGCCAGTTGGTACTCGCGGTCGAGCACCGGGTAAAGCCGTCGCAGCAACTGACGGAAGCTCTCCACCACGCCCTCGCCGTTGAGGGCGCTGGCCAGGGACAGCGGGCTCCACGGCGTCTGCGCCCAGCGCGCCTGGAGGGTGGCCTCGTCGATGGCGTCCGGCAGGTCGCGTTTGTTGAACTGCACCACCAGCGGCAGGCTCTCGATGTCCATGCCGAGCTTCTGCAGGTTGTCGGCGAGGTTGTCGAAGGCGGTGGCGTTGTTGTCCTGCTGCGAGAGCTGCGAGTCGGCGACGAAGATCACCCCGTCGGCCCGTGACAGCACGGCCTTGCGCGTGCTGTCGTGCTGCACCTGGCCGGGCACGGTGTAGAGCTTCAGGCGCAGGTCGAGGCCCTCCTGGCTGCGCAGGCCGATTGGCAGCATGTCGAAGAACAGCGTGCGGTCGTCGCGGGTCTCGAGCACCATCAGCTCGCCCTTGCGCTGGGGGTTGAGCAGCGTATGCAGCTGCATCAGGTTGGTGGTCTTGCCGCTCAGCGCCGGCCCGTAATAGACCACCTTGAGGTTCAGCTTGCGCTCACTGTCGAGGTATTCAGCCATGGTCGCTCGGGTCGTCCAGTTCATCGATCAGCACGGCGCCGTCGGTATCGCGCAGGACCCGGGTCAGCCCCGGATTCTCCCGCTCGAGGCGCAGCAGTTCGTCCTGCTGGCGCTGTAGGGTGTCTTTCTGTCGGCGCACTTGCTCCAACAGCCGCTGGTTCTCGTGGCGCAGCTGGTAGAGGTCGATGGCGGCCTTGATCGCCGTCTCGATCTCGTAGTCCTCCCAGGGCTTGGAGAGGAAGCGGTAGATTTCCGCCTGGTTGATCGCCTGCATCATCGACTGGCGGTCGCCGTGGGCGCTGAGCACCATGCGCATGGCGTGGGGCTGGCGCTGCTTGGCGAATTGCAGGTAGGTGACGCCATCCAGGTGCGGCATCTTGTAGTCGGAGATGATCACCGCATAGTCGTGGAGGGTCAGGGCTTCCAGGGCTTCCTGCACGTCATCGAAGGCATGGACCTCCCAGCGGTGCGGCCGCAGCACCCGTTGCAGGGCGCTGAGCACATGGGGCTCGTCGTCCACCAGTTGGATCTTGATCATGGGGCGGTCTCCTGCGGGGCGGTGGCGTCGAAGTCTTCCGGCTTGCGGACGAACAGGGTGTAGCGCGCGCCTTCGGTGCTTTCGAAGGCGATCAGCTTGTCGATCAGGATGCGCGTCAGTTGCTTGCCCTCGTTGAGCAGCAGCATGCCGTTCTCGGCGTGCAGGTTGCGCGCGAGCACCATGCCCGGCTCGAGACGGCGGGTGTCCAGGCTGATGATGCTGGGGTCGTCGAGGGTGATGTCCGGCGCCAGTTCGATACAGAGCGTGACGAAGTGCTCGCAGAGCTCCGGGTCGTAGAGGCGGCCGGCGTATTTCTTGATCAGTTGCAGGGCTTCGTGGCGGGTCGGCCGGCGCTCGAGGATGATGCCGCGTTGCAGTTCGATGAAGTCCACCGCCAGCTTGAGCAGCCGGGAGCCGAAGGGGATGGCGTCTTCCTTCAGGCGGTCGGGAAAGCCTCCGCCGTCCCAGCGCTCCTGGTGATGGCGGATGATGCGCGCCGCGTCTTGCAGGGGCTCCAGGGTCATCAGCAGGTTCTCGCCCTGAACCGGATACTGCCGGTAGCGCTCGCGGTCCTGCTTGTAGAGGGTATCCGACGGCTTGCTCAGCAACTGGTCGTCCCAGGTCAGCTTGCCGATGTTGTACAGCGCGGCGGCCATGGTCAGGTCGCGGGCCAGGCCCTCGCCGAGCTTGTGGTGGTCGGCGTAGGCGCGGACCAGGGCGATGATCTGGGTGTTGGTCTGCTTCTCCCGCGGCAGGCGCTGGTTGATCAGGCTGGCGAACACTTCGGTGGCGGTCACGTAGCTGCGCCGCAGCTCCTCGTAGGCCAGGTCGAGCATGTCGGCGGTCTGCTGCAGCTCGGCGGTGCGCGCCTTGACCCGTTGCTCCAGGGTGGCGTTGAGTTCCTGCAGGTGCTGGTTCTGCTCCTGGGTGAGTTTCTCCAGGCGCAGCCGCTCGCGCTCGGAGGTGTGGAACGCCAGGGCCTGGCGGATCACCATGCGCAGTTCATCGTCGTCCCAGGGCTTGCTGATGTAGCGGTAGATCTGCCCCTGGTTGATCGCCTTGATGGTGGTGCTGATATCGGCGTAGCCGGTGAGCAGGATGCGCATGCAGTCCGGCCAGCGCCGCTGCACTTCGGCCAGCAGGGTGGCACCGTCCATGCCCGGCATGCGCGCGTCGGAAATCACCAGGTCGACCGGGCGCTCTTCCAGCATGGCGAGCGCCTGTTCGCCGCCGGTGGCGGTGAGGATTTCGTAGCCTTGGTTGCGCAGCAGGCGGCGCAGGCTGCTGAGGATGTTTTCCTCGTCGTCCACCAGCAACAGCGTGGCGAGTGGGGCTGGGCTCGGCTCATTCATGAGGCGTTGGACTCTCCTCCGTGGGCGTCGGTTGCCGCACCGGCAGCCAGACGCGGAAGCGCGTACCGCGGCCCAGCTCGCTGTCGACCTCGATACGCCCATGGTGTTTCTGCACGATGCTGTAGGACAGCGACAGCCCGAGGCCGGTCCCCTTGCCGACCGGCTTGGTGGTGAAGAAGGGCTCGTAGATGCGATTGAGCAGGCGCGGCTCGATGCCCTTGCCGGTGTCCTCCACCTCCAGCCAGACCCAGTCGCCCTCATGGGCGGTGCGCAGGGTGATGCGGCCGAACTGCTCGATGGCGTGGGCGGCGTTGACCAGCAGGTTCATGATCACTTGGTTGATCTGCGAGGGAATGCACTCCACGTCGGGCAGGTCGCCGTATTCCTTGATCACCTCGGCCTTGTACTTGAGTTCGTTGTTGACCACGTTGAGGGTGGTGTTAAGGCCGCGATGGAGGTCGGCCGGGTGGAATTCCTCTTCCTCGATGTGGGAGAAGTCCTTGAGCGAGGTGATGATCTTCTTGACCCGGTCGATACCGTCTTCGGATTCGCCGATCAGCGCCTCGATGTCACTGCGGATGTAGTCGTACTCCAGGCTGCGCTTGAGCTGGCGGAGGTCCTCCAGGCCGCCGGCGGATTCCACCGCGTCGATGATGCGTAGCAGGTCGCGCACGTAGCCGGCGAGAGTCTGCAAATTGGAGAACACGTAGCCGATCGGGTTGTTGATCTCGTGCGCGACGCCGGCGGCCAGTTGCCCGATGGCCGCGAGTTTTTCCGATTGCAGCAACTGGTCGTTGGCTTTTTCCAACTTCTTGATCAATTGTTCCTGTTCGGTCTGCTTGACGCTCAGGGCCTGCAGGGCCGCTTCCAGCTTGTTGCTGGACTTGGCCAGGTCGGTGGTGTCGTAGAGCACCAGGCCGAAATGCAAGGCGTCGTCCGGCGCGATGCGGAACGGAAAGAGCAGGGTGCTCTGCAGCATCAAGGGGTTCTGCTGGGCACGCTCGAACGTCAGGCGGACCAGCGAGGGGGTATCGCGCCATTGGGTGTAGACGTGCCGGCCTTCGTTGCGGGCCTGTTCGATGATCTGGTGGAGGTACAGCGTATCGGCCTCCGGGAACACCTGGGTGAAGGGGCGACCGCGAACGTCCTCCAGGCGCTTGCCGCTGCACCGTTCGAGAAAGGCGTTCCAGTATTGGATACGCAACTGCGTATCGAGGATGATGGTGCCAACGCTGATGTGTTCGACGAGCGCGGAGGCCAAGAGCTGCTGGCGGTTGTCCATTAGTGACTCCTCCCATGACGCCGGGACCCGCTGCGCGCTCGGTTGGCGGCCCGACAAAACGCTGACGCTGGTTCTATGACGAATAATAGCCTATTGCCAGTATCGTTGTGTTTCATAACCCGGTGCTCGTCAGGGTAGACCATGGTTGCAGACTCGAAGAGCGACACGCTCATCCGCTACGAATTCCGCTTCGCAGACGGCCGGAACTGGCAGCATGAAGTTAGCCTGACGGCCGCTGCCGAGGGCGAACGGACAACCGCATTACCGGATTGGACCGGCTTGTCCTTCCATCAGTGCGGTCACTGCCCGCTCAAGGTCGAGGAAGCGCCGCGCTGCCCCTTCGCGGTGGCGCTGGTGCGGCCGGTGGAGATGCTGTCGAAGCACACCTCTTTCGAGGAGGTGGAGGTCATCGTGCGCTGGCGCGGCCGGGAGATTCGCCAGCACACCACCCTGCAACGGGGGCTGGGTTCCTTGCTCGGCGCCCTGGGCGCCACTTCGGGGTGCCCGCACACTCGCATGATGAAAGCCATGGCGTGGTTCCACCTGCCGTTCAGCACCTCCGACGAGACCCTCTACCGGGCCCTGGGCACCTACCTGCTGGGGCAGTTCCTGCGGATGAAGCGCGGCCAGTCCGGCGACTGGTCGCTGGAGGGGCTGCGGGCGATCTACCGCAACCTGCGCCAGGTCAACCTGGGCATGAGCCGGCGCCTGCGCGCCGCGGCGGAGGAGGATTCCAGCCTGAACGGCTTGATCCTGCTGGACTTGCTGGCCGCCGACACGCTGTATGCGCTGGACCAGTACGAGGGCGAGCTGGACCTGTTCTTCCAGGAATATTTCGACGACGAGGGCGAGTGATCGCCAGCGATCAGCCCATGCGGGCGCGGTACAGGATCAGATAGCCGAGAAGGAGCAGTGGCCAGGCCAGCAGCGGGCCGAAGGCGCCACGCCAGACCCGGCTGTAAGGGGTGAAACCCACGCCATGCACGAAACCGCCGGCCACGCCCCACATCACCAGCATCAGCAGGCTGTGGCTGTAGCGACCCTCGGCGTCGAGCATGGCGGCGGGGTGGATCAACAGCAGCAAGGCCAGCGGCGTGGCCAGGAGCAGCGACAGGACTCGCCAGGCGCCGCTCCGCTGCCGGGGCAGGGCGTCATTCACCCGTCGGGTCCTCGTCGAGGTTCTGGGTGGTTTCCAGCCACAGGGCATTGATGATGCCGAAGCTGCAGGCGAGCAGGACGCCGAGAATCCAGGTGAAGTACCACATTGCGTTAAACCTCCCGATGCGTGTGCTTGTCGCGTGCCTGGCTCGGTATGTTCACTCGTCGGGCCAGGCTGGGGCGGGCGAATGAATTCGCCCCTACATTCTTCAGGGCTCAGTACAGTCCATGGCTGTTGCTTTCGATGTGGCCGGTGGTGACTTTGCCCCACATCTTCACGTAGCCCCACAGCGTGTAGCAGAGGATCAGCGGCACGAAGATGCAGGCCGCCACCAGCATGATGCCGAGGGTCTTCTGGCTGGAGGCCGCATCCCATAGCGTCAGGCTGGAAGCCGGATCGAGGCTGGACGGCATGACGAAGGGGAACATCGCGAAGCCGGCGGTGCATAGGGTGCCGACGATCGCCAGGCTGGAGCCGAGGAAGGCGAAGCCGCCACGTCCCGCGCTGGCCGCGGCGAACGCCAGTACGGCACCGAGGATGCCGGCGAGCGGCGCCAGCTTGGTCAGCGGATACTGCGCGTAGTTGGCCATCCAGCCGGCGTTGCTCTGGGTCACGCTCTTCGCCAGCGGGTTGAGCGTGGTGCCCGGGTCGAATGCCGAGGTGATGGCGAAGCCCTGGATACCCGACCACAGCCAGAGCCCGGCGACGATGAAGGCGGCGAGGTAGACCAGCGACAGTACTTGCGCCGCGCGTTGCGACCGGCGTGCCACCGGGCCTTCGGTGCGCATCATCAGCCAGGTTCCGCCATGCATCAGCAGCATGCTCAGGCTGACCGTCCCGGCGAGCAGGCCGAAGGGGTTGAGCAGTTGCCAGAAGCTGCCGTGGTAGCTGCTGCGCAGGGTGTCGTCGAGCTGGAAGGGCACACCCAGCAGCAGGTTGCCGAAGGCCACGCCGAACACCAGCGCCGGCACCAGGCCGCCGACGAACAGGCCCCAGTCCCAGGCCTGGCGCCAGCGCGGGTCGCTCAGCTTGCTGCGGTAGTCGAAGCCGACCGGGCGCACGAACAGGGCGAACAGCACCACCAGCATGGCCCAGTAGAAGCCGGAGAAGGCCGCCGCGTAGACCATCGGCCAGGCGGCGAAGAGCGCGCCGCCGGCAGTGATCAGCCAGACCTGGTTGCCGTCCCAGTGCGGCGCGATGGTGTTGATCACCACCCGCCGCTCGTTGTCGCTCCGCCCGACGAAGGGCATCAGCGCCGCGGCGCCGAGGTCGAAGCCATCGGTGAGGGCGAAGCCGATCAGCAGGACGCCGATCAGCACCCACCAGACCAGTTTCAGCGTTTCGTAATCGAACATGTTGCGTTCCTCTGTCGGGGCCAATAGGCCGACCGGCTTTTGTAGGAGCCAGCTCTGCTGGCGAAGCCTTGATGCAGGGGCGAATTCATTCGCCCAGCCCAGCCTCGTCGGGCGAATGAATTCGCCCCTACATTGCACCTGCGGGCAGATGGTTTCCGCTGGTCGCACCCGACCGCTCGAAGTGATAACGGCCGGTATGCAGGCTCGACGGTCCCAGGCGGGCGAACCGGATCATCAGGTACATCTCGATCACCAGCAGCAGGCTGTAGAAGGCGATCAACGCCACCAGCGAGCCCCAGACATCGCCGCTGGACACACTGGAAGCGGAGAGGTGGGTCGGCAGCACTTCGCCGATGGACCAGGGCTGGCGGCCGTGTTCGGCGACGAACCAGCCGGTCTGCGCGGCGATCCAGGGCAGCGGCAGGCTCCATAGCGCCCACCGCAGCAGCCAGGGCTTGCGCTCTTCGTTCTTCTTCGCCGAGGCCCAGAAGGCGCAGGCGAAGAGGGCGAGCATCAGGAAGCCTGAGGCGACCATGGCGCGGAAGCTCCAGAACAGGCTGAACACGCTGGGAATGGTGTCCAGGGCGGCCTGCTTGATCTGCGCTTCCGTGGCGTCGGTGACGTTGGCGGTGTACTTCTTCAGCAACAGGCCGTAGCCCAGGTCGTTCTGCACGGCCTTGAAGGCGGCGATGGCTTCGGAACTCTTGTCGCCGGCGCGGAGCTTTTCCAGGCGCTCGTAGGCGAGCATGCCGTTGCGAATACGCGCTTCGTGCTCGACCACCAGGTCCTTGATGCCCTTGACTTCTTTGTCCAGCGAACGGGTGGCGATCAAGCCCAGGACATAGGGAACCTTCACCGCGTAATCGGTGCGCTGCTCCTCCTGGTTGGGCAGGCCGAACAGGGTGAAGCCGGCCGGTGCCGGGTGGGTTTCCCATTCGGCCTCGATGGCCGCCAGCTTGGTTTTCTGTACGTCGCCGATCTCGTAGCCGGATTCGTCGCCGAGGACGATCACCGAGAGGATCGACGCTAGGCCGAAGGCCGAGGCGATGGCGAAGGAGCGGCGGGCGAAGCCGAGGTCGCGCTTCTTCAGCAGATACCAACTGGAGATGGCCAGGACGAAGATGGCGCCGGTGACGTAGCCAGCCGCCACGGTGTGCACGAACTTCACCTGGGCCACCGGGTTGAACAGCAGGGCACCGAAGTCCACCAGCTCCATGCGCATGGTCTCGAAGTTGAACTCGGCTCCCACCGGGTTCTGCATCCAGCCGTTGGCGATGAGAATCCACAGCGCCGACATGTTCGAGCCGATCGCCACCAACCAGGTCACCGCCAGGTGCTGCACCTTGCTCAGGCGGTCCCAGCCGAAGAAGAACAGGCCGATGAAGGTGGATTCGAGGAAGAACGCCATCAGCCCTTCGATGGCCAGCGGTGCGCCGAAGATGTCGCCGACATAATGGCTGTAATAGGCCCAGTTGGTGCCGAACTGGAATTCCATGGTCAGCCCGGTGGTGACGCCCAGGGCGAAGTTGATGCCGAACAGCTTGCCCCAGAACTTCACCATGTCCTGGTAGACCTGCTTGCCGGTCATCACGTAGACCGACTCCATGATCGCCAGGATGAAGGATAGGCCCAAGGTGAGCGGCACGAACAGGAAGTGGTACATCGCCGTCATAGCGAACTGCAGGCGGGACAGGTCGACGACTTCTTCCGAGATCATCTCGGCATCTCCTCGGTACGGGGCGGGGATGGGGCTTGCGGAGCGCCGAACAGGTGCGTGCCGACGTGCTGGCTGCCATCGACAGGGACGCTGGGGGCATCGAACCAGAGGGCTTTGATCGCCAGCAGCAGGGCCAGCTTGATCGCCAGGATCACGGCGAGTTCGCGGACCAGGGGAATGCGCCAGGGCGAAGCGGGCTTGTCGGTCATGCGGTCACTCCACGACAACGGCCGGGCTGCCTGAAAGCGGCAGCGCCGTCCTTGATATGAAGCAACAAACGCAGCGGTGATGTGCTGTGGCGGGTTGTCGCAGAAGGACTGAGGTCGAGATGCCGGCCAGGTGCGCCCGGCATTGACCCGTTCGCGGCTGTACCGCTGGAAGCCTTGATTTACGTGGCTCCCAGCCCTTCCTGTAAAAAGCGGGCCCGGACCGCGGAGGGCAGGCCGGGCCCGAATCGGGCAACGGAATGCGACCTTCGGCCGCAGGTGGATCAGCCTTCGAAGGCGAGGCGATCCTTCCAGCGCCGTTCCAGGGTCTGGGTGTCGTGATCCTTGGGATGGAAACCCGGACGGTAGTAGTCCAGGTAGGGGCCGATCAGACGGGTGAAGAAGCCGTCGCGGGGGCTCAACAGGGTCTTCAGGCCATGTTTCCACGAACGCCAGTTGAACAACTGGCCATCCTTGCGCAGCAGGTGGAGCTGGAACCAGCCGATCACGCCGAGGAACATCACCGTGGTCAGCATCATCACGATGACACGGGTGAAATAGCCGCCGCCGACCGCCTGGTAGACGTCGTAGCACACGGCCTTGTGCTCGTTCTCTTCGATGGCGTGCCACATCCACAGCTTGTACATCTTCGGGTCGTCCATCTGCGTGGTGATGTCCTCGCGCCGCAGCAACTGCTCGGCCATGGTCGCGGTGAAATGCTCGAGGGCGCAGGTGGCGGCCAGGCGGTGCTTCTTGGTGCTCAGCCGGGTGATCCACTCCAGCAGGACCTTGATGCGCAATTCCAGGCGCTCCAGGTCGATGCCATGGGCGGCGGCGTATTCGTTGTAGGTGGCGTGTTCCTTGGAGTGCATCGCCTCCTGACCGATGAAGGCGCTGATGTCCTTCTGCAGTTGCGGGTCCTGCACCTGCTGGCGGACGGCGCGCACGCTGTCGACGAAGAATTTCTCACCGTAGGGGAACAGCGACGACAGGTTGTTCATGAAATGGCTCATGAAGGGGTCGCCACTCCACCAGTACTTGGGCGTGCTGGTAAAGCTGAAGTCCATGCGGCGGACGGGAAAGTTGGCGCGCGGCTGGGCGGCGGTGCTGCTGGCTGTCATTGGGCGAATCCTCTTGTGCGGCCGCTCCCTGGCGGGGGCCATGTTGTTCTTGGCTCGCCAAGACACTGGTAACTGTGTCATTGGTTGATGTCATTATTGGGCGGCCGGACAGCCCGGCGCCGCCAACTTAGGTTGGGTCGGGCGAACCGATCGAAAGGCGAGGAGGCGATACCCATGGTCGATGGGTATCGCAGGCAGGCGGAGACTCAGCGGTCGTCGAGGGCGAAGGCGGTGAGGGTGAAGGTGGCGATGCCGATGTCCTGCAGCCGGCGCGAGCCGCCGAGTTCCGGCAGGTCGATGATGGCGGCGGCTTCGTAGACGCTGGCGCGCATGCGCTTGACCAGGTTGGCCGCGGCGATCAGGGTGCCGCCGGTGGCGATCAGGTCATCCACCAGCAGGACGGAATCGCCTTCGCAGAGGTTGTCGGCCTGGACTTCGATGACGGAGTCGCCGTACTCGGTCTGGTAGGTCTCCACCAGCAGGTCGGAGGGCAGCTTGCCCTGCTTGCGGAACAGGATCAGCGGTTTGTTCAACTCGTAGGCGAGGATCGGGCCGAGCAGGAAGCCGCGTGCATCGAGGGCGCCGATATGGCTGAAGTCTTCTTCCACGTAGCGCTGGATGAAGCTGTCGATGACCATGCGCAGGGCGCGGGGCGACTGGAACAGCGGGGTGATGTCGCGGAACACCACGCCGGGCTTGGGGAAGTCCGGAACCGGACGGATCAGGGACTTGATGGTGAATTCATCGAAGATCATCGTCGAGAGCCTGCGGTGGATTACGGATGGGCACAAAAAAACGGGCGGCTCGCATAAGCGGGCCGCCTCGCAGTATAGATCGGGTCAGGCTTCGAGGTTGCCGCCCGCCAGGGAGCACAGCTCGATGGAGTTGAGGATGTGCACTTCCTTGCCTTCGGCGGCGATCAGGCCGTTCTGCTGGAAGCGGGTGAAGACTCGCGACACGGTTTCCACCGCCAGGCCCAGGTAGTTGCCGATCTCGTTGCGCGACATGGCCAGGCGGAACTGGTTGGCCGAGAAGCCGCGGGCGCGGAAGCGGGCGGAAAGGTTGACGAGGAAGGTGGCGATGCGCTCGTCGGCGGTCTTCTTCGAAAGCAGCAGCATCATTTGCTGGTCGTCGCGGATTTCCCGGCTCATCACGCGCATCAGCTGGCGGCGCAGCTGCGGCAGCTTGACCGACAGTTCATCGAGGCGTTCGAACGGAATCTCGCAGACCGAAGTGGTTTCCAGCGCCTGCGCCGATACCGGGCAGAGGTCGCTGTCCATGCCGGACAGGCCGACCAGCTCGCTGGGCAGGTGGAAGCCGGTGATCTGCTCCTCGCCGCTGTCGGTCACGCTGAAGGTTTTCAGCGCACCGGAGCGCACGGCGAAGATGGAGCCGAAGTTATCGCCCTGGCGGAACAGGAACTCCCCCTTCTTCAACGGCCGGCCGCGCTTGACGATCTCATCCAGGGACTCGATGTCTTCCATGTTCAGCGACAGGGGAAGGCAGAGCGCTGCGAGGCTGCAGTCATGGCAATTGGCTTGATGCATCCCGCGCAATTTGATGTTCTCGGGCATAGTTAATCCTGAAGGGGTAACGCAAGTACGGGCAAGCATATCCCACAAGAGGTATGCCCGCCATCCAGACCTGACGATCGTGTCAAGTTCTGTCCGGCCTTCGGGCTGCAGCGATAGCTGAGTGCCATGGCGAAAGCATGGCATGCGGGAGGGGGAGATCGACAGTGGCCGATGGTCGCAGTCGGTTCTGCGGGCGTGAGGCGCCAGCGGCGGGTCGTGCCGCCGCTGGTTCGGTGGGTCAGATCACCCGCGAGAAGCGCTTGGTGCTCTGCTGCGGCAGGTAGCGATCGAACAGCATGCACACCGAGCGGACCAGTAGGCGGCCGGCCGGCAGCACGTCGATGCGCGTGTCGCTGAGTTGGATCAGCTTGTCGCTGGCCATTTGTTCCAGGCTCGGCCAGACATCGGCGAAATAATCGCGGAAGACGATGCCGAACGTCTTCTCGATGCTGGTGAACTCCAGTTGGAAGTCGCAGATCAACCGCTGGATGACGGCGCGGCGCAGGCGGTCGTCGTCGTTGCAGACGAGACCCCGGCAGGTCGCCAGTTGGTCCTGGTCCAGGGTGTTCTGGTAGCGGGCGATGTCGCTGTCGTTCTGGCTGTAGAGGTCGCCGATCTGGCTGATGGCGGATACGCCGAGGCCGATCAGGTCGCAGTGGCCGTGGGTGGTATAGCCCTGGAAGTTGCGTTGCAGGCTGCCGTCCTCCTGGGCCATGGCCAGTTCGTCGTCGGGCAGGGCGAAGTGGTCCATGCCGATGTAGCGATAGCCCGCCGCGGTCAGTTGCTCGATGCTGTCGTGCAGCATGGCCAGCTTGTCGCCCGGTGCCGGCAGGTCCGCCGCGTTGATCCGCCGCTGGGGCAGGAAGCGCTCCGGCAGGTGCGCGTAGTTGAAGATCGACAGCCGGTCCGGCTGCAGGGCGATGATTTCGCGCACGGTGCGGGCGAAGCTCTCCGGGGTCTGCTTGGGCAGGCCGTAGATCAGGTCGATGTTCACCGAGCGGTATTGCAGGGTCCGTGCGGCTTCGACGATGGCGCGGGTTTCCTCCAGGCTCTGCAGGCGATTGACGGCACGCTGGACATCCGGATCGAGGTCCTGCACGCCGAGGCTGACGCGATTGAAGCCCAGTTCGCGAAGCAGGCCCATGGTCGACCAGTCGGCTTCGCGCGGGTCGATCTCGATGCTGTAGTCGCCGAGGTTGCCGTCGAGCAGGTGGAAGTGCGTGCGCAGGCATTTCATCAGGCGACGCAGTTCGTCATGGCTGAGGAAGGTCGGCGTACCCCCGCCGAAGTGCAGTTGCTCGACGACCTGCTTCTGGTCGAGGTGGCAGGCGACCAGCTCGATTTCCTTTTCCAGCCGCTCCAGATAGGGCAGGGCACGGCCGCGGTCCTTGGTGATCACCTTGTTGCAGGCGCAGTAGTAGCAGATGTTCGCGCAGAACGGCACGTGTACGTACAGCGACAGGGAACGCAGCGCCTTGCGGCTTTCGCGCAGTGCATGCAGCAGGTCGAAGGAGCCGACGCCGTCATGGAATTGCACGGCGGTCGGATAGGAGGTGTAGCGTGGGCCGGCCATATCGTAACGGCGGATAAGGTCGGTATCCCAGCGGATGGAAGTCGGCATGCGGGCAATCCCCGGTTCAACAATCAGTAGCGAGGAGTCTATGGTCCCGCTGGCCGGGGCATCTTGACCTGTATCAACCGGGTCAATGCGCGTGCTGGCTCGCAGGCGGCGAAACATGATCCATGTCATGTCCCATGATCCAGGCCTGGTGCGGACCGGGTAGCGTCCAGAGGCCGAAGAGGATGACCAGCAGCCCGCCGGCGATCCGCACCCCACGCTTGCGCAGCAGGGCGGTCAGCCGTTCGGCGGCCAGCCCGGTGGCGACCAGCACCGGCCAGGTCCCGAGGCCGAAGGCGAACATCAGCAGGGCGCTGTCCAACGCATCGCCCTGGCTGGCGGCCCAGAGCAGGGTGCTATAGACCAGCCCGCACGGCAGCCAGCCCCAGAGCGCGCCGAGCACCAATGCGCGTGGCAGGCTGGTGACCGGCATGAAGCGTCGGGTCAGCGGCTGGATATGCCGCCAGAGGCCGCGCCCCAGGGCTTCGACGCGGGTCAGCCCGCTCCACCAGCCGGCCAGGTAGAGGCCCATGGCGATCAGCAACAGGGCGGCGACCACCCGTAGCGCCATGGCCGCCGGGCTGCTGGCGACGGCCCAGCCGGCCAGGCCGATGAGCAGGCCGGCGACGGTATAGCTGAGGATGCGCCCGAGGTTGTAGGCGAGCAGGAGGCGGAAGCGCTGGGCGCGTTGCTCCGGCGGTATGGCCAGGGTCAGGGCACCCATCAGGCCGCCGCACATGCCGAGGCAATGACCGCCGCCGAGCAGGCCGAGGATCAGCGCGGAAACCAGCAGCGGAGCGAGTTCAGCCACGGGGTTCTTCCTCGTCGTGGCGGTCGTTTTCCGCCTGGCCCTGGGCTTCTTCGACGCCGCCCTTGTGCTTGGGGTCCTCGTCGTCGAACAGGATGCTGTGTGCCGGGCTGTCGAGATCGTCGTACTGGCCGCTGTCCACGGCCCAGAAGAACAGCCAGATGGCCAGGGCGACCACGATCACGGCGATGGGAATCATTACGTAGAGAGCGGTCATGCGGTCTCCGGTTCGATGAGCGGCCCGGGCGGACCTGGGCTGTGCGTTGCGCTGTGCAATCGGCTTACTGGCGTGCGAGGCGCAGGGCGTTGAGCACCACCAGCAGCGAGCTGACGGACATGCCCAGGGCCGCCCAGATCGGCGTGACCCAGCCAATGGCGGCGAAGGGCAGGACCAGACCATTGTACAGGCTGGCCCAGAGCAGGTTCTCGACGATGATCCGGCGGGTGCGGCGGGCCATGGCGAAGGCCTGTACCAGGCTCTCCAGGCGGTTGGAGAGCAGCACCGCGTCGGCGCTGGTCTTCGCCAGGTCGGTGGCCGAGCCCATGGCCACGCTGATGTCGGCACCGGCCAGGACTGGTACGTCATTGACCCCATCGCCGAGCATCAGCACGCGATGCCCGTCTTCGTGCAATTGCTTGAGCACGGCCAGCTTGGCGTCCGGCGTCAGGCCGCCGCGGGCATCGTCGATGCCCAGTCGTCCGGCCACTTCGGCGACCATCGGCGAGCTGTCGCCGGACAGCAGCAGGGTTTTCCAGCCGCGCGCGCGGCAGGCATCGAGCAGCGCTGGAGCGTCTTCGCGCAGGGCGTCGTCCAGCACCAGCCAGGCCAGCGCGCCCTGCGCATCGCCGAGCAGCAGCCATTGGCCGTGCTCGCCGGGAATCGCCGGTGCCGGCTGGCCGCTGAGTTCGGCCACGAAGTCGGGCTGGCCGATGCGCAGGTGGCGCCCGCCGACGAGACCATCCAAGCCCAGGCCCGGTACGTTGTCCACCCGCTCGGCCGCTAGCGGGGCACGGCCGAAGGCGCGGGCGATGGGGTGTTCGGAGCGGTTTTCCAGGGCCGCGGCAAGGGCCAGGCAGGCATCGCTGTCCAGTGCTCCCAGCGGATGCACGGCGCTGAGCGACAGGCGACCTTCGGTCAGGGTGCCGGTTTTGTCGAAGATCACCGTGTCGATGTGGTTCAACCCTTCCAGCACATGGCCGCGTGTCAGCAGCAGGCCGAGCTTGTGCAGGCTGCCGGTGGCGGTGGTCAGGGCGGTCGGCGTGGCCAGCGACAGGGCGCAGGGGCAGGTGGCGACCAACAGGGCGAGGACGATCCAGAAGGCGCGCTGCGGATCGAGCTGCCACCAGATCAGGCCGACCACCGCGGCGACGCCCAGCACGACGAGCAGGAACCACTGGGCCACGCGATCGGCCAGCTCGGCCAGGCGCGGTTTGTCCGCCTGGGCGCGCTCCAGCAGGCGGACGATGGCTGACAGCCGGGTGTCGTCGCCCAAGGCCTGGACCTCGACCGTCAGTGGTCCCTCGACGTTGAGCGTGCCGGCGGTGACCCGGTCGCCGGTCGCGCGCGGCAGTGGCAGGTATTCGCCGGTGAGCAGCGATTCGTCGACGCTCGACTGGCCGCTGAGGATCACACCGTCGGCCGGGAGGAGGGCGCCGGGCTGGACCAGGACGCGGTCGCCGATCTTGATCTCGCTGAGCAGGACACGCTCGCTCTGCCCGCCGGCATCCAGGCGCAGGCAGGAGGCAGGCAGCAGGTTGACCAGTTGTGCCGTGGCCGCCAGGGTGCGCTCGCGGGCGCGGCGTTCCAGATAGCGGCCAGCCAACAGGAACAGAGCGAACATGCCCACCGCGTCGAAATACAGTTCGCCGACGCCGGTCACCGTCGACCAGATGCCCGCTCCGTAGGCGCCGCCGATGGCCAGGGAGACCGAGACGTCCATGGTCAGGTGGCGGGTGCGCAGGTCGCGCAGGGCGCCCTTGAAGAAGTCGGTGCAGCAGTAGAAGACGATCGGGGTGGTGAGGAACAGGCTGGTCCAGCGCAGGATTTTGTCCAACTCCGGGGACAGGTCCAGATTGAATTCCGGCCAAGTGGCCATGGCCGCCATCATCACCTGCACCCAGAGCAGGCCGGCGACGCCGAGCTGACGGAGCGCCCGGCGGTTCTCGCGCTGCAGGTGCTCGGCGGCACGGTCCGGCTGGTAGGGGTGGGCAGCGTAGCCGATCCGGCGCAGTTCCTTGAGCAACTGGCTGAGCGGCAGGCGACTGTCCGACCAGCGTACCTGCAGTCGGTGGTTGGACAGGTTGAGACTGGCTTCGGCGACGCCATCGAGGCCGCGCAGGTGTTTTTCGATCAACCAGCCGCAGGCCGCGCAACTGATGCCTTCTATCAGCAGGCAGGTGCTGGCCAGCTCGCCCTGGTGTTCGACGAAGGGTTCCTGGACTGTATCGCGGTCGTACAGCGCCAGTTCGTCGGGCAATGCCTGGGGCAGGCTGTCCGGGTTGGCGGAGGTTTCGCTGCGGTGCTTGTAGTAGCTTTCCAGCCCTCCGGCGACGATGGCTTCGGCCACCGCCTGGCAGCCAGGGCAGCACATCTCCCGCGTCTCGCCCAGCACGCGGGCCTGGAAGCGGCTACCGGCAGGGACCGGCAGGCCGCAGTGATAGCAGGGGGTTGGGCTGGCCATGGCGTCGGGGACGGTCGTCAGGTCGGACATCGGGAGGGGCGGGCCTGGCCCGAGCGTAGCGGATCACGCCCGGGCCGTCAGGATCGCTCGGCGGAACGGCCTTGGTTCACTGTTCGCCGAGCGGAATCGCCTGGCCGGATTCGAGGGTTTCCTCCTCGAACAGGCGCCAGTCCTGGCCGCCCTCTGTGCCGAGCAGCTCGACGAAGCGGCGGCCCTGGACGGCGTCCTGCAACTGGCCCTGGTAGATTCCTTCGCCCTGGGGCTGGAGGATGACCCGGCGATCGCGCTCCGGCTGGGTCGGCGAGATCAGGTTCAGCACCAGATGCTGCGGGCGGCTGATACCGCTCAGGTTGATCTCGGCGATGCCGGTGTCTTCGTTCAGGGTGAGGACGGCGCTCATCTTCAGGCGCTTGGCCAGGGCCTCGCGCTCCAGCGACTGGTTGATGCCCTTGCCGACGTCGTAATAGTTATCCACCACCAGGCTGTCGCCGTCGCGGACGGCGATGACCACCAGCGACACCCCGAGGATCACGGAGGAGGCCAGGATGGCGATGATGAACCAGGCCCAGGGCTGCTGGTACCAACGGCTGATTTCAGTGTCGTGCTGCATGCGTGTCCTATATCAACGGACGCTCGGGCCGATGAAGCGGCTCTTGGCGTCGTTATGGATGCTGGGGTCGTCTGCCGACTGGACGCGGAAGAGGATCTCATTGGTGCTCGACGGCAGGCGCTCGGGGTCGATGGACAGTTCCACCGGGACCGAAAGCACCTCGCCGGCCATTGCCTTCACTTCGCGCTTGCCCTCGTAAACCAGGCCGTCCAGGCCATCGGCTTCGATGACGAAGACCTGGTCGCGCTGCGCCTTGTTCATCACCTTGAGGGTATAGACGTTCTCGATCCGGCCCTGATCGTTCTCGCGATAAAGCACACGGTCCTTGATCACGTCCAGCTTGACCAGCGGGCGTACGGCGACGGCGTAGGCGAACAGCACCATCATGGCCAGCAGGGCGACGGCGTAGCCGATCAGGCGTGGCCGCAGCAGGTGGGTCTTCTGGCCGGACAGGTTGTGCTCGGTGGTGTAGCTGATGAGCCCTTTCGGGTAGTTCATCTTTTCCATGATGCTGTCGCAGGCGTCGATGCAGGCCGCGCAGCCGATGCACTCGATCTGCAGGCCGTCGCGGATGTCGATGCCGGTCGGGCAGACCTGCACGCACATCTGGCAGTCGATGCAGTCGCCCAGGCCCTTGGCCTTGTAGTCCAGCTCCTTCTTGCGCGGGCCGCGTTTTTCACCGCGCCGCGGGTCGTAGGAGACGATCAGAGTGTCCTTGTCGAACATCACGCTCTGGAAACGGGCGTAGGGGCACATATAGATGCACACCTGCTCGCGCAGATAGCCGGCGTTGCCGTAGGTGGCGAGGGTGAAGAAGCCTACCCAGAACAGCGCCCAGCCGTTGGCCTGGAAGGTCAACAGGTCGGGGATCAGGTCGCGGATCGGGGTGAAGTAGCCGACGAAGGTGATCGCCGTCACCAGCGAAACGCCCAGCCAGATCGCGTGCTTGGCCAGCTTGCGCAGGAACTTGTCGCCGGACATCGGCGCCTTGTCCAGTTTCATGCGCTTGTTGCGGTCGCCTTCGGTGACCTTTTCCGCCCACATGAACACCCAGGTGAACACGCTCTGCGGACAGGTGTAGCCGCACCAGACGCGGCCGGCGAACACGGTGATGAAGAACAGGCCGAAGGCGCAGATGATCAGCAGCCAGGACAGCAGGACGAAATCCTGGGGCCAGAAGGTTGCGCCGAAGATGTAGAACTTGCGCTCCGGCAGGTTCCACCAGACTGCCTGGCGGTCGTTCCAACTCAGCCAGACGGTACCGAAATAGAGAATGAAGAGGAGGGCGCCACCGCCCCTGCGCAGGTTGCGAAACAGGCCGGTGAAGGCGCGGGTGTAGATTTTTTCACGCTTGGCATAGAGGTCAACGTTTTCCGTGACCTTGGCCGGTGGGGTGACATCTTGAACGGGAATCTGCTCACTCATCGATTCGTACCACGGCTTGGGGTTGGTGCCCCGGCCGATACGTGCCGGCCGGGGTCAATTTCCTGCTGCGTATGGTACGCCTGACGAGGGGGTGCCAGATGCGACAGGAGGTCGCGCCTGAGCGGCTGGAGACTCACTCCTGCGCGGGTTTCTGCGACAGGCTGTACACGTAGGCCGCCAGCAGGTGCACCTTGTCGTTGCCGAGGTGCTCTTCCTGGGCCGGCATGCGGCCGTTACGGCCATAGCGCAGCGTCTGCTGGACCTGGGCGAAGCTGGAACCGTACAGCCAGACCTTGTCGGTCAGGTTCGGCGCGCCCATGGCATGCGTACCTTTGCCCTCAGGACCATGACAGGCTACACAATTGGCCTTGAAGATCTCTTGACCTGCGGCAATGTCGACGCCTTCCGGGTTCTTCAGGCCGGAGAGGCTGCGCACGTAGCCGGCAACGTTCTTGATGCCTGCTTCGCCGATCACGTCCTTCCAAGCCGGCATGGCGGCCTGACGGCCCTGCATGATGGTGGTCTTGATGGTTTCCGCCTCGCCGCCATACAGCCAGTCGTTGTCGGTCAGGTTCGGGAAACCGTAGGCGCCCTTGGCGTCGGAACCGTGGCAAACCGAGCAGTTGGATGCGAACAGACGGCCGCCCATCTTCAGGGCTTTCTCGTCCTTGGCCACTTCCTCGATCGGCATGGCGGCGTACTTGGCGTACAGCGGACCATACTGTTCTTCGGCCTTGGCCATTTCCTTTTCCCACTGGTGCACGCCGGTCCAGCCCTTCTCCTTGCTGGCGAACTCGTTGGCGTCCTGGTAGCCGGGCATCAGGCCCTTCCAGTTACCCAGGCCCGGGTACAGGACCAGGTAGCCCACGGCGAACACCAGGGTGGCGACGAACAACATGAACCACCACTTGGGCAGCGGGTTGTCGTATTCCTCGATGCCGTCGAACGCATGGCCGACGGTTTCTTCGGTGGCTTCCTTTCGCTGGCCCTTGCGGGTGGCGAAGATCAGCCAGGTCAACGCCAGCAAGGTGCCGACGGTCAGCAGAGTGACGTACCAACTCCAGAAAGTGGTCATTCTTTCTTACTCCTAGAAGCTTGCTCGCGCTCTTCAGGCTTCGGCTCTTCGTCGGCGAAGGGCAGGTTGGCGGCTTCGTCGAAGCTTTTCTTGCGCTTGCTGCTGTAGGCCCAGAGCACGACACCGATGAAAGCGACGAATACCAGCAGGGTGCCCAGGCCGCGGAGAGTCCCGATATCCATGAGGCGTTACCGTTTGTTTTTGAGAGAAGTGCCCAGAGACTGGAGATAGGCCACGAGGGCATCCATCTCGGTCTTGTCTTTCACGGCGTCTTTGGCTCCGGCGATGTCTTCGTCGGTGTAGGGCACGCCCAGGGTGCGCATAGCTTCCATCTTGGTTGCGGTGTTCTTGCCGTCCAGCTTGTTCTCGACCAGCCAGGGGTAAGAAGGCATCTTCGATTCCGGCACGACGTTGCGCGGGTTGTATAGGTGTGCGCGGTGCCAGTCGTCCGAGTAGCGACCGCCAACGCGGGCCAGGTCCGGGCCGGTACGCTTGGAGCCCCACAGGAAGGGGTGGTCCCAGACGCTCTCGCCGGCGACGGAGTAGTGGCCGTAGCGCTCGGTTTCGGCGCGGAACGGGCGGACCATCTGCGAGTGGCAGCCGACGCAGCCTTCGCGGATGTAGATGTCGCGGCCTTCCAGCTGCAGCGCGGTGCGCGGCTTCATGCCTTCGACCGGGGTGTTGGTCACGCCCTGGAAGAACAGCGGAACGATCTGCACGAGGCCGCCGATGCTCACCGCCAGAACCATGAACAGGGCCAGCAGGCCGACGTTCTTTTCGACTACTTCATGTTGCTTCATCAGTGAGCTACCTCAGCGATCTTCGCAGCGGCTTCGTATTCTGCCGGCTTGGCGACACGCACGGTGCGCCAGGTGTTGTAGGCCATCAGCAGCATGCCGGTGACGAAGAAGGCGCCGCCGATCATGCGAACCAGGAAGCCCGGATGGCTGGCTTCCAGCGCTTCGACGAAGGAGTAGGTCAGGGTGCCGTCTTCGTTGACCGCGCGCCACATCAGACCCTGGGTGATGCCGTTGACCCACATCGAGGCGATGTAGAGCACGGTGCCGATGGTGGCCAGCCAGAAGTGGGCGTTGATCAGGCCGACGCTGTGCATCTGCTCGCGACCGAACACCTTCGGAATCAGGTGGTAGATGGAGCCGATGGAGATCATCGCTACCCAGCCGAGGGCGCCGGCGTGTACGTGGCCGATGGTCCAGTCGGTGTAGTGGGAGAGGGCGTTGACGGTCTTGATGGCCATCATCGGGCCTTCGAAGGTGGACATGCCGTAGAAGGCCAGGGAGACCACCAGGAAGCGCAGGATCGGGTCGGTGCGCAGCTTATGCCAGGCGCCGGACAAGGTCATCATGCCGTTGATCATGCCGCCCCAGCTCGGTGCCAGGAGGATCAGCGACATCACCATGCCGAGGGACTGGGCCCAATCCGGCAGGGCGGTGTAGTGCAAATGGTGCGGACCGGCCCAAATATAGACGGAAATCAAGGCCCAGAAGTGCACGATCGAGAGACGATAGGAATAGATCGGGCGTTCGGCCTGCTTCGGCACGAAGTAATACATCATCCCGAGGAAGCCGGCGGTGAGGAAGAAGCCCACGGCGTTGTGGCCGTACCACCACTGGATCATCGCGTCGGTGGCGCCGGAGTAGACCGAGTAGGACTTGAACGCACCGACCGGAATTTCAATGTTGTTGACGATGTGCAACAGGGCGACCGTCAGGATGAAACCACCGAAGAACCAGTTACCCACATAGATGTGCTTGGTCTTGCGCTTGACGATGGTGCCGAAGAACACGATCGCATAGCTGACCCAGACCACGGCGATCAGGATGTCGATCGGCCATTCCAGCTCGGCGTACTCCTTGGAGGAGGTGTAGCCCTGCGGAAGGGTCAGGACTGCCAGCACGATTACCGCTTGCCAGCCCCAGAAGGTGAAGGCGGCGAGACCGTCGGAAATCAGTCGGGCCTGGGAGGTGCGCTGCACCACGTAGTAGGAAGTGGCGAACAGGGCGCAGCCGCCGAAGGCGAAGATCACTGCGTTGGTGTGCAGCGGGCGCAGACGGCCGAAGCTGGTCCACGGCAGGTCGAAGTTGAGTTCCGGCCATACCAGCTGGGCGGCGATCAGAACACCGAGACCCATCCCAATGACCCCCCAGATCACCGTCATAATGGCGAACTGGCGGACCACCTTATAGTTATAAGCAGTCTGACTGATTGCTGTGCTCATGCTTGGTTCCACGGTTAATGGAGGGTTTTGTGGGGCAAAAAACGGCGGCAAGTATGGAGAAAGAGGGGGGCCATTGCAACGACGCAGGGGCGCTCTCTCCTGCCGTCAAAGCCCTGCCAGAGCGCGATATCCGATGCGTTTTTCAGGACTTTGGTCGCATCAGACCGATGCGACGGAGGGACGGTTCGCCTTGAAATTCTGTGATAGGGGTGGCGATGCCGAGCAGCTTAGAGGCTGAGACTCGGATTGTGAACCGCTGATGCGGTGCGACACTTGGTCGCACTGGCTTAGACCAAGGGATGAGATGCTGGTGGCGCCTCATCCCTGGAGCAGGTCCGGAAGGGCTTCCGGACCGAAGTGATATTACTTGGCTGCTACCTGTTCCTTGCCTTGGGAAAGGCTATACACGTATGCCGCGAGCAGGTGTACCTTGTCGTTGCCGAGGTAGGGCTCCTGGGCGGGCATCTGGCCGTTGCGGCCATAGCGGATGGTCTGTTGCAGCTGGGCCAGGCTCGAACCGTAGATCCAGCCGGCCGAATGGGTCAGGTCCGGAGCGCCCATGGCTGCCATGCCCAGGCCGGTTGCACCGTGGCAGGCCGCGCAGTTGGTTTCGAAGATCTGCTTGCCGGCGGCCACATCGGCTTCGCTGCCTTCCGGCAGGGTGAGTCCCGCCAGGCCCTGGCGCACATAGGCGGCGACGTTCTTCACGCCTTCGTCACCGAGGATCGGACCCCAGGCCGGCATGGCCGCCATGCGACCGTGCAGGATGGTGGTCTTGATCGCGTCCGGCTCGCCGCCCCAGCGCCAGTTGGCGTCGGTCAGGTTCGGGAAGCCGACCGAGCCCTTGGCATCGGAGCCGTGGCATACCGAGCAGTAGGTGGCGAACAGGCGGCCGCCCATCTTCAGCGCTTGCGGGTCCTGGGCTACGTCCGCAATGGGCATCGCGGCGAATTTGGCGAAGATCGGACCATATTGCGTTTCCGCCTTGTCCACTTCGCGCTGCCATTGCTTGGCCTGGGTCCAGCCGCCCTCATAACCCGGCAGGACGCCTTTCCAGTTGCCCAGGCCCGGGTAGAGGATCAGATAGCCGATGGCGAAGATGATGGTGCCGACATACAGCAGGAACCACCACTTCGGCAGCGGGTTGTCGTATTCCTCGATGCCGTCGAAGGCATGCCCCATGGTCTGGTCGGTGCCGCCCTTGGGCTCGCCCTTGCGGGTGGCGAAGACCAGCCAGAACAGCGCGACGAAGGTGCCGATGGTGAGGATGGTGATGTACCAACTCCAGAAAGTGGTCATGCGAGGTAACTCCTAGAAGCGTTCCGGGCGTGCTCGGGCGTCGGGTCGTCGGCGAAGGGCAGGTTGGCGGCTTCGTCGAAGGCCGCCTTGCGCTTGCTGCTGTAGGCCCATACGGTCACGCCGATGAAGGCGAGCATCACCAGCGCCGTGCCGAGGCCGCGCAGGGTGCCGATGTCGAGGTTGTCGAAGGCCATCGCGCTTACCTCTTGTTCTTCAGGCTGGTGCCGAGCACTTGCAGGTAGGCCACGAGGGCATCCATCTCGGTCTTGCCGCTCACCGCTGCGGAGGCGCCGGCGATGTCGTCGTCGCTGTAGGGCACGCCCAGGGTGCGCAGGGCGCCCATCTTGGCTGCGGTGTCCTTGCCGTCGAGGGTGTTTTCTACCAGCCAGGGGTAGGAGGGCATCTTCGACTCCGGCACGACGTTGCGCGGGTTGTACAGGTGCGCACGGTGCCAGTCGTCCGAGTAGCGGCCGCCGACGCGGGCCAGGTCCGGGCCGGTACGCTTGGAACCCCACAGGAAGGGGTGGTCCCAGACGCTTTCGCCGGCGACGGAGTAATGGCCGTAGCGCTCGGTCTCGGCGCGGAACGGACGGACCATCTGCGAGTGGCAGCCGACGCAGCCCTCGCGGATGTAGATGTCGCGACCTTCCAACTGCAGCGCGGTGTAGGGCTTGAGCCCTTCCACCGGCTGGGTGGTTTCCTGCTGGAAGAACAGCGGAACGATCTGCACGAGGCCGCCGATGCTCACCGCCAGGACCATGAACAGGGCCAGCAGGCCGACGTTCTTCTCGAGAATCTCATGCTGTTTCATCAGTGGGCTCCTTCGACCACGAAGCGCGAAGCGGCTTCGATTTCAGCCGGCTTGGCCGCACGCACGGTGCGCCAGGTGTTGTAGGCCATCAGCAGCATGCCGCTGAAGAAGATGGCGCCGCCGATCACCCGTACTACGAAGCCCGGGTGGCTGGCTTCCAGCGCTTCGACGAAGGAGTAGGTCAGGGTGCCGTCTTCGTTGACTGCGCGCCACATCAGGCCCTGGGCGATGCCGTTGACCCACATCGAGGCGATGTAGAGCACGGTGCCGATGGTGGCCAGCCAGAAGTGGCTGTTGATCAGGCCGACGCTGTACATCTGCTCGCGGCCGAAGACCTTCGGGATCAGGTGATAGAGCGAGCCGATCGACACCATGGCGACCCAGCCGAGGGCGCCGGCGTGTACGTGGCCGATGGTCCAGTCGGTGTAGTGGGAGAGGGCGTTGACGGTCTTGATGGCCATCATCGGGCCTTCGAAGGTGGACATGCCGTAGAAGGCCAGGGAGACCACCAGGAAGCGCAGGATCGGGTCGCTGCGCAGCTTATGCCAGGCACCCGAGAGGGTCATCATGCCGTTGATCATGCCACCCCAGCTCGGAGCCAGGAGAATCAGGGACATGATCATGCCGAGGGACTGGGCCCAGTCCGGCAGGGCGGTGTAGTGCAGGTGGTGCGGACCCGCCCAGATGTACACGGCGATCAGCGCCCAGAAGTGGACGATGGACAGGCGGTACGAGTAGACCGGGCGGCCAGCCTGCTTCGGCACGAAGTAATACATCATCCCGAGGAAGCCGGCGGTGAGGAAGAAGCCCACGGCATTGTGACCGTACCACCACTGGATCATCGCGTCGGTGGCGCCGGAGTACAGCGAGTAGGATTTGGTCAGCGTGACCGGAATCTCCAGGTTATTCACCACGTGCAGCAGCGCCACGGTGAGGATGAAGCCGCCGAAGAACCAGTTGCCCACGTAGATGTGCTTGGTCTTGCGCTTGATCAGCGTTCCGAAGAACACGATGGCGTAGACCACCCAGACCACGGTGATCAGCAGGTCGATCGGCCATTCCAGCTCGGCGTATTCCTTGGAGCTGGTCAGGCCCAGCGGCAGGCTGACCGCAGCCAGCACGATCACCGCTTGCCAGCCCCAGAAGGTGAAGGCGGCCAGCTTGTCCGAGATCAGACGGGTCTGGCAGGTGCGCTGCACGGCGTAGTAGGAGGTGGCGAACAGGGCGCAACCGCCAAAGGCGAAGATCACTGCGTTGGTGTGCAGGGGTCGCAAGCGGCCGAAACTGGTCCAGGGGAGATCGAGGTTGAGTTCCGGCCAGGCCAATTGGGCGGCGATGAAAACGCCGAGCCCCATCCCGACGATTCCCCAAACCACCGTCATGATGGCGAATTGGCGGACCACCTTGTAGTTGTAGGCGGTACTGGTTGCTGTGTTCATGTATGGGTTTCCATGCACGGTTATGGGCAGATTCTTCCACCCCTGGCGGGACTGACTGCGAGAGGCGGGAGCGTATGGCCAGCGGTTCCGTTCGAAGACTTGAGCCCTTCGTTGGGAAACCCGGAGAATCCATTCGCTCGGCGCTTCGGCACGGCCAGCATCGAGCCCGACAGGTTTATGGAGCGAGGCAAGCATGGGCAAAGCACAACGCGGGAGTATTGACAGGGATCAATGCCCACACGGGGAGAGGGGATATGGCCAATGGCTGTGGAACCGCCCGTCGGGACCCTCCGAGACCTGCCTGATCCTGGCCCACGGCGCCGGTGCGCCGATGGACAGCCCGTTCATGCAGGAAATGGCTGAACGCCTTGCCGCACGCGGGCTGACGGTGGTTCGCTTCGAGTTCCCGTACATGGCTCAACGGCGCCTGGACGGGCGGCGTCGGCCACCGAACCAACAGGCCTTGCTACTGGAAACCTGGCGCCAGGTGTATGCGGATGTGCGACAGCAAGTCACAGGGCGCCTGGCCATCGGCGGCAAGTCCATGGGGGGACGGATGGCCAGTCTGGTGGCCGACGAATTGGGTGTCGATGCGCTGGTTTGCCTGGGGTATCCCTTCCATGCCGTGGGCAAGGCGGACAAGCCCCGCGTGGCGCACCTGGCCGACCTGAAAACCCCGACCCTGATCATCCAGGGCGAGCGCGACGCCATGGGCGACCGGATCACGGTGGAAGGCTACGCCTTGTCGAAGGCCGTCGCGCTGCACTGGCTGGCCGCAGCCGACCACGACCTCAAGCCGTTGAAGGTTTCCGGCATCACGCACCCGCAGCATCTCGATACGGCGGCGGATGTGGTGGCGGTATTCCTAGAGAAAACGGCCCGTCAGCAAGCGGGCCGCCAGGGGATCAGCGGTTGAAACGCTCCACCAGCGCGTATTGCCCCTGCGCCGTGGTGGTCAGGGCTTCGCTGAGCAGGGCCGTGCTCTGTGCTTCGCCGGCGGTCTGGTCGGCGAGCTGGGCAATGGTGTTGATGTTCTGGTTGATCTCTTCGGCGACGGCGCTCTGCTCCTCGGCTGCGGCGGCGATCTGGTTGGCCATGTCGGCGATGTTGGCCACGGCATCGCTGATGCCGGCCAGCGCCTGGTCGGCCTGCTGGACCCGCTCGACCCCTTCGTCGGCTTGCCGGCGGCCGCTTTCCATGGTGTGCACGGCTTCCTCGGCGGTCTTCTGCAATTGCGCGATCAACTGGTGGATCTGCCCGGTGGATTCGGCGGTGCGCTGGGCCAATTGACGTACTTCGTCGGCGACCACGGCGAAGCCACGCCCCATCTCGCCGGCGCGTGCGGCTTCGATGGCAGCGTTGAGGGCGAGCAGGTTGGTCTGGTCGGCGATGCCCTTGATCACGTCCACCACGCCGCCAATCTGATTGCTGTCATGGGCCAGGCGGGTGACGGTTTCCCCGGTTTCGCCGACGGCGATCGACAGTTGCTGGATCGCCTCGCGGGTTTCCGCGGCGATGGTGCGGCCCCGGCTGGTCAGGCGATTGGCCTCGCGGGTGGCGTCGGCGGTGCGCGCCACGTTGCCTGCGACCTCTTGAGTGGTGGCGGCCATTTCGTTGACCGCGGTGGCCACCTGCTCTGTCTCCAGGCGCTGCCGCTCCAGGCCGGCGGAGCTGTTGTGGGCCAGGGTGTCGGCTTGGCGCGCCTGCTGGGCGAGCTGTTCGGCGGTGTCCTGCAGGCGGGTCAGGCAGGTCTTCAGGCGCGCGTCCTGGCTGAGCATGGCCATTTCCAGGCGCGCCTGTACGCCACGACTATCGGTGTACATCTGGGCGATCAGCGGGTCGGAGGTGGTCTGTTCGGCCAGCCGCAGCAGGCGCTTGATGCCGCGGTTCTGCCAGGCCAGGCCGGTGAGGCCGAGAGGAACCGAGAGCAGGGCGGCGAGCAGAAAGCCCCAGTGGCTGTCGAGCCAGGCGCCAATGAGGAAGCCGATCTGGCTGATCAGAATGAACGGAAGCCAGTCCTGCAACACTGGCAGCCAGCGGTCGCGCCTCGGTACGGCCGCCTTGCCCTGGTTGATTCGCTGGTACAGCGCTTCGGCGCGGCGTACCTGTTCGGCAGTGGGCTTGACCCGTACCGACTCGTAACCGACCACCTGGCCTTTTTCCAGCATCGGCGTGACATAGGCATTGACCCAGTAGTGATCGCCGTTCTTGCAGCGGTTCTTCACCACGCCCATCCAGGGCTTGCCTTCCTTTAGCGTCTGCCAGAGGTGGGCGAAGACGGCCGGCGGCACGTCCGGGTGGCGCACCAGATTGTGGGGGGCACGCATCAGCTCTTCGCGGGAAAAGCCGCTGATTTCGATGAAGGCTTCGTTGCAGTAGGTGATCTGGCCCTTGAGGTCGGTCGTGGAGATCAGCCGCTGCTGGGCGGGAAAGGTGCGTTCTCTCTGGGTGACAGGCTGGTTGTTGCGCATGGGGGTATCCGTTCTGGCTATGCCAAGGTCTTCGGCCGCGCTCGGCCAAAGTTGAGCGACTGGACAAGGATTATAGTGCCAGGCATGCCAGGCCCCACCGCCGTTGCGGCGGTGGGGCGGGCGGGGCGCTCAGGCGGCGATCAGTTGGCGCAGGACGTAATGCAGGATGCCGCCGGCCTTGAAGTACTCGACTTCGTTGACGGTATCGATGCGGCAGAGCACCGGGAAGCTGAACGCGCTGCCGTCGGCACGCTCCACTTCGACCATGAGCAACTGGCGGGGCTTGATGTCTTCCGAGAGGCCGCGGATCGACAGCTTCTCGGTACCGCTCAGCCCCAGGCTGTGGCGGGTCTGGCCGTCGACGAACTGCAAGGCCAGCACGCCCATGCCGATCAGGTTGGAGCGGTGGATGCGCTCGAAGCTCTCGGCGATCACCGCCTTCACCCCGAGCAGGTTGGTGCCTTTCGCCGCCCAGTCGCGGGAGGAGCCGGTGCCGTACTCCTTGCCGGCGATCACCACCAGTGGCACGCCTTCCGCCTGGTAGCGCATGGCGGCGTCGTAGAGGGTGAGCTTGGTGCTGCCGGGCTGGTAGAGGGTGTTGCCGCCTTCCTCGCCACCGAGCATCTCGTTCTTGATGCGGATGTTGGCGAAGGTGCCGCGCATCATCACCTCATGGTTGCCGCGCCGGGCGCCGTAGGAGTTGAAGTCCTCCGGCTTGACGCCAAGGCTTTGCAGGTAGAGGCCGGCCGGCGAGGTGGCCTTGATGTTGCCGGCCGGGGAGATGTGGTCGGTGGTGATGGAGTCGCCGAACAGTGCCAGGATGCGGGCGTCCTTGATGTCTGCCGGGGGTTGGGGTGGCTCGCCGATGGCGGTGAAGAACGGTGGGTTCTGCACGTAGGTGGAGTTGGCGTCCCAGCGGTAGGTGTTGCCCGGCGTCAGGGCGATGGATTGCCAGTTGGCATCGCCGCTGAAGACGTCCGCATATTGCTTGCGGAACATGATGCCGTCCACGGCACTGACGGCTGCGGCGACTTCCTGGTTGCTCGGCCAGATGTCCTTCAGGTACACCGGCTGGTCATTGTCGTCGTAGCCCACCGGTTCGCGGCTCAGATCGATCCGAGTGGTGCCGGCCAGGGCAAAGGCGACCACCAGCGGCGGAGATGCCAGCCAGTTGGCTTTCACCAGCGGGTGTACTCGGCCTTCGAAGTTGCGGTTGCCAGAGAGCACCGAGGAGACGATCAGGTCGTTGTCGGTGATCGCCTGGCCGATCGGGTCCGGCAGCGGCCCTGAGTTGCCGATGCAGGTGGTGCAGCCGTAGCCCACCAGGTTGAAGCCGAGGGCGTCGAGGTAGGGTGTCAATCCGGCCTTGGCCAGGTAGTCGGTGACCACCTTGGAGCCGGGGGCCAGAGAGGATTTCACCCAGGGCTGGCGTTTCAGGCCACGTTCCACGGCCTTCTTCGCCACCAGGCCGGCCGCCATCAGCACGCTGGGGTTGGAGGTGTTGGTGCAGGAGGTGATCGCGGCGATCACCACGGCGCCGTGCTTCAGCACGAAGTCTTCGCCGGGCACCGGTACGGGGGTGTTGGCCTGGGCTTTCTTACCGCTGGTTTCCAGCAGCAGGTCGAAGGCCGCACCGATGTCGGAAAGGGCGACACGGTCCTGCGGGCGCTTCGGGCCGGCCAGCGAGGGCTCGACGCTGCCCAGGTCCAGTTCCAGGCTATCGGTAAACACCGGGTCCACCGAGGTGCTGTCGCGCCACATGCCCTGGGCCTTGCTGTAGGCCTCGACCAGGGCGATGCGCTGTTCGTCGCGGCCGGACAGGCGCAGATAGTCGATGGTCACGCTGTCCACTGGGAAGAAGCCGCAGGTGGCGCCGTATTCCGGGGCCATGTTGGCGATGGTGGCGCGGTCGGCCAGCGGCAGGTGGTCCAGGCCGGGGCCGTAGAACTCGACGAACTTGCCCACCACGCCCTGCTTGCGCAGCATCTGGGTGACGGTCAGCACCAGGTCGGTGGCGGTGATGCCTTCGCGCAGCTTGCCGGTGAGGCGGAAGCCGACCACTTCCGGAATCAGCATGGACACCGGCTGGCCGAGCATCGCCGCTTCCGCTTCGATGCCGCCGACGCCCCAGCCGAGTACGCCGAGGCCGTTGATCATGGTGGTGTGGGAGTCGGTGCCGACCAGGGTGTCCGGGTAGGCGTAGGTCGCGCCGTCTTCGTCACGGGTCCAGACCACCTGGGCCAGGTATTCCAGGTTGACCTGGTGGCAGATGCCGGTGCCCGGCGGTACCACGCGGAAATTGTCGAACGCCTGCTGGCCCCAGCGCAGGAAGGCGTAGCGTTCGCCGTTGCGCTGCATTTCCAGGGCGACGTTGTCGGCGAAGGCGCTGGGGTCGGCGAAGCGGTCCACCATTACCGAGTGGTCGATCACCAGGTCCACCGGCGACAGCGGATTGATTCTCTGCGGATCGGCACCGGCCTTGGCTACCGCGTCACGCATGGCTGCCAGGTCGACCACCGCCGGCACGCCGGTGAAGTCCTGCATCAATACCCGCGCCGGGCGGTACTGGATCTCGCGCTCGGAGCGGCGCGTCTTGGGCCAGTCGGCGACGGCCTGGAAATCCTCCGGATGCACGGTGGCGCCGTCTTCCCAGCGCAGCAGGTTTTCCAGCAGGACCTTGAGCGAGACGGGCAGGCGGCTGATATCACCGAGCCGCGCGGCCGCCTCGGGCAGGCTGTAGTAATGATAGGTCTCGCCCCCGACTTGGAGGCTGCGGCGACAATTCAGGCTATCCACGGAAGGCATTGCGATCTCCTTGGTGCGCCCGCTCGGGGCCAAGCTGACGGTTCGGCCGGCGGAGCGCGTACAGGCAGGATGGTTTCGACCGGTGAGCCAGGGAGGCTGCCGGCTCGTTGCCGTTTAGAAAACTAGCTCTGTTTGGCCGGTCTCGCCATTCACTGGACCGGTCGGAGAGGCCCTGGGTTCCCGAGTTCGCTATCATGCGCGCCTTCGAGGAGTACCCGATGAACACTTTGTTACTGCATTGCCGTCCCGGCTTCGAAAACGAGGTCTGCGCCGAATTGTCCGACCAGGCCGCGCGCCTGGACGTTGCCGGTTACGCCAAGGCCCGGCCGAACAGCGCCCATGCCGAATTCATCTGCCAGGAGCCCGGTGGTGCCGAGCGGCTCATGCGCGGACAGCGCTTCGACCGGCTGATCTTTCCGCGCCAGTGGGCCCGTGGCGAGTTCGTCGAACTGCCGGAAAGCGACCGCATCAGCGTCTTGCTGGAGCGCCTGCAGGCGTACCCGGTTTGCGGCAGCCTGTGGCTGGAGGTGCTGGATACCAACGAAGGCAAGGAACTGTCGACCTTCTGCCGCAAGTTCGAAGCGCCGTTGCGCAAGGCCCTGGTCAAGGCCGGCAGGTTGGTGGAAGACGGCCGCAAGCCGCGCCTGCTACTGACGTTCAAAAGTGGCCGCGAGATGTTCCTCGGCGTGGCCGAGCCGGACAATTCCGCGCTCTGGCCGATGGGCATCCCGCGCCTGAAGTTTCCCCGCGAGGCACCCAGCCGTTCCACCCTCAAGCTGGAGGAGGCCTGGCACCAGTTCATTCCGCGCGATCAGTGGGACGAGCGGCTGGCTCCGCAAATGACCTCCGTGGACCTTGGCGCCGCACCGGGCGGCTGGACCTGGCAACTGGTCAACCGGCATATGAAGGTGACCGCCGTGGACAACGGGCCGATGGCGGAAAGCCTGATGGATTCCGGCCTGGTCGATCATCAGCGGGCCGACGGCTTCACGTTCCGCCCGCGCAAGCCGGTGGACTGGATGGTCTGCGACATCGTCGAGAAGCCGGCACGCACCGCCGCGCTGATAGAGACCTGGCTCGGCGAAGGCTGGTGCCGCGAGGCGGTGGTCAACCTCAAGTTACCGATGAAGCAGCGCTATGCCGAGGTTCGCCGCCTGCTGGAACGCATCGAGGACGGTTTCCAGGCACGTGGCGTGAGGGTGGCTATCGCCTGCAAACAGCTCTACCACGACCGCGAAGAGGTGACCTGCCATCTGCGCCGCCTGAAATGAGCGCGGCGCCTTGTCTCTGCCGGTAGGCTGGCGCATCCTGTGCGGCGCGTCGAATCGGGAGGTTTGTCCGTGATCCGCAAGATGCCCTCGCTGTGGGGCAGTTACAGCCGCATCCTGTTCCTGCCGCGCCGTGGCCTGCCGGCGGATGGGCGTCTGCCCCGGCTCGTCCTGAGCTGTTCCGCCGTGCACTTCGAGGCACGCCGGATCGCCGCCTATCGCCGTGTCTGTCGGCTGGACGAGGCGGAGGCCGTGCCGCTGCTGTATCCGCAGATTCATGCCATTCCCTTGCACATGCGCCTCATCGGCCGTTCGCGCATGCCCATCGCCCCGTTGGGACTCATCCAGTTGCGCAACCATGTCCAGCGTTACCAGCACGTGCCGTTGCAGGTGCGTGTCGAGTTGACGTGCCGGATTCTGACCGAGCGGCGTACCGGGCGCGGCCTGGAGTTCGATATCGGTACCGAGGTCTGGCGCGATGACCTGCTGCTCTGGCAGGCGATCACCACCTATCTCTGCCGGGGCGACTACCTGCCCGCTGGCCAGTCTCCCGATCCGCTGCCTCCGCGCGCGCAGTGGCAGCCGCTGTCCGCAGCGCCCGAGCCGCTGGACTCCTGGCGCGTCCCGCTGACCGGTGGCTGGCGTTTCGCCCGCATCAGTGGCGATTTCAACCCGCTGCACTTGTCCCGGCTGGCGGCACGGGTATTTGGTTTCCCGCGGCCGTCCGTCCATGGGCAGTGGGCGCTGGGGCGCAGCCTTGCCGGTCGCCGTCTGCCCGAGCGGGTGCGCCTGGACGTGCATTTCGAGGCACCGCTGTTCCTCGGCAGTCGGGTGCGACAGGAACATTGCCGGCAGGGCGAGCGCGAGCAATGGGCGCTGCTGTCGACCTGCGGCGAGGCGCGTCCGCTGCTGCTGGCGCAACTGGACGAAGCGCCGCCCGGCCCGCTGCGTTGACCCGGCGGGGGTGACCCTGGGGGCGCTTTCGCGCCACAATAGCCGCCAGTTTCCGGAGTGCCCTATGACCCAGACCGATATCCCGGCCGCCGATGCCATTCTCGATGCCAGCGGCCTGAACTGCCCCGAACCGGTAATGATGTTGCACAACAAGGTGCGCGACCTGCCGGCCGGCGGCCTGCTGAAGGTGATCGCCACCGACCCCTCCACCCGCCGCGACATCCCGAAGTTCTGCCTGTTCCTTGGTCACGAACTGCTCGACCAGCAGGAAGAGGCGGGAACCTACCTCTACTGGATTCGCAAGAAGACGGAATGAAGGCGAGGTTGGGCCCACTTCATCCGTAGGGGCGAATTCATTCGCCCAGCGGCGCCATCGAATTTCACCTCATCCCCGTTGCGGTGCCGGCCATCCTGACTGGCCCGGCGCGAGCCCGCAGCTCCGCAGGGTGTTCTGCCAGGCCTCGACATGGCGTGCAGTGGCCCGCTCGAAGTCGCTCCACAGGGAACTCTCCGGGCCGGCCAGTTGCATGAGATAGCCCCGAGTGGCATCCGGTATGCCGGGCGCAGTGCTCAGTTGCCGCAGAGCGGCGCTCCAGCGCTCGCCCCGTTGGTGTACCTGTGCCAGGTAGGGTTGCAGCGCCCCGGCGTAGAACTTGACGAAGATGTTCTGCAGGGTGCGTCCCCGCTCGGTCGCCTTGCCCAGCGGGCAGGGCGGGCGGCGGCTGAGACGTTCTTCCAGCAAGGTGCTGCCGGCTTGCAGCGTATGCGTCAAGCTGGCCAGGCTGGCGATCAATTGGCCGCCTTGCGGGCTGGCCTGCAGGGCCTGGAACAGCGGGTCGAGTCGTGTCGCCGGCGGCGGCAGGTGCTGTGGCAGGTGTGAGCCCAGCGCGGCCAGTTGTTCCAAGGCTTCCAGGGCCGCACTGTCTTCCCGGATGGAAACCGGCAAGGGCTGCTCGGCGAAGCGCAGGTAGCGTTCGAATTCGGCGCTGGCATTCAGGGCATTCCAGAACACATCCGGTAATTGGCTGCGTTTCTCCGTGGCTAACGCAGCCAGGGTGGCGTGGAAGCGTTCGTCCTTCAGATGCGGCAGGCAGTCGTCGAGCGCGCGCAGCAGATCGCCCTCATACGCCAGTCGGCGGCTCGCCACCAGTTGCTTGCCGAGCGCGCTGTTGCGTTCGCCGATCAGTTGCTGGAGACGAGGGCAGCGATGGGTGTCGATCAGCAGGTCGAGCAGGCCGATGCGCAGCTCCACTATTTCGCGGATGCGCTCGCGTCGGGGCGGCATCCGGTAGCGGCTCAGCGTGGTGCGATCGAACGGTGCCGCTGCCGTGCCTTCGGTGGCATTGGCGAGGCGTTCGAGGTAGTCGTCTTGCAAAGCCAAGCTATCGTCGGCCGGCGTGCAGGCGATGAGGAGCAGGGGGAACAGGATCGGCAATAAGGCGCGCATGGCGCACAGCTTAGAGGGCGGCTGCCGGCGTGGCCATGCGACTCAGCGCGGAGCCTGTGCCCTGATCCGCCGACGAGCGCTGCGCGTGAGGCGGATACCGAGCAGCAGCGCGGCGCAGGTCAGGCCGACCACCAGCCCTTGCCACAATCCGCGCGGGCCGCTGGGCTCGCCGAGCCAGTCGGTCAGGCCGAGGCCGTAGCCCACCGGCAGGCCGATGCCCCAGTAGGCGAACAGGGTGAACAGCATGGTTGCCCGGGTGTCCTGGTAACCGCGCAGTGCACCGGCGGCGGTGACCTGCACGGCATCGGAGAACTGGAACAGCGCGGCATAGATGATCAGCCCGCTGGCCACGGCGATCACGGCACCATCCGGCGTGTAGATACGGGCGATGTCGCCACGCAGCAGCATCATCGCGCTGGCCGAGCAGCAGGCGTAGGCCAGCGCCGACGCCATGCCGACACCGGCGGCGAAGCGGGCTTCCCGCGGCTCTCCGCGCCCCAGTGCCTGGCCGACGCGCACGGTCACAGCCATGCCCAGGGAGTAGGGGATCATGAACACCAGCGAGGAGAAGTTCAGGGCGATCTGGTGGCCCGCCACCACGGTGGCGCCCAGGCCGCCGATGAGCAGGGCGATCACGGCGAAGATGCTCGACTCGGCGAACACCGCCACGCCGATGGGCACGCCTACCGAGAGCAGGCGCCGGATCACCGGCCATTGCGGGGTGTCGAAGTGGCCGAACAGCCGGCTCGGTTTGTAGTACGGCGCCCAGTTCACCCACCAGAGCATGCCGCTGAGCATGGCGTACATCACCAGCGCGGTGGCCCAGCCGCAGCCGACGCCACCCATGGCCGGCAGACCCAGCTTGCCGTAGATGAACACATAGTTGGCCGGAATGTTCAGCAGCAGGCCGCAGATGCCCAGGACCATGCTCGGCCGGGTATGGCCGAGACCGTCGCTGAAACAGCGCAGCACGTGATAGAGCGCCACGGCGGGGAAGCCGCAGGCCACCGCACGCAGGTAGCCCATGGCCGGCTCGATCAGGTCCGCCTCGACGCCCATCCAATGCAGGACCGGTTCCGCATTCCACAGCACGATCGCCGCGCTGCCGCCGACGCCCAGGGCCAGCCAGAGAGCCTGGCGTACCAGCGGGCCGATCTCTTTCTCGTGCCCGGCGCCGAAGCATTGCGCCACCTTGGGCGTGGTGGCGAGCAGGATGCCGGTCATCAGCAGGAACACCGGGACCCAGATGGAGTTGCCCAGCGCCACCGCGGCCAGGTCGCGCGGGCTGACCCGTCCGGCCATCAGGGTGTCGACGAAGCCCATGGCGGTATGCGCCAGTTGGGCGATGATGATGGGCGTAGCCAGGGCGAGCAGGGCACGAAGCTCGCGGCGCACACGTCTCGAGCGGGTTTCGGCAGGCATGGTGGCGGACATCCGGGTCGCGGGAAGCCGGCTAGTCTAGCTTTGACGTTTCGGTCAGGAAAGATGCATCTGCGAGCGATGTGCGGTGCGTCGGAGAGGCCGCCGCGTTTCCCTGGCTTATTTTCGCCGCCTCGTCCTGAGCCAGGGTGAGTTGCCCTACAATGGGCGCCTTGAATTGGGAGCCTGCCATGCGAATTCTCGCCGACGAAAACATTCCCCTGGTCGACGCCTTCTTCGGAGGTTTCGGCGAAATCCGCCGCATGCCCGGACGCGCTATCGACCGTTCCAGCCTGGGCGATAGCGAAGTTCTGCTGGTCCGTTCGGTTACGGAAGTGAATCGCGAGCTGCTGGAGGGGAGTCGGGTGCGTTTCGTCGGCACCTGCACCATCGGTACCGATCATCTGGACCTGGACTACCTGGGCGAGGCCGGTATCGCTTGGGCCAGCGCGCCCGGCTGTAATGCCCGTGGCGTGGTGGACTATGTGCTCGGCAGCTTGCTGAGCCTGGCGGACCTGTATGGCGTGGACCTGGCGCAGCGTTGCTATGGCATCGTCGGCGTCGGCCAGGTCGGGGGCCGGTTGCTGGACGTATTGCGCGGTCTCGGCTGGCGCGTGCTGGTCTGCGATCCGCCCCGCCAGGAGCGGGAGGGCGGCGATTATGTCGATCTGGAAACGATCCTGCGCGAATGCGACACCATCAGCCTGCATACGCCGCTGACCCGCGAAGGTCCCTATGCCACGCGGCATCTGCTCGATGCCTACGCCCTCGACCTGCTGCGTCCCGGCGCCTGGCTGATCAATGCCAGCCGCGGTGCCGTGGTGGACAACGCTGCCCTGCGCGAGCTGCTCGACCGGCGCAATGACGTGGAGGCGGTGCTGGATGTCTGGGAGGGCGAGCCGTTGGCGGACCCCGAGTTGGCCGAGTTGTGCCATATCGCCACACCGCATATCGCCGGCTACAGCCTGGATGGCAAGTTGCGCGGAACGGCGCAGATCTATCAGGCGTACTGCGCCCATCAGAGCCTTCCGGCGGAGATCGAACTGGATGAACTGCTGCCCGCCCCCTGGCTCGCCGAAATGCGTCTGGATGCCTCGGCCGATCCGTCTTGGGCGCTGGCCGCGCTGTGCCGGGCGGTCTACGATCCGCGCCGCGACGATGCTGACTTTCGCCGCAGTCTGTTTGGTGACGCTCAGGTCCGCCGTCTGGCGTTCGATGGGTTGCGCAAGCGCTACCCGGTGCGCCGTGAGATCGATGGGCTGCGTGTCAGCCTGAGCGGAGAAGCGCCGGAATTGGTTCGGCTGGTGCGGGCGTTGGGCGCCACGCTGGTCTGATCGGGGAGACAAGAAAGGCCCGGGTGTTGCGCCCGGGCCAGACAGGCCTCTCGGGGACGTGAGAGGCAGGGAGTGGACCTCGAATTTGTTTACGATCTCGTGCAGCCAGACAGTTCTCAGGCCTGTTTGGGGACGGCAGCCACCCAAGCCTTGTGCAGCTCACGGCAGGCCTGCTGGATCATGGTTTCGGTAATGGGAATTTCCCGGCCCTGGGCATCGATGATGGCACCCCCTACGGGTTGCTCTTGTTTCATCGGGATGACACGGCGATCAGGTGATGTAGCAGTGGTTTGCAAGCTCATGGCCTGTCTCCTCATCAGGGTTTGCGCGCAGTCTAGGGCCGTCAGATGAACGCGCAGTGACAGTCAAGGCGCCCGTAAACGCCACGAAAAGCAAAGGACCGAGAAAACGTGCGACTGCCGGTCGCTTGTTCTGCTCGGTCCTCAAGGGTGGACCCGGCAGCGGCGGCAGAGTTCAGTGAAGGAGAGTGCATGTCAGCGTTTCATATCGGCCTGATCATCAACCCGTTGGCCGGGCTGGGTGGGGCCGTAGGGCTCAAGGGTAGCGACGGTGTGGCCGCCGAGGCCCTGGCGCGGGGTGCGGAGCCACGTGCCGCAGCGCGCACGCGGATTGCCCTGGAGTGCCTGCGACCGGTGACGCAGCGGATTGAGTTCCTCACCTTTCCTGGTCCGATGGGCGGCGACCTGCTGGCGGAAATGGGATTCGCCCACCGGGTGCTGGGGCATCTCGGCGACGGGACGACCAGTGCCGCCGATACGCGGGAGGCTGTGGAGGCGCTACAGGCGGCTGGCGTTGCGCTGATCCTGTTCGCCGGGGGCGACGGTACGGCCCGCGACATCTGCTCCGTGGTTCGCGAAGGGCAGCCGGTCCTGGGCATTCCGGCGGGCGTGAAGATCCACTCGGGGGTTTATGCCATCAGCCCGCGCGCGGCCGGCGAACTGGCCCGGCGCCTGGTCGAGGGCGGCCTGGTGCGGCTGGCCAGTGGCGAAGTGCGCGATATCGACGAAGCGGCGCTGCGTGACGGCCGTGTCGCGGCTCGCTGGTATGGCGAGCTGTGCGTGCCGGAAGAGGGCGGCTTCATGCAGCATGTCAAACAGGCCGGCATGGAGTCCGAGGAACTGGTGCTCAGCGATCTCGCGGCCTGGCTGGAAGACAGTTGGGAGCCGGACGTACGCTACGTCTTCGGTCCCGGTTCGACGCTCCATGGCTTGGCCCGCAATCTGGGGTTGGAGACCACGCTTCTGGGCGTCGACGTGATCGAGAACGGCCAAGTCATCGGTCGTGATCTCGGGGAGCAGGCGCTGTTCGAGCTGGTCGACGGCCATCCGGCCTTTCTCCTGGTAACGGCCATCGGTGGGCAGGGGCACATCATCGGGCGCGGCAACCAGCAGATCAGCCCACGGGTGCTGCGCGCCATTGGCCTGGATCGGTTGCGTGTGGTCGCCACCAAGCGCAAATTGCAGACGCTGGAAGGACGGCCGCTGCTGGTGGATTCCGGCGATTCCGCGCTGGACGACTCCTTCCCGGATGTCGTGCGGGTCTGGGCTGGTTATAAGGAAGAGTTGTTGTACCCGGTGGGCGGGTGACGCTTCGCCGACTCAAGCGCACGCAAGGAGCCTTCAATGCGCGAACTGCTCATTCTCTTTTGCCTGCTTGCGGGCCTCTCCGGGCCGGCTGTGGCGATCCAGCCGGAACAATTGGTCGTTTCTGCCCGTGATCAGGTGGGTGTCACCCTGGGCTACGATCCGGCATACCGCCAACTGGCCTACCCGGGCGGCGACGTTCCGCTGGCAACCGGGGTCTGTACCGATGTGGTGATCCGCGCACTGCGGGTGCAGGGGCTGGATCTTCAGAAAGCGGTGCATGAGGACATGCGCCGGCATTTCCGGGCCTATCCTCAGAATTGGGGCATGACCCGCCCCGACCGCAACATCGACCACCGCCGCGTCCCCAATCTGATGACCTGGTTTGCCCGTCAGGGCATGGCGTTGCCTGCTGGCGAGCGTCCCGCCGATTACCTGGCCGGGGATATCGTCGCCTGGGACCTGGGCAACGGCCTTACCCATATCGGCATCCTTTCCGATCGCCACTCGGCCGGCGGCGAGCCGCTGGTGCTGCACAACATCGGGCGCGGGACCCGCGAGGAAGACATCCTGTTCCGTTTCAAAATCATCGGGCATTACCGGTTTCCTGCCGTTCAGGCAGCGTCGGAAGCGGTGGAAAGCACCGGGAGCCATCCATGAGCGAGAATCTGCCGCCCTTGATCCAAGCTGACGACCGGGTAGTACTGTTCGACGGGGTATGCAAACTTTGCAATGGCTGGGCGAAATTCCTCATCCGTCATGACTCTGGCCATTCGTTCAAGCTGGCTTCGGTGCAATCGCCGGAGGGGCAGGCCATTCTGGGTTGGTTCGATCTGCCTACCGACCGCTTCGATACCATGGCCTATGTCGAGGGCGACCGATTGTTCGTCCGTTCCGAGGCGGTGCTGCGTGTCGTCGGCCAGTTGCCCAGGCCCTGGCGATTGGCCGCCGCGTTGCGTCTGCTTCCCCGGCCGCTCCGGGATTGGTGTTACGACCGTATCGCTCTGAACCGCTACCGGCTATTCGGTCGCTATGACAGTTGCCTGCTGCCTGCAGCAGACCATGCCCGGCGGTTCCTCGATGGCCGTACCTGACGTCCGCTTGCGGCAGATCGGCTTGGTGGCGCGCATTGCGCTGGCGCTGGTGTTCTTCTGGCATGGGTTGGCGCCAAAGATTCTCTGGCTGAGTCCGGGCGAAGCGATGATGATCGAGGCTCATGGCTTGGCGCCGGTCGATCTGCTGGCGCGTTTGGCCGGCCTGGCGGAAATAACCCTTGCGCTGCTTTTGCTGGTGGGCCGCTGGCGTTGGCCTCTGGCACTGGCGGCGGCTTTGTTGGTCGCGTTGCTACTGGATGTCGCGTTATTCACGCCTGAGTTGTTGGTGCAGGCGTTCAACCCGGTGTCGACCAACCTCGCGGCCTTGGCGTTGTGCTGGGTGGTGTGGGTTGCCGAGCGACCGACCTGAAGGCCTTCGATGAGTATTGTCATGGTATCGCTTCTTTCTTCACGACAGCGCAAGGCGTTGCGGATGGCGGCGCAGTTCACCGCGCCGTACCGGTGGCAAATGGCGGGAGCGTTGCTGGCGCTTCTGTTCACGGCCGCGATCACACTGTCCATGGGGCAGGGTATTCGTCTGCTGGTGGACCAAGGATTCGCCACCCGTTCTCCGGGATTGCTGAATCAATCGATCCTGCTGTTCTTCGCCTTGATCCTTGCCCTGGCGGTGGGAACGTTCACCCGGTTTTACCTGGTCTCCTGGCTGGGCGAGCGTTTCGTTGCGGATATCCGCAAGCAGGTGTTCGACCATCTGATTGAGTTGCACCCCGGCTTCTACGAAAGCAACCGAAGCTCGGAGATTCAGTCCCGGCTCACGGCGGATACCACATTGCTGCAGTCCGTGATCGGTTCTTCGCTATCCCTGGCACTGCGCAACGGTTTGATGCTGTTGGGCGGCGTAGTGCTGCTTTTCGTCACCAATCCCAAGTTGACCGCGATTGTGATGCTGGCATTGCCGCTTGTAGTGGCGCCGATCCTGATCTTCGGCCGAAGGGTTCGCCGTCTGTCGCGTTTGAGCCAGGATCGTGTTGCCGATGTCGGCAGCTATGTCGGCGAAACCCTGGGACAGATCAAGACGGTTCAGGCTTACAACCACCAGGGAGAAGATAAGCGTCGTTTTGCCGCCACGGTGGAAGAGGCCTTCGCCGTGGCGCGCCGCCGCATCGCTCAGCGCGCCTGGTTGATCACGGTAGTGATCGTGCTGGTGCTCGGCGCTGTCGGCATCATGCTCTGGGTGGGCGGCATGGATGTGATCGAAGGGCGGATTTCCGGCGGCGAGTTGGCGGCGTTCGTCTTCTACAGTCTGATCGTCGGTTCGGCCTTCGGCTCGCTCAGCGAAGTGATCGGCGAGTTGCAGCGCGCAGTAGGTGCTGCGGAGCGGATTGCCGAGTTGCTGCAGGCGCGCAGTATGATTGTCGCGCCCTCGGCCGACGTCATGCGGCTGCCTGCGTCGGTTCGGGGCGAAATTGCCCTGGAGGCGGTACGTTTCGCTTATCCGTCCCGTCCCGAAACGCCGGCGCTGGATGCGTTCAGCCTGGCCATCCGACCGGGAGAGACGCTGGCCCTGGTGGGGCCATCCGGCGCTGGCAAGTCGACGTTGTTCGATCTGCTCCTGCGCTTCTACGATCCGCAAGAGGGCCGCATCCTGCTCGACGGCTATCCCATCGAGCACCTCGAACCGAACGATCTGCGGCGGTGCTTCGCCCTGGTACCGCAGACCCCGGCCCTGTTCTACGGCACGGTCGAAGACAATCTCCGCTATGGCAAGCCCGCGGCGAGCCAGGATGAGCTGGAAGCGGCGGCACGGGCGGCCCACGCCCATGAGTTCATCATTCGCTTGCCGCAGGGCTATCGGACTCACTTGGGCGAGGCCGGAATCGGCTTGTCCGGTGGACAGCGTCAACGCCTGGCTATTGCCCGTGCGCTACTGGTGGATGCGCCGGTCCTTCTGCTGGACGAGGCGACCAGTGCTCTGGACGCGGAAAGCGAGCACCTGATCCAGCAGGCATTGCCGCGTTTGATGAAGGGGCGCACCACCCTGGTGATCGCGCATCGGCTGGCTACCGTAAGAAACGCCGACCGTATCGCCGTGGTCGAGCGGGGCAAGTTGGTGGCTGTCGGCAGCCATGCCGAACTGATGGTCGATAACCCGCTGTATGCGCGTCTGGCAGCATTGCAGTTCGATGCGGCGCCCGTTCGACGCTGATTCCGCTCAGTGAGATGCGGACCCTCTCGGCCGGATAGTCGCCGCCGCACCGGCCGACGCGAGAATGATGGCGCCGATGGCCAGCCATTGATTCAGGCTTAGTCGCTCCTGCAGGAACAGCAGGCCGGAGAGTGCGGCGACGGCCGGCTCCATGCTCATCAGGACACTGAAGGTACGGGCCGGAAGGCGGGTAAGGGCAACCATTTCCAGGCTGTAGGGCAGAGCCGAGGACAGCACGGCAACAGCGGCGGCGACCGGTAGCAGCTCCGGCGTGAAGAGCCCGCTACCGACCTGGAACAGTCCGACCGGAAACACCAGCAGGGCGGCGACCAGCGTGCCCAGGGCGACGGTATGCCGGCCATGCTCGGCGCCCGCCTGCTTGCCGAACACGATGTACAGTGCCCAGCACAGGCCCGCGCCGAGTGCGAAGGCCATGCCGACGGGATCGAGGTGCGCGCTGGAGTGTTCGCTCGGCAATAGCAGCCAGATACCGAACACCGCCAGCGCGATCCAGACGAAGTCCAGCAGCCGCCGCGACGACAGCAGGGCCAGGGCGAGCGGCCCGGTGAATTCCAGCGCCACGGCGATTCCCAGCGGTACGCTCTTCAGCGAGAGGTAGAACAGCAGGTTCATGCTGCCCAGCGACAGGCCGTAGCCGAGCAGCGAGCGGCAGGAGGCCAGGCTCAGTCGGGCGCGCCACGGGCGCATGAACAGGCTCAACAGGATAGCGGCGATACCCAGGCGCAGCGCCGTGGTGCCTTCCGGGCCGATCGCCGGAAACAGGCTCTTGGCCAGGGAGGCGCCGCCCTGCAGCGAGGACATGGCGACCAGCAGCAGGGCGATCGGGGCGAGTGCCGCGGATAGAGACGAGCGTGGCATCAGAGGCCTTTCGAGTGGAATAAAAAAACCGGCCCGGTGGCCGGTTTTCAGGGAGCCGGCGATCAGCGGTATTCGCAGAGGTAGGCGGTGTCCACGGCGACCTTCAGTTGGAACTTGCTGTTGGCCGGAACGGTGAAGTCGCTACCGGACTCGAAGGTCTGCCAGTTGTCGCTACCCGGCAGCTTGACGGTGAGCGCGCCGGCGACCACATGCATCACTTCCAGCTGGCTGGTGCCGAACTCGTACTCGCCCGGAGCCATGACACCGATGGTGGCCGGACCTTCGGCCATGGAGAAGGCGATGGATTTGACGGTGCCGTCGAAATACTCGTTGACCTTGAACATGCGCGATTCCTCGAAGCGGTAAAAAAAGGCCCGCCAGTATGCACAAGGCCTTTGCAGGCGTCATCCGCTTCGCGCTACGCCGGCAGCACCAGGGGAAGCAGCCGGGCGGTGTTGCGGGCATCCTCCAATGCGCGATGCTGTTGGCCAATGAACTGCAGCCCAGAAATCTGCAGGGCGGTGTTCAGGCCCACTGCGCGTTTCAATTGGCGAGCCTCGGCAAAGCGCTGCTTGAGGTTGAGGTGGGGTATCTGGTTGAGCGCGCTGTCGAGCTGCTGGCGCTGCCACTCCAGTTCCAATTGGCGGCGATCGTACTCGCCCCAACTGGCCCAGCCGGCAAGGTGCGGTACGTAAGGGCCCAGCCAGCGCTCGAAGGCTGTCCAGACCTCGCTCAGCGGGGCGGCGCCATCCACGTTCGCCTGGCTGATGTGGGTGAGTTCGCGGCAAAACGTGGTGAGGCAGGGCCGGCGCTGCGGACGGACGAAACGCTGGAAATGATCCAACTCATGGCCGTCGGCCGCTACCAGCGAAGCGCCGATTTCGATGATTTCCATTTCTTCGAGCGGCCAACCGCCTTCTTCGGTGGTGGCTTCCAGATCGATGACCAGCCAATGCCCCATAGGCCCTCCATTGCGACTACCCGGCAGTATGGAGGTGCTTTCCCGGTGCGGCAAACCAAGGGCGAACAGTTTTGCCCGGCGGCTGTGTCTGTCCAGCGGTGGGGTGTTCCGGGCTATGCTTGGGGCTTCCGTGATCTGGAGGTTCGAGATGTCGAAGGTCGCCTTTATCGGGCTCGGCGTGATGGGCTATCCCATGGCCGGGCACCTTGCTCGCAAGGGGCATGAGGTCTGCGTTTACAACCGGACGTCAGCCAAGGCTGCACAATGGGTGGAGGAGTTCGGCGGGCGTTGTGCCGCCACTCCCCGCGAAGCGGCCCAAGGCGCAGAGCTGGTGATGAGTTGCGTCGGTAACGACGACGACTTGCGCAGTGTGGTGCTCGGAGAGGGCGGTGCTCTGGCCGGCATGGCGCCGGGAGCGGTGCTGGTTGACCACACTACGGCATCGGCGGATGTTGCCCGCGAGCTGGCGGTGCAGGCGGCCGAGCGTGAGCTGGGCTTCCTCGATGCCCCGGTGTCGGGCGGCCAGGCAGGCGCACAGAACGGCGTGCTGACAGTGATGGTTGGTGGCGAAAAGGCCTTCTATGACCGCGCCGAGCCTGTGATCCAGGCTTATGCGCGCATGGTCAGGCTGATGGGGCCGGCCGGTAGCGGCCAGTTGACCAAGATGGTCAATCAGATCTGCATCGCCGGGCTGGTCCAGGGGCTAGCCGAGGCATTGCACTTCGCCCAGTGCGCCGGGCTGGACGGTCTGGCGGCGATGGAGGTGATCAGCAAGGGAGCCGCGCAATCCTGGCAACTGGAGAACCGCCACAAGACCATGCTGGCTGGCGAGTTCGAGTTCGGTTTCGCCGTCGACTGGATGCGCAAGGACCTGTCAATCCTGCTGGACGAGGCACGCCACAATGGCGCCCAACTGCCGGTCACGGCGCTGGTCGATCAGTTCTATGCGGACATCCAGGCGATGGGCGGCAATCGTTGGGATACTTCCAGCCTGATCGCGCGCCTGAAACCGGCCAAGCGCTGACATTCCGTGCCTGTCAGGTGCGGAAAATGAAATACACCGCCCCCACCAGGCACAGTCCGGCCCATAGGTAGTCGAGCTTCAGAGGTTGCTGCATGTACAGCACGCTGAAGGGAAGGAAAACGGACAGAGTGATCACTTCCTGCATGATCTTCAGTTGTCCGACGGAGAGTTCCGTGTAACCGACACGGTTGGCCGGAACCATGATCAGGTACTCGAACAGCGCGATGCCCCAACTGATCAGGGCGGCAACGATCCAGGGCTTGTTGCCCAGGGTCTTCAGGTGGCCGTACCAGGCGAAGGTCATGAAAACGTTCGATAGGCTGAGCAGGGCGGCGGTTTGCAGCCAGACGGGCATGGTTGTACTCCGGGGGAGGGTGAGGCGGGGCGAAAAATGCGCGACAGCCTAACGATCGGTCGGGCGCTCAGCAAGATGGGGCGGAGATATCCCCATTTGCTTGGGCGCCGGGTAGTATTTCGCGCCGTCTTGTCTGTGCTTGGGAGACATAACCGTTATGCAGTGCCGTATGGGCTGTGGCGCTTGCTGCATTGCCCCCTCGATCAGTTCGCCGATTCCCGGTATGCCGCGGGGGAAGGCGGCAGGCGAACGCTGTGTACATCTTTCGGTCGATTATCTATGCCAATTGTTCGGCCAGCCCGAGCGCCCAGCCGTTTGCGGCGCGTTCGCGGCCGATGAACAGGTCTGTGGCGGTAGCCGCGACGAGGCGATCCGTCTGATCGGCTGGTTGGAGCAGGCAACGGCGTAATGCTTATCGGCGTTCTTCCTATCGGAAGGCGCACTCAACAAGGAGAAGGTAATGGGTTCGTTGTTTCGTTTGGCCATGGCTGCCGGCTTGGGCATCGTCATGGTGTCGGCGGCACAGGCCGAAGACTGGAAGCTGGCCAAGGAAGAGGACGGTATCCGTGTCTACCTGAGTCCGGTCGAAGGCTCCAAATACAAGGCCTATCGGGGTGTGGCCAGCATGAAGACGGATGTCGCCACCCTGCGTGCGTTGCAGGAGGACGTTTCCGGGTCCTGTGCCTGGATTCATGAATGTCGGGAGCAGAAGCTGCTCAAGTCGGAAGGAAAGGAGAGCTGGGCCTATACCCGCTTCAATACCCCCTGGCCCGTGACGCCGCGTGACTCGGTGATCCACGTGACCACGGAGGAGGGGAGCGATGGCGGCGTCACCCGCGTGCTCGAGGGGGTACCGGATTACCTGCCGGAGGAAAAAGGCTTCGTCCGGGTGAGCAAGGTGGAAGGCTTCTGGAAACTCACGCCGAAGGGCGCGGGAGAGGTCGAAGTGATCTATCAGGTCCACACCGAGCCGGGTGGCAGCGTGCCGTCGTGGTTGGCCAACAGTTTCGTGGTCGATGCGCCGTTCAATACGCTCAAGGGGCTGCGCGAGCGTGCCGAGAAGCATTGATGGCGTTTGGCTAGAAAGAAAAAAGGCTGCCTCGAGGCAGCCTTTTTTTCGTTTCGCCGACTTACTTGCGGTCGTTCAGCGAAACATAGTCGCGTTGCTCGTAGCCGGTGTACAACTGGCGCGGACGGCCGATCTTGTACGGGCTGGAGAGCATTTCCTTCCAGTGGGAGATCCAGCCGACGGTACGGGCCAGGGCGAAGATCACGGTGAACATACTGGTCGGAATACCGATCGCCTTCAGGATGATGCCCGAATAGAAGTCGACGTTCGGGTACAGGTTGCGCTCCTTGAAGTACGGATCGTTACGGGCGATCTCTTCCAGGCGCATGGCCAGTTCCAATTGCGGGTCGTTGATGCCCAGCTCCTGGAGTACCTCGTCGCAGGTCTGCTTCATGACCTTGGCGCGCGGGTCGAAGTTCTTGTAGACGCGGTGGCCGAAGCCCATCAGCTTGAACGGATCGTCCTTATCCTTGGCCTTGGCCACGTACTTGTCGATGTTCGACACGTCGCCGATCTCGTCCAGCATGGTCAGCACAGCTTCGTTGGCGCCGCCGTGGGCCGGGCCCCAGAGTGCGGCGATACCGGCGGCAATACAGGCGAAGGGGTTGGCGCCCGACGAGCCGGCGAGACGCACGGTGGAGGTGGAGGCGTTCTGCTCATGGTCCGCGTGGAGGATGAAGATGCGGTCCATGGCCTTGGCCAGGGTCGGGCTGATCGGTTTGATCTCGCACGGGGTGTTGAACATCATGTGCAGGAAGTTTTCCGCGTAGTTCAGGTCGTTACGCGGATACATCATCGGCTGGCCCATGGAGTACTTGTACACCATCGCCGCCAGGGTCGGCATCTTGGCGATCAGGCGCATCGCGGAAATATCGCGGTGCTGCGGATTCTTGATGTCCAGGGAGTCGTGGTAGAAGGCCGACAGGGCGCCGACCACACCGCACATCACTGCCATCGGGTGGGCGTCGCGGCGGAAACCGTTGAAGAAGCTTTTCAGTTGCTCGTGAACCATGGTGTGGTTCTTGATGGTGCCGACGAACTTAGCCTTCTCTTCGGCATTCGGCAGTTCGCCATTCAGCAGCAGGTAGCAGGTTTCCAGGTAGTCGGACTTCTCTGCCAGTTGTTCGATCGGATAGCCGCGGTGCAGAAGAACACCCTTGTCGCCATCGATATAGGTGATCTTCGACTCGCAAGAGGCGGTCGACATAAAGCCAGGATCAAACGTGAAGCGGCCCGTGGCGGTGAGGCCCCGCACATCGATTACATCGGGACCAACGGTGCCGGTCAGAACGGGCAGTTCGACGGGGGCTGCGCCCTCGATGATCAACTGCGCTTTTTTGTCAGCCATATGTGGCCTCCTATTTATGCTTGAAATCATCAGAAGCCCCCCACGCAGGGCCCGCATCACTATAGAGAGATAAATTCGAAAGTCAATTTGGGCCAACCCTGGCCGCAGACGGGTTTTTAGAGGCCTTTTGAATGAAAAAAGGCCGCTATTTACGCCTTTTATATAGGCAGCGCAATCCGCTTTTTGGGGAAGACCATCGCATTGTCATTAGTAGCCTAACTGTCTATACTCGGCGTCCGATCGCCAGGGGCCTTAGAGCCCGTATTCTGGGGGTCGTCACTCCCTGGGGGGTGGGTACCTGACCAGTGCACTTCCCGACAACTTTGCCCTGATCCTTAGGGCTCTCAGTGTGAAAAAAAGCCGTGAATAGCCAACGACCTGTAAACCTAGACCTTAGGACCATAAAACTCCCAGTCACCGCTTACACGTCCATTCTTCACCGCATTTCCGGTGTCATCCTCTTCCTGGGCATCGCCGTGCTGCTGTTCGCACTCGATAAGTCCCTGGCTTCCGAGGAAGGCTTCGAGCAGGTGAAGGCGTGTCTCGCCAGTCCGCTGGCAAAATTGGTGATCTGGGGCCTGCTGTCCGCGCTGCTGTATCACCTGGTGGCGGGCGTGCGCCATCTGATCATGGACCTGGGCATCGGCGAGACGCTGGAAGGCGGCAAGCTGGGCTCGAAAATCGTGCTCGTCGTCTCGGCGTTGCTGATCGTGCTGGCAGGGGTGTGGGTATGGTAACTAACGTCACGAATCTTTCGCGTTCCGGCCTCTACGACTGGATGGCCCAACGCGTTTCTGCGGTCGTTCTCGCGGCTTACTTCCTCTTTCTGCTGGGCTACCTCGTTGCCAGCCCGGACCTGACCTACGCCGACTGGCACGGTCTGTTCTCCCAGAACTGGATGCGCATCTTCAGCCTCCTGGCCCTCGTGGCTCTCGGCGCTCACGCGTGGGTCGGCATGTGGACCATTTCCACCGACTATCTGACTCCGATGTCGCTGGGCAAGTGGGCTACCGGCGTGCGTTTCCTCTTCCAGGCGGCATGCGGCATTGCGATGTTCGCGTTCTTCGTCTGGGGTGTGCAGATTCTGTGGGGTATCTGATTCATGGCTAAAATTCGTACGCTTTCCTTCGACGCCATCATCGTAGGTGGCGGTGGCGCCGGCATGCGCGCCGCGCTGCAACTGGCCCAGTCCGGCCACAAGACCGCTGTCGTGACCAAGGTCTTCCCGACGCGTTCGCATACCGTTTCCGCCCAGGGCGGCATCACTTGCGCCATCGCTTCGGCTGACCCGAACGACGATTGGCGCTGGCACATGTACGACACCGTCAAGGGTTCCGACTACATCGGCGACCAGGATGCCATCGAATACATGTGCTCCGTCGGTCCGGAAGCCGTCTTCGAGCTGGAACACATGGGCCTGCCGTTCTCCCGTACCGAGCAGGGCCGCATTTATCAGCGTCCGTTCGGCGGCCAGTCCAAGGACTTCGGCAAAGGCGGGCAGGCTGCCCGTACCTGTGCCGCTGCCGACCGTACCGGTCACGCATTGCTGCACACGCTCTATCAGGCCAACCTGAAGAACAACACCACCTTCCTGAACGAGTGGTATGCCGTCGATCTGGTGAAGAACCAGGATGGCGCCATCGTCGGTGTGATCGCGATCTGCATCGAAACCGGCGAGACAGTCTACATCCGCTCCAAGGCCACTGTACTGGCCACCGGCGGTGCCGGCCGTATCTACGCCTCCACCACCAATGCCCTGATCAACACCGGTGACGGCGTGGGCATGGCCCTGCGTGCCGGCGTGCCGGTGCAGGACATCGAAATGTGGCAGTTCCACCCGACCGGCATCGCCGGTGCCGGCGTGCTGGTGACCGAAGGTTGCCGTGGCGAGGGTGGCTACCTGATCAACAAGCACGGCGAGCGCTTCATGGAGCGTTATGCGCCGAACGCCAAGGACCTGGCCGGCCGCGACGTGGTGGCCCGTTCCATGGTCAAGGAAGTCATCGCCGGCAACGGCTGTGGTCCGGATGGCGACCATGTGCTGCTGAAGCTCGACCACCTCGGTGAGGAAGTCCTGCACAGCCGCCTGCCCGGTATCTGCGAACTGTCCAAGACCTTCGCGCACGTCGACCCGGTCGTCGCGCCGATTCCGGTCATCCCGACCTGCCACTACATGATGGGTGGCGTGGCCACCAACATTCATGGCCAGGCGATCACCCAGGATGCCAACGGTAACGACACGATCATCGAAGGCCTGTTCGCCGTGGGCGAAGTGGCTTGCGTGTCGGTGCACGGCGCCAATCGCCTGGGCGGCAACTCGCTGCTCGACTTGGTGGTCTTCGGTCGTGCGGCCGGTCTGCATCTGGAAAAGGCCCTGAAGGACGGTATCGAATACCGCAACGCCAGCGACACCGACCTGGACGTCGCCCTGGCTCGCCTGAGCGGCCTGAACGAGCGCACCAGTGGCGAAGACGTCGCTCCGCTGCGCAAGGAACTGCAGAACTGCATGCAGAACTACTTCGGTGTGTTCCGTACCGGCGAATACATGCAGAAGGGCATCCAGCAACTGGCCGAACTGCGTGGCCGTATCGCCAGCGTCAAGATCGCCGACAAGAGCCAGGCGTTCAACACCGCGCGCATCGAAGCGCTGGAACTGCAGAACCTGCTCGAAGTGGCCGAAGCCACTGCGATCGCAGCAGAAACCCGCAAAGAGTCCCGTGGTGCACATGCCCGTGAAGACTTCGAAGAGCGCGATGACGAGAACTGGCTGTGCCACACCCTGTACTTCCCGGGTGAAAAGCGCGTCGCCAAGCGTGCCGTCAACTTTGCGCCGAAGACTGTTCCGGCATTTGAACCCAAGGTTCGGACTTATTAAGGGTGGCCGATATGTTGAAAGTCAGTGTTTATCGCTATAACCCCGAGCAGGACGCCGCCCCGTTCATGCAGGAATTCCAGGTCGATACCGGCGGCAAGGACATCATGGTCCTCGACGTACTGGCGTTGATCAAGGAACAGGATGTCACCTTCTCCTACCGTCGATCCTGCCGCGAAGGCGTTTGCGGCTCCGATGGCATGAACATCAACGGCAAGAATGGCCTGGCCTGCATCACCCCGCTGTCCGCGGCGGGGCTGCGTGGCGGTCAGCTGGTGATTCGCCCGCTGCCGGGTCTGCCGGTCATTCGTGACCTGGTTGTCGATATGAGCATCTTCTACAAGCAATACGAGAAGGTGCAGCCTTATCTGCAGAACGATACGCCGGCTCCGGCCATCGAGCGTCTGCAGTCGCCGGAAGAGCGCGAGAAGCTGGATGGTCTGTACGAGTGCATCCTGTGCGCGTGCTGCTCGACCAGCTGCCCGTCCTTCTGGTGGAACCCGGACAAGTTCCTCGGTCCCGCTGCGCTGCTGCAGGCTTATCGTTTCCTGGCCGACAGCCGCGACACCAAGACCGAAGAGCGCCTGGCCGCAATGGATGACCCGTTCAGCGTCTTCCGTTGCCGCGGCATCATGAACTGCGTCAACGTCTGTCCGAAAGGCCTGAACCCGACCAAGGCCATCGGTCACGTCCGCAACATGCTGCTGCAGAGCGGGACTTGATCCGCTCACGGTTTTACCTGTGACACCTGCGGCGCTGGCGTTAACCCGGCGCCGTAGTTTTAATCGAGCCGTAGCCCACAAAGCCGCGGTTCTCATTTGAAAAATATGATGACCAGCAGGGGCATCCGGGCTGGTACCCGGACTATCTGCGGGATCCGTGGTGGCTTGACCGAAGTCGCTGCTTCAGGACTTGGGAAAATGGCCAGGCTGCGGTTTCCACGCCGGTGGTGTCCCCTTACCGAGGGTGACCAAGCATGCAAGAAAGCGTAATGCAGCGCATGTGGAACAGTGCCCACCTATCCGGTGGTAACGCTGCCTATGTGGAAGAGCTCTATGAGCTCTACCTGCACGATCCCAACGCTGTGCCCGAAGAGTGGCGCACCTACTTCCAGAAGCTGCCCGCCGACGGCAACGCCGCCACCGACGTTTCGCATTCCACGGTTCGCGATCATTTCGTACTCCTGGCCAAGAACCAGCGCCGCGCTCAGCCGGTTTCCGCTGGCAGCGTCAGCAGCGAGCACGAGAAGAAGCAGGTTGAAGTCCTGCGTCTGATCCAGGCCTATCGCATGCGTGGCCATCAGGCCTCCCAGCTCGATCCGCTGGGCCTCTGGCAGCGCCCCGCACCGGCCGACTTGTCGATCAATCACTACGGTCTGACCGACGCCGACCTGGATACCACTTTCCGCACCGGCGGCCTGTTCATCGGCAAGGATGAAGCGAGTCTGCGCGAAATTCGCGAGGCCCTGCAACAGACGTATTGCCGCACCATCGGCGCCGAGTTCACCCATATCGTCGATTCCGAGCAGCGTAGCTGGTTCCAGCAGCGCCTCGAGAGCGTGCGCGGCCGCCCGGCATATTCCGCCGAAGTGCGTACGCACCTGCTCGAGCGCCTGACCGCCGCCGAAGGCCTGGAAAAGTACCTGGGCACCAAGTATCCGGGCACCAAGCGTTTCGGCCTGGAAGGCGGCGAGAGCCTGATCCCGCTGCTGGACGAAGTGATCCAGCGTTCCGGTTCCTACGGCACCCAGGAAATCGTGATCGGCATGGCCCACCGTGGCCGCCTGAACGTGCTGGTCAACACCTTCGGCAAGAACCCGCGCGATCTGTTCGACGAGTTCGAAGGCAAGAAGGTCGAAGGTCTCAGCTCCGGTGACGTGAAATACCACCAGGGCTTCTCCTCCAACGTCATGACCCCGGGCGGCGAAGTGCACCTGGCGCTGGCCTTCAACCCGTCCCACCTGGAAATCGTTTCGCCGGTGGTGGAGGGCTCGGTACGTGCGCGCCAGGATCGCCGCAACGATCCGAGCGGTGACAAGGTCCTGCCGGTATCCATCCACGGCGACGCGGCATTCGCCGGCCAGGGCGTGGTCATGGAAACCTTCCAGATGTCGCAAACCCGTGGCTATCGCACGGGCGGCACCATCCACATCGTGATCAACAACCAGGTCGGCTTCACCACCAGCCGCCAGGAAGACGCGCGCTCCACCGAGTATGCGACCGATGTGGCGAAGATGATCCAGGCGCCGATCTTCCACGTGAACGGCGACGATCCGGAAGCCGTGCTGTTCGTGACTCAGCTGGCTGTCGACTATCGCATGCAGTTCAAGCGTGACGTGGTCATTGATCTGGTCTGCTACCGTCGTCGTGGTCATAACGAAGCGGACGAGCCGAGCGGTACCCAGCCGCTGATGTACCAGCAGATCGCCAAGCAGCGCACCACCCGTGAGCAGTATGCCGATGCCCTGATCCAGGCCAGCGTCCTCGACAACGAGCACGTCCAGGCGCAGGTTGACGAGTATCGCAGTGCTCTGGACAACGGTCTGCATGTGGTGAAGAGCCTGGTCAAGGAACCGAACAAGGAGCTGTTCGTCGACTGGCGTCCCTACCTGGGGCATGCCTGGACCGCACGTCACGACACTCGCTTCGATCTGAAGACCTTGCAGGAATTGTCGGCCAAGCTGCTGGAAATCCCGGAAGGCTTCGTCGTCCAGCGCCAGGTCGCGAAGATTCTCGAAGATCGCCAGAAGATGGGCGCCGGTGCGCTGCCGATCAACTGGGGTTATGCCGAGACCATGGCCTACGCAACCCTGCTGTTCGAGGGCCATCCGGTTCGCATCACCGGCCAGGACGTCGGCCGCGGCACCTTCTCGCATCGCCATGCCGCGTTGCACAACCAGAAGGACGCGAGCACCTACCTGCCGCTGCAGCACCTGTTCGAGAAACAGCCGCGCTTCGATCTGTACGATTCCTACCTGTCGGAAGAAGCCGTACTGGCCTTCGAATACGGCTATGCCACCACCACGCCGAACGCGCTGGTGATCTGGGAAGCCCAGTTCGGTGACTTCGCCAACGGTGCCCAGGTGGTGATCGACCAGTTCATCACCAGCGGCGAGCACAAGTGGGGCCGTCTGTGCGGCCTGACCATGCTGTTGCCGCACGGCTACGAAGGGCAGGGGCCGGAGCACTCCTCCGCGCGCCTGGAGCGTTACCTGCAGCTGTGCGCCGAGCACAACATCCAGGTCTGCGTACCGACCACGCCGGCGCAGGTCTACCACATGCTGCGCCGCCAGGTGATCCGTCCGCTGCGCAAGCCGCTGGTGGCCCTGACGCCCAAGTCGCTGCTGCGTCACAAGCTGGCCATCTCCACGCTGGAAGATCTGGCGGAAGGCTCCTTCCAGACGGTCATCGGGGAAATCGACCCGATCGATCCGAAGAAGGTCGAGCGCGTGGTCCTGTGCAGCGGCAAGGTCTACTACGACCTGCTGGAGAAACGCCGCAACGAAGGCCGCGACGACATCGCCATCGTGCGTCTCGAGCAGCTCTATCCGTTCCCGGAAGATGATCTGGCCGAGGTTCTGGCTCCGTACAAGAACCTCAAGCACATCGTCTGGTGCCAGGAAGAGCCGATGAACCAGGGTGCCTGGTATTGCAGCCAGCATCACATGCGCCGTGTCGCCACCGCGCACAAGAAGACCTTGTTCCTCGAGTACGCCGGTCGCGAAGCGTCGGCCGCGCCCGCGTGCGGTTACGCCTCGATGCATGCGGAACAGCAGGAAAAACTGCTGCAGGACGCCTTTACCGTTTAACGCCTTCAGATGAGAGACGGCCGTTGCGGCCGTCTCGACGAAGAAACCGAATCAATAGGAATTACTATGGCTATCGAGATCAAAGCCCCCACTTTCCCGGAATCGGTTGCCGACGGCACCGTCGCCACTTGGCACAAGAAGCCGGGTGATGCCGTCAAGCGTGACGAGCTGATCGTCGACATCGAGACCGACAAAGTGGTCATGGAAGTGCTCGCCGAAGCGGACGGCGTGCTCGCCGAAATCGTGAAGAACGAGGGCGACACTGTCCTGAGCGGCGAATTGCTCGGCAAGCTGACCGAAGGCGGCGCTGCTGCCGCCGCTCCCGCAGCCGCTCCGGCTGCTGCTGCTCCGGCCGCTGCATCCAATGCTCCGGCCGCTGCCGCCGAAGACCAGATCCTGTCTCCGGCCGCCCGTAAGCTGGCCGAGGAGAACGGCATCGACCCGAACAGCATCGCCGGCACCGGCAAAGGCGGGCGTGTGACCAAGGAAGACGTGGTTGCCGCCGTCGAGGCCAAGAAGAACGCCCCGGCCGCTGCCCCGGCTGCCAAGCCTGCCGCTCCGGCCGCCGAAGCGCCGCTGTTCGCCGCTGGCGATCGCGTCGAGAAGCGCGTACCGATGACCCGCCTGCGTGCCAAGGTTGCCGAGCGCCTGGTCGAAGCCCAGTCCTCCATGGCCATGCTGACCACCTTCAACGAGGTCAACATGAAGCCGGTGATGGACCTGCGCTCGAAGTACAAGGACCTCTTCGAGAAGACCCACAACGGTGTTCGCCTGGGCTTCATGTCCTTCTTCGTCAAGGCGGCCACCGAGGCGCTGAAGCGCTTCCCGGGCGTCAACGCGTCGATCGACGGCAACGACATCGTCTACCACGGCTACCAGGACATCGGTGTCGCCGTGTCCAGCGACCGTGGCCTGGTGGTTCCGGTGCTGCGTAACGCCGAGCACATGAGCCTGGCGGAAATCGAAGGCACCATCTCCGACTTCGGCAAGAAGGCCAAGGCCGGCAAGCTGACCATCGAAGACATGACTGGCGGTACCTTCACCATCTCCAACGGTGGCGTGTTCGGTTCGCTGCTGTCGACCCCGATCGTCAACCCGCCGCAGACCGCGATCCTCGGCATGCACAAAATCCAGGAGCGCCCGATGGCGGTGAACGGCCAGGTGGTGATCCTGCCGATGATGTACCTGGCGCTGTCCTATGATCATCGTCTGATCGACGGTAAGGAAGCCGTGAGCTTCCTGGTCACCATCAAGGATCTGCTGGAAGACCCGGCACGTCTGCTGCTGGACATCTGAGCCAGCTTCTCTCCACGGCGGCCCGAGAAGGGCCGTCCGGTTTCATCCGAGAAGGAATGAGTTATGACCCAGAAATTCGACGTGGTAGTCATCGGTGCCGGTCCTGGCGGCTATGTGGCGGCGATCAAGGCCGCGCAACTCGGTCTGAAGACCGCTTGCATCGAGAAATATCAGGGCAAGGATGGCAAGACCGCTCTGGGCGGCACCTGCCTGAACGTCGGCTGTATCCCCTCCAAGGCGCTGCTGGACAGCTCCTACAAGTACCACGAGGCCCACGAGGGCTTTAAGGTCCATGGCATCGAAGCCAAGGGCGTGACCATCGACGTTCCCTCCATGGTGGCCCGCAAGGACACCATCGTGAAGAACCTCACCGGCGGCGTCGCCACCCTGTTCAAGGCGAACGGCGTCACCCTGCTGGAAGGCCATGGCAAGCTGCTGGCCAACAAGCAGGTCGAAGTGACCGGTCGTGACGGCAAGGTCGAAGTCATCGAAGCCACCAACGTGATTCTGGCGTCCGGTTCCAAGCCGGTCGACATCCCGCCGGCCCCGGTCGACCAGGACGTCATCGTCGACTCCACCGGCGCCCTGGACTTCCAGGCCGTGCCGAAGAAGCTGGGCGTCATCGGCGCAGGCGTCATCGGCCTCGAGCTGGGCTCCGTCTGGGCCCGCCTGGGTGCGGAAGTGACCGTTATCGAAGCCATGGACAAGTTCCTCCCGGCTGCCGACGAGCAGATCTCCAAGGAAGCCTTGAAGATCCTCACCAAGCAGGGTCTGAACATCCGTCTGGGCGCCCGCGTGACTGGCTCCGAAGTCAAGAAGAAGCAGGTCACCGTGAGCTTCACCGACGCTCAGGGCGAGCAGAAGATGACCTTCGACAAGCTGATTGTCGCGGTCGGCCGTCGTCCGGTCACCACCGATCTGCTGGCTGCCGACAGCGGCGTGGACATGGATGAGCGCGGCTTCATCTTCGTCGATGACTACTGCGCCACCAGCGTACCGGGCGTCTACGCCATCGGCGACGTGGTACGTGGCGCGATGCTGGCGCACAAGGCCTCGGAAGAGGGCGTGATGGTCGCCGAGCGCATTGCCGGCCACAAGGCCCAGATGAACTACGACCTGATCCCGTCGGTCATCTACACACACCCGGAAATCGCGTGGGTCGGCAAGACCGAGCAGGCTCTGAAGGCCGAAGGCGTCGAAGTGAACGTCGGTACCTTCCCGTTCGCTGCCAGCGGCCGTGCCATGGCTGCCAACGATACCGCCGGTCTGGTCAAGGTCATCGCCGATGCCAAGACCGACCGCGTGCTGGGCGTACATGTGATCGGCCCGAGCGCTGCCGAGCTGGTTCAGCAAGGCGCGATCGGCATGGAGTTCGGCACCAGTGCCGAAGACCTCGGCATGATGGTGTTCTCGCACCCGACCCTGTCCGAAGCGCTGCACGAAGCGGCTCTGGCGGTGAATGGCCACGCCATCCACATCGCCAATCGCAAGAAGCGCTGAGGCAAAGAACCACGGCGGGCTGCCCGTCGTGAGCCTTGCGGCTCACCGCGGAATGTCCGCCGGACCGCCCCAGGGCGGTCACAGGTGGCGCGGCGCCATAAGCGCAGCGCCGAAATGCGCAATACCTAAACGAAGACGGTAGACAAGCATGAATCTCCACGAATATCAGGGTAAGCAGCTGTTCGCTGAATACGGCCTGCCCGTATCCAAGGGCTTTGCCGTAGACACCCCGGAAGAGGCTGCAGAGGCCTGCGACAAGATTGGCGGCGACATGTGGGTTGTGAAGGCCCAGGTGCATGCCGGCGGCCGCGGCAAGGCTGGCGGTGTGAAGCTGGTCAAGAGCAAAGAAGACGCCAAAGCCTTCGCCGCCAACTGGCTCGGCAAGCGTCTGGTGACCTACCAGACTGACGCCAATGGCCAGCCGGTCAGCAAGATCCTGGTGGAATCCTGCACCGACATCGACAAGGAACTGTACCTCGGTGCAGTCGTCGATCGCTCCAGCCGTCGCATCGTCTTCATGGCTTCCACCGAAGGTGGTGTGGAGATCGAGAAAGTCGCCCACGAGACTCCCGAGAAGATTCTCAAGGCTACCATCGACCCGCTGGTCGGCGCTCAGCCGTACCAGGGCCGCGAGCTGGCTTTCAAACTGGGCCTGCAGGGTGACCAGATCAAGCAGTTCGTGCACATCTTCACCGGCCTTGCCAAGCTGTTCCAGGACTACGACCTGGCCCTGCTGGAAATCAACCCGCTGGTGATCAAGAAGGACGGCAACCTGCACTGCCTGGATGCCAAGATCAACATCGACGGCAACGCCCTGTATCGCCAGCCGAAGCTGCGCGCCATGCACGACCCGTCCCAGGACGATCCGCGTGAAGCCCATGCTGCCAAGTGGGAGCTGAACTACGTTGCTCTCGAAGGCAACATCGGCTGCATGGTCAATGGTGCCGGCCTGGCCATGGGTACCATGGACATCGTCAACCTGCACGGCGGCAAGCCGGCCAACTTCCTGGACGTTGGCGGCGGCGCGACCAAAGAGCGCGTGACCGAAGCGTTCAAGATCATCCTGTCCGACAGCAACGTGAAGGCCGTTCTGGTGAACATCTTCGGCGGCATCGTGCGCTGCGACATGATCGCGGAAGGCATCATCGGCGCCGTGAAGGAAGTCGGTGTGAAGGTTCCGGTGGTCGTCCGCCTGGAAGGCAACAACGCTGAGCTGGGCGCCAAGGTCCTGGCCGAAAGCGGTCTGAACATCATCGCGGCAACCAGCCTGACCGACGCTGCCCAGCAGGTCGTCAAGGCCGCGGAGGGTAAGTAATGAGCGTCCTGATCAATAAAGACACCAAAGTCATCTGCCAAGGCTTCACCGGTAGCCAGGGTACTTTCCACAGCGAACAGGCCATCGCCTACGGCACCAAGATGGTCGGTGGCGTGACCCCCGGCAAGGGCGGTACAACCCACCTCGGCCTGCCGGTGTTCAACACCGTCAAGGAAGCCGTGGAAGCGACCGGCGCTGACGCTTCGGTCATCTACGTTCCGGCTCCGTTCTGCAAGGACTCGATCCTGGAAGCGGCGTTCGGCGGCATCAAACTGATCGTCTGCATCACCGAAGGCATTCCGACCATGGACATGCTGGAAGCCAAGGTCAAGTGCGACGAGCTGGGCGTACGCCTGATCGGCCCGAACTGCCCGGGCGTGATCACTCCCGGCGAGTGCAAGATCGGCATCATGCCGGGTCACATCCATCTGCCGGGCAAGGTCGGTATCGTGTCGCGCTCCGGCACCCTGACCTATGAAGCCGTGAAGCAGACCACCGACGCCGGTTTCGGCCAGTCCACTTGCGTGGGCATCGGTGGCGACCCGATCCCGGGTTCCAACTTCATCGACATCCTCAAGCTGTTCCAGGAAGACCCGGCGACCGAAGCGATCGTGATGATCGGTGAGATCGGTGGTTCCGCCGAGGAAGAAGCCGCTGCCTTCATCAAGGCCAACGTGACCAAGCCGGTGGTTTCCTACATCGCCGGCGTCACCGCTCCGCCCGGCAAGCGCATGGGCCACGCTGGTGCCATCATCTCCGGCGGCAAGGGTACTGCGGACGAGAAGTTCGCCGCCCTGCAGGATGCCGGTGTGAAGACCGTGCGTTCCCTGGCCGACATCGGCAAGGCCCTGGCCGAGCTGACCGGTTGGGAAGTCAAGAAGGCCTGAGGCCGACGCGACTGTTGAGAGAGGCCACCTTCGGGTGGCCTTTTTCGTTTGGGCAATGTTTTTTTAATGCCGTCGGGGAATTCTGACCAAGCGGACACTATTTACAGATTTGCGACATCCGCCATTGGCGGTTCGACGCGTCGGACGGCCAGCAGTCGCTGAATGCGGCTGTTTCCATTAAGGTGCCGCCTTCGCCGCGCCGACCCCTTACCCAGGGGTAGCAGGCGCTTTCCATGGTCCCTCCCAACCGGAAGGATGACGTTTCCCTCGACCCCAAGGGGAGACCCTCTGCAATGACGATTTCCTGCATGTGGTATTTCCCGAAATGATTCGTTTGAAAGGTCTGGACCTGCTGGCCCTCGGCTTCATGACATTCGCGCTGTTCCTCGGCGCGGGCAACATCATCTTTCCACCGAGCGCCGGTATGGCTGCCGGACAGAACATGGGCCAGGCGGCTTTCGGTTTCCTCCTGACCGGCGTCGGTCTGCCGCTGTTGACGGTCGTGGCCCTGGCCAGGGTGGGGGGCGGCATGGAGCGGCTGACCGCGCCGCTCGGCAAGTCCGCCGGTACGCTTCTCGCCGTAGCGGTCTATCTGGCGATCGGTCCTCTGTTCGCGACGCCGCGTACCGCCGTGGTGTCCTTCGAGATGGGCGTGGCGCCGTTCACCGGCAACAGCGGTATGCCGCTGCTGCTCTACACGCTGGCCTATTTCGTCGCCGTGCTGTTCCTTTCGCTCAATCCGGGGCGCCTGGTGGACCGCATCGGCAAGTTCATCACCCCGGTCCTGCTGGCTGCCTTGCTGGTGCTGGGTGGCGCTGCACTGTTCGCGCCGGCTGGTGAGGTCGGCGTGACTTCCGACAGCTATCAGGCCGAACCGTTCGTGCAAGGCTTCCTGCAAGGCTACCTGACCATGGATACCCTGGGCGCCCTGGTGTTCGGCATCGTCATCGCTACGGCGATCCGCGACCGCGGCGTGAGCGATGCGAGCCTGGTGACGCGCTACTCGGTCGTGGCCGGGATCGTTGCCGCCATCGGCTTGTCGCTGGTCTATCTGGCGTTGTTCTACCTTGGCGCCACCAGCCAGGGGATTGCCGGTGACGCGCAGAACGGTGTGCAGATTCTGACGACCTACGTCCAGCACACTTTCGGTACGACTGGCAGTCTGCTGTTGTCCGTAGTCATTACGCTGGCCTGTCTGACCACCGCAGTCGGCCTGCTGACCGCCTGTGGGGAGTTCTTCAGCGGCCTGCTGCCGGTCTCCTACCGCACCGTGGTCATCCTCTTCGGCCTGTTCAGCCTGGGTGTCGCCAACCAGGGGCTGACCCAGTTGATCAGCGTTTCGGTGCCGGTTCTGGTTGGCCTCTATCCGTTGGCTATCGTGCTGGTCGCGCTAAGCCTGCTGGATCGCCTGTGGCTGTCGCAGCGTCTGGTGTTCGTGCCGGTGATGGCGGTGACTTTGATCTTCGGCGTTTTCGACGGGATCGCCGCGACCGGACGCCAGGACTTGGTACCGAGTTTCATCAGCCGTCTGCCATTGGCCGAGCAGAGCCTTGGCTGGCTGATTCCGGCGCTGGTGACACTGGTGCTGGCGGCGGTGCTCGACCGCATCCTGGGGAAACCGAAGGCTGCATTGGCTTCGAGATAAACACCGAACGAAAAAGGCCGCCGACGCGGCCTTTTTTGTGGCTTGAGGAAAGCCAGTGCTGTCTATAATCGGCGAGCCTGCAAGGAGAATCCATGTTCAGCGCTGAAAGCTATCTGCCCCATCTTCTCGCCATTTTCTGGTTCCTTGTCTGCTGGATCGGCTATACCCGGTACGCCACCTGGAAGGGCCGCGACACCCCTTGTCTGGCCAGCGTCCTGCATCTCTATCGGGAGGACTGGATGCGTCGCCTGCTGCTGCGCGACAACCGCATCGGCGATGCCAACGTGATCGGCAACCTGGAGCGCAACGCGTCGTTCTTCGCCTCCAGTACCTTGATCATTCTCGCCGGCATCCTCACCGTGCTCGGGGCGTCCGATCGTGCGGTGTCGCTGCTGGCTGACCTCCCGTTCGTCCAGGCGGCGACCCGGGAGATGTCCGAAATCAAGTTGCTGGGGTTGGCGATGGTGTTCGTCTACGCCTTCTTCACCTTCAGCTGGTGCATGCGCCAATACAACTTCGCGGCCGTGCTGGTGGGGTCCGCGCCGATGGTCGGCGAGCGTCATGTCACCGAGCAGGAGCGCAAGGCGTTCGCCGAACGCGCCGCACGGGTGATCTCCATGGCCGCCAACCAGTTCAACTTCGGCCTGCGTGCCTATTATTTCGGCATGTCGATGTTGGCCTGGTTCATCAACCCCTGGTTCTTCATGCTGATCACCGCCGGCGTGGTAGTGGTGCTGTACCGCCGAGAATTTCATTCGGATGTACTGGAAGTAATGGTCTACACCCAGACCCCCGCGGCCGAGCCGCTCAAGGAGAAAAGCGAATGACGATTCCATTCTGGTGCTTGTTCATCAGCGCGCTGCTGATCTACCTGGCCAAGGCACCTGTGGCCAAGGCGATGAGCGAGGAGGGGCGGGGATACGACAACCGTCACCCGCGTGCCCAACAGGCCCGGCTGACCGGATTCGGTGCCCGCGCGCTGGCGGCTCACCAGAACAGCTTCGAAATCTTCCCGCTGTTCGTGGCCGGAGTCTTGATGGCGCACACCACCCAGACGCAGGGGTTTCTGATCGACGCACTGGCGGTGACCTTCGTGATTTCGCGGGTGCTTTATCTGATCTGCTACTGGGCTGACTTGCACTGGCAGCGCAGTGTGATCTGGGGTATCGGTCTGCTGTGCTGCCTGGCACTCATGGTCAGCCCGGCATTGCGCTGACGGGAGGCGGATTCGTTCGCGCCGGTGCCGGCCTGCTGACGAATCCGCTCCCTATGAGGCGCCGTCAGTTGGCGGCGTCTTTCGCTTCGTCTCCCGCCTCTTCGATAGCGTCGGCGGCATCGTCGGCGGTCTCTTCGATCTTCTCGCCGGTGGTGGGTTCGTTACCCAGCGCCTGGTCGGCCTTCTGCTCGGCGGCTTCGCTGCTTTCCTCGGCGGCTTCGCCCAGGTTCTCGATGGCTTCGGAAGCCGACTCCTTGGCGGATTGCATCTTGTCTTCCGGGGTCTTCTCACAAGCGGCCAGGCCGACCGTCGCGGCAAGCAGCAGGGCGTAGGTGAGGGATTTCTGCATGATCATTCTCCAAACAACGGGCATGTCCCGTTCGCGGCATTTTCGAGCTGGAAAGTGTGATTAAGTTCCCGTTTCTCTGCGGCGTATCCCCACAAGAAGGTATGATGCGCGCCTCGATTTTTTGATGTATGAGAACCGATCGTGAGCGACAGCGTTATCCTCGAACGGGCCCAGCGTTTCCTCTCGGCCCTTCGCCATTGCCAGGTCCTGGGAATAGCGGTGGAGGCGGCCGACAGCCATGGCCTGACCCTGCGTCTACCCTACAGCTCCTCGATCATCGGTAACCCCGACACCGGCGTGATCCATGGCGGTGCGATCACCACGCTCATGGATACCACCTGCGGCATTTCCACGGTCTGTGCGCTGCCCGATTTCGAAATCTGTCCGACCCTGGATTTGCGCATCGACTACATGCACCCGGCTGAGCCGCACAAGGACGTCTATGGGTTCGCCGAATGCTATCGGGTCACGCCGAACATCATTTTCACGCGCGGCTTCGCCTACCAGGACGACCCGCAGCAGCCGATCGCCCATGTGGTCGGGACCTTCATGCGCATGGGCAAGGCCGCCCAGGGTGGGCAGGGGCTCAAGCGCGACATTCAAGGCGGTGCGGCATGAGCGGTCTGGATTTCGATACCCTGGTGCGCGAGGCCCGGGAAAAGAACGACTACGACCAACTGCTCGGCCTGATTCCCTACGCGAAGCTGATCGGCGTCGAGTGTCTGCGGCTGGGCGACGACTTGGTGTTCCGCCTGCCAGCCAGCAAAGACACCATCGGCAACCCGATCCTTCCGGCCATCCATGGCGGCGTGATCGCCGGGTTCATGGAACATGCGGCCATGCTTCACCTGCTGATGTTCATGGGCATCCCACATTTGCCCAAAATCATCGACTTCTCCATAGATTACCTGCGCGCTGGTCATTATCGTGACACCTTCGCTCAGTGCCAGGTCTGGCGACAGGGGCGCCGTGTGGCGAACGTCGCCATCACCGCCTGGCAGACAACCCAAGCCGAACCCATCGCGACGGCGCGCGCTCATTTCAAGGTGGACGGGCCCTGACGCCCGCCGCTGCCAGATTGGCGGCGCCTGAAAGAGCGCGTTGTTCCTCGACGCAAAGGGCGGCCATTACAAGGAATTCCGGATGGATGCACTGCTGATTCTCGGCGGTCTGTTGTTGATGCTGGCCGGTCTGGTCTGGCTGGTGATGCTGGCCTTCGGTACCGGCCTGCTCTGGGGCTTCGGCAGCCTGCTGCCGCCGATCACCCTGATCTACGTCCTGCGGCACTGGCGCACGGCGCGCAAGGCCGTGGTGCTGGCGGCCCTGGGGGTGATTCCGCTGGTGGTGGGCATGACCCTGCTGGCCAACCGGGATGCGGCGCGCCTGGAAGCGATACTCGCCATGCACTGGCTGCAGCCACAGCAGGAGGCGCCGGCCGAGTTGGCGATCCGTCTGCATGGCGAGCTGAACGGCGAGCCATTCGCGCCGCAGCGGGGCGAACTGATCGATGGCATCCTCAGTTTGCGCGAGGGGCAGGATTTCTTCGCTCGCCGCGAGTTGAGCATCCGCCTGCCGCAAGCGACGGAAGACGGCGTTCGCCTGGATGTCCTGCCGCAGGACGCCGGCAAGCTGCCGGAAGTCGAGGTGAGCTGGCTGCTGCCCGAGCAGGAGCTTCCAGAAGCCCGCCGGCTGAGCCGCGGCTATACGCTGCATCTGGACCTGAAACCGGAAGCGCCGAATCGGCTGGTGGGGGACTTCCACCTCGTGTTGCCGCCGCAATACCAGACTACCCTGAGCGGTACCGTGGAACTGTTCACCGACCGCCTGCGCTATCGCGACGATGGCAAGGTGGACACCACCTACGACTCCAGGGACACCCTGGCCTACGTGATCGAGGACTACCTGCAGCGCCGCTTCGCCACCCGTGCTGTGGAGCTGACCACGCTGCCGACCCCGACGCTGCCGGCCAAGTCTCTTGAACTCGAGGTCGATGCCCGGATCGACGACCGCTCGGAGCACCTGCCATTGCGCCTGAGCAAGGCCGGCTCGCGCGGTTGGATGGTGGAAGGGGATCGCTTCCCGCCGCTTCCTCCGCCCCAGGCAACGACTGCCGCCGTCGAGCAGGACCGTCCGGCCCAGGCACCGACCGCCGATGCCGGCGCCCGTCCCGCCGATCGCCGCCAGCGTTTCTCCCTGGAGCGCCTGTTGAGCAATCCCAATCACTACCGGAACCTCGCGATGCGACTGGTCAACGAGCGCGGCGGTACCGTCCAGGGACGTTTCGTTGGCCTCGACAACGAAGGCCATGTGCTGATCCGGCGCAACATGAACGGTGCCGGCGAGGCGAACTTCAGCCTGCGCCCCGAGGATATCGCCAGGATCGAGTTGCTGGAGCCCTGATTGTGCGGGGCGTCTGGCCAAACACTTGAAATCCCAGGCAAAGCCCCCATCTGGATGGCATCCGCCGCAGTTGCGGCCTGCCATCCAAGTGGAGTTAGACGACCATGAGTGTGGAGACTCAAAAAGAGACGCTGGGCTTCCAGACCGAGGTGAAGCAACTGCTGCACCTGATGATCCATTCCTTGTATTCGAACAAGGAAATCTTCCTCCGCGAGCTGGTCTCCAATGCCTCCGATGCCGCCGACAAGCTGCGCTTCGAGGCACTGGCCAAGCCCGAGCTGCTCGAGGGCGGGGCGGACCTGAAGATTCGCGTGAGCTTCGATAAGGACGCCAAGACCGTCACCATCGAAGACAACGGCATCGGTATGAGCCGCGAAGAGGTGGTCACTCACCTCGGCACCATCGCCAAATCCGGTACCGCCGACTTCCTGAAGAACCTGTCCGGTGATCAGAAGAAGGACTCCCACCTGATCGGTCAGTTCGGCGTGGGCTTCTATTCGGCCTTCATCGTCGCCGACAAGGTGGATGTCTTCACCCGCCGAGCCAGCGCGCCGGCGAGCGAAGGGGTGCACTGGTCTTCGAAGGGCGAGGGCGAGTTCGACGTCGCGACCGTGGAGAAGCCCGAGCGCGGTACCCGTATCGTCCTGCACCTGAAGAAGGACGAGGAGGAGTTCGCCGACGGCTGGCGTCTGCGCAACATCATCAAGAAGTACTCCGACCACATCGCTCTGCCCATCGAATTGCCGAAGGAGCATCACGGCGAGGACAAGCCGGCCGAGCCCGAATGGGAAACCGTCAACCGCGCCAGCGCGCTGTGGACCCGTCCGCGTACCGAGGTGAAGGACGAGGAGTACCAGGAGTTCTACAAGCACGTCGCCCACGACTTCGAGAACCCGCTGACCTGGAGCCACAACAAGGTCGAAGGCAAGCTGGAGTACACCTCGCTGCTCTACGTGCCGGCCCGCGCGCCGTTCGACCTGTACCATCGTGAAGCGCCCAAGGGCCTCAAGCTCTATGTGCAGCGCGTGTTCATCATGGACCAGGCCGACGAGTTCCTGCCGCTGTACCTGCGCTTCATCAAGGGCGTGATCGACTCCAATGACCTCTCGCTGAACGTCTCCCGCGAGATTCTGCAGAAGGACCCGGTGATCGACTCGATGAAGTCGGCGCTGACCAAGCGCGTCCTCGATATGCTGGAGAAGCTGGCGAAGAGCGAGCCGGAGCAGTACAAGACCTTCTGGAAGGCGTTCGGCCAAGTGCTCAAGGAAGGTCCGGCGGAAGACTTCGCCAACAAGGAGAAGATTGCCGGCCTGCTGCGTTTCTCTTCCACCGCCGACGAGTCCGGCGAACAGAGCGTCTCGCTGGCCGACTACCTGGGCCGCGTGAAGGAAGGTCAGGACAAGATCTACTACCTGACCGGCGAGTCCTACGCGCAGATCAAGAACAGCCCGCACCTGGAAGTGTTCCGTAAGAAGGGCATCGAGGTTCTGCTGCTCACCGATCGTATCGACGAGTGGCTGATGAGCTACCTCACCGAGTTCGATGGCAAGCAGTTCGTCGATGTCGCCCGTGGCGACCTGGACCTCGGCAAGTTGGACACCGAAGAGGACAAGAAGGCCCAGGAAGAGATCGCCAAGGCCAAGGAAGGGTTGCTGGAACGCCTCAAGGGGGCACTGGGCGAACAGGTCAAGGAAGTGCGCGTGTCGCACCGCCTGACCGACTCGCCGGCGATCCTCGCCATCGGCGAGCAGGATCTCGGTCTGCAGATGCGCCAGATTCTCGAGGCCAGCGGACAGAAGGTGCCAGAGTCCAAGCCGATCTTCGAGATCAACCCGGCCCACCCGTTGATCGAGAAGCTGGATGCCGAGTCGGACGAGGATCGTTTCGCCGATCTTTCGCACATTCTCTTCGACCAGGCCGCGCTGGCGGCGGGCGACAGCCTGAAAGATCCGGCCAGCTATGTGCGCCGGCTGAACAAGCTGCTGGTCGAGCTTTCGGCCTGATGGCGTCAGCTCGCTTGAGGAAGGCCCGCATTACGGGCCTTTTTCATTAGAGCCGCGCAGAGCCCTGTAATGCTTTGTGACGTCCTGATTGAGAGCGATTCCCGTTCAGTGTCTACGCTGTCTGTCTGGACCGTGACGGAGGACGAGACGATGAGCAAAAGGCTGCTTCCCCTGGTGTTCGCCGGTTTGGCTGGATTGGCCGAGGCTGGCGTGGTGATCGAGCCGGTGCCGTACGAGATCGATGGCGAGCCCTACGAGGGCCTGCTGATCTACGACGATGCGGTGAAGGCGCCGCGGCCGGGGCTGCTGATGGTGCCGAATTGGCTGGGCGTCAACGAGGATTCGGCGAAGAAGGCTGCCCGTGCCGCCGGCGACAAGTATGTGGTGTTCATGGCCGATCTGTACGGCAAGGCAGTCAGGCCGAGCAATCCGGACGAAGCCAAGGCCGCCGCCGGTGCGTTGCGCGCCGATCGGCCGCTGATGCGCAAGCGCACCCAGGCGGCGCTGGAGGTTTTCGAGCGCCAGGGCGAGAAGGTGGCCCTGAACAAGGACCAACTGGGAGCCATCGGCTTCTGCTTCGGAGGCGGAGCCATCCTGGAGTTGGCCCGTTCGGGCTCACCCTTGAAGGGTTTCGTGTCCTTCCATGGCAACCTGGATACGCCGAACCCGGCCGATGCGAAGAACATCAAGGCACCGATTCTGGTACTGCACGGGGCGGACGATCCCGCCGTACCCAAGGAGCAGGTCGACGGCTTCATCGAGGAAATGAAGGCGGCGAAGACCGACTGGCAACTGGTCAGCTATGGCGGCGCGGTGCATTCCTTCACCAACCCGGTGGCCAACGTGCCGGGGCGCAACGAATACCATCCGGTGGTGGCTGCCCGTGCCTTCAGGGCGATGAACGATTTCTTCGACGAAGCCTTTGCGCCCCGCTGAGGTTCTCAATCAGGCAGTTCGATCCGCTGGGTTTCGCCCGGCACGCGTGGCCAGTCGCCCTCGGCCCAGCGTTGCCGGGCCCGTTCGATCAGGGCCGAATCGCTGGCGACGAAATTCCAGTTCATCCGGCGTGGCCCATCCAAGGGCGCTCCGCCGATGATCACCGCGTGGCAACTGCCGCAGGCGCTGAGTAACGGGCTTTCTCCTGGTTCCAGGATGGCCAGGGAATGCGGCGGCAAGGCGAGGTCGTCCAGCCGCGCTTCGCCGTCGATCAGGTAGAGCGCCCGCTCTTGGTGCTCCGCTGGCAGCGGCAGGGTTGCGCCGGCTTCCAGGCGTAGATCGGCATACAGGCAAGGGCTGTGGACCGGTACCGGCGATTCCAGGCAGAAGCCCTGGCCGGCGATCAGATGGATACGTACACCGAGTTGCTCGCTGAGCGGCAGGCTGTTGGCAGCATGATGGCTGTAGGTCGGCGCGCAGGTTTCCAGGCTCCGTGGCAGCGCCAGCCAGACCTGCAATCCATGCAACCGGGAGCCGCTCGCCTGGAGTGCTGCGGGCGTCCGCTCGACATGGGCGACACCGGCGCCGGCGGTCATCCAACTCACGTCCCCGGGCCGGACGATCTGCTCGGAACCCAGGCTGTCCTTGTGCAGCAATTCACCGTCGAACAGGTAGGTGAGGGTGGAGAGCCCGATATGCGGGTGCTGCTGGATATCCAGGCCGCTGCCCGGCGGGTAGGTCGTAGGCAGCATGTGGTCGAAGAACACGAAGGGGCCAATGCTGCGGCACTGCGCCACCGGCAGGGCGCGCAGAATAGATTGGCCGGCGATCAGGTCCGGGCGTGGTGCGATCAGGCGGGTAGGCATGGCGGTCCTCGCTGTATTCGTCAGCAGCATAGCGGGTTCGCCGGCGAGGTGGGTTCGAACCTGGCGAAGCGGCAGCGGTCTACTCTGGCTCTACCTGGGAGGAAACGCATTGCCACCGCTCCGGACCGCTCTTGCCTTGATCTTGATAGCCGTTGCTACTGGCGTGTCGGCACGCGAATACCACTACAGCGATGCGCACCTCCACTACGTCGACTTCTTCCAGGAAAGCGGTGGCATGGACTCGCTGCTGGAGGCGATGGCGAAGGGAGGCATCGACCATGCGATGATTTCCGGTATTCCGGTGGCGAAGAAGTGGCACGAGGACGAGCCCAAGCGGCCGCGCTACTACGCCGGTGACGATGCCGGCGCCTATTGGTACAGCGCCACCGACGTGCTGGTGGCGGCGGCGGTGAAGAAGCTGCCGGTGGAGCATCGGCAGCGCCTGCATCCTTTCCTTTCGGGCTTCAATCCCACGGACAAGAACGCCGACGCACACATTCGCCGCATGCTCGAACTGGAGCCGGGTTTCTGGCAGGGGCTGGGCGAAATCTTCACCCGCCACGACGACCTCACCGCGCTGACCTACGGCGATACTCCGCGCGCCAACAACGAGGCGCTGACCCGGGTCTATCACTTGGCCGCCGAATTCGACCTGCCGGTGATGGTGCATTCCAACATCACCTCGAAGCGTGAGAAGAACCCGCTCTACTTGCAGGAAATCGAAGAGCCGTTGCGCAACCATCCCCACGTCCGCTTCATCTGGGCGCATGCCGGCACCAGCATGGAAATCCATCGGCACCAGGAAAAGCTGGATTTCCTCCTGCCGACCTTGAAACGGATGCTCGATGACTACCCCAACCTGTACATCGATCTGTCTTGGACGGTCCTGCGTCCGTACCTGCTGGATGCACAGGGGCAACCCGACCCTGACTGGGTGCAACTGGTCAGCAGCTATCCCTCGCGCTTCATGCTGGGCTCCGATGTGGTCGGCCGTTTCGATGGGCTTGACGAATACCTGAATGCCTTCGATCCGTTCCTCGATGCATTGCCCGAGGAGGTCGCGCGGAAGGTCGCGCGCGACAATTTCCTCGCTGTGCTGCCGCGACGGGTCCAGGCGGAGCTGCCGCGCTGAACGTGGCGGATTGTCATCAGCCTGTCATGCCCGCGTCATAGGCTCGCGCCATCTCGAACCAAGGAGCCTGAGAATGCGATACCTCCCGCCGAGCGCGCTGGTTGCGCTGCTGTCTTTCGCCGGTCTGGCCGGCGCCGATGTCCGAGTCGATGGGCCGGTCGAGTACGGTCTTTTCGAGCGGCAGTACCAGGACGTCCAGCCCGGTGAGCGTGTGCTCACCCGCAGCAACGAGCAGATTCGCCAGACCCTGGACATTCCGGCCCGTCTCGGCAGCAAGTTCGGGATGCGCTATTCCCTGGCGGACAAGCGCGCCGACGACACACCGTTGACCCTGATCTACTTCACTCCCGGCGTCACCACTCCGGACGGCAAGCGTCACGACAAGTTCGAAGTCGTGCAGAAGCTGGTGCCGGAGGCGCCGTTGGATGTCATGGCCTACGAGTTCACCGAGTCTCATGAAGTGGTGCCTGGCGAATGGCATTTCATGGTGTTCCAGGGCGACCGCAAGCTGGCCGAGCAACGTTTCAACGTGCGTTGATGAGCGTGGGTGGCGAGTCGAGGGCGTCGTCTCGCCCAGTTGTTCGTCTCGTCGGATCACGTTTTCCCTGGCCTGCCGTTGCGCTGAGGCAGGCTCCCCAGCCGACCGTTCATCGTCGGCTCTTTTCCGTCGTATAAAGAAAGCCCTGGGCAGGCCGATGGCCAGTCGAGGGGCAATCGCGGTCGAGCGAACGGGCAAGTCGCCAAAGCCAGACTAGATTGATCAATTACAACGCCGCTTCGTTGTAAGGAAAGGACGGCCCCGCTCAGTCCACTCGCGAAAGGTGCCTCTATGACCGGCAATCTGTCTGTGAAAGCGAAGCTCAGCCTGAGCTTCGGCGTGCTTACCTTGATCCTTCTCGTGGTTTCTGCCTTGTCGCTCATGGAGCTGAGTGCATCCAACCAGCGTTTTTCTTCCTACGTTCAGGGCATCAGCGAGCGCAACAACCTGGCCGCGGAGCTAATGATGGCGGCTGACCAGCGGGCCATTTCCGCGCGCAATATGGTTCTGGTCTCGACGCCGGCCGAACAGGAGGCCGAGCGGCTGAACGTGACCCGTGAGCACGAAGCGGTCCAGGACCTGTTGGCCCGGCTCAAGACCGCCGTGGCCCAGGCCGGGGAGGAAGCGCGCGAGGAACAGAAACTGGTGGATGAAATCGCCCGGGTCGAGGGACTCTACGGACCTGTTGCGTTGGATATCGTCGCCAAGGCACTGAGTGGCGATCGAGACTCGGCCATCACCAAAATGAATGCCGAATGCCGACCGTTGCTGGCAGAGCTGGACAGCGCCGTCGAAGCCTATCTGCAACACAGTGCCAAGGGGGCCAAGGCCAGTGAAGAGTCGGCCAATGAGGGCTATGTCTGGCAGCGCAACCTGCTGATCGGTGTCTGTCTGGTATCTATCGCTATCGCCGTCGCATTGGCGCTTTTGATCACCCGCAGCCTGACCCGCGCCCTCGGCGCCGAACCGGCCGACCTGTCCGCCGCCGCTCAACGTGTCGCATCCGGCGATATGCGCCCGGTTTCCGGTATCGAGGCGGCCGCGGCTGGCAGCGTGCTGGCCTCGCTCGGCGAGATGCAGCGGAACCTGAGCGGCCTGATCAGCCAGGTTCGCAGTTCCGCCGAGATCATTTCCAGCGCCGCCGAGGAGCTGTCGGCCGCTACCGAGCAAAGCAGCGCAGGGGTGAGCAATCAGAAGCTGGAAGTGGATCAGGTGGCCACGGCGATCCACGAGATGGCCGCAACCGTGCAGGAGGTGGCGCGAAATTCCGAGGATGCGGCCAACGCTGCCCTGACCGCCGATCAGCAGGCGCAGACGGGCGAGAAGATGGCCAAGCAGGCTCTGGTGCAGATCGAGCGGCTGGCCGCGGAGGTCATTCAGTCAGCCAGTGCCATGGCCCGCCTAAAGCAGGAAAGCGAGCATATCGGTGGGGTGCTGGACGTGATCAAATCGGTCGCCGACCAGACCAACCTGTTGGCCTTGAACGCCGCCATCGAGGCCGCCAGGGCAGGGGATGCCGGACGCGGTTTCGCGGTGGTCGCCGACGAGGTGCGCAACCTGGCCAAGCGGACCCAGGGCGCAACCCAGGAAATCGAAGGTCTGATCGCCAGCCTGCAGCGGATCGCGGAGGAGGCGGCCGGGATGATGGAGGTCTGTCGCAGCCTCACCGACGAGACCGTCACGGGTGTCGGCAATGCCGGCGATGCCGTGATGACCATCACCCAGATGATCGCCAACATCCAGCAGATGGTCCGGCAGATCGCCACGGCGGCGGAAGAGCAGAGCGCCGTGGCGGAAGAGATCAATCGCAGCGTGACCAAGGTGCGCGATATCGCCGACCAGTCCGCGGCCGCGACCGGGCAGACAGCGGCCTCCAGCAACGAACTGGCCCGCCTGGGCAGCACCCTGCAACAGCAGGTCAGGCGCTTCCAGGTCTGACCGTCCGGCCTTGAAACGGCCTCCCGTATCGACCGGTACGGGAGGCTGTTTTCGTTTCGTTCCCCAGGAGCCGCCAGCAAAACAGGAGGATTCGTTGCGTTATGGTACGTTCGTGCTAGATTTGCTTTCGCAAGTGGATGTGCCGCCCGCCAACGAGCGCAGCGGAATGCAGTATCTGCCGAATGCCTGATGCACCGTGCGGGCCTCGGTAGCCAAAACAAAAAGAACAGGCCGCCTCCCAGGAGCGGCCAACTGCCTTGACCGTCCAGGAGTTCCAGCAATGCTCCGTCATTCCTGTGTCTGCGGCGCGCGCTCCAAATCCCGCCAGGCGGTGGGTGCCGTGCTCGGCGTATGCTCCCTGCTGCTCATCGATCCGGCGTCGGCCATGGAATTCAGCCTGGCCGACAACGAGATCGGCGGCTCCCTCGATACCACCTTGTCGTACGGCGTCATGTGGCGTGTCGAGGGGCGTGACAAGGAGAACATTTCCGATATCAATGCCGACGATGGCAACCGGAATTTCGATACCGGCGTCGTCTCCGAGGTCTACAAGGCCACCTCCGAGCTGACGCTGAATTACCGCAACTACTCGGCTTTCGTACGCGGCACCGCGCATTACGACACGCGCATCATGGACCGGCGCAACGACTACTACGCCACCACCGACGGCGTGCAGCGACCCAGCCAGGCCTATCCCCACGACGATCATTTCACCGACGACACCCGGCATATCGCCGGGCGCAAGGCGGAAATCCTCGATGCCTATCTGTCCGGCTCCTGGGACCTGTACGAGCAACCGCTCAGCGCCCGTCTGGGGCGGCAAGTGTTCAACTGGGGGGAGGGTATTTTCTACCGGGGAGGCATCAACGCCACCAACCCCCTCGACGCCACCCGTTTTCACCTGCCGGGCTCGGAGGTGAAAGAGGTGCTGGTGCCGGTGGAGGCGCTCAGTTTCAGCCTGGGATTGAGCGACAGCTTGTCGATGGAAGCCTTCTACCAGTGGAAGTGGAAGGAAACCCGGCTCGATCCGGTGGGGACCTTTTTCTCCGATACGGATCTGTTCGCCGACGGCGGCGAGGCCGCCTACACCAGCTTCGACGATCCACTGCTGGCCGACCTGCTGGCGGCCTATCCACTGGCGGCCGGCCTGCAATTGGGTGGGCTCGGCCGGGGTCCTTACGGACCCAACAGCTTTATCGATGCCGAGACCGGCACCTTCAAGGTGGCCAACATCGGCAGGGATATCGAGGCTCGTGACGATGGCCAGTTCGGTGTGGCCTTCCGCTACGTCGCCGAGAGCTTGAACGCCACCGAGTTCGGCTTCTACTTCATCAATTACCACGCGAAGGAGCCGCAGATTGCCGTCGACCTGCGCGATTACCAGGGCGTGGACAGCAGCGACCCGATCTGGGCGTTCCTGCCGCCGGAGGCCTTGCCTGGCCTGGCGACCCTGGACATGGCTGGTAATGCCGAGGCCCGTCGCGACTACGTGGAAGACATCCGCTTGTACGGTCTGAGCTTCGCCACCACCTTGGGCGATGCCTCGGTGTCCGGGGAAATCGCCTATCGGCCGAATATGCCGATCAGCATCGCCGCCACCGACGATATCCTCGGCGATGTGTTGATCCCCAGCCTGACCGGCGTGAGTAATGTCTGGGATGGCACCGTTCCGGCCGGCCAGGCGTGCACGCCGGTGGCCGGGAAGATGCTCTGCCGGGGCAGCCTGTTCGAGAACTACGAGCGTGCGGAGACCTTCAACGTCTCGCTGTCGACGATCTACAACTTCGGTCCGGCTTTGAGTTTCGACTCGCTGTTCGGCATGGCCGAACTGGCTTCCCAGCACATCCGCGGCAGCAGCCTGGAATACACCGCCTGGGATGGGACCCGACGGCGCTTCGTCAGCGCGACCGACAAGGCCTACATCGACTCGCGCAACAACGACTCGGACCAGATCAGCCGCGACAGCTACGGCTACACGCTGGTGCTCAGCGGTAGCTGGAACGATGTCTATGCCGGGGTAAAGCTGTCGCCCTACGTGGTGTTCCAGCATGACTTCAAAGGTAATTCCGACCGGACCGGTAATTTCATCGAAGGGCGCAAGGCGCACACCCTGGGACTCGATGCCAGCTACCTGAACAGTTTCGAGGTCGGCCTGCAGTACACCCAGTACTACGGCGCCGGGCGCAACAACAGCCTGCGCGACCGCGACAACGTCTCGCTGACGGCCAAATATTCGTTCTGAGCCCGCAGCCATGGAGAACCGCCGTATGTCGAAGACGATTTCCCTGTTCGCCATCCTGTCCCTGGGCCTGTTCTCGTCGGTGGCACTGGCTGCCGTTCCCGCTGAAGAGGCTGCCCGCCTGAAGAGCGATCTGACGCCTCTGGGCGGTGAAAGAGCCGGTACGGCCGATGGGCGCATCCCCGAATGGACGGGCGGCATTACCCAGCCTCCGCCGGGCTACAAGGGTGCCGGCCAACACCACCCCGATCCGTTCGCCGCCGACCAGCCGCTGTTCACCATCGACAAGAGCAACCTGGAGCAGCACAAGGCGCACCTGACGGCGGGGCAGATTGCCTTGCTCAACACCTACCCGGAGACCTTCCGTATGCCGGTCTACCCGAGCCGGCGTTCGGCCTCGGCGCCGCAGTGGGTCTACGACAACACCTTCGCCAATGCGACCAGCGCCAAGTTGCTCAACGGCGGCAACGGTTTCGCCGATGCCTATGGTGGCATTCCATTCCCGATCCCGCAGAACGGGCTGGAGGCGCTGTGGAACCACATCGCCCGCTACCGGGGCACCTACATCGTGAGGCGCTCGGGGGAGGTCGGGGTGCAGCGCAATGGGGCCTATTCGCTGGTGGTTTCCCAGGACGAAGCGTTGTTCCGTTTCTACGACCCGCGCGGCAGCTACGCCACGCTGAACAACACGCTGTTCTATTACCTGTCTTTCACCACGGCACCGGCGCGCCTGGCGGGTAACGGTTCGCTGGTCCAGGAAACCCTCGATCAGGTCAAGGAGCCGCGTCAGGCGTGGGGCTACAACCCTGGGCAGCGTCGGGTGCGGCGCGCTCCGACACTGGCTTACGACACGCCCATCGACGCCAACGACGGGCTGCGCACCGCCGACGACACCGATATGTTCAACGGTGCGCCGGACCGCTACGACTGGACCCTGCAAGGCAAGCGGGAAATCTACATTCCCTACAACAACTACCGGGTCACCAGCCCGGAGGTGTCATACAAGGCGTTGCTGACTCCCGGCCATATCAATCCCGCCTACACCCGCTACGAGCTGCACCGTGTCTGGGTCGTCGAAGGGAAGCTCAAGCCCGGCGCCCGGCACATCTACTCCCGGCGAACCCTGTATCTCGACGAAGACAGTTGGAGTGCCGCAGTGATCGACCAGTACGACGGGCGCGACGAGCTGTGGCGGGTCTCCATGGCCTACCTGAAGAACTTCTACGAGCTGCCCACCGTCTGGACCGCCCTGGACACCTTCCACGACCTGCAGGCACGCCGTTACGGCGTGCAGTGGCTGGACAACGAAGAGCCCGGCACGGTGGACTTCAGTCAGCCGCCACCGCCCGATTCGGCATTCAGCCCGGCTGCCCTGCGGCGCAAGGCAACACGTTGACGGAAACACCACAACGAAAAAGGGGCACCTTGCGGTGCCCCTTTTTAGTGCCATCCTGGCAGCTTACTGGCCGGTCCAGCGCTTCAGCACCAGCGTCGCGTTGGTGCCGCCGAAACCGAAGCTGTTGCTCATGACGGTGTTCAGCGTGGCGTCGCGGGTTTCGCGGAGGATCGGCAGGTCGGCGACCTCGGGGTCGATTTCCTCGATGTTGGCCGAGCCGGCGGCGAAACCGCCTTCCATCATCAGCAGGCAGTAGATGGTTTCCTGGACGCCGGCGGCGCCGAGGGAGTGGCCGGAGAGGCTCTTGGTGGAGCTGATCATCGGCGCCTTGTCGCCGAACACGGCACGTACCGCACCGGCTTCCGCAGTGTCGCCCACCGGGGTGGAGGTGCCGTGGGTGTTCAGGTAGTCGATCGGGTCCTTGACGGTGGCCAGGGCCTGCTGCATGCAGCGGATGGCGCCTTCGCCGCTCGGGGCGACCATGTCGTAGCCATCGGACGTAGCACCGTAGCCAACGATCTCGGCGTAGATCTTCGCGCCACGCTTGAGCGCATGCTCCAGTTCTTCCACCACCACCATGCCGCCACCGCCGGCGATGACGAAGCCGTCGCGCTTGGCGTCATAGGCGCGGGAGGCCTTTTCCGGGGTTTCGTTGTACTGGGTGGAGAGGGCGCCCATGGCGTCGAACAGGAAGCTCTGGGTCCAATGCTCTTCTTCACCGCCGCCGGCGAAGACCATGTCCTGCTTGCCCATCTGGATCAGTTCCATTGCGTTGCCGATGCAATGGGCGCTGGTGGCGCAAGCGGAGGAGATGGAGTAGTTGACGCCCTTGATCTTGAACGGCGTGGCCAGGCAGGCGGAAACGGTGCTGCCCATGGTGCGCGGTACGCGGTATGGGCCGACGCGCTTGACGCCTTTCTCGCGCAGGATGTCCAGGGCTTCCATCTGGTTGAAGGTGGAGGCGCCGCCGGAGCCGGCGACCAGACCGACGCGCGGATCGGAGATTTCTTCCGGGGTGAGGCCGGCGTCCTTGATCGCCTGCTCCATCGACAGATAGGCGAAGGCGGCCGCGTCACCCATGAAACGGTAGACCTTGCGGTCGATCAAGGCTTCGAGGTCCAGGTTCACCGAACCGGAGACCTGGCTGCGCAGGCCCATCTCGGCGTATTCCGGGTTGAACCGGATGCCCGGGCGGCTGGCGCGCAGGTTGGCGGAGACGGTGTCTTTGTCATTGCCCAGGCAGGAGACGATGCCCAGACCGGTGATCACGACGCGACGCATGGGAAAATCCTTCAGAAACTGTCGGTAGAGGTGAACAGGCCGACGCGCAAGCCTTCGGCGCTGTAGATCTCGCGTCCATCGACGCTGACGGTGCCATCGGCGATGCCGAGAATCAGCGAGCGGTTGATGGTGCGCTTGATATGAATGTTGTAGGTGACTTTCTTCGCCGTCGGCAGTACCTGGCCGAAGAATTTCACTTCGCCGGAGCCGAGGGCCCGGCCGCGGCCCGGATTACCCTGCCAGCCGAGGTAGAAACCGACCAACTGCCACATGGCGTCGAGGCCGAGGCAGCCGGGCATCACCGGATCGCCTTCGAAGTGGCAGGCGAAGAACCAGAGGTCGGGATGGATATCCAGCTCGGCGACCAATTCACCCTTGCCGAATTTGCCGCCGGTTTCGCTGATATGGATGATGCGATCGACCATCAGCATGTTGGGGGCGGGCAGTTGCGCATTACCCGGACCGAACAGCTCGCCGCGACTGCAGCGCAGCAGGTCTTCCCGAGTGAAAGCGTGTTGTTTGGTCATGCGAGCTCCTCAATGGTCCCCGTGAGAAGGGCTGGGCGAATCGTCCTGGCTGCGGAAGGTTAGCCGGCAGCCTAGTCATAGACTGTTGCGTTGTGGTGAAAGTCACAGCGCGCCGAGTACAAGTGTTCACTCGGGGCGGTACGGCCAACGCAACGCCGCTCCCGGAGGCGGTCAAGCCTGAAGCACTTTATCACTGTTGGCCACTCGCCGAAGGTCGGGGTGACAACCAGCGCTGCAATACCTGCTGCAGATCCGCTCGTTTGAACGGCTTGGCCAGGTAATCGTTCATTCCGGCGGCGAGACAGATTTCCCGGTCGCCCTGCAGGGCGTTGGCGGTAAGGGCAATGATGGGAACCCCTGCGCCGCCGTCCAGCCGGCGAATCTGCCGGGTCGCTTCATAGCCGTCGAGCACCGGCAGGCGGCAATCCATGAGGATCGCGTCGAACGCCTGGTTCTCGACGCGTCGGACCGCCTGGGCGCCGTCGCCGACCAGGCTGACGCTGTAGCCGAGGCTGCGCAACATGGCTTCGATCACGGTCTGGTTGACCGGGTTGTCTTCCACCAGCAGCACATCCTGGCCGCCTCCGGAACCGCCGGCCTGCAGCGGCAAGCGGGTGGGCTGGGCTTCGCACAGACGGAACGGCAGCGGGATTTCCAGGGTGAACACCGAGCCGCGGCCTTCCTCGCTTTCGGCGCTGAGAGTGCCGCCCATCCGTTCGGCCAGGGTGCGGGCGATGGGCAGGCCGAGCCCGGTGCCGCCGTAGCGGCGGGAAATCGAGCTGTCGGCCTGCTGGAAGGCGTCGAACATGTGCTCCAGACGCTCCGCTGGGATGCCGATACCGCTGTCGCGAACCGCGCAGGTGAACCAGAGCACCTCGGTATCCAGCGCCTGCCAGCGGATTTCCACGCGGATGCTGCCTTCTTCGGTGAATTTCAAGGCATTGCCGATCAGGTTGACCAGGATCTGGCGGAGCCGGGTGGGGTCGCCCTGGACCTCCATGTCCTCCAGGCCGGACTGGGTTTCGATGCGCAGGTCCAGGCCGCGCTGCTGGGCGCTGTGCTGGAACACCAGCACCGAACCCTGGATGAGCTCGAGGAGGTTGAACGGAATGCGCTCCAGCTCCAGCGCGCCGCGCTCGATACGGGAGAAGTCGAGGATGTCGTTGATGACCTTGAGCAGGTGCTCGGTGGATTCGGTCGCCAGTGCCGCGTACTCGGCCTGCTCCTGGTTCATCTCGGTGGTTTCGAGCAGTTGCAGCATACCCAGTACACCGTTCATCGGCGTGCGCAGCTCATGGCTCATCATCGCCAGGAAATCGGACTTCGCCCGGTTGGCCTGCTCGGCTTCTTCCCGCGCCTTGACCAGTTGCTCGATGGATTGCTGCTGCTCCTGGCTGGCCTTTTCCAGGCCATTGGCGAGGCGGTTGATGTGTCGTGCCAGTTCCCCCAACTCGCCGTCGTCGACTTCCGGCAGGGCTGCCCGGTAATCGCCGGCCTGGATGGCTTCCACCGCCTTGCCCATGGCGCTGATCGGCTCCGACAGGCGCAGGGCCAGGCGGCGGGCAAGGAAAAAGGCAAGCATCAGGGCCAGCAGTGCGAGACCGGCGGCCTTCAGCAGGATGACCTGTTGCTGGCTGGTGAAGGCGTCGCCGGACATACCCACCACGACCCGTCCCAGAATGTCCTGGTCCGGATTACCGGCGGGCTCGCTGTCGAACAGCTCGTCGCCCTGAAGGTCGACCCGTTGCAGGCGGATCGGCGCATGGAACACCTTCACCTGGGGCGTGCTCTGGCCCTGGTCACTGGGGCGTTCCACGTACACCAGGATGTTGTCTTCGCGGTCGCGGACTTCCAAAAAGCGCACATGGGGGGTGTCCAAAGTGGCCTGGAGCAGGCTGCGCAAGACCGGCAGGTTGCCGGCGATCACACCGTATTCGGCCGCGGGAGCCAACTGATTGGCGATCAACTGGCCGGTGTGATCCAGCTCCTGACGGAGGTCCTGCAGGCGGGCGAAGGTGAAGAATGCGGTGAGCAGCAGCGTCAGCAGCAGGGCGGGGCCCACGCTGATCAGTTGGGTTCGGGCATGGATGTCCCATCCTTTGAACGGGATCACTGAGTTTTCTCCCCTGCAACCAATTGCTGCTCCAATTCGCTGTCGCTGGCCAGCTCCATGCCGAGCGCACGGGCCACCTGCCGGTTCCCCATCACCTTGTAATAGGCCGGATAGGCTGCCCTTGGCCAGTGCCCGGGCGGCTGGTCGAGCAGCTCGTCGAGCGTTGCCAGCCAATCGGCCTGGTCGCTGTAGCTGCTGGCCAGGCTGCCGGCCCTGACGAAGCTGACGCTGGGGCCGAGCAGGGCGCGTTGCCGGGTGTAGCTGGTGAGCAGCAGACTCTTCGCGGTCCTCGCATTGTAAAGATCCTCATCGTCCAGGCCGAGCAGAAGATCGCTGTTGCCGAGCAAGGACAGCAGCGGGCGACTGTCGCCCTGGTCTGGCCAAGGCTGGCCGACCACGGTCAATCCCAGAGGCGCGGCGGCGTGACGCAGCTCCTCGAGCAGGAAGGCGCTGTGCTTGTCATAGAGCACACCGATGCGCTGGGCGCGGGGAAAAAGCAGGCGGGCCAGGCGCAACTGACGTGCCGGTTGGGGGTCGCTCCAGAGCAGGGTGACGCCATTCGGGCGCTTTTCGCCGAGTAGCCGGCGGGCCTGGATGCGGCTGATCCGCAGCGCCAGGGTCGGCGGGCCCGAGGTGGAGGAAAGGCGCCATTCCAGGGCCTTCTCGCCCAAAAGAATCAGCCGGCTGCTGCCCGGCAGGCGATCGGGCGGTGGCAATTGGTCCAGGGGCAGGAAGCGCACCTCGTCCTGCGGACGGCGTTCGGCCAGTTGATTGACGAAGCCACGCACGGCAGGGCTGTCCTCGGCACTCAGCAGCAGTTCGGCAGCCCGCGTCGGCAGGCTGGCGACAAGACAGCAGAGCAGGAGCAGGCAGGTGGACCAAGGGGCGGTTCGCCGGCTCGTCCATGAGGCGGAGTGGCGCATCTAGAAGGCCAGCTCCGCACTGAAATAGAGCAGGTGTCGATCCGCGTAGCGGTTCTCGCGCCAGGTCAGGGGTTCGTCATCGAGACGCTGCTGCAGGACACCGGACAGCTCCAGGTCCGCACGGCCGAGCGTCAGGCGCTTGGCGACACGCAGGTCGACACGCTCGAAACGGTACTCGTTGAGCTGGTCGGCACCGTAATAGAAGAGGGCGCTGGACCAGCCCCGGCCCCAATCGCGCAACCATCCGGCCGAACCGCTGTGGCGGGGCGTTAGGCGCTGGTCGAGGCGATGGCTGGCGTCGAATTCGATGTAGGCATAGGTCAGGCGCAGGCGATCCTGCCGGCCCAGGCGCCAGTCCAGTTGGGTTTCCGCACCGTCGAAGCTGATCCGGTTGTCGTTGCTCGGCGTGAAATCCACCAGCCGCAGGGGCTCGCTGATCATCCGGGTGATTTCGTCGTGGAACAGCTTGATATCGACGTTCAGGTCCGGGGCTTCGAACTGGCCGTTATAGCCCAGTTCGCGGGAGCGCATGATTTCCCTGTCCAGGGTTCCCGAGCCCTGGGCGCGGGCGAAATAGCGGTCGTTCTGCAACGGCCGGGAGGGCGATTGCAGCCGGTAGCTCCAATCGGCGTTGTTCTCGAACATGTCCGGGGAGCGCACCGCCTCGGAATAGACGGCGCGCAGCCCGTGGCGCGGCGTGATCAGGTAGTTGGCCGCCAGCCGTGGGCTCAGCGAGCTGCCCGAAAGCTGATCGCTTTCCAGCATGGCGCCTCCCTGCAATAACCAGTGCTCACTCATTCGCCATTCCAGGTGGCCGAACAGTCGCCACACCTCGTTATTTATCCGACCGCCAAGGTAGGTTTCTGAGACCGCTCGGTCGTAGCGGTAGTTCACGCCGCTGACCAGGCGCAGACGATCGGACAGGCTCAGGGTGTCCTGCAGTTCCAGGTCGTAGCGGGTTTCCCGGGTGTTCTGGTCGATGTAGCCGCAAACCGGCTGCTGGCCCGGCCCGGCGAGTTGCTGCAGTACCTGCGTTGCCAGACTCTGCTGTTGGGCGGTGCCGGACGGCGGACTGAACACGCCCCGGCGGATGTTGGCGGTCAGGGCTTCGACGTAGCCGGGATCGATCTGCCAGAGCGCCCCCAGTTGCGGACTGAAGGCGATGGTCGCTTCGCAGGGCCGCCATTCCTGCAGGCGTTCCCATTGCTGGGCGTAGCCCTGGACGTACAGGCTGTGGTCGGGGCTGGCGTCGAAGGTCCAGCGCAGCGACGCGGCATAGTCGCGGGCTTCGATGTCGGCGTTGTCGCTTCCGTTGGGGATGCCGGCAAATACCGGGCGGTAGGCGTTGGGCCGCTGCTTGTTGCCTTCCTTTACGGCCAGTTGCCAATCGAGGGTCTGGTCGGCGGCCAGCACATGGCTGGCGGACAGGTTGAAACGGTTCAGGCGGCGGCCGTCGCGGTAGTCCTGGCCAAACTGGTCATGGTCGAAGCCATCGTCCTGCTGGCCGGACAGCGACAGGCGCAGATCGTGACCGCCCTGGCCGAACCCCTGGCTGGCGTACCAATCGCGGATGCCGCGCTGGCCCTGGGTGTACTTGAGGCGAGTGCCATCGCTGTTGGCCGGTGCGCGGGTGATGATGTTGATCACCCCCATCAGCGCATTGGCGCCGTAGCTCACGGTGTTCGGCCCGCGGAAGACTTCGATCCGCTCGATGTCCTCGATGGCCACCGGAATGTCGCTCCAGTCGACGGTGGCCAGGCCGGGCCGGTATTGCGAGCGGCCATCGACCAGCACTTGTAGGCGGCGGGCCTCGGTGGCATTGGTGCCGTGGTAGTTCACCGTCGCCTGGTTGCCGTTGCGATAGCCGACCAACATGCCCGGAACCAGGCGCAGCAGTTCGGGGATGTCGCGTGCGCCGGAGGCGTCGATCAACTGGCGGTCGAGTACGGTCATGCTGCCTGGAACCGCGGCCGCCGCCTGTTTCAGGCGGGTGGCGGTGAGTACCTGCGGCAGGTCGGGATCGTCCAGGAACAGGTCGTCGGCCAGCGCATGACCGCCAGTGAGCAGGGCGAAGAAGGTGATCGGCAGTGAAGTGCGCAGGCTCGGCAGCACGACGAAGCGTCTTATGGCGGTGGCAGGATGGCCGCATGTTAACCGAGCCGGGCGCGTTTGCCAGTCGGAAAATCCCGACTGGCCGGTCGCCCAGGCCTCCGTATAATGCCCGCTACTGCCACTCCGGTGGTCACTCATGGATGCGTTATGACTGCACAGCAACCTATCGCGGTTCTCGGCGGCGGCAGCTTCGGCACCGCCATCGCCAATCTGCTGGCCGAGAACGGCCAGCCTGTCCTGCTCTGGATGCGCGACCCGGAACAGGCCGAGGCGATCCGCAGCAACCGCGAGAACCCCCGTTACCTGAAGGGCGTGAAGATCCATCCGGCGGTGGAGGCGGTGACCGACCTGCCGGCCACCCTGGCCGCCTGCGAGCTGATCTTCGTTGCCCTACCGTCCAGCGCGTTGCGCCAGGTACTGCAGCCGCTGGCGGCGCAATTGGCCGGCAAGCTGCTGGTGAGCACCACCAAGGGTATCGAGGCGCAGAGCTTCAAGCTGATGAGCCAGATTCTCGAGGAAATCGCCCCGCTGGCGCGCATCGGTGTGCTGTCCGGGCCCAACCTGGCCAAGGAAGTCGCCGAACACGCTCTGACCGCCACAGTGGTCGCCAGCGAAGACGAGGAACTCTGCCAGCGCGTCCAGGCCGTGCTGCATGGTCGGACCTTCCGCGTCTATGCCAGCCGCGACCGCTTCGGCGTGGAACTGGGCGGGGCCCTGAAGAACGTCTACGCGATTATTTCCGGCATGGCCGTGGCCCTGGGCATGGGCGAGAACACCAAGAGCATGCTGATCACCCGGGCATTGGCTGAGATGACCCGCTTCGCGGTGAAGCTGGGCGCCAATCCGATGACCTTCCTCGGCCTGGCTGGGGTCGGTGACCTGATCGTCACCTGCTCCTCGCCGAAGAGCCGCAACTACCAGGTCGGCTATGCCCTCGGCGAGGGGCTCAGCCTGGAAGACGCGGTGGCGCGGCTCGGCGAAGTGGCCGAGGGGGTCAACACGCTCAAGGTGCTCAAGGCCAAGGCCGAGGAGCTGCAGGTCTACATGCCGCTGGTCGCGGGATTGCATGCCATTCTCTTCGAAGGGCGCACCCTGGCCCAGGTGATCGAGGCCCTGATGCGCGGCGAGCCGAAGACGGACGTGGATTTCATTCCCACCAGCGGTTTCTAGCCGCGCAGCCTAACCTGATTGGAACGGATAAGGAGCTATCCCATGAGCGAACCCACCGACGACCTGCAACGCGAATCCATCCTGCTGCGCATCCTTTGGATGGTGATCTTCACCCTGGTCTGGCAACTGGCCGAGCTGTTGCTGGGGGCGGTGGTCCTGCTGCAGCTGGGCTACCGGCTGTTCTATGGCGCGCCGAGCGGCAGCCTGATGAACTTCGGTGACAGCCTCAGCCAGTACCTGGCGCAGATTGGCCGTTTCGGCACCTTCCACACCGACGAGAAGCCCTGGCCGTTCTCCGATTGGCCGGTGCCGCGCGCTCCGGAAGGCGAGGCACCCCACGATATTCCTCCGGCGCCCAGCCCGGTGCGAGACGAAGAGCCCAAGCTGTGAGGCTCTGGCTGCTCCGTCATGGCGAGGCCGAGCCCCATGCCCCGACCGACGCCGAGCGCGAGCTGACCAGGCATGGCCGCAAGGAGGTGCTGAGGACGGCGGCCCACTTGGCCGGGCGGCCGCTCTCGGCGATCCTGGCCAGCCCTTACGTGCGGGCCCAGCAGACCGCCGAGCTGGTGCGCGAGGCACTGGGGTTCGCCGGGGCGGTCGGTGTCGCTCCCTGGCTGACGCCGGACAGCGATCCCCGCGAGGCGTTGAAGTACCTCGCCGAGCGCGAGGACGAGGAATTGCTGCTGGTGACCCACCAGCCCTTCGTCGGCACCCTGGCCGGATTGCTGATTCATGGTCACCGGCAGGACCCGTTGCCGATGAAGACCGCCAGCCTCGCCGAGCTGGAGGGCGAGATGATCCTGGCCGGGGCGATGCGTCTGGCCGAGTTGCATCACCCGAAACACCATTGATTCGGGCTTCGCTGCAGCGCGGCGAATCCCGATACATTTCTTAACTTGCTTCACTCCTTTGTGCATGGAATAGTCGACCAAGCAAGTGCTTGGTTGACCCTACAAGAACAACAAAGGAGAAGACCCAGTGACTCATGCCGTCCGTTTGCCGCTCGAGCTGTTCTACGAGCGCGAGGTGCGTCACCCGAACAAACGCTACCTGGTCCAGCCCTTGGGGGGCGGTCGCGTGGAGGAGCTGAGCTGGTCCGACGTGGGTGACCAGGCACGCCGTACCGCCGCCTGGCTGCGTGGCCTGGATCTGCCTCAGGGCAGCCGCATCGCGATCATCTCGAAGAACTGCGCGCACTGGATCGTCACCGACCTGGCGATCTGGATGGCCGGCCATGTGTCCGTACCGCTCTATCCGAACCTTACCGCCGAGTCCGTCCGCCAAGTGCTGGAACATGCCGAGGCGGTGGTCGCTTTCATCGGCAAGCTGGACGACTGGCCGAGCATGGCGCCGGGCGTTCCCGAGGGGGTGCCGACGGTAGGCATGCCGATGCGCCCCGAAGGGCGTTTCGACTACCTGTGGAGCGATCTGCAGGTCTGTGCGCCGATCCAGGACGATCCCCGGCCCGCCGCCGATTGCCTGGCCACGCTCATCTATACCTCCGGCACCACCGGGGCGCCGAAAGGAGTGATGCACACCTTCGCCAACTTCGGCTTCGCCGCCGGCCACGCCACCGAGCTGTTCGGTGTTGGTGAGAACGACCGGCTGCTGTCCTATCTGCCGCTGTGCCATGTGGCCGAGCGCATGTTCGTCGAGCTGTCGTCGATCTACGCCGGGCAGACGATCTTCTTCGCCGAGAGCCTGGACACCTTCATCGACGACCTGCGTCGTGCGCGGCCCACGGTGTTCTTCGGGGTGCCGCGGATCTGGACCAAATTCCAGATGGGCGTCTATTCGAAAATGCCGGCGAAGCGCCTGGACTTTCTCCTGCGCCTGCCGCTGCTCGGCCCGCGGGTCGGCCACAAAGTGCTCGCCGGCCTGGGGCTGGATGCGGTGCGCTACGCGGTCTGTGGGGCGGCACCGGTACCGGAGGCGCTGCTCGACTGGTACCGGCGCCTGGGCCTGGACGTGCTCGAGGTCTATGGCATGACCGAGAACGCCGGTTATTCGCATATCTGCCGGCCGGGCAAGCAGAAGCACGGCTGGATCGGCCAGGCCAACCCGGGCGTCGAGGTGCGTATCAGCGAGGAGGGCGAGGTGCTGGTACGCAGCGGCGCGACCATGCAGGGCTACTACAAGGACCCGCAGAAGACCGCCGAGGCCCTCACCGAGGACGGTTTCCTGCGCACCGGCGACAAGGGCGAGGTGGATGCCGAGGGCTATCTGCGCCTGACCGGGCGGATCAAGGAAATCTTCAAGACCAGCAAGGGTAAGTACGTCGCCCCGGCGCCCATCGAAAACCGCCTGGCGGTGCATTCGCGCCTGGAGCAGGTCTGCGTGGTCGGCGATGGTCTGCCACAGCCCATGGCGCTGTGCGTGCTCTCCGACGTCGGTCGTCAGGAAGCGGCGAACGGCGCGCGTTCGGTGCTGGAACAGAGCCTGCGCGAACTGCTCGAAGAGGTGAACGCCGCCCTGGACAAGCATGAGCGGCTGCTCGGTTTGGTGCTGGTCAAGGATGCTTGGGCCGTGGACAACGGTTTCCTCACTCCGACGCTGAAGATCAAGCGGAGCGTGGTGGAGGGGGCCTACGGGCCGCGTATCCCTGAATGGATCGCCCGTGGTGAGGCGATACTCTGGCACGAATGATTCCCTGACTGCACCGAAGGAGATGCCCATGAGCCTATGGCGCCAGACACCCGATCTGGAACAGCTCAACGCCACCTTGGCGAACACCATTGGCGAACAACTGGATATCCGTTTCGAAGCCTTCGACGACGAGTCCCTCACCGCCAGCATGCCGGTGGACCGGCGCACCCACCAACCCTATGGCCTGCTGCATGGCGGCGCGTCGGTGGTGCTGGCGGAAACCCTCGGTTCCACCGCCAGTTTCCTGTGCATCGACAGCAGTCGATACCGCTGCGTCGGCCTGGAGGTAAACGCCAACCACCTGCGTGGTCTGCGCAGCGGACGGGTCACTGCGGTGGCCCGTGCGGTGCATCTGGGGCGGACCACCCATGTCTGGGATATCCGCCTGTCCGGCGACGATGGCAAGCCCAGCTGCATCTCGCGCCTGACCATGGCCATCGTGCCGTTGGAGAAATAGATCCGGGGAGAGGGGCCGCTGCGCGGCCCTTGGCGAATGAATTCGTCCTTACGGTTGGGTTCTCGTCTTCTGTAGGAGCGAGCTCTGCTCGCGATGGCGACACAAAAGCATCGCCAGCAGAGCTGGCTCCTACAAAAGCAAAGCCGGACTCCACGTAGGGGCGAATTCATTCGCCCGAGCAGCCCGAAGGGCTGCCGTGTTCGCCTATGGCCATCCCCTCATTCGTCGATGCACGTGGGCAGCAACTGGCGCAGGTAATTCGCCACGTAGCGGTGAAATCCCGGATCGCGCCAGTATTCCATGTGGCTCAGGGGTGTGTGTCGCTTGTACCAGGCGCCGGCGGGCCAAGCATGGTCTTCGTTGACCACTGCCGCATAGCTGGGCAGGGTGCGCAGCGGATAGCCCAGTGGATCGGCCGGGGCGTAATAGTTCAGCCAGCGAGCCTGTTCGCGCACGGCCGGGGTCAGGCGGTCGCCGGGAAAGCGGATCGGCACCACCTTGTCGTAGGCGAAGGTGAACAGCGGGATGTTGCAGCCGAAGGTGACCAGCCCAGCCAGCGTTTCCAGGGCGAGAAACGGGTCGTCCGGGCGGCTCGACGTCTCGTTGAGTTTCTGCTGATCCCAGACGAAGTTGGAAAAGATGTGCCCGCCGAGCGAATGCGCCAGCACCACCAGCGGGGTGTCCGGGCCGACTTCGGCGCGCAGGGCATAGATGCCCTGGCGCACGCGCTGGTGGACCTGCTCATAGGTGTCGTCGTAGGCCTGGCTGACCTTGCGGTAGCCGCTGGCGTCGCCGAGGAAGAGCGTCACCAGCCGGCGCAGCCAGCGCCAGGTGACCGGTTGGTTGTCCAGGCTGTCGAGAAAATCGTGCTCGCGCTCGTCCATCACGCTGGCCCAGAACAGGCTGCGGAAGACGATCTGCCCGGCTTCCTCGCCGAGCTGCCGGCGGATGCCCCGGATCAGGCCCTGGGCGTATTCGTATTGTCCTTCCTCATCCTGCCGGTCCAGCTTGGGACCGATGCCGTGAATGATCGCCACTGCCAGTTTCATGCGTCTTCCTTGGTCGATACCGGGGGATCAGAGCGGCAACAATCGTTCGCCGAGGCGGCCGCTTTCCACCAGTTCGAGGAACTCGTCGCCGAGGCGCTGGCTTTCGTCCATCGCCTTGCGCCAGTAGCGTTCGCGTCCGGCATCGTCGCCCAGGTAGCGGGTGAAGTCCTTGCGGTCCGGCAGCTTGCCGTGGGGCAGGCGGGCCAGGTACTCGCGGGACGGCGAAACCAGCAGTACATCCTGCAGGCGCGTGGTGCAGCCGCGGCGCCAGGGCAGTCCCTTGTCGAACCAGCCGGGGATGACCCGGTCGGTGAAGTGCGGGTAGAGCACGATGTCGTCGCCGCGGTAGGGCAGGTCCAGGTGATAGTCGAGCAAGCCCCCGTCGCGGTAGGTGCCGGGGCCGACGCCGGGGATGTCGCGCACGCCCTCCATGACCATCGGAATCGAGCCGGAGGCGAGCAGGGCATGGCGCAGGTTGCCGGTGTCCAGGGCGAGGAAGCGCGAGGGGAAGTCGTGCAGCGGCGCCAGCGGCGGCGGCAGGCGTTCGTCGTGGAGGATGATCCGTTCGAAGTGCCTGGCCAGGCGCGGGCGGCCCAGCAGGTTATTACCGATCACCGAGGACAGCCCCAGGCCGAGCGTGCCACGGCTATCGTGGGCGAGCAGGCCGTGGCTCTTCACCACCACCACGTTCAGCCGGTAGTGCGGATTGGCGAGGATGTCCGCGTCACGGCCGTCGAGCAGCTCATCCAGCATGCGTACGCAGCTGCGGCTGACCTCGGCCATGGTCACGCCTTTGGCGAAGCGTTGCGCGGTGTACAGCTCGCCGAGGCGGCGGATACCGGCCGCGGCATCCGCCGCCAGGCAGGCACTGGCGAAGCGCCAGGAGCCGATCGAGGCGCCGATCAGCGAGCGTTCCCGTGGCGCGCGCGGCAGCCAGTCGCCGAACAGCGCCAGGTCCAGGCCCTGGATACCCAGCGCCTTGGGCCCGCCGGCCGCGCCGGGAAGGATACCGACATCGGCGGGCGTCAGGCCGCGTTCGCGGATGCGCGCGGCGGCGCGTTGTCCGGCGCGCAGGGTGAGGGCTGGAAATTTGATCTGAACGGCGCTCATGCTGGCCTCCATCGCACAAGGCAGCGATTATAGAGGGCAATGGTGGGCGGCCAAGTGGCTTCAGCGGATGAATGATGGGCAACAGGGCGATCGGACGGCACACGGGAAATTCAGGTTGGCTTAAGTCCGCTTGAATAACCTGAACACGTCGAAACCAATCCCGCGAGGAAAACCGCCATGAACAAACTGACAGCCCTTTTCGCCACCGCCGCCCTTGCCGCTACCGCGGGTATCGCCCAGGCCCGAGACCTCGGCCCGGACGAGGCGCTGAAGCTGCGCGACGCCGGCACCATCCAGTCCTTCGAGAAACTCAACGCCGCCGCCGTGGCCAAGCACCCCGGTGCCACCGTCGAGGAAACCGAGCTGGAAGAAGAATACGGACGCTATATCTACCAGGTCGAATTGCGTGACGCCCAGGGCGTGAAATGGGACCTGGAACTCGACGCCACCAATGGCCAGATCCTCAAGGATCACCAGGACGATTGATGCATACGACGCTGCACCGGATCGGGGTACTTTTCCTGCTGCTGGGGTTGCTGGGCCGGGATGTCTCGGCCCGTGACCTGGATCAGGACGCGGCTCTGCGCCTGCGCCAGGAAGGCGTCATCCAGTCGCTGGAGAGCCTGATCGAAAACGCGCTGGCGCGTTACCCCGGCTCGACCCTGCTGGAAGCCGAGCTGGAAGAGGAAGACGGCGTCTACGTCTACGAAGTGGAGCTGCTGACTCAGGGCGGTGTGGTCCGCGAGTTGGAACTGGATGCCCGCAATGGGGCCATCCTGAAGGACGAGGAAGACTGATGCGCCTGCTGCTGGTGGAAGACCACGTGCCCCTGGCCGACGAACTGGTCGCCGGCCTTGGCCGCCAGGGCTATGCCGTGGACTGGTTGGCCGATGGCCGCGATGCGGCCTACCAGGGGGCCTGCGAACCCTACGACCTGATCATTCTCGACCTCGGCCTGCCCGGCAAGCCGGGGCTGGAGGTGTTGCGCGAATGGCGTGCCGGCGGGCTGACCACGCCGGTACTGATCCTCACCGCGCGTGACTCCTGGGCCGAGCGCATCGAGGGGCTGAAGACCGGCGCCGACGATTACCTGAGCAAGCCGTTCCATCCCGAAGAGCTGAACCTGCGCATCCAGGCGTTGCTGCGCCGGGCCCACGGGCTGGCCAACCAGCCGCAACTGGAGGCCGCCGGCCTGCAACTGGACGAGGCGCGACAGTGTGTCGGACGCAACGGCGAATGGATCGAGCTGACCGCCGCCGAGTTCCGGCTGCTGCGTTATTTCATGCTGCATCCGGGGCAGTTGCTGTCGAAGACGCATTTGGCCGAGCACCTGTATGACGGCGAGAAGGAGCGCGACTCCAACGTCATCGAAGTGCACGTCAATCGCTTGCGCGGCAAGCTCGGTCGCGAAGTGATCGAGACCCGGCGCGGACAGGGCTACCGCTACAACGGTGCCGGCGGGTGATAGCCTTGCAGCATCGGTTGAGCCTGGGGCTGGTGGCGGTACTGCTGGTCGTCGGGCTGATCTTTGCCCAAGGCAGCCTCTGGCTGTTCGACCTCGGTCTGCGCCGCTACCTGCAGAATTACCTGCGTGAAGAAGCCGAAGCGCTATTGATCGCCATGGTGCGCGGGCCGCAGGGCCTGCAACTGGACGAACAGCGCATCGGTCCCGGCTACCAGCGGCCGTTGTCCGGGCATTACTTTCGCATCGACTTCGACGACCGGGTCTGGCGCTCCCGCTCGCTCTGGGACCATACGCTGCCACGCCCGGAAGCGGCCGGATTGCAGGAGGGACTGAGCGACGGGCCGAGCGACCAGCATCTGCTGGTCTACCGGGCGGACTACCGGCGCTTCGGCCGCGAGCTGTCGATCAGCGTGGCGCACGACTACACCCCGGTGCTCGACAGCTTCCGCCGCCTGCGCCAACTCATCCTCTGGTTGGGTGCCGGCGCCTTGCTGCTGATCGTTTTGTTGCAGCGCTGGACCGTCCACCGCGCCCTGCGCCCGCTGGAGTCGGCACGCCAGCAGATCGCCCAACTGCAGAGCGGCCAGCGCGGCGAGCTGGACCGCGACGTCCCGCCGGAGCTGGAGCCGCTGGTGGCGCAGATCAACCATTTGCTGGCGCATACCGAAAGCACGCTCAAGCGTTCGCGCAATGCCTTGGGCAATCTCGGCCATGCGCTCAAGACGCCGCTGGCCGTCCTGCTCAGCCTGGCCAATCGCGAGGAATTGCAGGCCCATCCGGACTTGCAGGCACGGTTGCAGGAGCAACTGGCGCAGATCGAGCAACTGCTGGCCCGGGAGCTGGGTCGCGCACGGCTGGCCGGGGAGGCGCTACCCAAGGCGCGTTTCGATTGCGCGGCGGAACTGCCCGGCCTGTTCGAGACGCTGGCGATGATCCATGACCGCAACCTGGACCTGCGCTGGCAGGCTCCGCCCGGATTGCGCCTGCCGTGGGATCGGGAGGACCTGCTCGAACTGCTCGGCAACCTGCTGGACAACGCCTGCAAGTGGGCGCGAGGCCAGGTGACACTGGATATCGAACCGGTGGAGACGGGCTTCCAGTTGACCATCGATGACGACGGTCCCGGCATCGCCGCCGAAGCTCGCGAGCAGGTGCTCGACCGGGGCTCTCGGCTGGACGAGCAGGTGCCGGGGCATGGCCTGGGGCTGGGCATCGTGCGCGATATCGTCGATGCCTGGGCGGGGAGCCTGGCGCTGGAGGAAAGCCCGTTGGGTGGGCTGCGCGTGCGAATCCTCCTGCCGGCGCGTGGCCCGGACGTACGTTGATCCGGGCCACTGTGCGTCCTTACATGCCGTTGGTGAACGCCGGATTACTTATATCGATGGCCGCACGCACCGGTTTCAGCGCTTCCCCGTACTTCGCCAGGATATCCAGCGCATAGTCGATCCGCCCACGCAGGCGCTGCTCGTCCTCGCTGGCCGGTTCCGGCGTGTTCAGCACCTTTTCCACCTGGCGCACGATCAGGTGCTCCGGCAGGTAGCACAGCCGGCAGTTCTTGTAGCTGGAGGCACGCAGCTCGCTGATTGGCGAGGCGCCGCCGATGCCGGCGGAGACCGCCACCAGCAGGCCGGGCTTGTGGGCCAGTTCGGCCTTGCTGGCGTAGACGAAGAAGTTCTTGATCGCCGGGCAGGCCATGCCGTTCCACTCCGGCGCCACCACTACCACCGCATCGGCGGCCTTCAGTTGCGCGGCGTACAGGTCCCAGGGGCCGCTGTCTTCACCCGGCCACAGCGGCAGCGGGGCAAGGCCGAGATCGATGACGGAGCTGGTTTCCTCGGTGGTGGTTTCGAGCTGGATCAGGCGCTGGTGCAGGAAGCGCGCGACCTTGCCGGATTGGCTGTTGTTGCGGCTGGATCCGGCAATGAGGGCGATGTTGAGCATGGCATGACTCTCCTGGAAAAGTGCACGCAGGCTAGCCGTGAGAGCCCTTTGGAACAAGGACGGAGATGCCGGCGTGGGTGGCGGAATGCGCCAGGTGAGTCGTGGCTCACGCCCCTGCGGCAATTCACCTGTCGAACCGGACAGGTTGCGTTTTGACAGGCACGGCGGCCATGGGGCAGAGTACGCGCCTTTTTTCCGGGCCTTCCGGTCGAATCCTGGAGCTTATCGATGAATGCTGTGATCGCAGCGGTCGGCATCATGCTGATCCTCAGTCTGTGCCGTGTGCACGTGGTAGTGGCCCTGATCGTCGGCGCGCTGGCCGGCGGCCTGATCGGTGGCCTGGGCGTGGAGGGCACGCTGAGTGCCTTCAACCAGGGCCTCGGTGGCGGCGCCACGGTGGCGCTGTCGTATGCCTTGCTCGGTGCGTTCGCGGTCGCAATCGCCAAGTCCGGCCTGGCCCATGCCCTGGCCGATAAGGTGCTGGCGTTGGTCGGTCGCCAGGATGCACAGGGTGGCGGGGCGGTGAAGTGGGTGCTGATCGTGCTGCTGCTGGCGGTCTCGGTGTCCTCGCAGAACATCCTGCCGATCCACATCGCCTTCATCCCGCTGCTGGTGCCGCCGCTGCTGTACGTGCTGACCAAGCTGTCGCTGGACCGCCGCCTGATCGCCTGCGTCATCACTTTCGGCCTGATCACACCCTACATGTTCCTGCCGGTGGGCTTCGGCGGCATCTTCCTCAACGAAATCCTGCTGGCCAACGTGACCAAGGCCGGGGTGGACGTCAGCGGCGTGAGCGTTACCCAGGCCATGGCGATCCCGGCCCTGGGCATGCTCTTCGGCCTGCTGGTGGCGGTGCTGTTCAGCTACCGCAAGAAGCGCGTCTACGATCTCGCCCGGATCGAGCAGGTCGAGCGGGCCGACGTGCAGTACAACCCGCTGAGCCTGCTGATGGCCGGCGTCGCCATCGCCGCCGCGTTCGCCGTGCAGCTGTGGCTGGATTCGATGATCATCGGTGCGCTGGTGGGCTTCGTGATCTTCTCGGTGTCCGGCGTGGTGCGCTGGCGGGAGGCCGACGACCTGTTCACCGAAGGCATGAAGATGATGGCCATGATCGGCTTCATCATGATCGCCGCCGCTGGCTTCGCCGAAGTGATGAAGGCCACCGGCGAGGTGAAGACCCTGGTGGATGCCTCGGCCGCCTGGATCGGCCACAGCAAGGCGGTCGGCGCGCTGCTGATGCTGCTGGTCGGCCTGCTGGTGACCATGGGTATCGGTTCGTCCTTCTCCACGGTGCCGATCATTGCCGCCATCTTCGTGCCGCTGGGCATGCAGCTCGGCTTCAGCCCGCTGGCAATCGTTTCCATCGTCGGCACTGCCGGCGCCCTGGGCGATGCCGGCTCGCCGGCTTCCGACTCGACCCTGGGCCCGACCTCCGGCCTCAACGTCGATGGCCAGCACAACCACATCTGGGACACCGTGGTGCCCACCTTCCTGCACTACAACCTGCCGCTGCTGGTGTTCGGCTGGGCGGCGGCGATGCTGCTGTAAATCCTGCCGGGCCGCTGCCCTGGCGGCCCGTGTCGACACCTGGGGGACTGTCCGTTCGATCAGGATGTCATTGAAGTGCCATCATTTTGGCGTCAAACTATTCGCTCAATTTTTCAACGGGGTGGCCGATATAAGGTCACCCCGTTTTCATTCCGCTTGCCGTCTCACGAGGAAAGGACAATGCGTCTGACGCTTAAATCGAAAGTTCTGTTGCTGGCCCTGGTACCGGTGCTGCTGTTCGCTCTGGTGCTCAGTGGCGCCACGGCGAAGGTACTGCTCGGTCTGGCGCATGAAGAGCTGGAGGAAACCCGCGAACGCCTGATGCAGGAAAGCCGTGAAGAGTTGGAGCACTACGTGCAGATCGCCCTCGGCTCCGTGCAGGGCATGTACGACGCCGCCGCGTCTGGCGACATGGCCAGCCGCGAGGCAGCCATCGCCGTACTGTCGAAGATCAAGTACGGCAAGGATTCCTATATCTTCGGCTACGACTCGGAGATCGTCCGGCTGTTCCGTGGCGACAGCCCGGTGGACGTCGGCAAGAGCTTCAAGGGGCGCCGTGACGCCAACGGTGTGCTGCTGAACGAGGAACTGGTGAGTGTCGCCAAGAACGGCACCCATTTCGTCCAGTACTCCTCGCCGCTGCCGGGCAACGAGAGCGTGCAGGTACCCAAGCTGGCCTACACCTATTACCTGCCGAAATGGGACATGGTGATCGGTACCGCCGTCAACCTGGACGGCATCGAGGCCCAGGTGGCCGAGGTGGAGAAGGCCATCGACGATCGCATCAGCACCGTGGTCAGCAGCATCGTGGTCATCGCCCTGATCCTGCTGGTCCTGTTGGGTATCGCCGGTCTCGCGCTGAGCAACTCCATCCTGCGTCCGCTGCAGCAGATCAAGGACAACCTGGACGACATCGCTGCCGGTGACGGCGACCTGACTCACCGTCTGCCGGTGAACAGCCATGATGAACTGGGTGAACTGGCCGGTTCGTTCAACCGTTTCGTCGAGAAGATTCATGGCCTGGTGCGCCAGATCGTCGAGATGACCGGCCAACTGACCAGCCTGGTTGGTGAGGTGTCTGCCCAGGCGCAGCGCTCGGAGCAGGCCATGGAGCGCCAGCGCCATGAGACCGACCAGGTGGCGACCGCGATCAACGAAATGTCCGCCGCCGCCAACGAAGTGGCCCGCAGCGCGCAGAACGCCGCCGAAGCGGCTCGCCAGACCGACCAGGAAGGCCAGGCCGCGAAGAAGGTGGTGGACGGCAGTATCCAGCGCATCCATGCCCTGGTGGACGATATCCGCAAGAGCGGCGTGTCCCTGGACAGCCTGCAGCAGGACGTGCAGTCCATCGTCAGCGTGCTCGGTGTGATCCGTTCCATCGCCGAACAGACCAACCTGCTGGCGCTCAACGCGGCCATCGAAGCGGCGCGTGCCGGCGAGGCCGGGCGCGGCTTCGCGGTGGTCGCCGACGAGGTTCGCGCGCTGGCCAGCCGCACCCAGCAGAGCACCCAGGAAATCCAGGGCATGATCGACCGCCTGCAGCAGGGTACCCAGGAAGCGGTGACCGCGATGCGCCGCTCCAGCGAGGCCGGCGACACCACCAGCGAACAGGCCAACCAGGCCGGTTCGTCGCTGGATGCCATCGCCCAGTTGATCGGCACCATCAACGCCATGAACGCGCAGATCGCCAGCGCCGCCGAAGAGCAGACCGCGGTGGCCGAGGAGATCAATCGCAGTGTGCACCAGATCGCCGTGGCGGTGGACAGCGTGGCCGACGAAACCCAGCAGGGCGCCCAGACCGCCCGCAGCCTGGCCGGCCTCGGCGAACGCCTGGGTGCGCTGGTGAAGCAGTTCCGTATCTAAGTAAGGAAAAGGCCCACCCGTCATGACAGGTGGGCCATGCAGTCAGGGCGACCGTGGGCGGGTGACGCTCAATCGCCGCGATATTCGCAGCCGCTGGTGCAGGTCTCGTGGATACGTACGCGCGACAGTTCGGGCAGGAGCGGTTTCAGTTTCTGCCAGATCCATTTCGCCAGCACTTCGCTGGTGGGGTTTTCCAGGCCGGGGATGTCGTTCAGGTAGTTGTGATCGAGCTGCTCGTAGAGCGGCTTGAAGATCTGCTTGATCTCGGAAAAGTCGCGGATCCATCCGGTGTACGGGTCCACTTCGCCTTCGATGTAGATCGCCACGCGGAACGAGTGGCCATGCAGGCGCCCGCATTTGTGTCCTTCCGGTACGTGGGGAAGGCGGTGGGCGGCTTCGAAGATGAATTCTTTGAACAGTTCCAAGGGACAACGCTCTGAAGGGCCAGACGACGGGCAGAGGCGGTATTTTAACAGGTTCCGCGCATCCGGCGACCGGACCATGGACATGGCCGGAGTGTCGTCATTCCTGGCCATTACGGTCATTGCTCCTTTTCTCGAAGGTGCCGGACAATCCCGCTCATCTTCGCCATCCGTACGCCGCCATGGTCCAGACCGTTTTTTTCGCCCATGCAAATGGCTTCCCTTCCGCCACCTACGGCAAGCTGTTCGCGGCCCTGGAGCCGGATTATCGGGTGCTGCATCTGGCGCAGCACGCCCATGACCCGCGCTTTCCCGTAAACGACAACTGGGAAAGCCTGGTCGAAGAACTGCTCCATCATCTCGGTGAATTGGATGAGCCGATCTGGGGTGTGGGACATTCGCTCGGCGGCGTGTTGCATTACCACGCCGCGCTGCGGCGGCCCGAGCTTTACCGGGGAGTGGTGATGCTGGATTCGCCAGTCCTGACCCTGGCCGATCGCGTGCTGATCCGCGCGGCGAAACGCTTCGGCCTCATCGATCGCATCACACCGGCGGGACGGACGCTGGGGCGGCGCGAGCACTTCGGCGGCATCGAAGAGGCGCGCCGATACTTTGCCGGCAAGACGCTGTTCCGACGCTTCGACCCGGATTGCCTGGATGCCTACGTACGGCATGGCTTGCAGGAAGCCGGAGATGGGCTGCGCCTGCGGTTCGACCCGGCGACCGAGATCAGCATCTACCGCAGCGTCCCGCACACCAGCCCTGGCCGCCCCCAGCAGCTCAAGGTACCGCTGGCGGTCGTGCGCGGGCGCCACAGCCGGGTCGTCCTGCCGCACCATGCACGGCTGGTGCGGCGTGTGCCGCAGGGGCTTTACCTGACGTTGCCGGGTGGCCACATGTTTCCGCTGGAGCGTCCCCAGGAGACCGCCGAGTTGCTGAGGCGCGTGCTGACCCGCTGGGACGGCTCGACAGAAGGCGAGGAGAGTGCATGAGCAACCTGTTCGAAGAGGTCCGCCTGAACCTGCCGCATATCGAACTGGCGGCCCACCTGTTCGGCCCGGAAGACGGGCTGCCGGTGATTGCGTTGCATGGCTGGCTGGACAATTCCATGAGCTTCGCCCGCCTGGCGCCGAAGCTGACAGGCGTGCGCATCGTCGCCCTGGATCTTGCCGGCCACGGGCATTCCGGGCATCGCCCGGCCGGCGGGGGATATGCGCTCTGGGATTACGCCTACGACATCTTGCAGGTCGCGGAGCAGTTCGGCTGGCAGCGTTTCTCGCTGCTTGGGCATTCGATGGGGGCCATAGTTTCCGTGCTGCTCGCCGGCGCCCTGCCGGAGCGTGTGGAACGCCTCGCGCTGATCGACGGATTGGTGCCGTTCACCGGCGAGGCGGAAACCGCCCCGGAGAAGCTGGGCGAGGCACTACGGGCGAAGCTCGCGCTGGGCAGCAAGCGCAAGCCCGTCTACGAGACGGTCGAGCGTGCCGTCGAGGCGCGTATGAAGGGTGTCGGCGCGGTCAGTCGGGAGGCGGCCGAGCTGCTGGCGCAACGTGGACTGATGCCCGTGCCGGGCGGTTACACCTGGCGTACCGATCCGCGCCTGACGCTTCCATCGCCGCTACGCCTGACCCAGGCCCATGCCCTGGCGTTTTTGCGTCGCCTGAGTTGCCCGGTCAGCCTGGCCCTGGCGGAGCAGGGCATGCTGGCGCATCAGGCGGCGGTGGTGAAGATGCTGGGCGAATTCTCCTTCGACGTGACCCCTCTGGCCGGCGGGCATCACCTGCACCTGGACGATGAAAAAGGCGCGGATGCCGTAGCAGACTGTTTCAATCGCTTCTTTACTGTGGCTTGACTTGCCCTGACCAACTGCGGAGGCTGGGCGGGTTGCCACAGGAGAGAAGCAATGATCGACCTGTATACCGCCGCCACACCGAACGGACACAAAATCTCCATCGCGCTCGAAGAGCTGGGGTTGCCCTACCGCGTGCATGCGCTGAGTTTCGACCGAAAGGAACAGAAGGCGCCCGACTACCTGAAGATCAATCCGAACGGACGGATTCCGGCAATCGTCGATCGCGAGAACGATGATTTCGCCGTTTTCGAATCCGGGGCCATCCTCATCTATCTGGCCGAAAAGACCGGGCGCCTGATGCCGCAGGATGTCAAAGGCCGCTCCCGTGTCATCCAGTGGCTGATGTTCCAGATGGGCGGCGTAGGGCCGATGCAGGGGCAGGCGAATGTCTTCTACCGCTACTTCCCGGAGAAATTGCCGGGCGCCATCGACCGTTACCAGCATGAGACCCGCCGCCTATACGAGGTGCTGGACCGGCGCCTGGGCGAATCGGAATACCTCGCCGGCGATTACAGCATCGCCGATATTGCCACCTTCCCCTGGGTTCGCATTCATGACTGGTCCGGGGTATCGGTGGACGGACTGGCGAATCTTCAGCGCTGGATATCCGCGTTGGAGGCCCGGCCGGCCGTGCAACGGGGATTGGAAATTCCCAAGCGGGAGACCGATGCCGACAAGACCGTGAACACCGCTCAATCCATGCTGACACTTTGAGGCCAGGATGCGCCTGATCATTCTGTTGAGCTTGTGTCTCGCGGGACCTTCGCTGTTCGCGGCCGATCTGCCGGGCAGCCGCGATCTCGAGATTCTTCCACGCTTCCCGCGATCGGAGATTACCGACTTCCGTTCCGAGCCCACGCTGGAGCGTCTCTATCCGCAAGGTTCCATCCGCCGTATCAGCGGCCAGTTGCGCTATGAGCGTGAGGTGCTGGCGGAGGGAGCCTTCACCGCGGTGACTTACCGGCTGTCCAGCGAGCATTCCAGTGCGGAAGCCTTCGAGGCGGCGCGTCGGGCGCTGATGGAGAAGGGCGCCGAGCTGCTCTACTGGTGCCAGGGCCGCGACTGCGGGTCCAGCAGCCTCTGGGCCAACTCGGTGTTCGGCAAGGCGACCCTGTACGGCCCCGACGATCAGCAGGCCTACGCCTTGCTGCGGCTGGCGGAGCCGAACCCGGAGAGTCTGCTGGCACTCTACGCGATCACTCGCGGCAACCGGCGCGCCTATCTGCATGTCGAGCAGTTGGATTCCGCCGCTCCGCTGGGAACGCTGTTGCCGGCGCCGGCCACCTTGCTCCGTCAATTGAAGAGCACCGGCGAGCTGAAGCTGCTGCGATTGAGCGGCGAGCCGGAGCAGCCCTGGGTCGAAGTGCTGGCGCGCAGCCTCAACCTGGATACGACCCTCCGGGTCAGCCTCGACGGGCCGAATGCCGACGCCTGGCGTGAAGCGCTGGTGGCTCAGGGCGTCAGAGCGGCCCGGCTGGAGCTGGGCGAAGGCGATGAAAAGGGCCTGCACCTGAGCGTGCTGCGTTGATCATGCCGCGGCGGGGTTGAGCGCTGGCTCAAACCCGCCGGACAGGCCTTTCCCTACAATGGCCCGCTTTCGGCCTGCCTTCCTTTGATGCGGAGCGCTTCGCATGTTGAACAATGACCGTCTGCTGGTGCAGATCCTGCTGCTGGCATTACTCGGCGCGTGCCTCTGGGTGCTGGCACCGTTCTGGTCCGCACTGTTCTGGGCGGCGGTGCTGGCGTTTGCCAGCTGGCCCCTGATGCGTCTGCTGACGCATTGGCTGAAGGGCCGGGAAGCCGCGGCCGCCGCGATCCTGACCGCCGGATGGATGGTGCTGGTCGCCGTGCCGCTGGTCATGCTGGGCTTCAACCTGGCCGACCATATCCGCGACGCCACCGTGCTGGTCAAAAGCCTGCAAGTGGAGGGCTTGCCTCCGCCGCCTGCCTGGCTGGGCGATCTGCCGCTGGTGGGAGATCGGCTGGTGGCGTTCTGGTTGACCATCGATCAGCAGGGCGCGGCGTTCTTCGCCACGTTGCGGCCCTACGTCGGGCAGGTCGGCAACTGGCTGCTGGCGCGCAGCGCCCAGGTGGGCGGCGGCATGCTGGAACTGGCCCTGAGCCTGGTGCTGGTGTTCTTCTTCTACCGCGACGGCCCGCGCCTGGCCGCCTTCGTACACCGTGTGCTGGAGCGGCTGATCGGCAACCGCGCCGACCACTACCTCGAACTGGTCGCCGGGACCGTGCAGCGGGTCGTCAACGGTGTGATCGGTACGGCGGCAGCCCAGGCGGTGCTGGCGCTGATAGGGTTCTGGATCGCCGGTGTGCCGGGCGCCATCGTGCTGGGCATCCTGACCTTCGTGCTCAGCCTGATCCCCATGGGGCCGCCGCTGGTGTGGATACCGGCCACGGCCTGGCTGGCCTGGAAGGGCGACTACGGCTTCGCCGTGTTCCTGGGCATCTGGGGAATGTTCGTGGTCAGCGGGGTCGACAACGTTCTCAAGCCCTATTTGATCAGCCGGGGCGGGAACCTGCCGCTGGTCGTCGTGTTGTTGGGGGTGTTCGGCGGCATCCTGGCCTTCGGCTTCATGGGGCTTTTCCTCGGCCCGACGCTGCTGGCGGTCGCCTACAGCCTGCTTGGCGACTGGGTGGGCAATGGCAATGGAGACGCGCTCGAACCTGTCGAGCCGCTGGAAAAAACCGGCCACCAGAGGTAGATGGCCGGCGGCCTTCAGGCCGAAAGGTTGAGTTGGCTACCGAGTCGGGAGCTGTAGCTGGCGGCGCCGGCCTGGTAATGCTTGAGCAGGTTGGCCACGAGGTTGCCGTAAGCCTCATCGCTGCTGCTTTGGGTGGATGACGTATCGGCCTCGGCATAGGTGCCCTGGCTGTTGGAAAACTCTCCGGGCGGCGGCGGAGGGGGCGGAGCCAGTGCGGCGCTTTCTTCCAGGCTCAGGCTGCCGTCCTCATCGGTGTCCAGGGCGGCGAACAGTTCGCTGAGGTCGGTGCCGCTGGTTCCCTGGGCCGATTCGATGGCGCTGGTCAGTTCATCGAGGCTGACGCTGCCGTCGCTATCGCTGTCCAGTTGAGCGAACAGCTCTTCCGGGTTGGGCCCGCCATGCGGTGGCGGCGGAGGCGGTGCCAGGGCGGCGCTTTCCTCCTCGCTGATACTGCCGTCGCCGTCGCCGTCGAGTTGGGAAAACAGCTCGTCGATATCGATCTCAAGGCTGCTGTCGCTTTCCTGGGCGGCGCTCACCGCGGCAGTCAGTTCGTCCTTGCCGATCCCGCCGTCGCTGTTGCTGTCCAGCTTGCTGAACAGCTCCGCCTGAAATTTCGCCGGATCAGGCGCGTCGCCGGCGGGCGGGCGCGTTTTGCTGGCGAAATTCGAGGTACAGCTGTACCCCGAATAGGCGCTGCTGACACCACTGATCATGGGAGTCACTCCTCTGTTGTGTGCCCGGAGAAGGTTCTCCGGTCATGGCAGAGTCGACGGGTTTGTTGTCAGGGGTGTGTGTGCTTTGTATCCGGCTTCTTACGCGCGCGGCAGGCGGAGGATGGCGGTCAGGCCGCCGCCCGGGGTTTCTTCCAGCGCGAGGCTGCCACCCAGGCGCTTCGAGGCTTCCAGGGCAATGCTCAGGCCGAGGCCGACGCCCCCCGAGTTCCGGTTGCGTGAGCTTTCCAGGCGAAAGAATGGCTCGAAGACGGCCTCGCGCTTGTCCGCCGGTATGCCCGGCCCCCGGTCGATGACACGCACCTCGATCTCTTGCTCGCCATCCAGCAACTGGATGTGTGCGTGTCCGGCGTAGCGCAGGGCATTTTCCAGCAGGTTGCCGAGGCAGGAGCGCAGCGCCATCGGCGGGACGCGCACCGGCCGGCAATGCCCTTCGACCTGGACATCGGCCCCTTGATCCTGGGCGTTTTCCGCCAGCGACTCGGCCAGGGCCTGCAGGTCGAACAACTGGGCTTCCTCCTGGCTGCGCTGTTCGCGCAGATAGGAAAGCGTGGCCTCGAGCATCTGGTTCATTTCGCCCAGGTCCTGGGCCAGACGGTCTCGCAGCGCTTCGTTCTCGACCTGCTCGACCCGCAGCTTCATGCGCGCCAGTGGCGTGCGCAGGTCGTGCGAGACCGCCGTCAGCATGCGGCTGCGCTGCTCGACCTGCTCGCGGATACGCGCCTGCATGCGGTTGAAGCTGTGTGCCGCCTGGCGGACTTCCGCCGGCCCGGTTTCGTTCATCGGCAGGCTGTCGAGGTTTTCACTCAGTTGCTCGGCCGCCCGGGACAGGCGCCGGATCGGCCGGGTCAGCAGGCGTGCGCCGATCCAGGCGGCGATTACCAGCGCCAGCGACTGGGAGGCGAAGGGAATCCAGGGCCCGCCGAATACGCCGGGCTTGGGTGGTGGCCGGTCGTCAGGGGGACGAGGCCCCGGTGGTGGCCCACCCGGGTCGCCGAGAGCGGTCCGGGGCGGAGGAGGATTCTGGCGTTCGGAGGGCGGGCTGCCCTGAGCGAACCAGGCGAATGCCAGCAGGTGGGCGAGAACGATGGCCAGCAGGAAGATGCCGAACAGCCGGGCGAACAGCGTGTCGGCACTGCGCATCATTCGATGTCTCGGGCATCGAACAGGTAACCCTCGCCACGTACCGTCTTGATCAGCCGGGGAGCGCGCGGGTCGTCGCCCAGCTTCTGCCGCAGGCGCGAGACCAGCAGGTCGATGCTGCGGTCGAAGGCTTCGATGGCGCGCCCGCGAGCGGCGTCGAGCAGTTGTTCGCGGCTGAGGACGCGGCGTGGCCGTTCCAGAAAGACCCAGAGCAGGCGGAACTCGGCATTCGACAGCGGCACCACCAGCCCCTCGGCGGACTGCAGCTGGCGCAGCACACCGTCCAGTCGCCAGCCATCGAAGCGCAGGCTGTTGCGCGGTTCCGGCTGGGCCGGCGCGCGCTCGTCGCGGACCCGGCGCAGGATCGTCTGGATGCGCGCCACCAGTTCGCGGGGTTCGAACGGCTTGGCCATGTAGTCGTCGGCGCCCAGTTCCAGGCCGATGATGCGGTCCGTGGGCTCGCAGCGGGCGGTGAGCATGAGGATCGGGATATCCGATTCGGCCCGCAGCCAGCGACACAGCGAAAGGCCGTCCTCGCCGGGCAGCATCAGGTCCAGCACCACCACGTCGAAGCGCTTGTTGGCCAGGGCCTGGCGCATGCCGTCGCCGTTGCTGACGCCATGGGCAAGGATGTTGAAGCGTCCCAGGTAGTCGCAGAGGAGTTCGCGGATCGGCTGGTCATCGTCGACGAGCAGGGCGCGGACGTTCCAGCGGCGGCTGTCGGTGGTCGGGTCGGTTGGCATATCGCCAGGGCTCTGGGGTTTGTACTGCATGAAGTCCTGCCATGGGCTGGCTGCTGGAAAACGGTGCCGGCGGGCACCGGGTTCGTCGCCGGACATGCCCGCATCCTACTCGGCGCGAGGGGTCGCGGCCAGTGTAGAAGGCTCTTAGCCAGACGTATCGCAAGCATGTGCGCTTTGTATCCAGATCGATACAAAGCGGCCCCTCGGGGCAAATTTACGGCTTCTTTACGGGCGGGCCGGCGTTACCATCTCGTTCCTTTACGCCGGTGGGGAAAACAATGCCTCCATGCACATTCGCACAGGAGGCAAACATGACCGTTCTCGATGGAATCTCACTGACACTCGCCGTGGCGCTGTTCGCGTTCCTGCTGGTCGCGCTGTTGCGCACCGGCCGGAGCTAGGGGGCGATCATGGCCATGCATGATGTACTGCTCATCGGCGCGTTCTTCGTTCTGGTGCTGGCACCGGCACCCTGGCTGGGACGCTTCATTCACCGGGCGATGGAGGGGCAGCGCACTTGGCTCAGCCCGCTGCTGTCGCCGCTCGAACGCTTCTGCTACCGGAGTGCGGGCGTCGATCCGGCCATCGAGCAGGACTGGCGGCGCTATGCGCTGTCACTGCTGGCGTTCAACGGCGTCAGCCTGGTCCTGTTGGTTGCGGTCCTGATGCTGCAAGGCGCGCTGCCGCTCAATCCGCAGAAGGTGGCCGGGATGGACTGGCCGCTGGCGTTGAACACCGCAGTCAGTTTCGTCACCAACACCAACTGGCAGGCTTACAGCGGCGAAGCGCAGTTGTCCTATTTCAGCCAGATGATCGGCCTCGGCGTGCAGAACTTCGTCAGCGCCGCCACCGGCCTCGCCGTGCTGGTGGCGCTGTGCCGGGGCATCGCCCGTCGTTCGGCCGCGACCCTGGGCAATTTCTGGATCGATCTCACCCGTGCCACGCTCTATGTGCTGCTGCCTCTGGCGATCCCGTTGGCGCTGCTACTGGTCTGGCAGGGCGTGCCGCAAAGTTTTGCCCACGCGGTTACGGCCACTACTTGGCAAGGTGCGGAGCAGAGCCTGCCCCTGGGACCGGCCGCCAGCCAGATCGCCATCAAGCAGTTGGGCACCAACGGCGGCGGTTTCTTCGGCGTCAACTCCGCCCATCCCTTCGAAAACCCCACGGCGTTCAGCAACCTGCTGGAAGTGGCGGCGATTCTCCTGATTCCGGCCGCCCTGGTGTTCAGCTATGGCCACTACGTCAAGGACCTGCGCCAGAGCCGCGCCATTCTCGCCTGCATGCTGCTGCTGTTCTGCATCGGGCTGGGTGTCGCGGTCTGGGCCGAGTGGCAGCCGAATCCGGCCTGGGCCGGACTGCCGGTCGAGCAGGCGGGCTCCCTGGAAGGTAAGGAGAGCCGTTTCGGCATCACCGCCTCGGCACTCTGGGCGACCGCCACCAGCGCGGCCTCCAACGGTTCGGTGAACGCCATGCACGACAGCTTCAGTGCCTTGGGCGGCATGGTGCCTCTGGTCAACATGATGCTCGGCGAAGTGATCTTCGGCGGCGTCGGCGCCGGCCTCTACGGCATGCTGCTGTTCGTCCTGATCGCGGTGTTCCTCGCCGGCCTGATGGTCGGCCGCACGCCCGAATACCTCGGCAAGAAACTGGAGGCGAGGGAAGTGCGCCTGCTGGTGCTGAGCCTGCTGGTGATGCCGATCGGCGTGCTGCTGCTCGGTGCGCTGGCAGCCATCCTGCCGGCCGGCGTGGCGGCGGTGAGCAATCCGGGCCCGCACGGCCTCAGCCAGATCCTCTACGCCTACACCTCGGGTGCCGGCAACAACGGGTCGGCCTTCGCCGGCTTCGGCGCCGGTTCCACCTATCACAACCTGATGATTGCCCTGGCCATGCTGCTCGGCCGTTACGGGATCATTCTGCCCGTGCTGGCCATTGCCGGCGGCTTGGCGATGAAGCGTGCCGCGCCGCTCGGGCAGGACAGCTTCCCCACCCACGGCCCGCTGTTCGTCGGCCTGCTCACCGCCACCCTGCTGCTGGTGGGCGGCCTCACTTTTTTCCCGGTGCTGGCTCTGGGGCCGCTGGCCGAGCACCTCGGCCAACTGGCCGGCCTGAGCTGGTAAGTGGAGCGAGACATGAACGCACGAAACGAACTCATCGATCAGCCGGTACGTCACGAGGCCGCCGCGCACCCGGCGCCGCTCTGGCGCGAGGCGCTGCGCCAGGCCTTCGTCAAGCTGGACCCGCGCCAGTTGATGCGCCAGCCCGTGATGCTGCTGGTGGAAATCACGGCCCTGATGACCACCTTGCTCTGCTTCGTTCCCGGCCAGGCAGTGGCCACCGGGGTTGCCGTGCAGATCGCCCTGTGGCTGTGGTTCACCGTCCTGTTCGCCAATTTCGCCGAGGCGCTGGCCGAAGGGCGTGGCAAGGCGCGGGCGGACAGCCTGAAAGCCGGCAGCCAGGGGCTGATCGCCCGTCGGCAGGTCGCGCCGGGGCAATACGAAGGCATTGCCGCCAGTCGCCTGCGCAGGGGCGACGTGGTACGGGTGGAGGCCGGTGAGCTGATTCCCGGCGATGGCGAGGTCATCGAAGGCATCGCCGCGGTCAACGAGGCGGCGATCACGGGTGAGTCCGCTCCGGTGATCCGCGAGTCCGGCGGGGACCGTTCGGCCGTCACCGGCAACACCCGGGTGGTATCCGACTGGCTGCTGGTGCGTATCAGCGCCAATCCCGGCGAGTCCACCCTGGACCGGATGATCGCCCTGGTGGAAGGCGCGCGGCGGCAGAAGACGCCCAATGAAGTGGCGCTGGATATCCTGCTGATCGGCCTGTCGCTGATCTTCCTGCTGGTGGTGGCGACTCTGCAGCCGTTCGCCCGCTTTTCCGGTGGCGAGCTGCCCCTGGTGTTCCTCGTCGCGCTGCTGGTGACGCTGGTGCCGACCACCATCGGCGGCCTGCTCTCGGCCATCGGCATCGCCGGCATGGACCGTCTGGTCAGGCTCAACGTCATCGCCAAGTCCGGCCGTGCGGTGGAAGCGGCGGGGGACGTCCAGGTGCTGCTGCTGGACAAGACCGGCACCATCACCTTCGGCAACCGTCGTTGCAGTGCGATGCTGAAAAGCCCGGGTGTCAGCGGCCAGGCACTGGCCCAGGGCGCGCTGCTGGCGTCGCTGGCCGATGACACCCCGGAAGGCAAGTCCATCGTCGAGTACCTGCGCAACCTGCACCCGATGCCGGAGCCGGCCCGCGATCGCTTGACGGTGGTGCCGTTCAGCGCCGAAACCCGCCTGTCCGGTGTCGACTGGGAGGGCCATGTCTATCGCAAGGGGGCGGTGGATGCGGTGCTGGGCTTCCTCGGCCTGACCCGCGAACAGCTTCCCGAGCCACTGGCTCGGGAAATCGAACGCATCGCCCAGAGCGGCGGTACGCCGTTGCTGGTCTGCGCCGACGGCCAATTGCTCGGCGTCATTCATTTGAAGGATGTGGTCAAGCCGGGCATCCGCGAACGCTTCGCCGAGTTGCGCCGACTGGGCATCCGCACCGTCATGGTGACCGGCGACAACCCGCTGACGGCGGCGGCCATCGCGGCCGAGGCGGGCGTCGACGATGTGATCGCCGAGGCCACGCCGGAGAAGAAGTTGGCGCGCATTCGCCAGGAGCAGGCCGACGGTCGATTGGTGGCGATGTGCGGCGACGGCGCCAATGACGCGCCGGCACTGGCCCAGGCCGACGTCGGCCTGGCGATGAACGACGGTACCCAGGCGGCGCGCGAGGCCGCCAACCTGGTCGACCTGGATTCCGATCCCACCAAGCTGCTCGATGTGGTGCAGGTGGGCAAGGAACTGCTGGTTACCCGTGGTGCCCTGACCACTTTCTCGGTCGCCAACGACGTGGCCAAGTATTTCGCCATCCTGCCGGCGCTGTTTTCCGGGATCTACCCGCAGCTCGGCGTGCTCAACCTGATGGGGCTGGCCAGCCCGCAGAGCGCCATTCTCTCGGCCATCGTGTTCAACGCCCTGATCATCGTCGCGCTCATCCCGCTGGCCCTGCGCGGGGTGCGGGTGGAGGCCGCCGACGCGGCCAGCCTGCTGCGGCGCAACCTGCTGATCTATGGCCTGGGCGGGCTGGTCGCGCCCTTCGTCGGGATCAAGCTGATCGACCTGTTGCTGACAGCCGTGGGGCTGGCCTGAACGGCTTCGATTTTTCCGGAGGAACTGCATATGCTTGACGCACTACGTCCCACCTTCAGTCTTTTGCTCCTGATGACACTGATCACCGGCGTCGCCTATCCCCTGGGCGTGACCGCCATCGCCGAACTGGCGTTTCCCTGGCAGGCCAACGGCAGCCAACTCGTCGACGACGACGGCCAGGTGCGGGGCTCGCAGCTGCTGGCCCAGCGCTTCGACGGCGCCGGCTGGTTCCAGCCGCGCCCGTCGGCCGCCGACTACGCCACCCTGCCCAGCGGGGCGAGCAACCTGGCGCCGAGCAGCGCGGCCTTGGCCGAGCGTATCGCCACCGAGAGCCGCCGCCAGCATGGATCGGGGCCGGTGCCGCTGGCCCTGGTGACTACTTCCGGCAGCGGGCTCGACCCGGACCTGTCGCCGCATGCCGCGATGTACCAGATCCCGCGCATCGCCGAGGCCCGGGGCATACCGGAGGCCCATCTGGCACATCTGGTGCGTGAGCACACCGAGCGGCCGCTGTTCGGTCCGCCGGTGGTCAACGTGACCGGGCTCAACCGGGCGCTGGCCGCACTCTCCAGCGGCGAGGGCGTTCGATGAGCGACACGGCGCGCGCCGAGGCGCTGCTGGCCGAGTTGCCCGACAGCGTGCGGCCGAACGGCCGTGGGCGGCTGAAGGTCTTTCTCGGCGCCGCGCCGGGCGTGGGCAAGACCTACGCCATGCTGCAGGCGGCCCAGGCGCAGCTTCGCCATGGTGTGAAGTTGAGGGCCGGCATCGTGGAAACCCACGGCCGGGCGGAAACCGAGGCCTTGCTTGCCGGCCTGCCGCAGCAGCCGCCGAAACGCCTGGAGTACCGTGGTCTGCCCCTGTTCGAGCTGGACCTGGACGGGCTGTTGGCGGCCCGCCCGCAACTGGCGCTGGTCGACGAGCTGGCTCACAGCAACGTACCGGGCAGCCGCCACGCCAAGCGCTGGCAGGACGTGCAGGAGCTGCTCGCCGCCGGCATCGATGTCTTCACCACGGTCAATGTCCAGCACCTGGAAAGCCTCAACGATCAGGTGCGCGACATCACCGGCGTGCACGTTCGCGAAACGGTCCCGGACTGGGTGCTCCAGGAGGCCCACGAGATTCTGCTGATCGACCTGCCGCCCCGCGAACTGCTCGAGCGCCTGCGCGACGGCAAGGTCTACGTGCCCGAGCAGGCGCGGGCGGCGATCGATGCCTTCTTCACCCAGACCAACCTGACCGCACTGCGCGAACTGGCCATGCAGACCGCCGCCGCGCGGGTGGATGCCGATCTCAACCGGCGCTACCGCCAGCAGGGGCAGGATGCGCCGAGCCTGCAGGGGCGCCTGCTGGTCGGCGTCGATGGCGACGACCAGGCCGAGCGGCTGGTGCGCCATGCCAGCCGGGTGGCCGAACGGCGCCATCTGCCGTGGAGCCTGGTGCATGTCGATGTCGGCCGGCCCCTGGGCGAGCCTTCGCGGGCCCGCTTGCAGGCCGCGCAACAGTTGGCCGAGCGGCTGGGCGGCGAGGTGGTGCGGCTGCGTGGCGGCGAAGTGGCGCGGACCTTGATCGAACATGCCCGCGAGCGCCGCGCCAGCGTGCTGCTGGTGGGCATCAGCCGACCGCGTTGGCAACGGCGCTGGCTGGGCAGCCGGGGCGTGGCGGAGCGCCTGCTGGCGCGGGGCCGGGGCCTGGAAATCAGCGTGCTGGACAATGGCGACAACCCGCTGCCGGCGCGGCATTTCGGCCTGCACCAGGCGACGCGGCGGGACTATCTGCTGGCGGTGATCGCTTCGGTGATCGCCACCGCGCTGGCCTGGGGCGTGTCCCATCTGCTCGCGCTGCCGAACATTTCCCTGGTGTTCCTCGCCGCCGTGCTGCTGGTGGCAGTGCGCAGCAGCCTGGGGCCGGCCTTGGTCTGCGCCGGGCTGGCGTTCCTGGCCTACAACTTCCTGTTCATCCCGCCCCGGCTCACCTTGTTCATCCAGCGCCAGGAAGACCTCCTGACGCTGCTGTTCTTCCTGCTCATGGCCGGGCTGACCGGCAACCTCGCCGCGCGGCAGCGCCGGCAACTGGAGAGCCTGCGGCAGACCCAGCAGGAGACCACCGCGCTGCTCGACCTGTCGCGCAAGCTGACCGCCGCCACCGACCGCCGCGCTGTGCTCGCCGCGGCGATCCAGCAGTTCGAACTGGCGTCCGATCTGGAAAGCTGCCTGATGTCGCGCGGCAAGGACGGCGTATGGAAGGTCGAGGCCGGCGTCCATCGGTTGCTTGCCGAGCAGGAGCGCGCCGCGGCCGACTGGGCCTGGCAGCATGGCCAGCCGGCCGGCCTGGGCACCGGGACCTTGCCCGTCGGCCGCTGGTGGTGGTGTCCGCTGGCCGGCGAGGACGGGCCACTGGCCCTGCTGGGTATGAGCCCGAAGGATGGTGACCCGCTGCCGCCGGAGCGGCGCCGCCTGATCGGGGCGCTCTGCCAGCCGCTGGTCCAGGCGTTGGAGCGTGCGCAATTGGCCGAGGATTTGGAAGCGGCCCGTCTCAAGGGCGAAACCGAGAGCCTGCGCAGCGCCTTGCTCGCCTCGGTGTCCCACGACCTGCGCACACCGCTGACTGCCATGCGCGGTTCCATCGACAGCCTGTTGGCCCTCGGTGAAAGCATTCCCGAGGCCGACCGCCGCGAGTTGCTGGAAGGCACCCGTAACGAGGCCGAGCGCCTGGACCGCTATATCCAGAACCTCCTGGACATGACCCGGCTGGGCCATGGCGGGCTCAAGCTGAGCCGCGACTGGGTGGCGCCGGCGGATATCGTCGCCAGCGCCCTGCAACGTTTGCGGCCGGTGCTGGCACCCTTGCGCGTGGAGACCGAGCTGCCCGCCGAGCTGCCGCTGCTGTATGTTCATGCGGCGCTGATCGAGCAGGCGCTGGTCAATGTGTTGGAGAACGCCGCGCGCTTCTCGCCGCCGGGCGGCCGTCTGCGCCTGGCGGTGACGGTGGGGCGCGATGAGCTGCGTTTTTCCGTGAGCGACCAGGGACCGGGGATTCCGGAAGAGGAGCGCAGCCGGATTTTCGATATGTTCTATACCGCCAAGCGCGGCGATCGCGGCGGCCAGGGCACCGGCCTGGGCCTGGCGATCTGCCAGGGCATGGTCGGGGCGCACGGGGGGCGGGTGACCGTCGATGAAGGGCTGGACGGCCGGGGCGCCACCTTGATGCTGCACTTGCCGTTGCAGGAGCAGCCGGCCGCGGAGGAGGAAACCTGATGACAGGGTTTGGGAGACAGGCCTGAGCATGACCGACAACAGCCATGTCGTTCTGGTGATCGACGATGAGGCGCAGATTCGCAAATTCCTGCGCATCAGCCTGACGGCGCAAGGTTACCGGGTGATCGAGGCGGCCGATGGCCGGAGCGGGCTCGCCGAAGCGGCCCTGACCCGGCCGGACCTGGTGGTGCTCGACCTCGGCCTGCCGGACATGGACGGCCAGGAGGTGCTGCGCGAGCTACGCGGCTGGTCGACGGTGCCGGTGCTGGTGTTGTCGGTACGCTCCGGCGAGGGCGAAAAGGTCCTGGCGCTCGATGGCGGGGCCAATGACTACGTGACCAAGCCGTTCGGCATCCAGGAATTCCTCGCCCGGGTCCGCGTGCTGCTGCGCCAGAGCGGGCAGGGCGATAGCGGTGCGGCGGCGGTGGAGAGCGGCCCGCTGCGGGTGGACTTCGCCTTCCGCCAGGTCACCCTCGACGGTCGTGAGGTGGCGCTGACCCGCAAGGAATACGCGGTCCTGGCGACGCTGGCCCAATACCACGGACGGGTGGTGACCCAGCAGCAACTGCTCAAGGACATCTGGGGCCCGACCCACGTCGAGGACAGCCATTACCTGCGGGTGGTCGTGGGCCATCTGCGGCAGAAGCTCGGCGACGACCCGGCGAATCCCCGTTTCATCGTCACCGAGGCGGGGATCGGTTATCGCCTGCGGGCAGAGCGGGAGGCATGAGACAGGCTCCGGGCGGGCCGCGAAAAGTCCGTGTGATTCCACCGGTACGGCCGGCGTCTAGCGAGCTACCGTGCGGAGCGTTCCGCACAGCTTGAGCGAAGGACGTCATGCAAGAACTGTTGAATGAGATTCTCGCCGAAGTCAGTCCCCTGATCGGACGGGGCAAGGTCGCCGATTACATTCCGGCATTGGCCCAGGTGCCGCCGGCCCAACTGGGTATCGCGGTCTACAGCAACCAGGGCGAGCTGTATGTGGCGGGCGATGGCCAGGTGCCGTTTTCCATCCAGAGCATTTCCAAGGTGTTCAGCCTGGTCCAGGCGATCCAGCATTCCGGGGAGGCGATCTGGGAGCGCCTGGGGCAGGAACCGTCCGGCCAGCCGTTCAACTCGCTGGTGCAGTTGGAGTTCGAGCGCGGTATGCCGCGCAATCCCTTCATCAATGCCGGCGCGCTGGTGATCTGCGACATCAACCAGTCGCGCTTCGCCGCGCCGGCCCAGTCGATGCGCGATTTCGTCCGCCGCCTGAGCGGCAACCCCCTGCTGGTCTCCGACGAGATGGTGGCCCGCTCGGAATACCAGCATCGCTCGCGCAACGCGGCCATGGCTTACCTGATGCAGTCCTTCGGCAACTTCCACAATGACGTCGAGGCGGTGCTGCGCAGCTATTTCCATCATTGCGCCCTGCGCATGAGCTGCGCGGACCTGGCCCGGGCTTTCTGCTTCCTGGCCAACCGCGGACATTGCCTGCACAGCGGCGAGCAGGTGCTGACACCTCGCCAGGTGAAGCAGGTCAATGCCCTGATGGCCACCAGCGGCCTGTACGACGAAGCCGGCAACTTCGCCTATCGGGTCGGCCTGCCGGGCAAGAGCGGCGTGGGCGGCGGGATCGTTGCGGTGGTGCCCGAGCGCTTCACCGTCTGCGTCTGGTCGCCGGAGTTGAACGCGGCGGGCAACTCCCTGGCCGGCATGGCGGCGCTGGAGTTGCTGTCGTCGCGGATCGGCTGGTCGATTTTCTGACGAGCCCGAGCTGGTTTAGTGGGATTCGTACTTATCCAAGGTATCGCGGGCAATCTGCCGTCCCAGCAGGATCAGCTCCGGCGCCTTGTAGAACTCGAAGAAGCGGCAGACCCGCTTGGGAATGTTGATCAATACGTCCGGCGGGTAGCCGGCGATCTTGTACTGGGCGAGCGAGGTCTGCATGACTTCGAAGCTCTGGTTGATCAGCTCGAGCAGCGAAGCCGGGCCGCCAATATCCACCACGGTGGAGTCGCTGGCCGAGCGTGGGGCACCTTCCGTCTCCGGCGCCGCCGGTGGCTGGGCGGCCGGCACTGGCGGTTCGTCCAGCCAGGGGTCGCTGGCCCCGGGCGATTCCGCCGTGATCTCCGACTCCAGTAGCGCGATCTCTTCGCCGGCCTTGCGACGGAACGGTAGCCGCGAGCCGAGCGAACTCATCAGCAGGTCGAAGCGGCCCTTGATCGCATCCGGCCGCTCAATGATCGGCAGTTGGTATTGCTTCTGGTTGGTGGCGTTGAGGTTGACCGCGATGATGAGGTCGCAATGGCTGGACACCACCGGAACGATGGGCAGCGGGTTGAGCAGCCCGCCGTCGACCAGCATCCGCTTGCCTTGCTGGACCGGGGTGAACAGGCTGGGAATCGCCGCCGAGGCGCGCATGGCCTTGTGCAGGCAGCCTTCCTGGAACCAGATTTCCTGCTGGTTGGTCAGGTCGGTGGCGACGGCGGTGTAGGGGATCGGCAAGTCCTCGATATCGATCTCGCCGAGGATCTCACGGATCTGGCCGAACACCTTCTCGCCACGGATCGCCCCGAGGCGGAAGCTGACGTCCAGCAGGCGCAGCATGTCCAGGTAGTCCAGGCTTTCGATCCATTCGCGGTACTGCGGCAGCTTGCCGGCGGCGTAGATGCCTCCGACCACGGCGCCCATGGAACAGCCGGCGATGCAGCCGATCTCGTAACCCCGCGCCTCGATTTCCTCGATGACTCCGATGTGCGCATAACCGCGCGCACCGCCCGAGCCCAGTACCAACGCCACTTTCGTCCCCATCGCACCCACCCCCGGCAACTCCCTTTCGACAATACGCGCGCGACAGGGCTGCGCCAAGGTAAAATCCGCCGCCAGTTGTCGTCCGCAGAGAGATTCCCCATGAGCGATCCCATTCGCCTGACCCAGTACAGCCACGGCGCCGGCTGTGGCTGCAAGATTTCCCCCAAGGTCCTGGAGGTGATTCTCGCCGGGAGCGGTGCACAGAACCTCGATCCGCGCCTGTGGGTTGGCAACGCCTCGCGCGACGATGCGGCGGTCTATGCCCTGGACGATGAGCGCGGTGTCGTTTCCACCACCGATTTCTTCATGCCGATCGTCGATGATCCCTTCGATTTCGGCCGGATCGCTGCCACCAATGCGATCAGCGACATCTACGCCATGGGCGGCGACCCGCTGATGGCCATCGCCATCCTCGGCTGGCCGGTCAACGTGCTGGCGGCGGAAGTCGCCCGCGAAGTGATTCGCGGCGGCCGTGCCGTCTGCGATGAGGCGGGCATCCCGCTGGCCGGCGGCCATTCCATCGATGCGCCGGAGCCGATCTTCGGCCTGGCCGTCACCGGCCTGGTGGAAAAGCGCCACATGAAGCGCAACGACAGCGCCACCGCCGGCTGCACCCTGTACCTGACCAAGCCGCTGGGCATCGGCATCTTCACCACGGCGGAGAAGAAGGCCCGTTTGCGCGCCGAGGACGTGGGCGTGGCGCGCGACTGGATGTGCACCCTGAACAAGCCCGGCAGCCGCTTCGGCAAGCTCGCCGGGGTCAAGGCGATGACCGATGTCACCGGCTTCGGCCTGCTCGGTCATCTGATCGAGATGGCCGACGGCAGCGGCCTGACCGCACGTGTCGAGTTCGCCCGGGTGCCACGTCTGGTGGGGGTCGAGTACTACCTGGAGCAGGGCTGCGTGCCGGGCGGGACCTTGCGCAACTTCGACAGCTACGGCGAGAAGATCGCGCCGCTGCCCGAATTGCAGAAACTCCTGCTCTGCGATCCGCAGACCAGCGGCGGTCTGCTGGTGGCCGTCGCGCCGGAGGGCGAGGCGGCGTTCCAGACGACCTGCGCCGAGCTGGGCTTGGAGCTGCAAGCGATCGGCCAGTTGGTCGAGCGACAGCGTTACGCGGTCGAGGTGCTCTGATGCGTCCGGATACCGCCGATTACCGCGCCCTTTTTCTCAACGATTTGCCGATGATGGATGCCCGCGCTCCGGTGGAGTTTTCCAAGGGCGCCTTCCCGCACACGGTCAACCTGCCGCTGATGACCGATATCGAGCGGCAGAAGGTCGGCACCTGCTACAAGCTGCACGGCCAGAAGGCGGCCATCGAGCTGGGCCACCAACTGGTGTCCGGCACGACCAAGGCCGAGCGCATCGAGGCCTGGGCCGCCTTCGCCAAGGCTAACCCGGACGGCTACCTGTATTGCTTCCGCGGCGGGTTGCGTTCGCAGATCGTCCAGCAGTGGCTGAAAAGCGAAGCGGGCATCGATTATCCGCGGGTGACCGGCGGCTACAAGGCGCTGCGGACCTTCCTGCTGGAAACCACCCAGCAGGCGGTGGAACAGTGCGATTTCGTGCTGGTCGGCGGCCTCACCGGCACCGGCAAGACCGAAGTGGTGGCGCAACTGGCCAACAGTCTGGACCTGGAAGGCCACGCCAATCACCGTGGCTCCAGCTTCGGCAAACGCGCCACGCCGCAGCCGGCGCAGATCGACTTCGAGAACCGCCTGGCCATCGACCTGCTGAAGAAGCGCGCGGCGGGGATCGAGCAGTTCGTTCTGGAGGACGAAGGGCGCATCGTCGGCAGTTGCTCGGTGCCGCTGGAGCTGTACCAGGGTATGCAGCGATACCCGCTGGTCTGGCTGGAAGACAGCCTGGAAGGGCGGATCGAGCGCATTCTCAAGGACTACGTGATCGACCTGACCGCCGAGTTCATCGCCGAACATGGCGAGGAGCGCGGTTTCCCGGCGTTCGCCGAGCGGCTCCGGCAGAGTCTGTCGAACATCGTCAAGCGGCTGGGCGGGGAACGCTACCAACGCATGGCCGCCATCATGGACGCAGCGTTGATCGAGCAGGAGCGCAGTGGCGACGTCAGCCTGCACCGCGGCTGGATCGAAGGGTTGCTGAGCGAATACTACGACCCGATGTACGCCTACCAGCGCGAGAGCAAGGCGGAGCGTATCGAATTCGCTGGCGAGCAGGCGGCGGTGATCGAGTATCTGCGCCAGCGTCAGCCGCGTTGAAGTGGCGGCAGTGCCGGATAGGCCACAAAGCGGCACTTTTCCGGTTTCTCGTCGTCATAGCCTGGCGCTAGGATTCGATCGGGCGTGAACGGAACCCCGCATCGCGCCCGCATTTCCATCGTTGTCCCTTTTTCGAGGAGTTAATTGGATGAAAGCCTGGATCAGCCTGCCCTTGATCGCCTTGCTGCTGGCCGGATGTGCCGCCAAGACGACCTACCGCGACAATTGCGCGAACCAGTTGGACGCCGCCTGGAAGGAACTGGACCTGGCCAAGGCTGAAGGCTTCGCCGGTACCGTGAGCTACTCCAAGGCCCTGACGCTGCTCACCGGCGCCAAGACCCAGCAGCAGTTCGAGGCCTACGAAGGGTGCTCCCGCAAAGCGGAAAAGGCGCGCTTCTACATCCGCGAGTCCCGCGCCGGGCGTTGATTTCCCTCCGGGTGCCGCGCTTCTGGCCCGGCGCCCATTCCCTTGCATTTTCGGCTCCGTGCCGGAGGTTTCCATGCTCATCGACTTTACCCGGCTGACCCCGCTGGAGGCTTATCGCTGGCTGACCGCCACGGTGACGCCGAGGCCGATCGCCTGGGTGTCCAGCCTGTCCCGCGAAGGCGTGAGCAACCTGGCGCCGTTCAGCTTCTTCCAGGTGATCAGCGACGAGCCGCCGACCCTGCTGGTCAACATTGGCCTGCATGACGATGGTCGGCTCAAGGACACGCTGCGCAACGTGCAGGACACCGGCGAGCTGGTGATCCACTTGGTGACGGCGAGCCAGGCCGAGGCGATGAACGCCTCGTCGGCCTCCTTGCCGCATGGCGTCAGCGAGTTCGAGGCATGTGGCATCGCCAGCGTACCGGCCGAACGGGTCGCTCCGCCGCGGGTTGCCGGGGCGCCGGTGGCCTTCGAGTGCTCCTTGGCCGAGGTGCAACCCTATCCGCGCGACAACCCCAGCAATTACCTGATCTTCGCCCGCATCCTGTTGGCGCACGTCGACCCGGAGATACTCGACGAACGTGGCCGAGTCGACCCACGCAAGCTGGATCTGATCGGCCGGCTCGGCGGGAGCGGTTATACCCACACCCGTGAGGTGTTCGAGATGGCCCGGCCGCAGCTCTGACGCGGCCGAGTTCCGTTTCATATTCATACCTGGGGCGACTGCCCCAGGCTCCGTACCAGAAGCTTCTCCAACTCCACCAACACGCAGACGCCGACCGCCACCAGCAGGCACCAGCCCCAGGCGTCCGCCGGCAGCGAGGTGGTCGCGAACAAGGCCTGCAGCGGCGACCAATGGGTGAGCGCCAGTTGCATGCCGATGAGCAGCAGCACCATGCTCCAGACCATCGGATTGTCGCGCCAGCCGAAGCGGGCGGTGCCGTCCAGCCGGCGGCTGCTGAACAGATAGCCGATCTCGCTGGCGACCATGGCGTTGACCGCCAGGGTACGGCTGCTGTCCAGGCTCCAGCCCAGCGATTGGGCGTAGAGGAACAGGCCCAGGCTGGCGACGGTCATCAGGATCGAAATGAACAGCACGCGCCAGAGCAGACGAGGCGTCAGCAGCGGCATGCGTGGGTCACGCGGCGGCCTTCGCATCAGGTCGTCCTCGGCCGGCTCGAAGGCTAGCGCCAGGGCCAGGGTCACCGCGGTGATCATGTTGACCCAGAGAATCTGCAACGGCGTGATCGGCAGGGTCAGGCCGAGGGCGATGGCCACCAGCAATACCAGCGCTTCGCCGCCATTGGTAGGCAGGATGAAGAGGATCGACTTGCGCAGGTTGTCGTAGACCGTGCGGCCTTCCTCCACGGCGTGGGCGATGGTGGCGAAGTTATCGTCGGCAAGCACCATCTGCGCTGCCTCCTTGGCCACTTCGGTACCCTTGACCCCCATGGCCACGCCGATGTCGGCGCGCTTGAGCGCCGGTGCGTCGTTGACCCCGTCGCCGGTCATCGCCACCCGGGCGCCGCAGGCTTGCAGGCGTTCCACCAGGCGCAGCTTGTGCGCCGGGCTGGTGCGGGCGAATACCGTGGTGTGGGGCAGGCGGGCATCCAGCTCGGCATCGCTCAGCCGGTCCAGATCGGTCCCGGTGAGCGGCGCACCGCCACCCAGGCCGAGGCGCTGGGCGATGGCGCTGGCTGTGGCGGCGTGGTCGCCGGTGATCATCTTCACCGCGATGCCCGCGCTGTGGCATTCGGCGATGGCGGCGATGGCCTCTTCCCGCGGCGGATCGAGCATGCCGACCAGACCGAGCAGGATGAAATCGCCTTCCAGATCGCGGTAGTCCAGCTCGTGTTGCGGCGTGGGCAGCGGCCGCAGGGCGAGGCCGAGCATGCGCAGGCCCTGGCTGGCGCCGTTACCCAGGACCTCGTGCCAGTGGCGCGGGTCCAGCGGCTCGGGGCGGCCGTCGCGCCACTGCCGGTTGCACACCTCCAGCAGGCGTTCGGGAGCGCCGACCAGATAGATCAGGCCATGCCCGGCGTGGTCGTGATGCAGGCTGGCCAAGCAACGGCGTTCGGAACTGAAGGGGATCGCGTCGACTCGCGGTAGGGATAGTACTTCGCGCTCCCGTTCCAGGCCCAGCTTGCCAGCCAGGGTCAACAGCGCGGCTTCGGTGGGGTCGCCGGTGATGCACCAGCGCTGGTCGGCCAGACACAGGCTGGCGCTGTTGGCCAGCAGCCCGGCACGGGCCAGTTCGCGCAGGTCGTCCGCGCTGTCGAGGCTACAGAGCTGACCGTCATCGCAATGGATGCGGCCTTCCGGTGCATAGCCGACGCCATCGATCGTATAACGGTGGGCGGTGGTGAAGACCTGTTGCACGGTCATCTCGTTGCGGGTCAGGGTGCCGGTCTTATCCGAACAGATCACCGTCACCGCGCCCAGGCTTTCCACTGCCGGCAGGCGGCGGATGATCGCCTGGCGCCGGGCCATGCGCTGTACGCCGAGAGCCAGGATGATGGTGAGCACCGCCGGCAAGCCTTCGGGAATCGCCGCCACGGCCAGGCCGACCGCCGCCAGCAGCATGTCCTGCGGGCTGTAGCCGCGCAGCAGGACGCCGAAGGCGAAGGTGAGCAGCGCCAGGGCGAGAATGATCAGGGTCAGGTGCCGGGCGAAGCGCGCCATGTCCGCCAGCAGCGGGGTCTGCAGGCTGACCACCGTGCCCAGCATGTGGCTGATGCGGCCCAGTTCGGTGTGGCCGGCGGTGGCGACCACCACGCCGCAACCGCTGCCGGCGCTGACCAGCGTGCCGGAGTAGGCCATGCTGCGCCGGTCGCCCAGGCCGACGTCCCGGGCCACCGGATCGGTGGCCTTGTCGGCCGGCAGCGACTCGCCGGTGAGGGCCGCTTCTTCGATGCGCAGGTCGCGGGTTTCCAGCAGGCGCAGGTCGGCGGGGACCCGGTCGCCGGCTTCCAGCAGCACCAGGTCGCCGGGCACCAGGCGTTCGGCCGGTACGCTTTGCACGGCGCCGTCGCGGCGCACCCGGCTGTCCAGGGTGAGCATCTTCTGGATGGCGCGCATCGCCTGTTCCGCCTTGCCCTCCTGGATGAAGCCGACGATGGCGTTGATCAGCACCACGCCGAAGATCACCGCGCTGTCCAGCCACTCGCCTAAGGCGAGGGTGACCAGGGTCGAAAGCAGCAGCACATAGATCAGCAGGTTGTGGAACTGGCGCAAGAAGCGCTTCAGCGGCCCGGCGGCGTTGCGCTCCGGCAGTTGGTTGGGACCGTGGAGAGCGAGACGGCGCTCGGCCTCCTCGGTGCTCAGGCCAGTGTCGCTGGCGTCGAGCTGTTGCAGGCTGTAATGCGCGGGTTGCGCATGCCAGTCGCGGGAAGCGGGGGCGTTCATGGCGTCCTCCGGTGATGAATACGACTCCAGCCTAGAGGGACGGTCCGAACCGGGTATTGGCCTGGATCAAACGGCTTCACAACTTTCGTCAGCAAAGATTGCAGAGGCTTTGCGGCGGTCATATGCACCAGTAGGATCGTTCGCCTGACAGAGGAGAGTGGCATGCGCACGAAACTGGAGGACTGCCTGCAGGCGGTGAATCAGGTATTGCTCGGCAAGGAGGCCCAGGTGCGATTGGCGCTGACCTGCCTGCTGGCCCGGGGGCACCTGTTGATCGAGGACCTGCCGGGCATGGGCAAGACCACCCTGAGCCACGCCCTGGCCCGGGTGATGGGGCTGAGCTTCCAGCGCATCCAGTTCACCTCCGACCTGCTGCCCGGCGACATCCTCGGCACCTCGGTGTTCGACAAGGACACCGGGCAGTTCGTCTTCCATCCCGGGCCGATCTTCGCCGAGCTGGTGCTGGCGGATGAAATCAACCGGGCCACGCCGAAGAGCCAGAGCGCGTTGCTGGAGGCAATGGAAGAGGGACAGGTGACCATCGAGGGCGCGACCCGACCGCTGCCGGAGCCGTTCTTCGTCATCGCCACGCAAAACCCGGTCAGCCAGGGCGGCACCTTCGCCCTGCCGGAATCCCAGCTCGACCGCTTCCTCATGCGCCTGTCGCTCGGCTATCCGGCCAAGGCGGCGGAGAAGGCGCTGCTGCTCGGCGAGTCGCGCCGGGAAATCCTGCCGCGCCTGGATGCGGTGCTGGATCATGCCGAACTCGCGGCCATCCAGCAGGAGGTCACCCGGGTGCGGGCCAGCGATGCGCTGGTGGATTACGTGCTGCGGCTGGTCGAGGCGACCCGCAGCCAACCGCAGTTCGCCTGGGGCCTGTCGCCACGGGCCAGCCTGGCGCTGCTCGCCGCGGCGCGGGCCTGGGCCTTTCTCGCCGGGCGCGATTATGTGATTCCCGAGGATGTCCAGGCGGTCCTGCCGTCGGTGGTCGGGCACCGCCTGCGCGAGCGCGCCGACCCCACCGGCCACGGCGGCGGTGCGCTGGTGCAGTGGCTGCTCACCGAGGTGGCAGCGGTCTGATGGCCGCCCATCCACTCAAGGCGCGCTGGAGCCGCTGGCTGGAGCGGCGTATCCCGGCAGCCGCCAGCGTTCGTTTGAATCAGCGGCGCATCTTCATCATTCCCACCCGTGTCGGGCTGGCGTTCGGTATCGCGCTGCTGCTGATGCTGCTGGCCGCGATCAACTACCAGAACAGCCTCGCCTATGCGCTGACATTCCTGTTGGGCTCGCTGTTCATCGTCGCCATCCTGCATACCTACCGCAATCTCGCAGGGCTGATTGTCAGGGCAGGGGGCGGAGGGGCTGTGTTCGTCGGCGAGCAGGCGCGTTTCCGGGTGCGCCTGGAAAGCGCCGGGCGGGCGCACCAGGCCATCGCCCTGGGCTGGCCACCGGCGCCGTTGCAGGCGCTGGATGTGCCTGCGCAGGGGCTCAGCGAATGCGAGCTGAGCCAGCCGGCATTGCGACGCGGCTGGCTGCGGCCCGGCCGTCTGCGGATCGAGAGCCGCTTCCCGCTAGGCATTTTGGTGGCCTGGAGCTGGGTCGATCTGGATCAGGCGCTGCTGGTCTATCCGCGCCCGCTGGAGGGTGACCTGCCCTTGTCGGTCGGTGCGCAAGAGGATGAGGACGACGAGGGGCGCCGCGCCCAGGGGCCGGGCGCCGACGATTACCAGGGGCTCAAGCCTTACCAGCCCGGCGACTCCAAGCGCCGTTTGCACTGGAAGGCGTTCTCCCGTGGGCATGGGCTGTTGGTGAAGGACTTCGCCGCCCTGGCGGGGCGCGACCTGTGCCTGGATTTCGACGCGCTGGAAGGCGACCCGGAACATCGGCTGTCGCTGCTCTGCCATTGGGTGCTGCAGTTCTCCGAGCGCCTGCAACCGTTCGCCTTGCGCTTGCCGGATCAGTTCCTGCCGTTGGACAACGGCGAGGCGCACCGTGAGGCCTGTCTGCGGGCATTGGCGCTGTACGGGGAGCCGCGATGAGCCGGACACCGGAGGCGATCCCGCGGATCAGCCTGACCTGGCTGCTGGTGGCCCAGGTCCTGGTGATCCTGCCGCACCTGATCCACCTGCCGCTGTGGATCGTCTTCCTCTGGCTCGGCTGCGCCGGCTGGCGTATCCAGGTGTTCCTGATGCGGGCGCGCTACCCCAATGCCTGGATCAAGCTCGGCCTGTTGCTCGGCACGGGGTTCGGCGTGTTCTTCTCCCGCGGTAGCCTGATCGGCCTGGAAGCCGGCAGTGTCCTGCTGATCGCCGCGTTCATCCTCAAACTGCTGGAAATGCGCAGCCGCCGCGATGCGCTGGTGCTGATCTTTCTCGGCTTCTTCGCCGTGGTCACGGCCTACCTGTTCGACGACAGCATCGTCAGTGCGCTGTACAGCCTGCTGCCGGTGACCGCCTTGCTGGCGGCGCTGATCGGTCTGCAGCAGACTCGCTTCGCCGAGCGGCCCTGGCCGACCCTGCGCCTGGCTGGCGGGATGCTACTGCAAGCGCTGCCATTGATGCTGCTGCTGTTCGTCTTCTTTCCCCGCCTGGGGCCGCTGTGGACCTTGCCGCAACCGGGCGACCAGGCGGTGACCGGCCTCTCCGACAGCATGGCGCCAGGCGATATCGCCGAGCTGAGCCAGTCCGGTGCCCTGGCGTTCCGTGCCAGCTTCGATGGTGAACCGCCGCCGCGCCAGCAGCTCTACTGGCGTGCCTTGACCCTGGAACACTTCGACGGCCGCCGCTGGTCGCAGTCGCCTGCTGCGCATCTGCCCATCGCACCGCGCTGGGAACGGAAGGGGACGCCGCTGCAGTACAGCATCGTCATGGAGCCCAGCCAGCGACCCTGGTTGTTCAGCCTGGATATCGGCGAGACCTCGCTGGATCGGGCGCGGATGATGAACGACTTCCGTCTGGAGTATTACCGCCCGGTGGACCGTTCGCTGCTCTACCGGGTGGTGTCCTGGCCCCAGGCAGTGCGCGAACCGCAGTTGGCGGGCGGACAATTGCGCCGGGCCCTGCAACTGCCGGAAACGGGCAACCCGCGCACGCGCGAATGGGCCGAGGCCCTGAAGCGGCAGTATCCCCAGCCTGACGAGCTGGCGCAGGCACTGCTGGCGCATTTCAACCGCGAGCCTTACGTCTACACCCTGAAACCGCCGCTGGCCGGCGCTGACGGGATAGACGAATTCCTGTTCGACACCCGGCGGGGGTTCTGTGCGCATTACGCCGGCGCCATGACCTTCGCCCTGCGGGTTGCCGGCATTCCCGCGCGGGTGGTCGCCGGCTACCAGGGCGGCGAATACAACCCGTCCGGCCGCTACCTCTCGGTACACCAGTTCGATGCCCATGCCTGGGTCGAGTACTGGCAGCCGGGGAAGGGCTGGGTCAGCGCCGATCCGACCTTCCAGGTCGCTCCCGAGCGGATCGAACAGGGCCTCGAACAGGCGGTGGCGGAAGAACAGAGCTTTCTCGCCAGCTCGCCGTTTTCACCGCTGCGCTACCGCAACATCGGCTGGATCAACCAACTGCGCCTGACCTGGGATCGCGTCAACTACGGCTGGCAGCGCTGGGTCTTGGGCTACCAGGGGGAGCAGCAGCTGGAGGTCTTGCAGCGCTGGTTCGGTCGCATCGATAACGGCGTCCTGGCGGTGGTTCTGGTCGGCGGTGGCGGGCTGATGCTGAGCTTGCTGGCGCTGCTGTTGTTCAAACCCTGGCGCTGTGAGCACGATCCCCAGCAGCGCCTGTTTCTTCGCTTCGAGCGCCTGCTGGCCCGGCACGGCCTGCGTCGGCGGACCGGGGAGGGGCCGCGGGCGTTCGCCGAACGCGCGTCCCTGGCGCTCCCGGCGCAGGCGGAGGCGATCCGGGGTTTCGTCCAAGTCTACGAAGCGCAGCGTTATGGTGGGCAGAAGGCTTCGCCGGCGACCTTGCGACAGGCCCTGGCACGTGTGCGCCAAGGTTTGCCCTGGCGCCTCACGCGCGCCGATTGATGCGACTTTCGGCCACTGTGCAGCGAAGCGGCGGCCGTCTAGGCTTACGGGTCATTGCGGTCGAGTCGAAGTCGGGAGCATGGCAGGATGAGCCGTTTCATCGATGCGCTGATTGCCCAGGTGCTGACGCTGGAAGTGCAACTGCGAGCCAGCCAGGCGCGCCTGGCGGCACGTACCGACACTGAGGCATTGCACGATATGCGCATCGCCTTGCGCAGGCTGCGCAGCCTGCTGCGGCCGTTGCGCGACCTGCCGGGTGTCGAGCCCTTGCGCGCGGCAGCCGGGGCCGTCGGCGAGTTGAGCGGGCCGCTGCGTGACCTCGAGGTGCTGCTGCCGGAGCTGCGGGCGAAAGGTCTGGGAGGGGCCGAGGCCGTGCGCCTGGCCCGACTCGAAGCCGGTTATGAACGTTTGCTCGCGTCTTCCGCCTTGGAGCGATTGTTTCGTCATCTCGATGCCTGGCCGGCGCTCTGGCGTCAGGCACAGCGCAGCGGGGCCTTGAGCGGCCTGCGCAAACGCGTGCGCAAGCGTCTCGTCAAGCAGCGCCGGCAATTGGCCCGGGCCCTGCGGGATCCGGCCCATGACCGCCATCGGCTGCGCCTGTTGATCAAGCGCGTGCGCTATGGCTTCGATGCGTACCCGGAACTGATCCCGGTCGGCGGCGACGAGCCCGCGCGGCTCAAGGCTGCCCAGTCCGCCCTGGGAGACTGGCATGACCGGCTCCAGTGGCTGGCACGTGCCGAGGCGGAGCCCGATCTTCAGCCCTTGGCCAGCGCTTGGCGGGCAGAGCTGACCGAGGCCGAGCAGCGTGCGGACCAGGCCCTGGAGTTGCTGCTGGAACATTTTCCTGAGCGCTGACGGGCGTCATTCCTGCCATTTTCCCTCTGCCTTTGGCTGAATCGGCCTCTCCTGGCTCTACCGTCGTGGATAACCGATCCCCTAAGATCGAACCCAATCGTTGGGGGAGGTAGGTATGACGTTTTCCGAAATGATCCAGGCGGCGCGTGCCAACCCTGAAGCAGTGGTGGTGCCGGGCCTGTGGGGACAGGGGCGTGCGGCGTTCGGCGGAATGGCTGCCGCGCTGGTCTACGAGGCCATGCGTGCGCAAGTGCCCGAGGGGCGTCCGGTCCGCTCGTTGGCCATCACCTTCGTCGGTCCCTTGACCTGCGACGTGCCGGTCAGACTGGAGGCGGAAGTGCTGCGTGAGGGGAAGGCCGTCAGCCAGGTGCTGGGGCGGGCGGTGCAGGATGGCCAGGTGGTTACGCTGGTGCAGGGGAGCTTCGGTGCGTCCCGCGCATCGGCGGTCGCCGTGTCGAGTGAGGCGCCACCGCCCATGAAGCCGGTGGATGAGTGCCAGGAGCTGCCCTTCGTCAAAGGCGTCCTGCCGGAATTCACCCGCTTCCTGGCGATGCGCTGGGGCGTGGGCGGTTTGCCGTTCAGCAACACGCCGTCCCGCCAGATGGGTGGCTGGGTGCGCTTGCGCGATGCGCAGGAGGAGCGGGTCGATGAGTCCCACCTGCTGGCGCTGGTGGATGCCTGGCCGCCAGCCGTATTGCCATACTTGAAGACGCCGGCACCCGGCAGCTCGCTGACCTGGACCATCGAGTTCGTCCAGCCGACGCCCGACCTGAGCACGCTGGACTGGTGCCTGTATCAGGCCGAGATCGAGCATGCCCGCGATGGTTATGGGCACATCGCTGCCGCCCTATGGAGCCCGGCTGGAGAACTGGTGGCGATCAGTCGGCAGACGGTGACCGTGTTCGGCTGATCCGGCGTTCAGCGCCGGCGGTTCTTCCAGGCCCGCCACCAGCCTCCGCTGAGCAGGAAGCGGGGGAAGGTGACGAACTGCTCCATCAGCAGACGTTCGACGGCATCCTGCCGATCCAGGAAAGGTTCCGGCGCATGTTCTTCGAGGCGATGGCCATGCTGCTGCAGGGCGAGCGCCGCGAACAGGCCGATCACCCCGAGCAGCAAGGGCAACAGACGCAGCTGGAACAGCGCGGTGAGCAACAGCAGGGTGGAAAGGATGAACAACGGCACGGCGATCAGATGCAGGACCAGGTTGGTCGGATGCCGGTGGTTGGTGGCGTAGCCACGCCATTGCCAGTTGAGCGGATGGGGGTGACGCTTGACGGCCATGCTGCAAATCCTCGAAAGATTTGCTGGAAGTCTAGGCCGGCCCCTGGAGGCCGGCGAATCGTTCCTGCTTATGGACGGTATAGAAGACGTTACAGCTTGAGCTGGCGGATCGCCCGGCTCAGTTCTCCGGCCAGCGAGGCCAGTTCGCTGCTGGTGCTGGCGGAATCGACGGTCTGCTGCACGGTCTGTTCGGTGACGTCGCGGATGCTCACCACGGCGCGGCTCATCTCTTCGGCGACCTGGCTCTGCTGCTCGGCGGCGACCGCGATCTGCGTGTTGCTTTCACGCATCTGCGCCACCGCTCCGGCGATGGCGGTCAGGGCGGCGCCGGCCTCATGGGCCAGTTGCACACAGTCGTCGGCCTTGAGCGAGCTCTCCTGCATGAACTCCACGGCATCGCGGGTGCCGGCCTGGAGTGCACCGATCATGTTGGTGATCTCATCGGTGGAGTCCTGCACGCGCTTGGCGAGGTTGCGCACCTCGTCGGCCACCACGGCGAAGCCACGGCCCATTTCGCCGGCACGGGCGGCCTCGATGGCGGCGTTGAGGGCGAGCAGGTTGGTCTGCTCGGCGATGCCGTGGATCACGCTGACCACGCTGCTGATCTTCTGGCTGTCCTCGGCGAGCTTGCGGATCATTTCGGCGGTCTGTTGCACGCCGCTGGAGAGCCCGGCGATGGACTGCTCGACGCGGCCGACCACTTGCTGCCCGGCACCGGCCAACTGGTCGGCGTTCTTCGATTGATCACGGGTATCCGCGGTGTGCTGGGCGATGTGATGCACGGTCGCGGACATCTCGTTGATCGCAGTGGCCGCCTGGTCGGTTTCGCTCTGCTGGCCGAGCATGCCGTGGCGGACATCGTTCATGCTGGTCGCCAGGCGTGCGGCGCCTTCGTCCAGGCGCGTCGCCGCCTGCGCAACGGTGCCGACGACACGTTGGTAACCGGCCTGCATGGCATTGAAGGCGCTGGCCATCTGGCCGACTTCGTCGCGGCTGTCCAGCGGCACGCGGGCGGACAGGTCGCCACTCTTCTCCACATGGAGCATGACGTCCTTCAAGGTATTCAGGTGGGTGAGCAGGAAGCGGATGAGCAACTGGGAGGCACCGAGCAGGATCAGCATCAGGATGCCGACGGCCACGGCGTAATTGAAGGCGCGCGTGGCGAACACCTGGATCAGGCTCGGAGCGTGCGCCAGCACGGCCAGGCGCTGCCCATCGGGGAGATCGATGACCTGGGCGCCGATCAGCGGATCGCTGCCGAACAGGCCGTCATGCTCCAGTTCGACCCAGCCGCGGGCGCGGCTCAGGGTATTGCCGGCACCGTTGGCGAGTTTCGGTGTTTCGCCGTTGGCGAAGCGCAGCAGGTTCGCATCGCTGGGCAGGGGCTGCCCGGCTGGCCAGGCCGTCAGCAGACGGGCCCGCTCCTGGGCGGTGGCCTGGGCATCGGCGACCCGGGCGAGGTGTTCGAGCTGCATGGCGTAGAGCACCAGCAGCAGGGTAGTGACGAACGCTACTGCGTTGACGGCCCAGAACTTGTACTTCAGCGAAATGTCGCGCATCCAGTCGCCCATGGCTTTCTTCTATGTCGGTTCGTTTTGCAAGAGTGGTGGCATATTGCCGCATGGACGGCAGTCTACCTTTGATTCGCGTCAAAGGCGCCATTCTGGTTAACGGCGGCGCGGACGGTTGCTTGAGCGTCGCGAAGCAGATTTTGCCGTGGCTCAGTCGATCGCCGGCAGGCCGAAGAAACGCCGGGCGCAGGCCGTGGTATGCGCGGCCAGGGCTTCCGGCGTTTCCTGGCGATGATGGGCGACTTCGCGCAGCACTTCACTCAGGTAGGCGGGTTCGTTGCGGTTGTTCTTCGGCCTTGGCTTGAGGCTGCGTGGCAGCAGGTAGGGGGCGTCGCTCTCCAGCATCAGTCGCCCGGCGGGAATCTCGCGGACCAGCGGATGCAGGTGAGTGCCGCGGCGCTCGTCGCAGATCCAGCCGGTGATACCGATGTGCAGGTCCATATCGAGATAGCCGAACAGGGCGCGTTTCTCGCCGGTGAAGCAGTGCACCACCGCGGCCGGGAGGCGGTCCCGGTAGTCGCGCAGGATGGCCAGCAGGCGCTGGTCAGCATCGCGCTCGTGAAGGAAGGCCGGCATCTGCAGCTCCGCCGCCAGCGCGAGCTGCTCCTCCAGGGCCTTTTCCTGCTGCTGGCGAGGGGAGAAGTCGCGATTGAAGTCCAGGCCGCACTCGCCGACGGCGCGTACTTCCGGTTCCTTCAACAGCGAACGCAGTTGTCCGGCGCTACCGGCATTCCAGTGGCTGGCGTCGTGGGGATGGATGCCGGCGGTGCTGAACAGGCGTTTGCCGCTTTCGTCCAGTTGCCGACAGAGCCGGAGCGCCTGCTCGCTTTCGTCGAGGCTGGTGCCGGTCAGCACCAACTGGCAAACGCCGGCCTCGAAGGCACGAACGAGCAGTGCCTCACGCTCCTGGTCGAAGCTCGGATGGGTCAGATTGACGCCGATGTCGATGAGTTGCATGGTGCTACCTCTGGCGGGTTAGGCAGCATAGCAGAGCCGGGCTTTTTTTATAAAAGCTGTTACAAAACAAGATGTTGTAACGTTTTGGTAAGGTGTTCTGTCGGGTCGGGGTGGCATCCGAAGGAGGGCTGTGAGAACCTCCGCGCCCCTTGCGAACCGGAAATTGCCTCCGGCGAGTTGTCTTAGGCGGTCGGATTCGCACTTGGCGCCCGGCCTGGAGATTCGATGACGCGACCCTCGGTGCTCTTGCTTTGCCTGCTGATGCTGCTTCCGGTGGCGGCGGCCGCGCGTGTGGCCGGCCCGCCCGAGGCCTGGCAGCAGCCGGGCACGGTACGTGACCTGGCGGAAATTCGCCGGAGCGGCGTCTTGCGCGTGCTGGTCAACCAGAGCCGCAACAGTTCCGGCGAGGTCAAGGGGCAGGCCATCGGCATCGAATACCATCGCCTGCGCGCGCTCGAGCAATACTTGAACCGCAACGCGCGGGATGGCCGCAGCCTCACCCTGAAAATCATTCCCAAGGCCAAGGATCAGTTGCTCGCTGCCTTGCAGCGTGGCGAGGGGGATCTGGTCGCGCCCGGCGAGTTGTTCGGCGGCAAGGCGGGGCGTGACCTGAGCGCCAGCGCGGCGATTCGCGAGCACGTGCCGCTCCTGCTGGTTTCCCGGCAGGGCAGCCGGCGCTACCAGCGTCTCGAACAACTGGCCGGACGCAGCCTGGCGCTGCCTGCCGGGAGCGCGGCCGGCGAGGCGATACGCGTGGTCAACCAGCAGTTGGCGCAGCGGAGAATGGCACCCATCGTGATCGAGTGGGTCGATCCGACGCTGGCGGTGGAAGATGTGCTGGAAATGGTCCAGGCGGGCATCTACCCGATGACTGCCGTCGAGCAGCCCATCGCCGAGCGTTGGGCCAAGGTGCTGCCGAAACTGCGTATCGAACGTCATCTGGTCCTGAGCAACCAGGGCAACATGAGCTGGTTCATGCGCCGGGATGCCTCGATGCTGCGCGCCAGCGTCGATCGCTTCCTCAAGGGCTACCGCAGTCCGGCCGATCTGGACAGCGCGTTCCAGCGCACCTACCGGCGCCTCTACAAAGTGCATTACCCGTTGAATCGGGGCGACCGCCAGCGTCTGGAAAAGGTGCGCCCGGTGCTGCAGCGCTATGCCGAGCAGCATGAATTCGATTGGTTGAACCTCGCCGCGCTGGCGTTCAAGGAGTCCACCCTCAATCCAGCGGCGCGCGGTGCCAGTGGGGCTACCGGGCTGATGCAGATCACGCCGTCCGCCGCGCGGAGTGTCGGGGTGGGCAACATCCAGAACCTGGACGGCAATGTGCAGGCCGGCGCCAAGTACCTGGCGACGATTCGACGTAATTTCTTCGCCAGCGCCCAGCTCAATGAGCGCGAGCGCATGGCGTTCGTCCTGGCCGCCTACAACTTGGGCCCGCAACGAGTCCAGGGCTTGCGTGCCGAGGCGCGTCGGCGCGGGCTCAATCCCAACCAGTGGTTCTTCCAGGTGGAACGGGTCGCCGCCGAGCAGGTCGGCATGGGGGTGGTCAGCTACGTCAATAGCGTCAATAAGTACTACCTGGCCTATGCTCGCGAGAGGTATTTGCTAGAGCCACAAGCGCAGACGGCGGGGAGAAGTCGCTGATATCTGTTTTTTCGATGGTTATAAGTCGTTTTTCGCGATTATAATATCGAAAATATAATCTATGCTGTCTCCATCTTCCCCAACCGAGGCGGCATTCGAAAATGAACAACCTGATCAAGTCCATCACTTCTACCCAAGCCGGCTATGGCATTGCGCTGCTGCGTATCGTGACCGGCCTTACGTTCGCCGCGCACGGCTCGCAGAAACTGTTCGGCTGGTTCGGCGGCTACGGCCTGGCTGGCGTAGGGCAGTGGATGGAAAGCATCGGCCTGACGCCCGGCTACCTGATGGCCCTGATGGCGGGTAGCGCCGAATTCTTCGGTGGCCTGGCACTGGTACTGGGCTTGTTGGTGCGCCCGGCCGCTGCGGCATTGATCGTGGCGATGCTGGTGGCGATATTCACCGTGCACTGGGTCAATGGCTTCTTCATCACCGCCAATGGCTTCGAGTACGCGATGATCCTCGCCCTGATCAGCGCCACCCTGCTCATCGAGGGGGCTGGCAAGCTGTCGCTGGACCGTCGCATCTCCGGTTGATTCTTCCGCTGATCTTATTCGCGGCGGACGCCTTGTGCGTTCGCCGCGATTCCCTTTCTGCTAAGCGCCGTTTGCGTCCTTCGCTACGGTCAATTGCTCAGCAGCGTCCAGACGCAAGCGCTCGTGCTCGTCGAAGCTGTCCTCCGCCAGTTGTCGGATGGCGGCTTCCCTGTCGCTGGCACTGAGTCCCGGATTGGCATCGATCTCCGCCTTGGCCTCGCTGTAGGCCCTTACCCGTTGCTTCCAGGCGTCCCGCTTGCGGTCCAGCTCTTCCAGGCGCTGGGTGGCGTCCGCGCCCACCAGTTGCAGGCGCAATTGGCGAATCTGTTCGGCGGAGGCGCCTTGGGCGCGCAATTCGGAGGTTCGATTGCGCAAGTCGGCCTGCAGTTGCGGCAGAACATTGGCTTGCAGTTCTTCCGGCAGGCTTTCGCGCAGACGATCGACGGCGGCGGCCTTGCCCGCCGCATCGAGCGAGGCATCCTGTTGAATGGCCAGGCGTTCCAGGGTGAAGCGGTTGTAGGCTTCTTCGCGGGAGAAGAACGCTTGCCGAACCTCATCGCTGAACAGGCGTGCCCGTAGTGCCTGCACCGCCTGTTCACGATGGCGGAGGGCCTCCAGGTCGGCCAGTTGCGGCAGGTTGCGCTCCAGCAGGACCAGTTCCCGTTTGTAGGTCAGGTATTGATCCAGCAGTGCCAGGGCCTGGGCTTCAGCCGGCTGCTCCAGTTGCCCGGCGATATAGGCCCGTAGCCGCTCGAGGCTGCGGGCCAGCGATTCTTCGCCGACCGAACTGAGGAAGTAATCGAAGATGCGCCGGATGTCTTCGCTGATCAGCAGGTCGCCATTGGCATCGACACGGAAGATGCCGTCGACCTGGGTTCCCGCCAATGAGCTTGGCGTGGCCAGGGCACGCTCCGGGGTGAGAGGCGCGGCCGGCGCGGGCGAGGGGATGGTGGTCGTTGGGGTGTTGGCTTGGGGAGCCTTGGCCCCTGTGGTAGCAACTGGCGGTGGCAGGGCCAGAACCAGGGCCACGCAACCGACGAAAACCAGAGGGGGCAGGAGCAGCAGTTTTTTCACGGATACTTCCTGAGGGATGCCGGGGCCGAACGGCCCCGGCTGGACGCTCTTTAAAGGCCTGCGTTCTTCAAGCGATTGGCGTGCTGGCGATAGACCGTGACCGGATCGGTCTCGAACAGGCTGGTGAGGCCGAAGGTCTGGTTGACCTCGTCGAGGTGGTTCATCCGGTAGTTGTCGCGGATCACCTGGCCCAGGTGGGAGCTGCAGCGACCGACCAGGCCATCGTTGTCTTCGCCGTTGAAGGTGAGGGACGAAGCGCCGAGCATCAGGTCGCTGACGTCGAGGATGTTGGTCAATGGGCTGGTGCCGCTCCAGGAGTAATAGCGCACACCGCTGACCTGATAGGCCCCTTCGCCGCAGGCGCTGGTGGGAACGCCCTGGGGAAACTTGGCATTGAAGCGGGCGGCGCCTTCGCTATTGAGCGACTCCAGCGAGCCGAGGGCGTTCTGCTCGCCCGGATCGCCGCTGGACAGGAAGCTGATCAGCGCACCGAGACCATTGACGATGCCGGCCAGCACTGCTTCACCGGCGGAGCCTTCCGGCACCTGACGGATGAAATCGGCGGTGGCCGAGCCTTTGTGCGGCGAGCCGACACTGGTGATCGAGGCGACCAGATCCGGGCGCACGGCGGCGACATAGCGGATGGTCGGGCCGCCATGGCTGTGGCCGATCAGGTTGACCTTCGGCTTGCCGCTGATCGCGACGATTTCCTCGACCTGCTCGAGCAACTGTTCGCCCCGTGCTTCCGACGTGTCCAGCTGACTGACTTCGGTGACGTAGACACTGGCGCCATCGCGGCGCAGGGCGGATGGGATGCCGTACCAGTAGTCGACGCCCAGGATGCTGTCGAAACCCAGCATGCCATGGGCCAGGACGATGGGGTACTTGGTCTGGGTGTAGCCGCTGGAACCGAACCAGAACGCCTGTGTCTGGGTGGACAGGGCCAGGCCGGCGCCGAGGCAGAGGGCGAGCAGGGTTTTCTTGTTCTTCATAGATGCTCTCGAGAAAGGAAATCGGCAGTGAAAAAGCATCCTTGCGAGGCCACGTGCATCACTCCGGATGCCGATGGGGTGGCGCATTTTCCATGCCATTTCCGCTTCGGTCGGCGCGGGATGCTCTGGCGCACGGCTTTGCGCGGGAATGTGTCCGCTTCGTTGGCGATGCTCGGCAGGGCTTGCTGTTACGCGCTGAAACGTCAAATCGTGTCGGAAACTCGTAACGGCCAGTCGGCAAGTGTGCGGTAGTGGGTGCCTTTGGGGCTGTTTTCGGAGACGAACAGGCTGAAGCGATCGGCCAGCCAATCGAAGGTTGGGATGACGCCGGCAGGCATTCGGGTGCAGCGGCGCGCCAAGGTCAGATGAGCGTGAAAAGGCCGGCGTTCCGGCTCGAAGCCGGCACCCAGCAGCGCCTGCCGAAGCTGTCGCTCCAGTTGCAACAGCGCCTCGGGCGGATGGCTGGCATCCAGGTGGAGCAGGCCGTTGCGCCAGCATCCAAGGCGGTCCAGGCGCAGTGCGAAGGCACCGGTCGCACAGGCGGAAGCCAGGCTCTTCAGTTCGTCGACCCGGCCGCGCGGCTGACTGCCGAGGAAGGCCAGGGTCAGGTGCAGGTTGGCGGCGGCGACCGGCTTGCCGTCCAGTTCCAGGGCGTCGCGCCAGTCCGCGATGGCGCGGGCCAGTTCGAGGGGGCACGGCAGGGCGAAGAACAGGCGCAGGGAGGGCGTCGTCATGGCAGTTCCTTGTCGTCGAAAGGCTGCCTTGACAGTATTACGCGGGCTTCTCTAGGATTCCGCTCCATGCGCCGATTTAAACAGCTACTTGCGGGGCGCCGGGATTTCCCGAAATACCGCTAAAGCGCTGGTTCGGTGTCGCCTCCCACCGCTGCCCAGCGGAACCACGAGGCGGAGACCCAAGTATGACCCACACCCAACCTCTCGTTCGCCTGGCCCCTATCACATCGGGGCTGACGCATCGCAATCCCCGGATTCTCCTTGGCGGCTCCCACCAGCCCACCTTGCTGCGCTATCTGGATGGATGGCCGAAGCGCTGGGGCAAGCCGCGCACCTTCCTGATCCACTTCGCCCATGACGACGATTCGCTCGGACGTTTCGCCAGCGATAGCTTCGATCTCGCGGTGATCCAGGCGCCCAGCCGCGAACGGCTGGACGCTTCGATCCGGGAACTGACCCGTGTCGCCCGGCAGGGGCTGATCACCCGCCGCTGAGCGGGTATTCGATAGCCACCAGGTACCAGGTCTTCTCGCCAGTGGGGGTTTGCACCCGCACTTCGGCGTCGAGGGTCTTGCCGAGCAATGCACGGGCCAGGGGGGAATCGATGCTGATGAGGTTCTGTTTCAAATCCAGTTCGTCCGGCCCGACGATGCGGTAGCGCGATTCGTTACCGTCTTCGTCTTCCAGGGTGACCCAGGCGCCGAAGTAGACCTTGTTCGGATCGGCTGGCCGTTCGTTGACCACCTTGAGGTTTTCAAGGCGTTTGCTGAGAAAGCGGACCCGGCTGTCGATCTCGCGCAGCATCTTCTTGCCATAGGTGTATTCGGCATTCTCCGAGCGGTCGCCCTGGGCAGCGGCTTCGCTGACCGCCTGAGTCACCTTGGGGCGGCGCACGTGCCAGAGTTCATGCAGCTCGGCACGCAGGCGTGCTTCGCCTTCGGGGGTGATCAACGGGGTACCGGCGGAGCGAGGGGGACGATAGCGACTCATGGCTTGCGAATGACGGAAAGGAAATCGGAGAGGAAGGGTAACCAAACCCGGCCCGATCTTGAACTATCAGGCGCGAGAGGCTTATCAGCCTTCGCGCAGGACCGTCAGTGGACTGGCATTCAAGGCACGACGGGTGCCGAGCACGCCAGCGCCGCCGATCAGCAGGGCTCCTACCAGGGGCAACAGCAACAGCCAGGGATGCGGCTGCCAGTTCAGGTCGAAGGCATAGCGATAGAGCAGGGCGCTGATCAATTCGCAGCCCAGCGCGGCCAGCAGACCGCTGGCCGCGCCGAGCAGGGCGAACTCGGCTCGGCGCGCCTTGACCAGAAGGGCGCGCTCGGCGCCCAAGGCGCGCAGCAGGGCGCCTTGGCGGATGCGCTCATCCAGGGTGGCTTGCAGGCCGGCGAAGAGCACGGCCAGTCCCGCGGCGAGCACGAACAGCAGCACGTACTCGATCGCCAACGTCACCTGGGTGAGGATGCTGCGCAGTTGCGCCAGCAGCGCATCCACCTGCAACAGGGTGACGGCCGGGAAAGCCCGGGCCAGTTCGACCAGTTCGCGCTCGTGGCGGGGTGGCAGGTAGAAGCTGGTCAAGTAGGTCGCCGGCAGGTCCTGTAGGGTTCCCGGTTCGAAGACCATGTAGAAGTTCGGCTGGAAGCTGTCCCACTCCACATCGCGCAGGCTGGTGACCTGGGCGTCGCGGGTCAGGCCGCCGACGCTGAAGCTGAGCCGGTCGCCCAGCTCGAGCTTGAGGCTTTCGGCCAGCTCGCTTTCCACGGAGACGCCGGGCAGCTCGCTGGCATGGGCGGTATTCCACCAGCTACCGGCGCTGAGGCGATTGTCGCCGGGCAGCTCGGCCGCCCAGGTCAGACTGAGGTCGCGACGGATCGCCCGTTCGCCTCGGGAGTCCTTGCTGACGAGGTCCTTGACGGGTTCGCCGTTGATTGCGATCAGGCGTCCCGGCACGACGGGATAGAGCGGTGCCGGGTGGGGGGACATCTCGCTCAGGCGCGCGGCGAAGGCATCCTTGTCGGCCGGCAGCACGTTGAGCGCGAAGTGGTTGGGTGCGTTCTCCGGCAACTGGTCCTGCCAGGTGTCCAGCAATTCGCTGCGTAGCAGGACGATCAGCGACATAGCCAGCAGGATCAGGCCGAAGGCCAGGGATTGCCCCGCCGCTGCCAGTGGGTGACGCAACAACTGGCCGAGCCCGAGACGCCATGGCAGTGCGGCACGCTTGAGCAGGCGCCGCAGACTCTGCAGACCGAACAGTAGACCACCGCCGAGAATCAGCGTGGCGACGAGGCCACCGCCGAGCAGGGCGAAGGTCAGCGGCAGGTCCAGGCTCAGGCGCCACATGATCAGGCCGAGGGCGAGCAGGGCGGTACCGTAGACCAGCCAAGTGCTCGGTGGCACCGGCAGCACGTCGCGGCGCAGGACACGCAGCGGCGGTACCCGGCCCAGGGCGGCCAGGGGCGGCAAGGCGAAGCCGCCAAGGGCGACCAGTCCAGTGGCGATTCCGACGACGGCGGGAAGCAGGCCGCCGGCCGGTACGTCGGCGGGTAGCAGGTCGCGAAGCAGATAGAACAGGCCGTACTGGGCCAGCCAGCCGAGCAGGGCTCCGCAGGCGCTTGCGATCAGCCCGATGAGTGCCAACTGCAGGCCATAGAGGCCAAGTGCTTCTCGACGCGAGAGGCCGAGGCAACGGAGCAGGGCGCTGGCGTCGAATCGCCGGCTGGCGAAGCGGCTGGCGGAGAGGGCTACGGCGACACCGGCCAACAGGACCGCGGCCAGGCTGGCGAGATTCAGGTAGCGCTCGGCCCGTCCCAGGGCACCGCCGATCTGGCGATTACCGTCGCGAGCGTCCTCCAGGCGCTGGTTGGCTGCCAGCCCGGGCTTCACCGCTTCGCGATAGGCTGCCAGGGCTTCGGGAGTGCCTCGCCAGAGTTCCTTGTAGCGGACCCGGCTGCCCGGCTGGACCACGCCGGTGGCCGCCAAGTCGTCCAGGTGCATCAGTACACGAGGTGTCAGGCTGTAGAAATCGCCGGCGCGATCCGGCTCGTAGGTCAAGACCCGGCTCAGACGCAGTGGCTTTTCGCCGATCTCGATGGTGTCGCCGACCTTCAGGTTCAGCGCCGCGAACAGGCGGGCCTCGGCCCAGGCTTCGCCGGGGCGTGGTCCTTCGCCGGGTTCCTCGGGCTGGTAGGGTTCGGGGGCGCTCTTCAATTGGCCTCGCAGGGGATAGGCGTCATCCGCCGCCTTCACACTGGATAGCTGGATGCCCTCATCCGTAGCGATCACGCTGGAAAACTCGACGACCTGTGCGTGGTCCAGGCCGAGCCGCTGGCCCGCTTCTATCTGCTCGGGCCGTGCCAGAGAGCTGCCGCTGAGCAGCAGGTCGGCCCCGAGGAATTCGGTTGCCCGCATCAGCATGGCGCCGTTCAAGCGGGCGCTGAAATAGCCGATGGCGGTGCTGGCTGCCACTGCGACCAACAGGGCGAAGAACAGCACGCGCATTTCGCCAGCGCGGGTATCGCGAATCAACTGGCGCGCGGCGAGCAAGCACAGGCGGGACAGTGGCAGGCCGTTCATCAGGGCTCCACGTGATCGACCAGATGGCCGCCTTCCAGGCGGATCAGACGGTGGCAGCGATGGGCGAGACGCTCGTCGTGCGTGACCAGGACGAGGGTGGTGCCGCGCTCGTGGTTCAGCTCGAAGAGCAGGTCGCTGATGCGCTCGCCGGTATGGCTGTCCAGGTTCCCAGTGGGCTCGTCGGCGAACAGAACATCCGGCTCGGCGGCGAAGGCGCGGGCGATGGCGACGCGCTGCTGCTCGCCCCCGGAGAGCTGGCGCGGGTAGTGCGACAGACGCTGCTCGAGACCGACCCGGCGGAGCAGTTCGCTGGCTCGCTCGCGGGCGTCGGGGCGGCCGTCCAGTTCCAGCGGCAGCATGACGTTCTCCAGGGCGCTGAGGCTGTCGAGCAACTGAAAGGACTGGAAAACGAAACCGACATGCTCGGCACGGACGCGGGCACGCTGGTCCTCGTCCAGGCTGCCGAGGTCGCGGCCGGCCAGGGAAACACTGCCACCGCTGGGTACATCGAGGCCGGCGAGCAGGCCGAGCAGGGTCGATTTTCCCGACCCGGAGCTGCCGACGATGGCCAGGCTGTCGCCGCGATTCAGCTCGAGGCAGAGGTCATGGAGGATGGTCAGCTCGCCTTCCGCGCTGGGAACCACTTTGTTAAGGTTCCGCGCACTGAGAATGCTTTGGTTCATGGAGAATCCGATGCGTGCGTGGTGGGTGAGAGGTGCATTGCTGCTGTCGCTCTGGAGCCTGGGGGCGGCCGCGGACACGCTGCTGGTCGTCGGCGATAGTATCAGCGCCGCTTTGGGCCTGGAAACCAGCCAGGGCTGGGTCCGCAAGCTCGACGAGCGGCTCCGGGAGCGCGGTTTCGAGCACCGGGTGATCAATGCATCGGTCAGTGGCGACACCAGCGCAGGTGGCTTGGCGCGGCTGCCGGCGCTGCTTGCGGAGCATCGACCCGGGCTGGTGATCATCGAACTGGGCGGCAACGATGGGTTGCGCGGAATGCCACCAGGGCAATTGCAACAGAATCTTGCGGCGATGATCGAGCGGGTGCAGGCGACAGGCGCGCGGGCCGTGCTGTTGGGGATGCGCCTGCCACCGAACTACGGTGCACGCTATACGAAGGTCTTTTCTCAGGTCTACGTCGATCTGGCCGAGGAAAAGCAGATACCTCTGGTGCCGTTCTTCCTGGAGGGGGTTGGCGGCGTCGAAGGCATGATGCAGCCCGATGGCATCCACCCCTCGGTCGCCGCCCAGTCCCGTCTGCTCGAAAATGTCTGGCCGACGCTGGAGCCGCTGCTCTGAGGCTTTTCCGTCGAAAGCCTTTCCGCTAAGGTGGCGCCCCCGCCCTGGAGCCCTCGATGCCGCGTCCCGCCTGGTCTTTATTCGCCTATCGATTGATCGAGCCGGACGAACAGTTGGACTTGTTCGCCTGCCGAGAGGCGCGCCTGCATCTGGTGGCGCGCCAGCTCGAACTGGGCGGCTACGCCGATCGGACATTGTGTGGCGGATTGTTACCGGCGCAACCACGCTGGCTGGGGGTGGACAGGGCGAGTCTGCAGGATCGCCGGCTGTGTCCGGCCTGCCGCCAGGTTCTTGAGGCCCAGCGTCGTGGCGAGGCGCCGATGTAGTCCGACGTGGGAGTGCTCCCGGTACGTCTCGCGGCAGTGTACAATTTCGATTCCTTCACAAATCAGCCTTGCCAAGGAAATCTGGATGTTGTCGCGTGCCTCCTTCGCCTGCTCTCTGTCGCTCGCTGCATTGTTCGCGACGGGACCCGTCGCAGCCCTGGAGCTGCCGTTGCCACCGCCGGGCGAGGACATCGTCGGTCAAATCCAGGTCATCAAGGCGAAATACGAAGATACCTTCGCCGATATCGGCCAGGCTAACGACCTGGGCTATCTGGAGATGGTCGCCGCCAACCCGGGGGTCGATCCCTGGCTGCCGGGCGAGGGCACCGAAATCATCCTGCCGACCCGTTACATCCTGCCGCCGGGCCCGCGTGAAGGCATCGTGATCAATCTGGCCGAGTACCGGCTGTATTATTTCCCGAAAGGCAGGGACGTGGTTTATACCTACCCGCTGGGCATTGGCCGGGAAGGTTGGGGTTCGCCGATCGCCAACACCAAGATCACGGCCAAGACCCCGAATCCGGCTTGGTATCCGCCCAAGTCCATTCGCGAGGAGCACGCAGCGGACGGCGATCCGTTGCCGACGGTAGTGCCGCCAGGCCCGGACAACCCGCTCGGGCCGTTCAAGTTCTCCCTCGGGGTCTCCGGTTACCTGATTCACGGCTCGAACAAGAAATTCGGTATCGGCATGCGCGTCAGCCACGGTTGCTTCCGCATGCTCAACAACAATGTGCTGCAACTGGCCGGGATGGTGCCGGTGGGCACGCCTGTACGCATCATCAACGAGCCCTACAAGTTCGGGATCAGTAACAACAAGGTCTATCTCGAGGCGCATGCTCCGCTGGACGATCAGGGGCAGCCCTCCGTCGTGGACAAGCACACGGCGGTGATCAATGCCCTGCTCAAACGCGAGGAATTGGCCAACAACCTGAACCTGGATTGGGAAGTGGTTCGGGAAGTGGTAGCGGCTGAGGACGGCTTGCCGGTGGAGATCGCGGTGCCCGTCTCGTCGGTCGCTAGCAGTGCTTCCGTCGAACTCTGATCGACAGGAAACAAAAGACCCGCCGCGCGGCAACGCCCGGCGGGTTTTTTATGGCCGGTTGTAAATCGACAGGCAATAAAAAAGCCGACCCGAAGGTCGGCTTTTTCAGCCCGGGGGCTATTACTTGCGGCTGGCTTTTTCCAGCATGCGCAGAGCGCGCTCATTGGCTTCGTCAGCGGTCTGCTGAGCCTTCTGAGCAGCGGCCAGAGCTTCGTCGGCCTTGCGGTAGGCTTCGTCAGCACGAGCTTGAGCGCGGGCAGCAGCGTCTTCGGTAGCGGTCAGACGTGCTTCGGTTTCTTTGGACATGCTGCTGCAACCAGTGGCCAGAACGGCGGCCAGGGCCAGAGCAGAGAATTTCAGAACGTTGTTCATCGTGTTCCCCTTAAGGTGGACTTCCATATAAAGCAATTTCCCAAGCCTGGGAAATTAGCCGGCCTACATAGTACTCATAACTTGTAGTAAGTAAACTGACTCCATGCAAGAGAGACATCTTTTTTTAGGGTTGGCGGGGAAAGGTAAGGAAGTTGTCGCTCTTTTGTATAAAAAACATCCAATTAAGTGTGCGCCGAGGGGAACTCTTAGTCCGTTCGGAGGCACGCGTGGCGGTAGAGAAGTGCAAGTAAGCCAGGCGCTTTTTACCGTCTGGGGACGTTCCGGTCTCTCATCTCGCCGCTGGTGACTGGCCAGGTGCCAGCCTGATAAGCTGGCGTCTTCAGCCCATCCGGATAAATCATTACAAGTTCAAGGACGCTCGCATGTCGAAGATCATCAAGTGGGGCTTGGTGATGGCTATTGCCGTCGCCCTGTTGATCAAGTTGTCGTTGTGGTTGTCGGTTCGCAGCATCGTGAATGATGCCGTCCAGCAGCTCTCACCTTTTATGGATATCCGCTACGGCGGCATCACCTCGTCGTTCGATGGGCGGGTCGGGCTGGAAAAGATCGAGATCAACGTGCCTGCGCTCCGCGATAGCGTGCGGGTCGCTCATGCTGAGTTGAAGTTCAACGGCCTGGGTGAATTGCTTCGCTTCAAGGAGCGGCTGGGCGAAGGCAAGTTTCCCGAGCAAATGGCCGTCAAGTTCAAGGGAATCGAGCTGGAGGTCCATGGGCCTTTCATGCAGCAGTTGTACGATACGCCGCCCGAGCGCAGTGTATTCACTGCCATGAGCGAGGTAGCCTGCGGCAAGGTTCGCTACATCGGTACCGGCGAATTGCTCGACATGGGCTACCGGACGTTCGAGACCGACGCCGAGTTTTCCTACCTGTTCCAGCCTGGTGCACAGAAGCTGACATTCAATATGACGGCTGACATGCGCGACATGGGCGAACTGCGGCTGAGCCTGGGACTCTCGAACATGTCCGAGAAGCCGGGTGATCTGCGCGTCAATCCGCCGCATCTTTCGAGTGTCACGTTCGAATTGAACGACAACCAGTATCAGCGCAAGGTACAGGAGTACTGTGCAGGCAAGATGGGGCAGAGTAGCGAGGTCTACCTCAAGACGGCGGTCGAGCAGTTCGATCGTGTGTTGCGCAGCCAGCGTATCGGGCTGGACCAGCCGCTCCTGGACGCCTATGCCGGTTATTTGAAGGATCCGCAGTCGCTGCGTCTGGAACTGAATCCCAGTGAGGGCATGACCTGGGATGGCTTGCAGTTCTTCGAGGCGAAGGATGTGCTGAGCATGTTGAGGCCGACGTTACTGGTCAATCAGCAGGTGGTCGAACCGATCGGTTTCGCCTGGGTCGACCCGCATGCGCGCAAGCCCCAACGGGCCGATGAGTTGGTGGTCGCCGATCGACCGGCGGATGCGTCTCGCCCGAGCACGCCGCAATATGAATTTGTCAGCGTGGCCAGTTTGCCGGAATATGCTGGGAAGCGATTGCAATTCATAACCTATGATGGTGCCTACTACCAAGGTGTGTTGCACAAGGTGGAGAACGGCAAGGCGTTCCTCAGTGTCCAATTTGGCACGGGATCGGCGGAGATGTTTCTTCGTCTGGAAAAGATAGATAAGGTGCGGGTGCTGTTCTGAGCATCGTTGAGGAGAAGTAATGAGCGAGGCGTTGTCCATTCACCATGACCTGGTCGGTCATCAGTTCGAGACCACTGTCGAGGGTCACCGAGCGTACCTGGCCTATATGGATCTGGGGAAACAGACGTTGGACATTTATCGCACGTTCGTGCCAAACGCCTTGCGTGGCCGTGGTATCGCCGCAGCCCTGACCGAGCATGCGCTGGGGTATGCGGAGCGTATGGGGTATACCGTGATTCCGTCGTGCTCCTATGTGGAGCGTTATCTCGAGCGGCGCCAGCGTCACCTGGCCAAGAGCTGAAACGAGGTTGGAAATGAAAACGCCGGGCATTGCCCGGCGTTTTTCGTTTCAGCGAACTTAGCTGCGATGGCGCTTGGGCAGGACATCCTTGAGCTTGGCGTGCATGCCAAGCAGGGTCTTCTCGGTGGTATCCCAGTCGATACAGGCATCGGTGATCGACACGCCGTACTTGAGGTTGCACAGATCCTTGGGAATCGGCTGATTGCCCCAGCCCAGGTGGCTTTCCACCATCAGGCCGACGATGGACTGATTGCCTTCGAGAATCTGGTTGGCCACGTTGTCCATGACCAGCGGCTGCAGAGCCGGGTCCTTGTTGGAGTTGGCGTGGCTGCAGTCGACCATGACGTTCGGGCGAATACCGGCCTTGGTCAGCTCCTGTTCGCAGACTGCGACACTGACCGAGTCGTAGTTCGGCTTGCCGTTGCCGCCGCGCAGTACCACGTGGCCATAGGGGTTGCCCTTGGTGGTGACGATGGAGACGCCGCCTTCCTGGTTGATGCCGAGGAAACGGTGCGGGCTGGAAACCGACTGCAGGGCGTTGATCGCCACGGTCAGGCTGCCGTCGGTGCCATTCTTGAAGCCGACGGCGGAGGAGAGACCGGACGCCATTTCGCGGTGGGTCTGGGATTCGGTGGTGCGTGCGCCGATGGCCGACCAGCTGATCAGGTCCTGCAGGTATTGCGGGGAGATCGGGTCGAGGGCTTCGGTGGCGGTCGGCAGGCCCATTTCGGCCAAGTCGCGCAGAAGTTGGCGGCCGATGTGCAGGCCGTCCTGGATCTTGAACGAGTCGTCCAGGTAGGGGTCGTTGATCAGGCCTTTCCAGCCTACGGTGGTCCGCGGCTTTTCGAAATACACGCGCATCACCAGGAACAGGCTATCGGACACTTCGGCGGCCAGGACCTTGAGGCGCTCGGCGTATTCGTGCGCTGCCTTGATGTCATGGATAGAGCAGGGGCCTACCACCACGAACAGGCGGTGGTCCTTGCCGTCGAGAATGTTGCGAATCACCTCGCGGCCATGGGCCACGGTGCGGCGGGCTGCCTCGGTGAGCGGGATTTCACGCTTGAGCTGCTCCGGCGTGATCAGGGTCTCGTTGGAGGCAACGTTAAGGTCATCGATCGGTAAATCAGCCATCGTGTTACTCATCAGTCACGGGTGCCGGCCGCCAGCGCCCCGGTGCGGCGGTGCACAGCGTTCTCATGGGCGCAGCGGGGAAGCGGAACCTTAGCGCGTTAGGGGCTGGCTCGACAATGGCCTTCAGGATAACCAGCGGAAAAAACCAAGGATCGTCCTATACCGGAGCGAAATCCGCCGCATGGCGCGAAATCCACTCCTGGGCACAGGCCTCGATGGGAATGGTTTGCCCTGTCTCCTGTTCCCGTTGCCGCCGGTATTGCTCGATGTGGCAGATCTGCTCGACCATCCGGGCGCGGAACAGGTTGTCCTCGTCGACGAAGGCGATGCCGATCAGATAGTCCGCCTCCTGTTTGCGACACCAGGCGACCACGCCGGCGTAGTGGGCGTCGTCGCCGAGCAGGGGAATCCGCAATTCGATCGACGTGCCCGGCGGAAAATCGCAAGAGGAATTACAGGCTACGCCTCCAAGGCTGATATTGTGCAGGCGCTGGCTCGGCAGGAGGGTCTGCTCGCCCAGGACGAGTTCGACCGGCATCTCGGATGGGTGGCGCAAGAAACGACGCATGAACGGACCTCGTATCGGATCGAAATGACATCATCTCTGAGAAGCAGACTTCCCGAACTGGAACTGACGGACTTCGACGCCGACCACTCGCTCCTGGCGTTCCCCGGAGTTACCTTGCTGATTTTTACCAGCATAGGCTGTTCCAGCTGCCGGTGGGCGCGTCGCGAGCTGCCGGGGATGAGCCTGCCGGTCGATCGCGTGTGCTGGGTGGATGCCGGCAGCAATGGCGGGCTGGTGCAGCGCTATGAGGTTTTCCATTTGCCGGCCTTGTTCGTCGTCTGTGATAGTCGGTTTTTCGGCGCGGTGCATGCGCGCCTGACCGCTATCGATCTCACCACCGCCCTGGCCGAGGCCTTGAATCGTCCTGCAGAGGAGCTCCCTTGATGTCTGAAGTCCCGCGTCCCCGCATCGGTATCATCGGCACCGGTGCGATCGGCGGCTTTTATGGCGTGATGCTGGCCCGTGCCGGCTTCGACGTGCATTTTCTGTTGCGCAGCGAGTTCGCACCGGTGGTTGAGCGCGGCCTTCAGCTCAACAGCGCCGTGCATGGCGCTCTGGCCCTGCATCCGGTGCAGGCCTATCGCGATGCGGCCGAGATGCCGCCTTGCGATTGGCTCCTGGTCGGCGCGAAGACCACCAGCAATGCCGCGCTGGTGCCGGCCATCGTCCAGGCCGCTGCACCGGGGGCGAAAGTGGTGCTGATGCAGAATGGCCTGGCAGTCGAAGATGCGTTACGGCCGGCTTTGCCGGACTCGCTGCATCTTCTGGGCGGGCTCTGTTTCATCTGCGTTCATCGCTCGGCGCCCGGGGTGATCGAGCACCAGGCGTTGGGTGCGGTCAACCTGGGATATCACTCCGGTCCGGCCGCCGATTCGGCACAGCGTCAGGCAATCGTCGAGGAAGGGGCTGCTCTGTTCCGGGCCGCCGGGCTGGATTCGTCGGCCATGGCGTCGCTGGATCAGGCGCGCTGGCAGAAGCTGGTCTGGAACGTACCCTACAACGGGCTGTCGGTGTTGCTGAACGCGGGTACCACCGCCCTGATGGGCAACCCGGACAGCCGGGCCTTGATCGAGGCGTTGATGGAGGAGGTGGTGCAGGGTGCCGCTGCCTGCGGTCATGTATTGCCGGAGGGGTTCGCTGGCAAGTTGCTGGCCGCGACCGACCGTATGCCGGACTACCTGCCGAGCATGTACCACGATTTCGTTCAAGCGCGGCCGATGGAGCTGGAAGCCATCTATGCGGCCCCTTTGGCGGCCGCGGCCCAGGCCGAGTGCGAGCTGCCCAGGATGCGGATGCTGTATCGGGCCTTGCGCTTCCTCGACATGCGTCAATCCGGCTGAGCGGGTGCCGCTGCCCGCGGTCCCGAAGTTCTTCCATGGCCAGCGAGCCTGCACGAGGGCTCGCTTGTGTCTTCCCGCACGGGTGCTCGGAGATGCGGTTGGCGAATCTGCCGTCCCCATTGTCGCAGCCGCCGCCTCTTCGTCCCCGGCACTGCTAAGCTCAAGCGAGGCCCCGCCGGATGGGCAGTAGAGGAGGCCGCATGATCCGTTCCATTCTATACGCCACCGACCTTGGTCTTTACGCGCCTTACGTTCTGCAACATGCCTTGGCTCTGGCCCAGGCATTCAAGGCAGAGCTGTATGTGATACATGCCGTCGAACCCATGGGGTTGTTCGCCGAGTCGGTGCTGCAGACCTACCTGGACGAAAAGACCCTCAAGGAGCTGCGTACCCAAGGGCTCGGGACCGTGATGGCGAGCATCGAACAGCGGGTACTGGAGGGGTTCCGCGACGAACTGGGGGAGGCTCAGCAGGACTTGCCCGTGATCCGCGCGGTGCGGGTGGTGCAGGGGGACCCGCCGTTGGTGATTCTCGACGAAGCGCAGAAACTCGCCGTCGATCTGCTGGTCGTAGGCAGTCACAGCCATGGCACCGCGCTCGATACGCCGTTGGGGCGTACGGCGGCGCGGCTGGTGCAGTTGTCGGAGGTTCCGGTCTATCTGGTGCCGATGCTGCAGCATCGCGGCCGCGGCGAACTCTAGATCCGCTTATCTGACGAGCCGCCTGATCGAGGCGCTGGATGCGGGTGCGTCCGAGGGGGGAAAGAAACGTCCATTTTTGCCTGTGCGTGTGTGACTCATGCGACCTGATCGACGCATCGGCTGCCGTCCTTCGCAAGGATTGGACGAAACGACATGCAAGACTGTGGATATAGGTCTAGTTTATGCTTTGAACCATTGAATATGGTTATAAAGAACGTCGCGTATCGAGGCGTCGTCGACCCGCTTTCGAGGGATTTCTATGAAGCTCCAGCAATTGCGCTACATCTGGGAAGTGGCGCATCACGACCTCAATGTTTCGGCTACCGCCCAAAGTCTCTATACCTCGCAGCCGGGCATCAGCAAGCAGATCCGTCTGCTGGAGGATGAGCTGGGGGTGGAAGTGTTCGCCCGCAGCGGCAAGCACCTGACCCGCGTCACGCCGGCCGGGGAGCGGATCATCACGACGGCCGGGGAAATCCTGCGCAAGGTCGAGAGCATCAAGCAGATCGCCCAGGAATTCTCCAACGAGAAGAAGGGCACGCTGTCCATCGCCACCACCCATACCCAGGCACGCTACGCCTTGCCGCCGGTAATCAGCGGTTTCATCAAGCAATATCCGGATGTGGCGTTGCACATGCACCAGGGAACGCCCATGCAGATCGCCGAGATGGCGGCCGACGGCACCGTGGACTTCGCCATTGCCACCGAGGCACTGGAGTTGTTCGGCGATCTGGTGATGATGCCGTGCTATCGCTGGAACCGTTGCGTAATCGTTCCCCAGGGGCATCCGCTGGCGAAGTTGCCGAAGCTGACCCTGGAGGCACTGGCCGAGCACCCGATCGTCACCTACGTGTTCGGTTTCACCGGCCGCTCGAAGCTGGACGAAGCCTTCAATCATCGCGGACTGACGCCCAAGGTGGTGTTCACCGCGGCCGATGCCGACGTGATCAAGACCTACGTGAGGCTGGGGCTGGGCGTGGGGATCGTGGCCCGGATGGCGGTGGACCCGAAGCTGGATACCGACCTGGTGGTTCTGGATGCCAGTGAGCTGTTCGAGGCCAGCGTGACCAAGATCGGCTTCCGTCGCGGTACTTTCCTGCGCGGCTTCATGTGCGACTTCATCGAGAAGTTCGCCCCGCACCTGACGCGGGATGTCCTGGCCAAGGCTGTGCAATGCCACAACAAGGCCGAGATGGACGAGCTGTTCCAGGACGTCGAACTGCCGACCTATTGATGCCTTGTCCCTGTACTGCGGGAGCGGAGGAAATCCGCTCCCGCAGGCGCATCAGTTCTTCGCGATCAGATTGCCGGCGTGCAGGCCGCATTCCTTCTGCGTGGCTTCTTCCCACCACCAGCGGCCTTCGCGCTCGTGCTGGTTGGGCAGCACCGGGCGGGTGCAGGGCTCGCAGCCGATACTGATGAATCCGCGCTCGTGCAGCGGGTTGTACGGAATCTCCAGCATGCGGATGTAGGCCCAGACTTCCTCGCTGGTCATCTGTGCGAGCGGGTTGAACTTGTATAGCGGCTTTTCCGGGGTGGAGAAAGCAGTGTCGATTTCCAGTGCGGCCACCTGGCTACGGGTGCCGGGGCTCTGGTCTCGACGCTGGCCGGTGGCCCAGGCGCGCACGGTGGAGAGCTTGCGCTTGAGCGGTTCGATCTTGCGGATGCCGCAGCATTCGCCGTGGCCATCCTTGTAGAAGCTGAACAGACCCTTTTCCTTGACCAGGGGTTCGAGCAGGCGCGGATCGGGGGAGAGCACCTCGATGGCGATGCCGTAATGCTCGCGGACCTGGTCGATGAAGCGGTAGGTTTCCGGGTGCAGACGGCCGGTGTCCAGGCTGAACACCTTGACGTTCTTGTTCAGTTTCCAGGCCATGTCCACCAGCACCACATCCTCGGCACCGCTGAAGGAAATCCACAGGTCGTCGCCGAAATGTTCGAGGGCGAGCTTGAGGATGTCTTGGGGGGACTTGCTGGCGTAAGTCGCGGCGAGTTCCGCGACGTCGAAGGGATGGCTCATCAGGCAGGCTTCCTCGGTATGGCGCTGCACGCGCTCTGAGGCGCGGATGGTAGCAAAAAGGGGATATGCATCTAAATAACGACTCGGCTCGCTTTCCTTCGTTCCGGTTATAAGCAGTTGCGTTGCGTGCCGCCAGGCGAGCCGCTAGAGTGCCGCCTCCTTCAACCTTTGTTTTCGAGGAGTGTCCCGTGGAAATCGCCTGTCTCGACCTGGAAGGCGTGTTGGTGCCGGAAATCTGGATCGCCTTCGCGGAAAAAACTGGCATCGATGCGCTCAAGGCCACCACCCGGGATATTCCCGACTACGACGTGCTGATGAAGCAACGCCTGCGCATCCTCGACGAGCATGGGTTGAAGCTGTCGGACATCCAGGCCGTGATCGCCACCCTCAAGCCCCTGGATGGCGCGGTGGAGTTCGTCGACTGGCTGCGCGAGCGCTTCCAGGTGGTCATTCTCTCGGACACCTTCTACGAGTTCTCCCAACCGCTGATGCGCCAGTTGGGCTTCCCCACGCTGCTTTGCCACAAGTTGGTGGTGGATGACACGAATCGGGTGGTGGATTACCAGTTGCGCCAGAAGGACCCCAAGCGCCAGTCGGTAATTGCCTTCAAGAGCCTGTACTACCGTGTGATTGCGGCCGGCGACTCCTACAACGACACCAGCATGCTCTCCGAGGCTCACGCGGGAATCCTGTTCCACGCGCCGGAGAACGTGATCCGCGAGTTCCCGCAGTTCCCGGCGGTGCACACCTACGAAGACCTCAAGCGCGAATTCATCAAGGCATCGAACCGCAAGCTCAGCCTCTGAGGCTGCACCCCTGGCTAACCCGAGCGCCTGGCGCGCTCGTGGCTAGAGCCTTTCCAGCGTCTCCAGCAATACCTTCACCTTGGTGATCGATTCCTGATACTCGGATCGCCAGTCCGAATCGGCAACGATGCCGCCTCCGCCCCAGCAGCAGACCTGTCCGTCCTTCACCAGCAAGGTGCGGATGGTGATGGAGCTGTCCATTTCTCCCCGTACGTCCAGATAGAGCAGAGAGCCGCAGTAGATCGCACGGCGGGTCGGCTCCAGTTCGTCGATGATCTGCATGGCGCGGATCTTCGGGGCGCCGGTGATGGAGCCGCCGGGGAAGCTGCCGGCGATCAGATCCAGCGCATCCTTGCCGCCCGCCAGTTCGCCGCTGACGCTGCTGACCAGGTGGTGGACATTGGGATAGCTCTCCAGGGCGAACAGTTCCGGCACCCGGACCGAGCCGATCCGGCAACTGCGCCCCAGGTCGTTGCGCAGCAGGTCGACGATCATCAGGTTCTCCGCACGGTCCTTGCGGCTGCCCAGCAGGTCTTCGGCCTGCGCCTTGTCTTCCTCGGCGTTGCGCCCGCGCGGGCGGGTGCCCTTGATCGGACGGGTTTCCACGTGCCCCTGGCTCAGCCGCAGGAAGCGTTCCGGCGACAAACTGAGGATAGCGCCACCGTCGCCCAGGGCCTGGTAGCCGGCGAACGGCGTAGGGCAGGCCGCCCGCAGCGCCCGGTAGGCCAGCCAGGGATCGCCCTGGCAGGGCGCACGGAAACGCTGGGCGAAGTTCACCTGATAGCAGTCACCGGCCTGGATGTAGGCCTGGATGCGCTCGATGGCTTGCCGGTAGCGGTGCTCGTCGATATCCGCCTGGAACGGTGCCGACAGGTGGAATGCATTGGCCTCGGACGCTTCCCTAGGTTCGGCGAAAAGCGTCAGCAGATGCTGGCGTTCGCTCTCGGCGAGCTGTGGATGGCAAACCAGTTGACTGGTCTGGTGCTGGTGGTCGCTGACCAAGGCCCAGGCATAGACGCCGAAACGGGCGTCCGGCAGGGCGAGGTCGTCCACCGCCTGCTGCGGCATGGGCTCCAGGCGGCGGCCAAAGTCATAGGCCAGATAGCCGATCAGCCCGCCAGTGAACGGCAGTTCGCACTCCGCCGGTGCCTCGGCCGGGCCGAGCAGGGCAAGGCCGCTGCGTAGACGGTCGAAAAAATCCTTGGCCGATTCGTCGGGTGCGGCTGCCAGCTCAGCCAATGGCCAGGCACTGATTAGGTCATAGCGTCCACGCTCGGCCAGCGGTCGCCCGGCATCCAGCAACACGGCGCCTGGCGCGTGGCGGATGGCGGCGAAGTAGTCGGCGGGGTCGGCTCGATAGGGCAGTGGGTGAACGAAGCAGGTCGGCATGCTGGAGGTCGGCTGTGCGCGGGAGGCGATTGTAGATCGCCGTGACTGTTCATCCTAGAGCCGTGGCCTGGGTTTACGCGAGGATAGGGCGCTGATTAGTATGAGCAGGTCCCACGGAGACACGTCTCCGTACCACAACGATAACGATGAAGGGATACAGGCCGTGGACGTAGTTTCCGATCCAGCCGCGGGCAGCTTGTTGCGCTCGAAACTCACACCTCCACAGGTTGCCGCCGACTACCTGCCCCGTCCTATGGTGCAAGCCGCCCTGGCTGCCCATCCCCACGCCAGGCTCCTGCTGTTTCTAGCCCCCGCCGGTTTCGGCAAGACCACGGCGCTCGCCGCCATGGCCGAATCGCGCCGGGCGGCCGGCGATGCGGTGGCCTGGGTATCGCTCGGGCCGGACGATGACGATCCTTCCCGGTTTTTCCACCAACTGATCCAGGCCTTGGAACGGGCGATTCCGGGACTGGGCGAGGATGCCCGGCGCTATCTGCAAAACACCATGCGAGTGCCGGTGGCGGCCGTGATGGAGAGTCTGCTGGCGGACCTTGCCCAGCATGACGTGCCCTTGCTGCTGGTGCTCGACGATCTGAACCTGATCCAGGATGCCGAGCTGTTCAGCGCTCTCAATCGGCTGGTCAAGCTGGCGCCGGCGGGTTTTACCCTGGCCGTGGGTAGCCGCGTCCAGCCGCCGCTGAACCTGGCTACCTGGCGCGCCAAGGGGTTGCTTCTGGAAATCGGCCCCGAGGAGCTGCGACTGACCGAAGCGGAAACCCGCGACTACCTGGATCGCTGCGGTCTGACGCTGGACGAGGCATCGCTGGCGGCACTCTATGGCCACACCGAGGGGTGGCTGGTAGGCGTTCACCTGGCCAGCCTCTGGCTGCGTCACCAGCCCCAGGCTTCCCGGCAGATGGTGGAGCTGATCGGCAACCAGGCTGCCGTCGGCGATTATTTGTTGCGCGGGGTGTTCGAGCAGCTTCCTCTCGACCTGCAGGAAACCCTGCTCAACCTGGGTGTGGCCAGCCAGCTCAGTGGCGACCTGGCGAATGCCCTGACCGGACGGCATGACGGCCAGCAATTGCTGGAACAACTGGAAGCCATGCAGTTGTTTCTGATGCCGCTGGACCGGGAACGGCAGTGGTATCGCTTCCATAACCTGTTCGCCGACTTTCTCCGTGCCCGGCTCAAGGACCGCGATCCGGAGCGTTTTCAGCAGCTGCATTTCAATGCCAGTCTCTGGTTCACCAACCACCACATGCAGAACCTGGCGATCCAGCATGCCTGCCTGGCGGAAGATCCGGAAATGCTCGCGGCGCTGGTGGATGGCTGTGGCCTGGAACTGGTCAACCGTGGCCAGCTCGGTGCCATCTACCGGTGGCGGCAGAAGGTCCCGGACGCCATCGCCGAGCGCTTTCCGATCCTGGTACTGGCCGATGTCTGGCAGCGCGCGTCCGAACTGGCACTGCCTGAAGCCAACCGCATACTCGACGAGTTGCTGACGCGCTGGGGCGATGCCCGGGCCAACAGCCCCTTGAACGACAATTACCTGGCCGCCCTGACCGTAAAGGGCGTGATTGCCTTGCAGAAGGACGACTTGGAACTCTGCGTTGGCTTGGCCCGCCGGGTCGAGGGGCAGTTGGGGCAGCACAGTGCCTTTCTCGAAGTGGCCGTGCTGATCATCGGCGCGCTGGCCCAGGTGATGCTGGCGCAACCGGAGCAGGCCCGGCGCCTGCTGGGGTTGGCGCAGCAGCGCAATCACTTCCTCGAAGGACGTTTCCTCGATATGCAGCTGGCCCAGGTGGAGATCTTCCTGGCGCTGGAGCAGGGGGAGGTGAAGCGGGCGCAATTGCTGTTCGACCAGTTGCGTGCCCAGGTCATCCCCTGGTTCGACGAGCGCTCACGGGCGCTGGCCCTGCCGGCTATCACCGAGTCGCTGATCGCTTACCACCAGACCCGCCTGGACGGGCTCGAAGAGCGCCTGGCCTGGGCGCTGAGCCGGGTGGATGTGATCAACCCGATCGACATCTACGCCCGCGGCATGCTGTGCCTGGCGCGTATCCAACGCATGCGCGGCAACACCAAGGAGGCATTGGCGACCCTGGTGGGCATGCAGAACCTGGCGGCGCGCAACCAGTCCTGGCGCTTCTATGTGCAGGCGGTGGGCGATGAGATCGCCCTGATCCTCCAGGAGCCGGCGGTCGATCGGGTCAAGCGGGCCGAGCAGCGGCTGAAGAGTGTGGACTGGGCCAAGCTGGGCGCCAATTACAGCCAGCGCGCCTTCAATCCGGTGCTCTGGATGCAGGGGTTGGTGCGTGTCCGCCTGCAACAGGCGCGCGGTCATTACAGCGAAGCCCTGCATGAAATCGCTCAGTTGCGCGGCCTGCTACAGCCGAACTGGCACGGCTTGCAGCAGCTCCGCCTCGACCTGCTGGCCGCCCTCAGCTACCAGCGTCTGGGCTATCTGGAGCGGGCGCAGTCGCTACTGGTGCAATGTCTGGTCGGTGCCGAACGCGAAGGCGTGCGCAGCCTGTTCATCGAGGAGGGCGAGGCGATCCGCCTGCTCTTGCAGCAGCTCGAGGCGTCGGAGCGGCAACCGGCGCTGCTGGGCTTCATTCGCAGTCTTCTGGCGGTCTGGCCCGGCCAGGCGGCGCGGCAGTCCCTGGAGGTCCTCGAAGAGGGGCTGACCGACCGCGAGCGCGAAGTCATCTGCCTGGCCGCCAAGGGCCTTTCCAACGAGGAAATCGGCCAGCAGCTTGCGCTGGCGTTGGGAACGGTCAAATGGCATCTGCATAACATCTACGAAAAGCTCAAGGTGCGTAACCGGACGCAAGCCATCCGGCGTGCCCGCGAGCTGAGTCTGCTGCAATGAGCGTCCAGTCTTCTGCTCCGTTTCGTCGTGTCCCCCTGTTGCGCACCAAGCTTTTCCCGGCGGAGGCCAGCGGGCGTCCGTTATTGCCCCGGGGCGCGCTGATCGAGCGATTGTTCAACGAACGCGACCGCCGCCTGCTGGTGTTGAGCGCGCCGGCCGGCTACGGCAAGAGCACGGTGCTCGCCCAATTCCGTTTGCGCTTGCAGGGTGCGGGAGCGCAGGTGGCCTGGTTGTCCTGCGACGAGAGCGACAGCGAGCCGCAGCGCTTGCTGCAATACGTGGTGGCGGCCATCGAGGCGGTGGTTCCGGGCTTCGGCAGCAGTACCAGCGCCATGCTCCAGGGTGACGTGAGCTGGCCGGTGGAGGCAGTGATCGACTCCTTCCTGGCTGATCTCAAACGGCTGGAGAGCGAGCTGTACCTGGTGTTCGACGACTTCCACCGCATCCGCCACCCGGCGCTCGGCCAGGCGACGCGCTACCTGGTGGAGCATTTGCCGGCCAATGTCCATCTGGTCACCAGCACGCGCTACCAGCCGCGTTTTCTCGCCGACGAACCCTGGGCTTTCTGGCTGAAGGGCGAGGACTTGCGCCTGACCCGCGAGGAAACCGAAGCCTACTTCCGCGACATCAAGCAACTGCCGTTGAGCGAGTCCGAGCTGGACCAGCTCCAGGCGCGCACCGAGGGCTGGATCACCGCGCTGCATCTCGCCTCCTTGGCCATGGCCCGGCACCCGGACCGGGCTGCGTTTCTCGCCGGCCTGTCCGGTACCGAGCGGAACATTGCCGACTACCTTGCCGAAGATGTGCTCGACAGCCTGCCGGAGCCGTTGCAGCAGTTCCTCGACCAGACTTCGGTACTGGATGAGTTTTGCGCCGACCTATGCAACGCACTCACCGGTCGCCGCGATGGCCTGGACATGCTGATGCGCCTGCAGGGCGAGCAATTGTTCGTGATCCCGCTGGATGACCAGGGCGAGTGGTTCCGCTACCACCACCTGTTCGCCGAGTTCCTCCAGGGGCGCCTGGCTCGCCGCGGCGACAGCAGCGCGCTGTTGCATGCCGCAGCGCGCTGGTGCGAGAGCCGCGATCTGCCGGAACGGGCGATCCGCTATTCGTTGCGTGCCCGCGATTACCGGTTTGCCGCCGAACTGCTGGAGCGCCAGGGGGCTCACCTGATCGCCGGCAACCGGGTGTACAGCATCCTCGCCATGCTCAAGGGCGTGCCTGCCGAGGTGATCCAGGAACATCCGGTGTTCCAGATTTTCTATGCCTGGCAACTGGCGTTCGAGCAGAAGTTCGCCGAGGCCGAGGCATTGATCGAGGAAGTGAGCACGCGGCTGCTGCAAGGGCGCGGCACCGTTCTCCACTTCGGCCTTGCCGAGTTGCTGGCGGCTGTGCAGGTGCTCAAGGCGCTGGTGCTGCTCTATCAGGACAAGCTGGAGAGCTGCCTCAAGGTTGCCCGGCACTGGCTGAGCATCGCGCCGGACAACCAGCCGGTGTTCCGTGCCAGCCTGGCCTGTGTGCAGGCGGCGGCGCATGCCTTGCTCGGCGATTTCGGCGACGCCGAGAAGGCCATCGCCACTGCGCGCCACTGCCTGCGCCAGGTGGACAGCGAATACCTGCACGCGATGACCAGCCTGATCGAAGCGCTGATCTGCAAGGAGCGGGGCGATCTCGAGCGCGGACGCTCCATCGCCGAACTGGCGCGCAACCGGGTCGAGCGCGTGTTCGGCCGGCGCAGCCGGGTCGGCGGCCCCTTGGCGTTGGCCTATGCCGATCTGCTCTACGAGCAGGATCGCCATGCCGCGATCCTCGCTGAGTTGCCCTTGGCGACCACCTGGCGCGACGTAGCGACCCCAGTGGAGTTGATCAGCCGGGGCCATCTGGTCATGGCGCGGGCGCGTTTCTTCGCCGGCGAACCGGAGCAGGGCCTGGCCCAGTTGGACGAATGGCTGGCCAGCCTGCAAGGACCCGGCTACGAACGGGTCTTCGCCCTGGGCATGAGTTGCAAAGTGCAGTTCCTGCTCTGGATGCGGCGACCGAACGAGGCCGAGCGCATTTGCCTGCAACTGGAACGTCATCTCGCCGGTCTTTCGGCAGGGCGCTATCCCGATGCGCATGCCGCGCAGGTGCTGGCGGAAGCCCGGTTGGCCTTGAGCGAGCGGCGCGCCGACAAAGCGCAGGCCATGCTGGAGGCCTGCGTGAGCAAACAGGCGGCGGAAGTGCAGCGCGACCGGCGTTTGCGTCTGTCCTTGTTACTCTCTGTAGCGTATTGGCGGCGCGGTAACAGCGAAAAAGCCTTCGCCCTGTTCCGGTCCACATTGGAAGAGGCCTGGGCCAGTGGCTATCGGCGCCTGTTCCTGGACGATGCGCTGTGGCTGCTGCCGCTCTGGGATGCCTGGCGCGCTGCCGAACCCAGGCGCGCGGGAACCTGGCAGGGTGTCGCGGAGATGCTTCGCGAGCAGTGCCGGCGGCTCGCCGTCGACCCGGATACATTCGAAGAAAATCAAGACGTTAGCCATCGTGAGCGGGAGATCCTGCGGTTCGTGGCGGCGGGGTTGTCGAACCGCGACATCGCCCAGGCGGTGCATCTCTCGGAAGCCACCATCAAGTGGCACCTGCACAACCTGTTCGCCAAGTTGGGAGTACGCAGCCGCACGCAAGCGGTCTTGAAGGGGAAAAGTCTCGGCTTGCTCAGCGAGGCCTGAAGTAAAGCCTCCGCAGCGCTGCCGTTCCGCTCCATCCGTTGGATGGGCTGGCAGGCGAGAGGGTGGCCAGTAGCTTGTTCACAGGACGCGAAGCCAGGGGCTTCACGAATCCATGTCCGACGCGACTAGGGAAGCAGCGTCGGGCCTGGAGATCGGCGCGAGCCGGTCCCACTGCCGGAGACAGGAGTCTGCGGCGGCACCCCGGGGTAACCCACCTGTGATCTTTTGGAGATAAGAAGAATGAAAAGACTCAACCAACTGGCGCTTGCTGCTCTGCTGACCGCTCCGCTCCTGGCCCAGGCCGATCTGAAAGCGATGGACGATGCCGCGCTGGCCGGCGTAACCGGTCAGGACGGAATCAGCATTTCCGGTAGCTTCAACGGCTCCATCGGCAGCATCGTCTACACCGACGGCGATACCAACGGCGGTTCGCTGCGCATGGAAACCGTGTCCTTCGACGGCTTCGACATTTCCGACGACAACCCGCTGATGGTCGATGTGGTCACCAACAGCAGCGGTACCCAGCAGCTGCAGATCAGCCTGCCGGAGATGACCGGCCAGCTGGAAGTCGGCGCCATCAAGGTGGGTAACAGCAGCGCCGCCAGCCTGGGCTCCCTGGCCATCAACGACCTGAACATGGCCGGCAGTACCGTCAAGGTCTGGGGTCACTGAGTTCGGTTGCCCGACCGGAAAGCCCCGCCGGGTCGGCGGGGTTCTCCTCGGCGGGCGGGATCTGGGCGGACGGCATGATCGAAATCCTCGTGGGCAGCCTGATCGGCGTGTTCGGTTTCACCGAGGCGGTGGAAACCAAGCCGCAGCAGCAAGGCACGGTGAACATTACCCAGGCGCTGAACGGGACCGTCCCGGTGCGCGAGTCGGTGGTGCTGGAGCCGATGAGCCAGCTGCAGTTCCGCAATGTGATCCGCCAGGCCTACGACTACAGCTGCGGCTCGGCGGCATTGACCACCCTGCTCGACTACTACCTGGGCCGCAACCTCGAAGAACGCCAGGTGATGGAGGGGCTATTGCGTTTCGGCGAGGCGGAAAAGATCGTCGAGCGGCGGGGCTTTTCGCTGTTGGACATGAAGCGCTTCGTGGCTGCCCTCGGCTATGAGAGCGGCGGGTTTCGCGCCGACTTCTCGGACCTGGATGCCCTCGAACATCCGGCCATCGTGCCGATCGAGTACGCCGGGTTCAAACACTTCGTCGTGGTCCGGGACGTCTACAACGACCACGTGTTCGTAGCCGATCCGGCGCTGGGCAACATCAGTTTCACCCGGACCCGCTTCGAGGAAATCTGGGACCAGAACGTGCTGTTCGCCATCTTTCCCGGCGGGCAGGCGCCGCGCAACGCCTTGCAGCTGACCGAGCGCGACCTGCGCCTGGTCGACGATCGTACGGTCAGCCTGCTGGCCTTCAGGGAGTTTCCCGAAATCGCCAAGTTCACCTCGGAGCAGGCCACCGAGCTGGGCTCCGGAGGCGACATCCAGTACATCCGCCGCAAGTAAACGTCTGTTGCACGAAGCCCGACAACAATAACGAGATGGGGATAGCGTCATGGGAGTGAGGGGGTGCGCATGGCTGGCCATGCTGACGCTTCTGGCCGCCGGGCCGGTGATGGCCGATGAGCCTTCCGTCGATGATGCCCGTGAGGCATTGAGCAAGAAAGAAGACGATGCCGATAGTACCAAGGCCCTGGAGGAAGTCTTCCAGGCAGCTGAGAAGAGCTACACCCTGCTGAAGAAGGGTGAGCGCACGCTGACCTACGGCTTCGACTATTCCCTGACCCGCGACACCCTGATCGAGACGGTCCGTACCGGCAATAACGTCTACAGCGTGATCGGCCAGAGCGAGGCCCAGCACACCTTCACCAATTCGTTCACCTTCGACTATGGCGTCTGGGACAACCTGACCTTCAGCGTGCGCCTGCCGTTTGTGGCCAAGTACGACACCGAGCGCGACCTCAACGTCTACAGCCTCGGCGACGTTTCCGCCTCACTGCGCTGGCAGCCCTGGGCTTCGCTGCGCGGCCGTCCGGTCACCACGCTCTACGCGACCCTCGGCCTGCCCACCGGGGAGAGCCCCTACGACATCAACAGCGATACCGATCTCTCCACCGGCAACGGCTACTACAGCCTCGGCTTCGGCGCCAACATGTCCTATGTGATCGATCCGGTCGTGCTGTTCGGTTCGTTGGGCTACACCTATAACCTGCCTATCCACGGTATCCACCAAGTCCGCGGCGGACGCCTGCTGGAAGGGGTCGATCCGGGCTCGACCTTCAACTTCAGCATGGGCTTCGCCTATGCGCTGTCCTACGACGTTTCGCTGGCGGCTTCCTATCAGATGGCGCATTCCCTGGCGCCGGAGTTCAAGTTTTCCGACGTCACGCTGGAGGGGCGCGAGCAGACCAGTTCGGTCATGAACTTCTCCCTCGGCCTGCGTACCTCGCCGGAGCATATCGTCAACATCAACGCCGGCTTCGGCATGACGGAAGACTCTCCCGACGTGTTGCTGGGGCTTTCCATGCCCTTGGACATCAAAGGCCTGAAGGCCCCCTGACAGCGAGCGATCAGCATGATCATGCGTATTTCGCCGCTCGCGCGGGCGATCTCCGGGATAGCTCTGCTCTGGGCCGGTGCCGCCAATGCCCAACTGGCGCAGAACCTGACCATCGGCAACCCCAAGGCCATGGCCCTGGGCAACGCGATCACCGCCGACTCCAGCGGTATCGATGCCGTGCACTACAACCCGGCGGCCCTGACCAAGCTCAAGGGGCGCCAGACCGTCGTCAAGTTCATCACCGGGATGATGGATATCCGTGCCGACTTCGATGCGCCGCCGGACTACGGCAGCAGCTTCTTCGGCCTGAAGGACGACCCGGTGGCCAACAGTTCCAGCCGGACGACCACAGCGGCCATGTACCTGCCCGGCCTGGGCGGGGCGATGGAAGTCCCGCTGCTGTTCGCGCCCCTGGCGGGCCTGTCGATCAATCCACCGGGGTCGAAATTCACCTTCGCCACCAATGTCTATACGCCCCAGGCCTTGGGGTTCACCCGCGACTCAGACGACCCGGCTCGCTACCAGGGCCGGGAAGTGGTGCTGCAACGGCTGACCTATTTCTCGCCGTCGATCGGCTACCAGGTCAACGACGAGCTGTCGGTGGGGCTGTCGATTGGTTTTTCCCACCAGGCCATGGCCATCAACCAGGATTTCCGCGCACCCAACGTCCTGACCGGCCTGACCGGGGCCGCCCAGGACGCGCTCTGTACGGTCGACGGCAACCCGTTCGAGGTGCTGTTGAACATCTGCGGCGGCGACCTCGGTCCGTTCACCGACATCGCCAATATCGACATCGACATGCAGCAGACCCTGTCGCCGACCTGGAACATCGGCTTTCTCTGGGAGCCGACCGACTGGTTCGCCTGGGGTGCGGTGTACCAAAGCGAGGCGAAGATGCACCTGCAGGGCAAGTACCGGGTCGATTATTCCCAGGACTGGCAGGGCTTCTGGCGGGGCTTGGACAGTTCGCTGATCGGCGTGATCTTCAGCAGCATCACCCCGGACGGCGTATTCGACGAAGAAGAAGGCAATGTGTCCCTGGACCTGACCTACCCGGCGCACTTTGCCACGGGGATCAAGATCAAGCCGCATCCGAAATGGCAGATCAACTTCGATCTCAAGTGGACCGATTACGATGCCTGGGACAAGTTCGAGCTGGAGTTCGACCGCGAACTGGACGTGCTGCGGATCGCCAAGCTGTTTTCGCCGAACAACGCCACCTCGCACAGCATCATTCTCGACCGCAACTATGAGTCGGTATGGAGCTGGGCATTGGGTGTCCAGTACGAAGTCAACGACCGCCTGAGCCTGCGTTTCGGCTACGAGCCACGCCGTTCGGCGATCCCGGGCAACGCCGCCGATGTCCTGGCGCCGCTCGGCGAGGCCACGTTGTACGGTCTTGGCGCGGGCTATCGCTGGGACAAGGACACGGTGATCGACGTCGGCTTCAATTATCTGGTCAGCAAGCAGGACATCCCGGCCCGCTCGAGCTGCAACGTCAACTGTTCGAACCTGGACAGCATGGTCTACAACCCGTACGCCGATCTGGACATCGAAACCACGGTCAAGGCCTACGTGTTCGCACTGACCTACCAGACTGCTTTCTGAGGCTTTCCATGCGCGTTCTTGCTTTCGGTCTCGCACTTCTTCTCAGTCTGCCGCTCCAGGCCGCTGGTGGGCGTTACCTGACCTGGGTCGATGATCAAGGGCGACTGCACAATACCTTCGTCGATTCGCGTTATGCCGAGCAGCAGAGCCAGGCCCGGCAGCGGATCGCCCGCAGCGACCAGGCGCGCCAGGGCGACGAGCAGGGCACCCGCTGGCCCGGAAGCCAGAGCAGCGGCGAGCAGAAGCGCCGGTATTTCACCTGGGTGGATGCCAACGGCAACCTGCAGAACAGCTTCTACGCCGGCGCCCAGGCCAGGGACGGCCGGCCGGACATCCGGCTGCCCAATGGCCAGCGTTCAGGCGAATACATCGACGCTGATGTTTTGGAGGGGAGGGGATTCGTCCGTAGCGAGTATGGCAGTCCCTACTACACCTGGGTCGACGAGCAGGGCCGTATGCGTAACTCGCCTGTGCCGAGAGAGCGTGTCGCCGAGGCGGCTCCGACGCAGCAGGCCCGTTACAGCGAAGGGCGCGAGGTTGCGTTCGAGCGACGCGCACCGGCGCTGCCGGGGTTGGATGGCCAGCCGACGGAGGCGATGAAGGCGCTCCTGCAAGGCAGCAAAGAGCAGCAGCAGAGCCTTTATCAGAGCCTGGTGGATCGCTGCTGTACCCAACTGTCGGAGGACGCATTCACCGACCTGTCGGTGGATCAGCCGCGTTACGAGGAACTGAATCGCTATTCGCCGAGCTTCGATTTCCCCATGGGGCGTAGCTACTACGCGGCCCTCCGGCTACCACGCTCGCACCGGGTCTACGGTTTGCGGATACGCAGTTTCGCCAACAAACAGGTGGTCTACCCGTCGCTGCTGTTCCTCGACGAGGCGAAGCGCCCGACCCGTCTGGTCAGCGATGCGGTCTACCAGTTGCACGGCGAGACCTGGTATCGCTATGCGTTCATCGAAGGGACGATTCCGGTCCGGGCGGCGGAGGGGGAACGTTATGTGTTGCTGCTGACTACCGACGAGGACCGCACTCTACAGACCCTGGACAACAAACCGTTCAAACGCCCCTTGCAGGAGCTGTCGGTGAACGAGATGGGGATGCAGGTGCACGCCCATGGCAACGAGGGCGGCTTCGAGCTGGCGATCGTGCGGTAGGGGGATGATGGCCCTGAAGCAGGCCGCTGATCGACCTGGGACGAATGAATTCGCCCCTACGGGACCGTGGGGGCGAATCCTTGGTGGTGCGACTCAGCTTTCTGCCGGGTGCACGTGGCCGAACAGTTGCTGAGAGAAGCGCACGCGCTCCTCGACACTGTCCTTGACGCCTTTTTTCTTCAGCTCTTCCAGGCGCGCTTCCACGGCATGGGTGCGGTGCACCAGGCCGCAGTCGTTGGCGATCTGGATGTTCAGGCCGGGACGGGCGTTGAGTTCGAGGATCAGCGGCCCCTTGTCCTGGTCCAGTACCATGTCCACGCCGATGTAGCCGAGGCCGCACAGCTCGTAGCAGCCGGCGGCCAGCTTCATGAAGCCGTCCCAGTTCGGCAGTTGCACGCCGTCCACCGCGTTGTTGGTGTCCGGATGCTTGACGATCTTGTTGTTCAGCCAGGTGCCGCGCAGGGTGATGCCCGTGGCCAGGTCGACACCGACGCCGATGGCGCCCTGGTGCAGGTTGGCCTTGCCATTGGACTGCCGGGTCGGCAGGCGCAGCATTGCCATCACCGGATAGCCCATCAGCACGATGATGCGGATGTCCGGCACGCCTTCGTAGCTGATGCTCTTGAAGATCTGGTCTGGTGTGACCCGGTACTCGATCAGCGCGCGGTCGCGGTGGCCGCCGAGGGAGTAAAGGCCGGTGAGGATGCTGGAAATCTGATGCTCCAGCTCCTCGTGGGTGACGATCTTGCCGGATACCGTCTTGTAGCGGCCTTCGAAACGGTCGGCGATCACCGTGATGCCGTCGCCGCCGGCGCCTTGCGCCGGCTTGATCACGAAGTCGTTGTGCTCGCCGATGATCTCGTTGAGCTTGTCGATCTCTTTTTCCGTCTCGATGATCCCGTACAGCTCGGGCACATGGATACCCGCGTCGATCGCACGCTGCTTGGTGATGATCTTGTCGTCGACGATGGGATACAGGCTGCGCTTGTTGTACTTCAGCACGTAGTCCGCATTGCGCCGGTTGATGCCCATGATGCCTTTCGCTTCGAGGGCCTTCCACGTCTTGATCAGACCGAACATGGCTTAGTCCTTGAGAAAGGCTTTGAAGCGGAACAGCTCCGTCAGGCGGTAGCCGCGGTAGCGCCCCATCGCCAGCATGAAGCCCACCAGCACCAGCAGCACGGCCGGGAAGGTGAAGACGAAGTAGGTCAGCTCTGGCACGTTCATCAACACGTGCGCCAGGGAGGCGGCGATGATGGTGCCCACGCCGACCTTCATCGCATGGCCGCCGCCGCGTTCTTCCCAGGTGATCGACAGGCGTTCGATGGTCATGGTCAGGATCACCATCGGGAACAGCGCCACGGACAGGCCGCGCTCCAGGCCCAGCTTGTGGCTGAGCAGGCTGATCACGGCGATGAGCACGACCACGAAGGTCAGCACCACCGAAAGTCGAGGCAGCATCTGCAGCTTCAGGTGCTCGAGGTACGAGCGCAGCGACAGGCCGAGGGCGGTGATCAGGGTGAACAGCACGATACCGAAGCCGAGCTGGGTCTCGCGGAAGGCGAGGGCGATCAGCACCGGGGTGAAGGTGCCGAGGGTCTGGATGCCGATCAGGTTGCGCAGCACCAGGATCACCAGCACGCCGATCGGGATCATGATCATGATCTGGTAGGTCTGCTGGGTGGAGAGCGGCAGGCCGTACAGCGAGTACTCGAGGAAGTCGACGTCGGTGTTTTCGTCGGTCAGCTTGGCCAGGCGGATGGCGTTCATCTCACTGTTGTTCAGGGTGAAGCTGACCTGGGCCTGCTTGCCGCCCTCGACGGCCACCAGCGGGTCGTCGCCGATCCACCACATCAGGCGGTCCGCGGGCATGCCTTGCTCGCCGGTTTCAGGGTTGAAGTACAGCCACTTGTCGCCGTTGAAGCTACGCAGCCATAGCTCGGGGCTCTGCGGCTGCTCACCGATCAGGCGAATGGTGTGGACGCGCTCCATCGGCACGTGGGCGATGGACAGCAGCAGTTCGATGATGCGGGCCTTGTTCGGCGTCGAGGCATCGCCGGCCATCAGCAGCTTCACGTTGTCGTCGTTGGCGTTGTTGACCCGCTTGATGGTTTCGCCGATGAAGGTCTCCACGTCGGCCGAGTGCTGGCGGATGGGCGCCAGCAATGCTTCCGCCGCGATCTTTTCCGCGCCTTCGACGGGGATGCTGTCACGGAAGATCGGACCCTTGGGCTTCGCCTGCTCGCCGCTGTAGCGCTTGGTCAGCACCAGGCGGTAGTAAAGGGTCTGCTTGCCGCTGGCGCGGCGGGCCGACCAGGTTACCCGGCGGTTGCCGTCGACCCGGTTGACGCTGACACCGTAGTTGTTGGAGATGAAGCTCTCGTTGAGGCTGACGTAGTCCTGGTTCAGCGGCGGGACGAACATCTGCACCTTGACCGGCTCACGAGGGTTGGCCTGGAATTCGACCTTGGCGTCGATATTCCAGAGATCGTCGGTTTCGTCTTCCGTCACCGGGATACCGAGGATGAAGATCTGATAGGCCGTGATCAGAACGCCAAGGGTCACCAGCAAGGTGATCAGGACTTTCAGATGCAGGTTGAGAGAGCGCATGTGTATTACTCAGCGGAGTTTGCGTCGGAAGTACAACCGGGCTTGCCGGCTGCATATTTTAGGCTCGGGTCGACCAGCGCCCCAAAGCGCTTGAGTGCCTCGGAGCCGATCAGAAGCGGGTATTGGAAGGCGCTCCGGTCGGTCAAGTTCACTTCGATGCTGCGTAGCGTCCTGCCCATGCAGATTTCCATTTCGATCACCGGGCGTGCGGTGTAGGTCTTTTCTTCCTCGGGATCATAGTCGCCTGCGCGGCGCTTGATCTTGCTGATGCGGGCCAGCGGCCGCTCGATGGGATGCTCGTGGGCATCGTCGACGCCGAGATAGAAACGTACCCAGGTCTCCCCATCGCGCTTGAAGCGTTCGATATCGCGCGCGCTCAGGGACGCGGTCTTGGCGCCGGTGTCCAGTTTCGCGGCGATTTCCACGTCGATGTCGGTCAGTTGGGCATATTCGTTCAGACCATAGATGGTCTTCTCGGCGGCGAGACTCTGGCCGGTCACGAGAGGCAGGCAGGACAGCAGGGCGTAAGGCTTGAGTCTCATAGATCCTTGTTTGATGTATCGCGATCGTCGTTCGGTGGATCGGCTGGGCACGGGTGACTCCCGCGAGCCGGCGAGCGGGCTCCGATCGGGCGCAATGCGGCCGGCATTCTAACATGCGGTCCTTCCGTCGCCACTGCACTTATAGGCATTTTTGGGTAATTGCCGAGGCGATGCGATTTTTTGGTTATGAGTGCGATTGTCGACAATAGTCTAGGTTTGTTTGACAGGTCGCCCATTGGGAGGTAGTTTTTTGCCGAAACGAGCGCCTGGTTGTCGACAATATGCAAGACGTCCTTGAATCCACCCCTGTCGTCCCGGAAGACTCCGGCACGCTTTCCGAACACGTTTTCCGGCGTATCCAGGCGGCGATCGTGAAAGGTGAGATCGCGCCGGGCAGCAAGATTTCCGAGCCCGAGCTGGCGCGTACCTACGGCATCAGCCGGGGCCCCCTGCGCGAGGCGATCCACCGGCTGGAAGGGCAACGCCTGCTGGTGCGAGTGCCCCATGTGGGCGCCCGGGTGGTTTCGCTCAGCCATGCCGAGCTGATCGAACTCTACGAAATCCGCGAGTCCCTGGAGGGCATGGCCTGCCGGCTGGCGGCCGAGCGCATGAGTCAGGCGGAGATCGACGAGCTGCGCCGGGTGCTGGAGACCCACGAGCGCGATGCGGCGTTTCAGGCCGGTGTCGGCTACTACCAGCAGGAAGGCGATTTCGATTTCCACTACCGGATCATCCAGGGCAGCGGCAACCGTACCCTGGCCAAGCTCCTGTGCGACGAGCTGTATCAACTGGTGCGCATGTACCGCATCCAGTTCTCCGCCACGCCGAACCGGCCACGCCAGGCCTTCGCCGAACACCACCGCATTCTCGATGCCATCGCCGACCATGACGGCGAATTGGCCGAACTGCTGATGCGCCGCCATATCGGCGCGTCCAAGCGCAACATCGAGCGTCACTTCCAGGACGCTTCGGACAAGACAGCCACAAAACGAGGTGAGTCATGAGTCAAGCATCTGCCGGGCAGCGCTTTCGCGATGCCGTCGCCAGCGAACATCCGCTGCAAGTGGTCGGCGCGATCAATGCCAACCATGCGCTGCTGGCCAAGCGCGCCGGCTTCAAGGCGATCTATCTGTCCGGCGGCGGCGTCGCGGCCGGCTCGCTGGGCCTGCCGGACCTCGGCATCACCGGCCTGGACGACGTGCTGACCGATGTTCGCCGCATCACCGACGTCTGCGACCTGCCGCTGCTGGTGGATGTCGACACCGGCTTCGGCGCATCGGCCTTCAACGTGGCGCGTACCGTCCGCTCGATGATCAAGTTCGGCGCCGCCGCCATCCATATCGAGGACCAGGTCGGCGCCAAGCGTTGCGGCCACCGGCCGAACAAGGAAATCGTCACCCAGCAGGAGATGGTCGACCGGATCAAGGCGGCGGTGGACGCACGCACCGACGACAGCTTCGTGATCATGGCGCGCACCGACGCATTGGCCGTGGAAGGACTCAACGCTGCCCTCGATCGCGCGGAAGCCTGCATCGAGGCGGGGGCGGACATGATCTTCCCCGAGGCCATCACCGAATTGGCCATGTACAAGACCTTCGCCGACCGGGTGAAAGCGCCGATCCTGGCCAACATCACCGAGTTCGGTGCCACGCCGCTGTACACCACCGAGGAGCTGGCCAGCGCCGATGTATCCCTGGTGCTCTATCCGCTGTCGGCGTTCCGCGCTATGAACAAGGCGGCGGAGAATGTCTACACCGCAATCCGCCGCGACGGCACCCAGCGCAACGTGATCGACACCATGCAGACCCGCATGGAGCTGTACGAGCGCATCGACTACCACAGCTTCGAGCAGAAACTGGACGCCCTGTTCGCCCAGAAGAAGAGCTGACCCGCCGGCCGGTGGGGCCGGTCGAAATTGCAGCATCCAGAACACGTTCAAGAAGGAGAGAGCAATGGCTGAAGCAAAAGTATTGAGCGGGGCCGGCCTGCGTGGCCAGGTAGCCGGCCAGACCGAACTCTGCACCGTGGGCAAGACCGGTGCCGGGCTGACCTACCGCGGTTATGACGTGCGCGAGCTGGCCGCCGGGGCCTGCTTCGAGGAGGTCGCCTACCTGCTGTTGTACGGCGAGTTGCCGAACCAGGCGCAACTCGATGCCTACCGCAAGAAGCTGCAGGGACTGCGCGATCTGCCCCAGGCGCTGAAGGAAGTGCTGGAGCGCATCCCGAAGGATGCCCATCCAATGGATGTGATGCGCACCGGCGCGTCGGTGCTGGGTACGCTGGAGCCGGAAACCGGCTTCGAACAGCAGCGCGACAAGGCCGACCGTCTGCTGGGCATCTTCCCGGCGATCATGTGCTACTGGTATCGCTTCAGCCATGAGGGCGTGCGCATCGACTGCACCTCCGCCGAAGAATCCATCGGCGGCCATTTTCTCGCGCTGCTGCACGGCAAGAAGCCGTCCGAGCTGCACGTGAAGGTGATGAACGTTTCGCTGATCCTCTATGCCGAGCATGAGTTCAACGCGTCCACCTTCACCGCGCGGGTCTGTGCCTCGACGCTGTCCGATATTTTTTCCTGCGTCACCGCTGCCATCGGCTCGCTGCGTGGCCCGCTGCACGGCGGTGCCAACGAGGCGGCGATGGAATTGATCGAGCGCTTCGCGTCGCCGGAAGAGGCGGTGACCGAACTGCTCAAGATGCTCGAGCGCAAGGACAAGATCATGGGCTTCGGCCATGCCATCTACAAGGAGTCCGACCCGCGCAACGAGGTGATCAAGGGTTGGTCGAAGAAGCTCGCCGACGAAGTGGGCGACACCGTGCTGTATCCGGTGTCTGAAGCCATCGACAAGACCATGTGGGAGCAGAAGAAACTGTTCCCCAACGCCGACTTCTACCACGCCTCGGCGTATCACTTCATGGGCATCCCGACCAAGCTGTTCACCCCGATCTTCGTCTGTTCGCGGGTGGCGGGCTGGACTGCCCACGTGTTCGAACAGCGTGCCAACAACCGCATCATCCGCCCCAGTGCGGAATACACCGGCGTCGAGCAGCGGCCGTTCGTGCCCGTGGAAAAACGCTGAGTGAAAGCCCGGGGAGCCGGCGGCCGTGGCCGCTCCCCGGACTTGCCCCCCGATGAGTAGCCGACCGAGTCCGAGATCATGAACACCGCATACCGCAAACCCTTGCCGGGCACTTCGCTGGACTACTTCGACACGCGTGCCGCGGTCGAGGCGATCCAGCCCGGCGCCTACGCCACCTTGCCGTACACTTCGCGCGTACTGGCGGAAAACCTCGTGCGTCGCTGCGACCCGGCGACCCTCACCGACTCGCTGAAGCAACTCATCGAGCGCCGTCGCGACCTGGACTTCCCCTGGTTCCCGGCCCGCGTGGTGTGCCACGACATCCTCGGCCAGACCGCGCTGGTGGACCTGGCCGGTCTGCGCGATGCCATCGCCGACCAGGGCGGCGATCCGGCCAAGGTCAATCCGGTGGTGCCGGTACAACTGATCGTCGATCACTCGCTGGCAGTGGAGTGCGGCGGCTTCGATCCCGATGCGTTCGCCAAGAACCGCGCCATCGAGGATCGGCGCAACGAGGACCGCTTCCATTTCATCGAGTGGACCAAGCGGGCGTTCCAGAACGTCGATGTAATCCCGCCGGGCAACGGGATCATGCACCAGATCAACCTGGAGAAGATGTCGCCAGTGATCCAGGTGCGCGACGGCGTGGCTTTCCCTGATACCTGCGTTGGCACCGACAGCCACACCCCCCACGTCGATGCGCTGGGTGTGATTGCTATCGGCGTCGGCGGTCTTGAGGCCGAGAACGTGATGCTGGGTCGCGCGTCCTGGATGCGCCTGCCCGACATCGTCGGCGTCGAGCTGACCGGCAAGCCGCAGCCGGGCATCACTGCCACCGACGTGGTGCTGGCGCTGACCGAATTCCTGCGCAAGGAAAAAGTGGTGGGTGCCTACCTGGAGTTCCGCGGCGAGGGAGCCGCCGCCCTGACCCTGGGCGACCGTGCGACCATCTCCAACATGGCTCCCGAATACGGCGCCACGGCCGCGATGTTCTTCATCGACCGGCAGACCATCGACTACCTGAAGCTCACCGGCCGCGACGACGCTCAGGTGCAACTGGTCGAGACCTACGCCAGGGAAACCGGGCTGTGGGCCGACAGCCTGAAGAGCGCCCAGTACGAGCGCTCGCTGACGTTCGATCTGTCCAGCGTAGTGCGCAACATGGCCGGGCCGTCCAACCCGCATGCGCGGGTGGCGACTACCGACCTCGCCGCCAAGGGCATCGCCGGCCATTGGGAAGAGGTGCCGGGGCAGATGCCGGATGGCGCGGTGATCATCGCTGCCATCACCAGTTGCACCAACACCAGCAACCCGCGCAACGTGATCGCGGCGGGCCTGCTCGCGCGCAATGCCAACCGGCTCGGCCTGGTTCGCAAGCCCTGGGTGAAGTCATCCCTGGCGCCCGGTTCCAAGGCGGTGAAGCTTTACCTGCAAGAGGCCGGTCTGGAGCAGGAGCTGGAGAAGCTGGGCTTCGGCGTGGTGGCCTTCGCCTGCACCACCTGCAATGGCATGTCCGGCGCGCTGGACCCAAAGATTCAGCAGGAAATCATCGACCGCGACCTGTATGCCACCGCCGTGCTGTCCGGCAACCGCAACTTCGACGGGCGTATCCATCCCTACGCCAAGCAGGCATTCCTGGCTTCGCCGCCGCTGGTCGTGGCCTATGCCATCGCCGGCACCATCCGCTTCGACATCGAGAAGGATGTGCTGGGCGTGGTCGACGGCAAGGAAATTCGCCTGAAGGACATCTGGCCGTCGGACGAAGAAATCGATGCCGTGGTCCGTTCCGCGGTGAAGCCCGAGCAGTTCCGCCAGGTCTACATCCCGATGTTCGACCTCAGCCGTGAGACCTCCGCGCAGGTCAGCCCGTTGTACGACTGGCGACCGATGAGCACCTACATCCGCCGTCCGCCATACTGGGAAGGCGCCCTGGCCGGCGAGCGCACGCTGCGCGGCATGCGCCCGCTGGCGGTGCTCGGCGACAACATCACCACCGACCACCTGTCGCCATCCAATGCGATCCTGGCGAACAGCGCGGCGGGCGAGTACCTGGCGAAGATGGGCCTGCCGGAAGAGGACTTCAACTCCTATGCCACCCACCGCGGCGACCACCTGACCGCCCAGCGCGCCACCTTCGCCAACCCGCAGCTGATCAACGAGATGGCGGTGGTCGATGGCCAGGTCAAGAAGGGTTCGCTGGCGCGCATCGAGCCGGAGGGCAAAGTCACCCGCATGTGGGAAGCCATCGAGACCTACATGGAGCGCAAGCAGCCGCTGATCATCGTCGCTGGCGCCGACTACGGCCAGGGTTCGTCCCGCGACTGGGCGGCCAAGGGCGTACGCCTGGCCGGCGTCGAGGCCATCGTCGCCGAAGGCTTCGAGCGCATCCATCGCACCAACCTGATCGGCATGGGCGTGCTGCCGCTGGAATTCAAGCCGGGCACCACGCGCAAGACGCTGGGCATCGACGGTACCGAAACCTTCGATGTGGTCGGGACACGCAAGCCGCGTACCGACCTGACCCTGGTGATCCATCGCCGGAATGGCGAGACCTTGGAGGTCCCCGTGACCTGTCGTCTGGACAGCGACGAGGAAGTCTCGATCTACGAGGCGGGTGGCGTGTTGCAGCGGTTCGCCCAGGACTTCCTCGAAGGCGCCGTCGTGTGAACCCGTAGGGTGGGTTGCGCATCACGGTCCACCGTTGCGGTTCGCGGTGGATGGAAAAAAGCCATCCACCCGCGGTTATCCATTCATAAGCCAGGACGAAATCATGGCTCAGCAACCCCAGATCAAGATTCCCGCCACTTACATGCGCGGTGGCACCAGCAAGGGTGTGTTCTTTCGTCTGCAGGACCTGCCAGAACGCTGCCAAGTGCCGGGCGAGGCGCGCGACCGGCTGTTCATGCGCGTGATCGGCAGCCCCGACCCGTATGCCGCGCATATCGACGGCATGGGCGGCGCCACCTCGTCGACCTCCAAATGCGTGATCCTGTCGAAAAGCAGCCAGCCCGATCACGACGTGGACTATCTCTACGGCCAGGTCTCCATCGACAAGGCCTTCGTTGACTGGAGCGGCAATTGCGGCAACCTGTCCACCGCGGCCGGTGCCTTCGCCCTTCATGCCGGTCTGGTAGATCCGGCGCGTATCCCGCAGAACGGCATCTGCACGGTGCGTATCTGGCAGGCCAATATCCAGAAAACCATCATTGCCCATGTGCCGGTCACCGATGGTCAGGTACAGGAAACCGGCGACTTCGAACTGGATGGCGTGACCTTTCCGGCTGCGGAGATCGTGCTGGAATTCCTCGATCCATCCGATGACGGCGAAGGCTCGATGTTTCCCACCGGCAACCTGGTGGATGACCTCGAAGTGCCGGGTGTCGGTACCTTCAAGGCGACCATGATCAGCGCGGGCATCCCAACCGTGTTCGTCAACGCCGAAGACATCGGCTACCAGGGCACCGAGCTGCGCGAAGCGATCAATGGCGATCCCGCGCAACTGGCGCGCTTCGAGCAGCTCCGTATCGCCGGTGCGCTGCGCATGGGGCTCATCAAGAGCCCGGAGGAGGCCGCCACCCGCCAGCACACGCCGAAAATCGCCTTTGTGTCGCCGCCCAAGGACTACAAGGCATCCAGCGGCAAGCAGATCGAGGCCGGCGAGGTCGATCTGCTGGTGCGCGCGCTGTCCATGGGCAAACTGCACCACGCCATGATGGGTACCTGTGCGGTGGCCATCGGCACCGCCGCGGCGATTCCCGGCACCTTGGTCAACCTTGCCGCCGGCGGCGGCGAGCGCAGTGCGGTGCGTTTCGGACATCCGTCGGGCACCCTGCGGGTCGGCGCCGAGGCCCGTCAGGTGAACGGCGAATGGACCGTGACCAAGGCCATCATGAGCCGCAGCGCGCGCGTGCTGATGGAGGGCTGGGTGCGCGTACCGGGCGATAGCTTCTAGGATCTGTTGGACTTAGAGCCGGTTCACGATCTGCTGCGTGTCAGTCCTGCTGCATTGAAAGCAGATCGGGCCGCGCAGATCGGGCTGCGGAGGCTGGCTGGATCGCCAGCCTGGTCGCTTCCTTGCCTATGCAGCCCGGCCTGTATCGTAGGCTCGCCGAGCCTTGTCATGGCTCTATCCGAGAGCCCATCACGCGTCGAACGAGCCCAGCGTGGGTCCGGTAGGCCATCGACAGCAAAACCCGGATTATCCTTTTTCGTGTAAGCCTTCCGACATACGCCTCCGTCATGTGAGCCATCGCACGCCATGCGGCGCGTGGCGTCAAGGACAATGCGCATCGTTGCCGCACGAGGCACTCGTTGAAGAAGGACGACGGATGTACACGCAGGATGCGCTCCCCTCAGCTTTCCCCAAACTCGACACCAGCTTGGCCTGTCAGGCCATGCTCACGTGTTTCCATAACGTCGCAGTTTCCGCTCGAACAGCTCACCCCACCCACGAATTTGCCGAAGACGGCCGCCTGCTGCTGGGCAGTGTGGGCCGAGTAACTGCCGCAGGTTTCTCGATTGCGGTGCAGCTCTCGAGTGATGGTCAATTCGATGGGATGCATTCGATCAGACGGACAATTCGATGCTGACTTAAGTCTTGAATATATGACCGATTTGAATGGTGGTGCGTTCTGCAGCGCTGAGTTCGGAATAGGACATAGGGGCAACACCGTACCGGAAAGGTCAGGTGTTGCACAGTTTTGAGCGTTGATTTGATAGGCAAGTGGAATTTTAGTGATTTTATAGGGGGATGAAATGGAGCATGCAAGATTGAGTTGCAGTAAGTTGCCTGTAGTCTGTTTTAAGAGTTTTGCGCTACCGGTCATGGTTTTGTTAGCTGTCGTAATTTTCAACACGCAATAATTGCCAAGGCTAATCACCGGTTGGAGCAGGAGTGGGGATTCACTAGGCATGATGCATTATATGTGGTGGCGAGTGATAAGAATTCTCGGGAGCTAATATTCCCTTATGGCGGGAATAGAGCCTATAGAAATATAGGCTCAGCCTCTTCAGCTCTCTGGAATTTCTATAAATTGGAATCTGGTGTAGTTGCGGTGGCTACTCCTTCAGTTGATTTTGCATACCCTGAGCTTTTGATTTTTTCTCCTGAGAAGGAGGGGGCTGGCAAATTGCAATGCATATTAACCCCTGTGGCATGGCACAGGTAATTTACAGTCGCGGAGATTTGCAATGACAACGGCGGTGGAAAGTCTAGGACGGCTTCATGAAAATTATGCTGATTTATCAAACAGGTAACTATGGCAAAGGAGGCAGATTTATTTGGGGGTTGGTAAATAAATCTGTTCCATTTAGTTGCATCGTTATTTGCTTATAGGAGGGTGGTGCATGAAGATTTGTCAAGTATTTGCAGTTTTGGTTTTTTCGCTTAGTGCTTATGCCTCTGAGTATGTAAGCGACGAGTTTGGCAGAGTGGCGCAAGCAGCAAATGAATGCTTTGATCTTGATGATGCTGTTCAGATCGATTTGTGTGTCGAGTATTTCTACACCCAGTCCATCGAAGAATTTGATTCCGTCACTATAAGTATCCGGAAGAGATTGAAACGCGATATTGGGCTATTCGACGATGCTCAAAATAAATGGCTAGCCTTCAGGAATAGTGAGTGCGTTGTTCAGTCTATAAGCGCTCGATCTTTTCGAGAGCCGGAGACCCAAGGACAGCTTTTTTTTAAAGCGTGCGCAGCCGAATTAAATAACGAGCGCATTAGGCAGCTCAAAAAAATTCAATTGGATTGTGACTCGTGCTTGCAATAGCTGGAAAACTAAAATCCAGGCGGAGCATGTATTCAGATGAAAAAGATAAGGCTTGGAGCTGCTAGTGTAAAGCTCTTGCTGGTGACCTCTCGGTAACGAGGCTTGGCGCAGATTTAGCCCTCTGTAAAAGGAGGCGTTGTGTGGTATTAAATTATACTTATCAATGGGGGAATATATGGCGCTTAATACATATGGAAGCTATGTTGTTTCAGGTGAGGCAGTGCCTGAGTTCAATAGGGATTATGTAGATTATCCAACCTATAGAAACTCGCTTATTAAGATTAGCGAGCACGCTGCGCTTTTTCGTAAAGAGCTTCGGAACGCTATCGAAACATCCGATTTGGCTCCTCACTTTGATGGCAACAATAGTTTGGCTATTGGTTATGGATTGGATTTGCTTGTTCGCAATACGGCAGAAATCAACATGTATTTGGCGCAGGCTGATCTTGCAGTTCTCAGTGCGGGAGATGTGGAAACACTAAGTTCTGCTAGGGCGCTGAGAACCTTTCTTAATCAACATCCTCAGACCTTAGATGGCGCGCCTCATACTGAAAACACAATTTTACTGAATGAGTATTGTGGCCAATTGGCGAATGGAATAAATGGATCAGGTGGCACTACGATCGTTTTCGATACGGGAATGAGTGCGACAGATAAATTTCGGGTGCTGATGAGGCATTATGCCGATCAACTTGAATTGGCTCTTGGCACTATAGACGATGCCAATGAAATGCTGACTTATCACCTGACCAATAGCCTAGAGAACAGAATTTCCTTGACTGCTGTCCCTGAATCGAAAGAAAGGGCTGCAATATTAAGCACGTTATACCAATTGCCGGGATCTCCAACTCTCATTGGCCTAGCCAATGGGACTGTGCATGAGTCTGATGAAAACACCCGTGTCAAGATATGGTTGGAAATACGATATTTCTCCGCGAACCAATATAGAACCCGCCGAGATCGGGAATCTGATGCATTTGGGTTGTTTGATTCACCTACAGGCGCCTTTAGTGGTGACACTGATGAGGCGCTAAAAACGGCAGATTATTTTTTTCGCGGAAAGAGGTATAGTTCAACAGGAGTAGAGACCGAAGTGTTTTCTGCTGTTCAAAATTTGCCTGCTGATTTGCGAGAAGACTTTAAGCAGTCTGTAAGACCAGCACTGGATCACCTTTCGGCAACCTATGCTGGCGGGATGTCGCTTGATGCCGCTTATGCTTTAAGCGAGGATGAAAGTTCTTTGGATGCGTCCGAGTTGACGTCCAGTGGCATAGATCTTATTCGTGGCAATGGTACAGATAATACATTAAAGGGGGGCGATAAGGGAGATGTACTATACGGTCTTGCCGGAAATGATACCCTTTATGGAGATGGTGATGACGACACCCTTTATGGCGATGGGGGAAATGATATTCTCTATGGAGGTGCAGGCGCAGATGTATTAAAAGGTGGAGCTGATAACGATGAGCTTCATGGCGAGTCAGGAAGGAATCAATTATTCGGTGAAAGTGGTTCTGATACCCTTCATGGCGGTGATGAGTCTGACTATCTAGATGGAGGCGAAGGGGTTGATTACCTTTATGGTGGCGCCGGTTACGATGTTTATGTGGTAGATGACAGCGATGTAATTCAAGACGATTCGAATGGGTTCGGTCGAGTCCAGCTGCATAACAAACTGCTAACGGGTGGGGTTAGAAAGGAAACTGATCCGGAAAATACCTATAAAGGTGGCGGTAATACCTATGTTCTCAATGGTACGACCCTTGTAATCAATGGTGGGCTCACCATTAATGATTTTACAGATGGCAAGCTTGGCATCTTTTTGAAATTGGACGACGAAGAGGAAGAAGAAGAGGAAGAAGAAACCCCAGAAACCGACGACGCCGAAAGCCGCACTTCCCCTATCGTCATCGACCTGGATGGCGACGGCATCGAGACGCTCAAGGTGGGTGCTGCCTATTTCGACCTGGACAACGATGGGCTGAGCGAGCGCAGCGGTTGGGTGAGCCCGGACGATGGCCTGTTGGTTCATGACCGCAATGGAGACGGCCGCATCACCGACGGTGCGGAGTTGTTCGGCAACAACAGCCTTCTGCGCAATGGCGAGCGGGCTGAGAATGGCTTCCAGGCCCTGGCCGAATATGACGACAACGGCGACGGCGTGGTCGACGCACAGGATGCCTCCTACGCCTCGCTGCAGGTCTGGCGCGACCTGAACGGCAATGGCATCAGCGAGGTTGGCGAGCTGCAGAGCCTGGCTGACGCCGGTGTGGTTTCGATCAGTACCGCTTACAGCGATTCCAGCCAAGTCGATGCTTATGGCCATGAGCATCGGCAAGTGGCGACGGTGGTGCTGGGCAACGGTACCGCGTCTACTGCGGCGGATGTCTGGTTCAAGGTGGATGCGGCGCACCGGGTGAACAACGGCAGTATCGCGCTCACGCCGGATGTCGTGTTCCTGGCCAACGCCAAAGGCTTCGGCAAGGTGCATGACCTGCATCAGGCGATGGTGCTGGACGCGGGGCTGAAAGACCTCTTGAGCCAGTATCTTGCGGCCACCGACTCCGCCAGCCGGGACACTTTGCTCGACGACCTGATCTACCGCTGGGCCGGTGCGGCCGATGTGGACCCGTACAGCCGCGACCCGAAGAGAATCTATGGGCACGTCATGGATGCCCGCCAGTTGGTCACCCTGGAAAACCTGGTTGGCCGTCCTTACTCGGGCACCTGGTGCTGGGGCGAGCGGGATCCGAACCCGCATGGACAGGCGGCGCCGATCCTGGTTGCCGAGTACCTGGAGTTCAAGCGCTTCACTGCCGCACAGCTTCTGGCGCAGACCGAATATGCCAGCGAGCTGGACATCATCCGCTCGCATTTCGGCTCGGATGCTCAGTCGATCGTCGTTGACTGGGACGCTCTGCAGGGGCGTCTGGAGGCATTGTTCACTTCAGGGCAGACAGAGCGTATTCAGGGCATCGTCACCGTGCTGACGGACCTGGGGACCTACTCGCCCAGCTATCGAGCCAAGCGCGATGCCGCTTTCCAGGCCATCGCCGCATCCAATAGCGACCTGGCTCCGTACTTCGATTTCTCGACCCGAATCGGTACCACGGATAACGACGTCCTCTATGGTGTAAGCGCTGGAACGATTTTCCACGGTCTGGAAGGTGACGACCGCTTTTATGGGGAGGCCGGCGGTGATAGCTATCACTTCTCGCGTGGCCAGGGTAATGACGTCATCTTCGACCGTGGCGGCCTGGATCAGGTGGTGTTTGGCCAAGGTATCGGCCAAGCCGATCTGGCGTTCTCCCGCAACACCACGTCGGTGTGGATCAAGGTCAAGCACGTGGATGGCAGTGAGGCTGGCTCACTGCGCATCGACAATTTCTTCGATTTCGATGGCACGCTGGATTTTGGCGCGGTGGAGCTGATTCGCTTCGCCGATGGCAGCAGCCTGAACCAGCAGCAGATTCTCGCGATACTCACCGCTTCGTCGATCACGGCGGGCGATGACCTGATCTTCGGCTCCACCCAAGCCGACAGCATCGATGCCTTGGCGGGCAACGACAACATCCATGGGTTGGGTGGTAACGATCGATTGTCCGGTAATGCGGGCGACGATGTGCTGATGGGGGACGACGGCAACGACACCCTGGATGGCGGTACCGGCAACGACTCGCTTATTGGGGGACGTGGCAGCGATACCTATCTGTTCGACCTGGGCCACGGTATCGACGTCGTCGATAACGCAGCGGAAAGTGGCGGCAAGCTGGATCGTATCCTGTTCGGACAAGGCATCGAGCGTAGCGCCGTCAATCTCAAGCGGTCGGATAATGACCTGCTGATCATGACGTCCGCTACGGACAGCATCCGGGTGACCGGCTATTTCACTGGCGAGGCAGCCGACGGAACGGCGGTCGACCGGATCGAGTTCCACGACGGCACCGTCTGGACCATCGATGACGTCAAGGCGATGGTCCTGCAGACCGGGGTGGGTGACGACGTCATCGAGGGATATGCCACTCACGATTCGCTGTCCGGCCTCGCCGGAGACGACCGATTGTCCGGTAACGCCGGCAACGACACGCTGTCCGGCGGGGAAGGTAACGACACCCTGGATGGGGGCACGGGGGACGACCGCCTGTCCGGCGACGCTGGCAACGACGTGCTGCGTGGTGGGGAAGGCAACGATGTGCTGGAGGGTGGCGCGGACGATGACCATCTGGATGGAGGCAGTGGTGACGATCACCTGTCCGGGGGAGCTGGTAACGACTATCTGGACGGCGGTGCCGGGCGCGATACCCTGCAAGGAGGCGATGGCAATGACATCCTCGTGGGCGGTGCCGGTGATGACTTTCTCGCCGGAGGCAAGGGAAATGATCGGCTCGACGGGGGCACTGGAACCAACCGATACCTGTTCGCCAAGGGCGACGGCCAGGATGTGATCGTCGATGCATATGACGATGTCGTGACCATCTACGTGTCTGGATTGCCTCTGGACGAACTGGTCTTCCGGCGTGACGGAACCAGCCTGGTCGTCACCTTCCTCAACAGCCCGGGCGACCAATTGAGCCTGAGCGCCTTCTTCCGCAACGAGCTGCCGATCAGCGGAATTCGCCTGCAATACGGCGAAGGCTTGGAGACCCTGATCGACCCCTCCCAACTGTGTTTGTTGACGCTGGAGGGTACGACGTTCGCCGACGTGATCCAGGGGTACGCCAGCGATGATCTCATCGACGCGCGTGACGGCAACGACACCGTATATGCCGGCGAAGGCAATGACACTGTGCTTGGTGGCGAGGGTAATGATCGGCTGTTCGCGGGTGGTGGCAGCGACCTGCTCGAAGGGGGGACCGGAGACGATCGGCTGGAGGGTGGGGCCGGGGACGATCGGTATCGTCTGGCCGCAGGCTGGGGAAGCGACGTCATTCTGGACAGTGCGGGCAGCGACAGCCTTCATTTTGCCGACGTGGCGCCGGAGGACCTTCTTCTGCGCCGGGATGGTGCCGACCTGCTGGTCGTCAACCAAGTAACCGGTGATGCACTGCGTATCCTAGGCCAGTTCTCCTCCCAGGCCGGGGTGGCGGGCGCCACCGCACTGGAACGGTTCGTTTTCGCCAATGGCGTGGAATGGGATTACCAGGCGATCAAGCTGAAGGCGCTGGAAGGTACGGCGCAGGACGACGCCATCTACGGCCATGCCGATGCTGACGTCATCGATGCTGGAGAAGGCAACGACCAGGTCTTTGCCGGCGATGGTGACGATACCGTCTTTGGAGGGGTAGGCAACGATACCCTCTATGGCGGTGCAGGCAACGATGAGCTTGAGGGCGGCACGGGACAGGATGAGCTGGTAGGCGGAGAGGGCAACGATACTTATCGTTTCCGTCGAGGCATGGGCAGCGACCTGATCTTCGATATCGCAGGCACGGACCGGATCGAGTTTGCCGATATCGCCTCGACAGAGGTTCGGGTTCGTCGCAGTGGCAGCGACCTGACGCTCTACGTTGCCGGCACGGACGATGTCGTCACCATTCGGAGCCAGCATTACTACAGCGCCCCCGATGTGATGCCAACCAGCATCGAGGAGGTTCGTTTCAGCGATGGCATCAACTGGAGCTATGCCGATCTGATGGTACAAGCCGTCGCCGGCACGAGCGGCGATGATGAAATCAATGGCTATGGCAGTGACGAGGTCATCCAGGGCCTGGACGGGGCCGATCTCATCCATGCCGAAGCGGGCGCCGACACCGTATTCGGTGGGGCCGGCAACGACACCCTCCAGGGTGGCGACGGTGATGACAACCTGAGTGGCGATGCCGGGGAGGATCGCCTGTTCGGAGATGCCGGGGATGATGTGCTCTCCGGCGGAGAGGGGAACGACGTACTCAATGGAGAGGTGGGCAACGACATGCTCGACGGCGGCGGGGGTAGCGACACCCTCTTCGGCGGCGCCGGGGACGACACTCTGCGTGGCGGACCGGGCGTGGACGACAGACTGTCCGGCGACGACGGCAACGACACCTACCTGTTCGCCCTGGGCGATGGGCATACGACCATCGACAATAACCACCGCGATGATGGGAGCATCGATACCCTGCGCTTCATGGATGGCATCACCCCCGATAGCGTGCGTGTGACACGCTCCGGCGCTCACCTGCTGCTCACCGAGCGAAGCACGGGCGAGGTGATCACCGTCGAGTACTTCTTCTATAAGCCGCGATACGAGCTGGACCGCATCGAATTCGCCGACGGTACCGTCTGGTCGACGGACGAGATCAAAGCGCTCGCGATACGCGGCAGCGAGGGGGGCGATGACCTGACAGGTTATACGACCGATGACGCTATTGCGGGACTGGGCGGCGACGACATCCTGCGCGGCGATGGCGGTAACGACACCCTGGATGGCGGCGCCGGAAACGATCGCATCATGGGCGGTACCGGTGATGACCGGTTGCTGGGCGGCGCGGGCAACGATCGCCTCTACGGCGACGAAGGCAATGACGACCTGAACGGCGGCGAAGGCATCGACTACCTGTTCGGCGGTCTGGGCGACGATACCCTGAGCGGCGGCGGCGGACCAAGAGACGTACTGGACGGACAGGAGGGCAACGACACCTACCTGTTCGGCCCGAACGATGGCGATCTCATCATCAACAACAACGACAGCGATGCCGGCAGCATCGACACCCTGCGCTTCATGGACGGTATCGCCGTCGACGCCGTGAAGGTGAGTCGGGTCGGCGACGATCTCCTGCTCAACGTTCAAGGCAATGGCCGTAGCCTGACACTGAGTGGCTTCTTCGTTGACAGTCATCATGAGATCGACCAGGTCCGCTTCGCCGATGGCACCACGTGGACGGCCGACACCCTCAAAACGATGGCGGAACGCCCCCCGGCCGATGACACTGGGACCCCCAGCCTCAACACCCTGACTGGTACGGACAGTGCCGAAGAGCTGCGCGGCTCCGCAGCCGATGATCGGATCGATGGCTTGGCCGGCAACGACGTCCTGCGTGGCGAAGATGGCAATGACCTGCTCGATGGCGGTGCCGGCGCCGATACCCTGCACGGCGGTAACGGCAACGACCTGCTCAGCGGCGGCGATGCTCGTGACGCGCTGTACGGTGGTGCCGGCAACGACACCCTGCGCGGCGGCACCGATATTGACTACCTGAGAGGCGATGCCGGCAGCGACACCTATCTGTTCGCCGCGGGCGACGGTTCGGATCTGATCAACAACTACGACGCCGATCCCAACAGCATCGACACCGCCCGCTTCGAAGACGCCGCGTTCGACCAGCTCTGGTTCAGCCGCAGCGGCGACGATCTGTATATCACCGTTGCCGGTACCAGTGACCGGGTGATCGTCAGCAAGTGGTACGCCGACGTCAATAATCAACTGGACCGCATCGAAGCCGGCTCGGCGGTACTGCTGAACGGGCAAGTGGAGGCGTTGGTATCGGCCATGGCCGCGTACAGTGTTCCCGGTAACGGCAAGGTCATCCCCCAGGATGTGAAGGAGACCTTGAAACCGGTATTGGCCGAAGCCTGGAATGTCCAGTCCGAGGACACCGGCAGCCAAACCGGGAGCGATGGCACTGATACTCAGGCTGAAGACAACGGCGGTACCCCGGTGGAAATCCCCAACGTCAACATCCTGACCGGTAGCGACAATGCCGAAGAGCTGCGCGGCACCGCGGACGATGATCGGATCGACGGCTTGGGCGGCGCCGACACCCTGCACGGCGGTAATGGCAACGACCTGCTGAATGGCGGCGATGCCCGTGACGTGCTGTACGGTGGCGCCGGAAACGACACCCTGCGTGGCGGCGCCGATATCGACTACCTGAAAGGCGATGCTGGCAGCGACACCTATCTGTTCGCCGCGGGAGATGGCTCGGATCTGATCAACAACTACGACACCGATCCCAATAGCGTCGACACCGCCCGCTTCGAGAACGCCGCGTATGACCAGCTCTGGTTCAGCCGCAGCGGCGACGACCTGTACATCAATGTCACGGGCAGTCGCGACCGGGTGATCGTCAGCAAGTGGTACACCGATGCCAGCAACCAACTGGATCGCATCGAAGCCGGCTCATCGGCACTGCTGAACAATCAAGTGGACAACCTGGTCTCGGCGATGGCGGCGTTCGGTGTGCCCGCAGCGGGCACGAGCATCCCGCAGGAGGTGAAGGAGCAACTGGCGCCGGTGCTGGCGGTGAGTTGGCAATAAGCGCTGCCGTAGAACATTCCCGCACCTGCGTATGAGGGCGCAAGTGCGGGACACCTCCTAACGGGCGCGGCACCCTTCGGTGAAGGACCGCCTGCACGAGATCGACCGGATCGTCATCACCACCCACGAATCGGCGATTCGCATCATTTCCAAGGTGGGGCCCCTGGCCAATGCTGCGGACCGCGACCATTGCCTGCAATACATGACCGCCGTGCCGCTGATTTTCGGCGATCTGGTAGCCGAACATTACGAAGATGACTTCCACGCCGCCCATCCGATCATCGACGAACTGCGCGCCAAGATGGTGATCGTCGAGGATGAGCGCTACAGCCGGGAATACCTGGAAGCCGACAAGCGCTCCATCGCCAATGCCGTTCAGGTGTTTTTCACGGACGGCTGCGCCACCGAGAAGGTGGAAGTGGAATACCCCATCGGCCATCGCCGGCGCCGCGCCGAAGGTGTTCCCCTGCTGGAAGAGAAATTCAAGGCCAATCTGGCCAGCCGCTTCCCCAGTCAGCGCTGCATGCAGATTTTCTCGCTTTGCCAGGATCGGGCGAGGTTGGAGAGCATGCCGGTGGATCGCTTCATGGCGCTGTTCGTGATCTGACCGGCTGTCATCCGCTCAGAGGCTCTCCACTGCGGGCGGAGTGAGCGAGCGCAGGGCCTGCACGACCTGTTGCAGGCCGCGATTCAGCGGTTTGTCCTGGCGCATGACGATGGCCAGGGTACGCGAAAGTGCCGGTTGCAGCGGCAGGACGCGCAACCCGCGACGGTGCCGTCGAGCTGCGACGGCCATGGCTGGCACGATGCCGAAGCCGAGGCCGGCGGCGACCATTTCCTTGATGGCTTCGATACTGCCCAACTCCATTGTCGGCTTCGGGCGCAGCCCCACTTGGAGAAACCAGTCATCGATCAGTTGGCGCGTGTTGGTGTGGGCCTCGAAGACCACCATCGGCCGTTCGGCCAGCGCTTCGGGCGTCGGCGCTGCGGCAACGGAGCTGGCATCGGTCTCGGCGAAGATGGCGACGAATTCGTCCTCCAGCACCGGTGTGACCTGCAAGCTGCGCGAGGAAACCGGGAGCGTGACCAGGGCCAGGTCGAGCCGGTTGTCTTCCACGGCCTTGACGAACTGGGCCGTGTTGCCGGTGCTGACCTGTACTTCCAGTGCCGGAAATGCCCGGTGCAGTTCGCCCAGCAGCGGCGGCAGCAGGTGGATGCAGGCGGTGGCGCCGGTACCCATGCCGACGCGCCCGCTGATTCCCTGATGGTGTCCGGCCATGGCATGCATGGCGTCTTCGACGGCCGCCTCGATGCGCCGGGCATGTTCGAGCAGTTCCGTTCCCGCCGGCGTCGGCGTGGCCCGCCGGGCCACACGCTCGATCAGACGCACGCCGAGGCGGCGTTCCAGTTGGCGGATTTGCAGGCTCACGGCGGGCTGGGTCAGCCCCAGGCGTTCCGCGGCCGCAGAGAAACTGCCGCTGTCGATGACCTCGGCAAAGCTGCGCAGATGATCCAGATTGAGTGTCATGACAAAGAATTTCTTATCCGAAATATAAGATGACAAAGCTTCATTAATACTAGCCGGCTCCGCATCATCGTCTCCATCGATGCATGGGCATGACGAGGTGGCTGTGAGCGAGTTGGAGCACGAAGTACGGGTTCGGAATGCTCGGGAAGACGACATGGCTGCGGTGGCGGCCATCTATGCGGAGCAGGTGCTGCATGGCATCGCCACCTTCGAGCTGGTCCCACCCGATGTCGCGGAGATGCAGAAGCGCCGGGAAGCGGTGCTGGCCAGCGGGCTGCCTTATCTGGTCGCCGAATGCCGGGGAGCGGTCGTCGGCTACTGCTACGCCACGCCGTACCGGCCGCGTCCCGCCTACCGCTACTGTGTCGAGGACTCGGTCTATGTGGCCGAGGGGCAGCAGGGGCGGGGTGTCGGCCGTCGCTTGCTGGCCGAGCTGATCGAGCGCTGCGAGGCCGCGGGCTTCCGGCAAATGGTGGCGATCGTCGGCAACAGCGCCAACACGGGATCGCTCAGGTTGCATGAGCGCCTGGGTTTTCGTCTGGTCGGGATTCTCGAGTCGGTCGGTTTCAAGCATGGCCTCTGGGTGGATACGGTGCTGATGCAGCGCGCCCTCGGCGACGGCGCGCGGATGCTGCCAGGCGGCGGGGCATGACGGCGGGCCCGTCGCCGCTCGGGCGAGGAGCCGTTGCCCGCCTCGGTCTCGCCCAGTTGATCGGTTGGGGCATCAGCTTCTATCTGCCCGGCGCCTTGGGCGAGGCCATTGTTTCCGCCCAGGGCTGGAGCCGGTCGCAGGTCTACGGCGGGCTTTCCGCCGCCCTGTGCTGCATGGCGTTGCTCTCGCCGCTGGCCGGCGAATGGATCGACCGATACGGTGGGCGCCGGGTCATGTGCGCCGGCGCCTGCTGCAACGCGCTGGGCTGCCTGATCATCGCTGGCAGCACCCACATTCCGGTGTATTACCTGGGCTGGCTGGTGCTCGGTGTCGGCATGCGGCTGACGCTCTACGACGCGTTGTCCACGAGCCTGGCGCAGGGCGCCAGGGAGCAGGCTCGAGAGGCCATGGCGCGGGTGACGCTCTTGGGAGGGCTGGCCTCGACAGTGTTCTGGCCGCTGGGGCAGGGGCTTTTGCAGGTGTTCGGCTGGCGCAGTGCCTTGTGTGTCTACGCTCTGTTCGCCCTGGCGTGCCTGCCCTTGCTCCGCAGCGTGCCGGGTGCGGGCGAGCGTTCTTCCCGAGATGGACCAGTCGGAGGCCCTGAACCTCGGAATGCTGTGTGGTTGGCGGGCCCCTTGTTCACCTTGATGACGATGCTCACCAGCTTCCTCTCGGCCGGCCTGTCGGCCCATCTACCCGGGTTGCTGGACGGACTTGGCAGCGCCGGTGGATGGTCGGTCGGGGTGGCGGCACTCTGGGGCTTCGGCCAGCTCTGCGCTCGTTTCGTCGACATGCTTTACGGGGCGCGTCTGCCGGTTCTCCTGCACAGTCTGCTGGCCGCCGCCTGCTTGCCCGTCAGCCTGGCGATTGGCTGGCTGGGCGGTGCGCAGGCCTGGCTCGCGGCGCTCTTCGTGTTCGGCTACGGGGCGGCCAACGGCCTGGCCGCCATCGTCCGGGCGGGGCTGCCACTAGTGTTGTTCGGTGCGCAGGGTTATGGCGCAAGGGTCGGGCGCCTGCTGCTGCCGAGCTATGTTCTTTCGGCCATCGCACCGCTGGCCTACGCCGAGGCACATGAGCGACTCGGTGCTCGCCCGACGCTGGGGATATCGGTCGGAATCGGCGTGGCAATCGTCTCGGCCGCCCTGGCCCTGTTTTTCGTCGCGCGCTCTGGCATGCGGGATAGCGCCGTTCGCTCGCTCGAAACATGATCGGGTTCAATAAAAAAACCCGCACTAAGCGGGTTTTTCCTTGTCTCAACCGAAGCGGTTATTTGAGGCGTCGCTCGACACCTTTTTCCACGAGGATCTTGGCGGAGATTTCCTCCACCGAGAAGTGTGTGGAATTGATGTGGGCGATGTTCTCGCGGCGGAACAGGTTTTCCACCTCGCGGACCTCGAACTCGCATTGGGCGAAGCTGGCGTAGCGGCTGTTCGGCTTGCGTTCGTGGCGAATGGCGGCGAGCCGGTCGGGGTCGATGGTGAGGCCGAACAGCTTGTTCTTGTAGGCCTTGAGCGCCGTCGGCAGTTGCAGGCGCTCCATGTCTTCTTCGGTCAGCGGGTAGTTCGCGGCACGAATGCCGTACTGCATGGCCATGTAGAGGCAGGTGGGCGTCTTGCCGCAGCGGGACACGCCGACGAGGATCAGGTCGGCCTTGTCGTAGTAGTGGGTGCGGGCGCCGTCGTCGTTGTCGAGGGCGAAGTTGACCGCCTCGATACGCTCCATGTAGTTGGAGTTGTGACCGATGGAGTGGGATTTGCCCACGGAATACGAGGAATGCGAGGTGAGCTCGTGTTCCAGCGGTGCGAGAAAGGTGGAGAAGATGTCGATCATGAACCCATTGGATTCGGCCAGGGTGTCGCGGATTTCCTGGTTCACGATGGTGTCGAAGATGATCGGCCGGGCGCCGTCTTTCTCGGCAGCGCTATTGATTTGCTGTACGATGGCGCGCGCTTTTTCGACGCTGTCGACGTATGGGCGCGTCAACTTCGTGAAGTTGATCGTTTCGAATTGCGCCAACAGGCTCTGGCCCAGGGTTTCGGCAGTGATACCGGTCCCGTCGGAGATGAAGAAAGCGGTTCGTTTCATTTGCGCCGAAAGCCTTAAGGTAGGAACGATTCTTGGCTATCATAGGCCCGCTTTTTGCGAGGGGCTGTGCCGATCGGCATTGTTACCCATTCGCGGTGCGGGCCACAATCACGCGGAGCTTTTCCGCATGAGCTTTTCCAACACATAGTGGAGAGATCACCTTGGTTGAGTACGTAGTTTCCCTCGATAAGCTCGGCAATCACGACGTTGAGCGAGTAGGGGGCAAGAACGCCTCCCTGGGCGAGATGATCAGTAACCTCGCCGGTGCCGGTGTTTCCGTACCCGGTGGTTTCGCCACCACGGCCCAGGCTTTCCGGGACTTCCTGGAACAGAGCGGTCTGAACGACCGCATCCATGCCGCCCTCGATGCGCTGGACGTGGATGACGTCAATGCCCTGGCCAAGACCGGTGCACAGATTCGCCAGTGGGTCATGGACGCCGAGTTCCCGGCCCAGCTCGATGCCGATATCCGCAAGGCCTTCGCCGAACTGTCCGCCGGCAACGACAACCTGGCTGTCGCCGTTCGCTCTTCCGCCACCGCCGAAGACCTGCCGGACGCCTCCTTTGCCGGCCAGCAGGAGACCTTCCTGAACATCCGCGGCGTCGACAACGTCATCCGTGCCGCCAAGGAAGTCTTCGCCTCTCTCTTCAACGACCGCGCCATTGCCTATCGCGTTCACCAGGGCTTCGACCACAAGCTGGTCGCTCTGTCCGCGGGCGTGCAGCGCATGGTGCGTTCGGAAACCGGCACCGCCGGTGTGATGTTCACCCTCGACACCGAGTCCGGCTTCCGCGACGTGGTGTTCATCACCGGTGCCTACGGCCTCGGCGAGACCGTGGTACAGGGCGCGGTGAACCCCGACGAATTCTACGTACACAAGCCGACCCTCCAGGCCGGCCGCCCGGCGATCCTGCGCCGCAACCTCGGCAGCAAGGCGATCAAGATGGTCTATGGCGAAGAAGCCAAGGCCGGCAAGTCGGTCAAGACCGTCGAAGTAGATCGTGCCGACCGTGCGCGTTTCTGCATCACCGACGAGGAAGTCACCGAGTTGGCCAAGCAGGCCCTGATCATCGAGAAGCACTATGGCCGCCCGATGGACATCGAGTGGGCCAAGGACGGCGACGACGGCAAGCTGTATGTCGTCCAGGCCCGCCCGGAAACCGTGAAGAGCCGTGCCAGCGCCACCGTCATGGAGCGCTACTTGCTGAAGGAAAAGGGCAAGGTCCTGGTGGAAGGCCGTGCCATCGGCCAGCGCATCGGCGCCGGCCCGGTGAAGGTGATCCACGACATCGCCGAGATGGACAAGGTCCAGCCGGGCGACGTGCTGGTCTCCGACATGACCGACCCGGATTGGGAACCGATCATGAAGCGCGCCAGCGCCATCGTCACCAACCGTGGCGGACGTACCTGCCACGCGGCGATCATCGCCCGCGAGCTGGGCATCCCGGCGGTGGTCGGTTGCGGTAACGCCACCCAGGTGCTGCAGGATGGCCAGCGCGTCACCGTGTCCTGCGCAGAAGGCGATACCGGTTTCATCTTCGAAGGCCAGCTGGGCTTCGATATCCGCAAGAACTCCGTCGATGCCATGCCCGAACTGCCGTTCAAGATCATGATGAACGTCGGCAACCCGGACCGCGCGTTCGACTTCGCCCAACTGCCCAACGAGGGAGTGGGCCTGGCCCGCCTCGAGTTCATCATCAACCGCATGATCGGGGTGCATCCGAAGGCGCTGCTGAACTTCGCCAGCCTGCCGGCCGAGATCAAGGACAGCGTGGAGAAGCGCATCGCCGGTTACGACGATCCGGTGGGCTTCTACGTCGAGAAGCTGGTCGAAGGCATCAGCACCCTGGCTGCGGCGTTCTGGCCGAAGAAAGTCATCGTGCGCCTGTCCGACTTCAAGTCCAACGAATACGCCAACCTGATCGGCGGCAAGCTCTACGAGCCGGAAGAAGAGAACCCGATGCTCGGCTTCCGCGGCGCTTCCCGTTACATCAGCGAATCGTTCCGCGACTGCTTCGAGCTGGAATGCCGTGCGCTGAAGAAGGTGCGCAACGAGATGGGGCTGACCAACGTCGAGATCATGGTGCCCTTCGTGCGAACCCTCGGCGAGGCCAGCCAGGTGGTCGAGCTGCTGGCGAGCAACGGTCTCAAGCGTGGCGAGAATGGCCTGCGCGTCATCATGATGTGCGAGCTGCCGTCCAACGCGCTGCTGGCCGAAGAGTTCCTCGAGTTCTTCGATGGCTTCTCTATCGGCTCCAACGACCTGACCCAGCTGACCCTGGGCCTGGACCGCGACTCCGGCATCATCGCCCATCTGTTCGACGAGCGTAACCCGGCGGTGAAGAAGCTGCTGGCCAATGCCATCCAGGCGTGCAACAAGGCCGGCAAGTACATCGGTATCTGCGGCCAGGGCCCGTCGGACCATCCGGATCTGGCCAAATGGTTGATGGAGCAGGGCATCGAGAGCGTGTCGCTGAACCCCGACTCGGTACTCGACACCTGGTTCTTCCTGGCCGAAGGCCAGGCCTGATCCCGCGATAACCACCATTGAAAAAGGGCGGGGATCGATCCCGCCCTTTTTTGTGCAAGAAGCAAAAGATGCAAAGCAGCAGTGACCTGTTTCCCGTCGCCTTGATGAGCGCCGAAATCCGTGGCGACCTCACCGAGGATGTCTACCTCCTGAAGCCCAACAACAGCTCCGATCCCAGTGTCGAGCTGGCGGTGACGCGCCTGGGCCTGAGCGGCCAGGAGACCCACCGTGGCATACCCGTAGTGCTGCTCCACGGCAGTTTTTCCAACCGACGCTTCTGGTTCTCGCCCAAGGGTGTCGGGCTGGGAGCACATCTGGCGCGTGCCGGTTTCGATGTCTGGATTCCGGAAATGCGCGGGCATGGTCTGTCGCCGCGCAACCAGCGTTACCGACATAACCGGGTCGCCGATTACGCCCGCTACGATCTGCCGGCCATCGCCGCTTTCGTGCATGAGCAGACCGGGCAGGGGGCTCACTGGCTCGGTCATTCCCTGGGCGGCATTACCCTTGCCGCGGCGCTTGGCGGTCACTACCTGGGCGACGACCAGGTGGTCTCGGCGGCCCTGTTCGGCAGCCAGATCAGCCGGATCTATTGGCCGCTCAAGGTGCCGCCGGTGGAATGGAGTGGCCGCCTCCTGCTAAAGCGCTTCCATCATCTCTCCGGTCGACGGCTGAAGCGCGGGCCGGAAGACGAACCGATCGGCCTGGCCTTGGAAAGCATGCGCTGGCATGGCCTGTTCGGGCGTTTCGGTGACAAGGAGCGCGATTGGTGGGCAGGGCTGGCGGAGGTGCAGGTGCCAGTGCTGGCGGTATCCGCCGAGGGTGATATGCAGGACCCGGCCTGGGCTTGCCGCAAGCTGCTGGATCAGTTCGCCTCTCCGACCCGTGAGTTTCTTTGCCTAGGGCCGAAAGCCGGTTTTGCCGAGGCCTACGGACACGTGGAAATGCTGATCAGCCGCAACGCCCAGCGCGAGATCTGGCCATTGGTTGAGCACTGGTTGCGCGAATTAAGGCTGCCGGCCGGCGTGGCCGATGCCAGTCAACCGGCCCAGGCCTGACGAGTCCGAACCGCGTCGGACTCGCCAGGAACGCTTCAAGCGATGGATCGGGTGACTCCGCCGTCCACGCGCAGCGACGCACCCGTGGTGGCCGAGGCTTGTTCCGAGGCTAGGTAGATCACCAGATTGGCCACTTCGTCGACGGTCGCTAAGCGTTTGATCAGCGAAGTGGGGCGGTGTTCGGCAATGAAGTTCCGCTCCATCTCGTCCAAGGAGACGCCTTGCTCGGCAGCCATCTTGGCGAAGAACTCACCGACGCCTTCCGAGCGGGTCGGCCCCGGCAATACGGCGTTCACCGTCACACCAGTGCCTGCCAGGGTTTCCGCCAGGCCGCGGGAAACCGCGAGTTGGGCGGTCTTGGTCACGCCGTAGTGGACCATTTCCGGCGGAATCTGCAGCCCCGATTCGCTGGACAGGAACAGTACCCGTCCCCAGCCCCGGTCGCGCATACCTTGTGCATAGTGACGCGACAGCCGAACTCCGCTCATCACGTTGACATCGAAGAAGCGCAACCAGTCCGCGTCCGGAATATCGAAGAAGGGCTTGGGCTCGAAGATGCCCAGGTTGTTGACCAGGATATCCGTCTCGGGGATCTGGGCAACGAAGGCCTCGATACCCTCTGCACTGCCCAGGTCGGCGGCGACACCACTGAGCCGGGCCTGCGGAATGGCCTCGTGCAGGCTGGTCAGGGCTTCGTCCACCCGGGCCTGGGTACGGCCATTGATGACGACCTCCGCACCGGCACGGGCCAAGCCCTTGGCGATTGCAAGGCCGATGCCGGCCGTCGACCCGCTGACTACGGCGCGTCTGTTGGAAAGATCGATGTTCATGAGAGGGGCTCCTGTTCGGACGGAAACGTCGTGTCGATTGACTGTGCAGGATGCGCCGCGTTCGCCGCATCCGGTTCAGGCCCATCTTGCGGGTTTTCCGGCGGCGGAATAACGCCCCAGGCCGGACAAGCTGTTTTTCCGGGAAATCAAGAATGCGCTGCCACGGTGAGGCGGACTGGGCGTTCCTCCGCCCGAGGCTTAGGGCTAAGATGTGACGCCCTGAAGCATTCCGGTCACGCGGTGCCATGGTGGTGCCCTGACCCAACCGACATCGGTGCACGGTCGTGATCGTGCCGATGCCGATCCCCCGATTTTTCCTCACAGGAGCTTTGCCATGCACTACATCACTCCCGACCTGTGCGACGCCTACCCGGAGCTTGTCCAGGTGGTCGAGCCGATGTTCAGTAATTTCGGTGGTCGCGATTCCTTCGGTGGCGAAATCGTCACCATCAAGTGCTTCGAGGACAATTCACTGGTCAAGGATCAGGTCGAGCTGGACGGCAAGGGCAAGGTGCTGGTCGTCGATGGCGGCGGCTCGCTGCGTCGGGCGCTGCTCGGCGACATGCTGGCGGAAAAGGCGGCACGCAATGGCTGGGAAGGCATCGTGGTCTATGGCTGCATCCGTGATGTCGATGTGATCGCTCAGACCGATCTCGGTGTACAGGCCCTGGCCAGCCACCCGATGAAAACCGACAAGCGTGGGATCGGCGACCTCAACGTGCCGGTGACCTTCGGCGGCGTGACGTTCCGTCCGGGCGAATATGTGTATGCCGACAACAACGGCGTCATCGTGTCACCGAAGGCGTTGCAGATGCCCGAGTGATGGACCGCTCTCGCGAAGAGGGTGGTCGATATCCAGGTAGCCGGCCGGTCCGGTCGGCTGTCCAGCGCAAGGAATCCGCATGACTGACAACGATGCCGACGAGCGCGGTCTGGTCTTTGGTTTTGTATTGAACGGTCGTGGCGGCGGGCGACAGGTATCGCGCAACGATTTGGCGATCCTCGATCTGGCCCCGGGCGAGTCGCTCTGGCTGCATTGGGATCGTGGTCATCCAGAGGCCCAGGCCTGGCTGCGCGAATCGGCCGCCTTGAATCCGTTCGACTGCGACCTGTTGCTGGCCGAAGCGACCCGGCCGCGCTTGCTCCCTTCGTCAGGGGATGGACTGCTGCTGTTCTTGCGCGGGGTGAATCTCAACCCCGGCGCCGAGCCGGAGGATATGGTCTCGCTGCGCGTTTATAGCGACGCCCAGCGGGTGATCAGCCTGCGCCTACGGCCGACCAAGGCTGTCAGCCAAGTGCGCGAGGAACTGGAGCGCGGGCAGGGGCCAAAGACTTCCTCCGAGATCGTCCTGAGCCTGGCGGACTACCTGACCGACAAGGTCGATGATCTGAGTGTGTTCCTGTCCGAGCAGCTCGACGAGCTGGAAGAGGCGGTGGAGCAAGATGAACGGGCATTGCCGGATCGCTATCTACTGCAAACCCTGCGTCGTCGCGCGGCGGGGCTGAAGCGCTACCTGGCGCCGCAGCGGGAAATCTTTGCGCAGATGGCGCGACATAAGTTGAGCTGGTTCGTCGACGACGACACCGTGTACTGGAACGAGCTTCACAACAGCCTGACCCGCAACCTGGAAGAGCTGGAAATGATCCGCGAGCGAATCTCGTTGCTGGAGTCGCTGGAGCAGCGACGCCTGAGCGAGCGCACCAATCGGATCATGTACATGCTCACCATCATCACCGGATTCTTTTTGCCGCTGAGCTTTTTCACTGGCTTGATGGGGATGAACGTGGGCGGTATGCCGGGGGCGGATAACGCTTTCGGGTTCGCCTTGGCCTGCCTGTTCTCGGCTGCCATCGCGGCCAGTCAGTGGCTGATATTTCGCTGGTTGCGCTGGCTCTGAGTCCGCGTCAGGTGGGGGCGAAGGTCAGATAGAAGCGCCCGTGGGCGTTGTCCCGGACCTGATGCAACAGCTCCAGGCCCTTGTTCAGGAAGGGAGCGGCGAGTTCTTCGGGACGAAACGCGCGCTGGCGAAAGTGAACGGGTCTGTTTCGCTCGATACCGTCCGGTGCGATGAAGTCGAGGGTCACATCGAAAACGCCAGGTTGTCCTGGAGCCCGTTCCAGACTGGCCCGTCGTAACCAGTCCCTGCCGTCGAGGCGTAGCCAGCGGTCTCCCTGGAAATAGTCCTTGAGAAAGATACTGTCGCAGTCATAGGCATCCAGCATCAGGCGTGCGTGGGGATGCCGGCGCAAGGCGGCGGCGAGGCTTTTCGCTGCCGCTTCGAGGTCATGCTCGGTCAGCAGGTAGGCGGTGACGCAGCCGGGTGCGACGATGCTGTCGAAACGCTGGCTGAAAGGTAGCCGGCGGATATCCGCTTCGACGGCCAGGCAGGGGCCCAGCCGGTCGAGGCCGATTCGCAGCATGGTCGGGCTGAGGTCGGCGATCACCCATTCGGCATGTGCGGCCGGCTTTGCCAGACCGTAGTAGCTGCCCAGCCAGAGCACCTGCCGGGCGTCCGCCAGAGCGTCCTCCAGTGGCTGCGGGTCGATCCAGCGCTGGGAGAAGGCGTCGTAATACTCGGCCAGCAGGCGGTCAGCGCAAGACATTCCGATGGTGGCCTTCCTCGAGGATGCTTTTCAGCACGCTGGCGGCCTTGTGGCGCAACTCCGGCAGGGCGGCCTGCGAATAGAAGGCGACATGGGGGGAAAGGATCACGTTGTCGACTTCATTGAACAGCGCGGGAATCGGTTGCCGTTCGTCCTCGTAGACATCCAGCGCCAATCCGCGCAGCCGGCGGTGCGCCAAGGCCTGGAGTAAGGCGGAGCTGTCGATGATGGGGCCGCGTGCGGTGTTGACCAGGTACTTGCCCTCCAGCAACTGCAGCTCGCGATGGCTGATCAGATGGTGAGTCCGTTCGGTGAGCGGCGCATGAATGCTGATCAGGTCCGAGGTTTCCAGCAGTTCGTGCAAGGACTCGCAACGGCGTACACCGAGGGATTTCTCGGCGCCGCTGTCACGCTCCGGATCGTAGAAGGCAACGTCACAGCCGAACGCTTTGAAGCGGAGGGCTGCGGCCATGCCGATCCGGCCGAAACCGATAAGCCCGACACGCAGCATGCTCAGCCGTGGCAGCTCGCCCACTTCACGCCAGTCCCAACTGCCGTTGCTGACCACGCGATGCCCCTGGCGCAGGTGACGGAGCAGGCCGAGTGCCATGGCCAGGGTATGGTCGGCGACTTCCTCGGTGCCGTAATCCGGCACGTTGGCCACTGCGATACCGCGCCGGTGGGCGGCGGCGAGATCGATGTTGTCATAGCCCACCGCCGCGCGGACGATGGCCCGGCAGTTGTCCAGGCGATCGATCAGCGCGGCGTCGACGGGAACCAGGTGCCAACTGATCAAGCCGTCGCACTCGGCGAGCTCGTCGGGCAGTTGGTCGGAGCCGGATACCTGGAACAGCCGGACCGGCGTATCGCCGAAGCAGGCCTGTTCGATATCCGGTTGGCTGACGTAGCAGTTGCGGGTGGAGTCGATGATGCCGATTTTCATGGTGTTATCCGATCATCCAGCGAATGGCGGCGCAGCCGAGCGTGCCGGCGGCTACGCCGAACAGGGTGTTCTTGGTGTACCAGACGATGCCGACGGTCAGCACGGCCGCGCCCCAGATGGAAGCGTCCCCGTTCATCAGTTTGGGGCTGATGAGGGCGGCCAGGATCGCCGGGGGCAGGTTTTTCATGAAGCGCTCGGTGAAGCCGCCGACTTCGATGCGGTCGTTGGCCAGGGCGAGCCCGCCGATGCGTGTCAGGTATGTGGCCAGGGCCATGCCGAGAATGGCGGCGAGTTCCAGTGGGCTCATCGTCCGGCCTCCGCGACAGGTTGCCGAGCTGCCGGAAGGGCAGCGACCACGGCGCTGGCCACCACAGCGGCGATCACCACGCCGGCCGCTCCGAGGCCGGGCAGCTGCGAGATGAGGAAAGACAGCAGCCCCGCCGTCAGCCAGGTGAGGAAGTCCAATTGGCGCTGCCAGAGCAGGACCATCAGCGACAGGAACATGGCCACGAAGGTGAAGTCGAGGCCATAGATCCGCGGTTCGGGAATATTCGATCCGACTTGCGTCCCGATGAAGGTGCCACCCACCCAACCCACATAGATCACCAGCCCGGCGGTGACGAAGTAGCGCAGCGAGGGCGCGGCCTTGCGGAAGCGGTGCTCGGCCAGCGCCCAGGTTTCGTCGATCAGCAGCAGGGCGAAGGAGGCGGCCACGCGGCCTTTCGGGAGTTTTTGAAAGGAGCGTTGCAGGGAGGCGCTCATCAGCAGATGGCGCAGATTGATCAGCAGGGTGGTCAGGACAATGGACAGCCAGGGCAGATTGGGATGCCGCCATTGTTCTACCGCGACGAACTGTGAGGCGCCGGCGAACACCAGGGCGCTCATCAGTGTAGCGGCGAGCGGCGTGATCCCCGATTTACTGGCCAGCACACCGAACACCAGGCCGAAGAAGAAACCGCTCACCATGATGGGGGCGGCGTCGACGACCGCGTCCCGCAGGCGCAATTGCTCTTTCATGGCGACGTCTCCTGCAGGATGGACAGGAAGGGCTCGTCCAGCGCCGCGGCACACAGGGTGATCCGCACCAGCCGGTCGAGAGCGGGATGGCGTGGTCGGTGGACCGAGATGCGCTGTTCCAGCAGGTATTCGACCAGGCTCTGGGCGAGCTGTGCGGAAGGCAGCAGGAGGCTGACGAAGTTGGTGCCCGAGGGCAGCACCCGGAAACCCAGGTTGGACAGATGGGCTGTCAGCGCGTCCCGGATGAAACTGGCTTCGGTGAGGGTGGCGAGGGTTCGCGGGTCGTCCAGAGCCACCTGGGCGGCGTATTGCGCCAGACCGCCGACGGCGTAATGGATACGAACTTTGTGCAGTTGTTCGAGGATATCCGGGGCGGCGAGGGCGTAGCCCACCCGGAGTCCGGCGAGGGCATAGGCTTTCGACAGCGAGCGGAGCCTCACGCAGCCCGGCAGCGTGCCGCCGAAGGCCGGCTGCAAGGCTTCGCAGAAGTCGATATAGGCTTCGTCCAGCACCAGGGTGCAGGTCTCGGGCAGGCGCGTAACGAACTCGGCGATGTCGCCAATCCCCTGCCAGCTCCCAGTGGGGTTGTCCGGGTTGGCGATGTAGACGACTTTCGCTTCGTTGCGCACAACGGCATCCAGCAAGGCTTGGAGATCGACCTGCAGGGCGTGGCCATCGTCATGGTAGGCGACTTCCTCGATGACACAGCCCGCGGCGCGGGCGAAATAGCCGAAGCTCGGGTAGGTCCCGGCGCTGCAGACGACCTTGTCGCCGGGATCGCAGAAGGCTCGAAGGCAGAGGGAGATCAGCGCATCGGCACCGCCATCGACGACGATCTCGTCGAGATCGACGTGGTTCATCACGGCCAGCGTTTCGCGCAAGGCGTGGCATTCTGGATCGCCATAGAGGCGCGCCAGCTCACAGAATTGCATGCCGAAACGATCCTGAAGCGCCTGCATCGGCGCATCCAGGCATTCGTTCGAGCCGAGACGGGTGGTTATGGAGATTCCCGTCCTGCGCTCCAGGGCGGGAATGCCGGGGAAGGGGTTCGGGTTGTCCTGTTCGATGAGGTGTGCGGCAAAACGGCTGCGCATGTAGGTTCCTTGTTACGGCTCATTCCGGGAATACGCAGGCCTGGCCTTGCCAGTTGCGGAAGTACAGGTACTCGCCGTCCGGGTGATGTTCCAGCCGCGGGCGGTCTTTCAGCAGGTCGAGCGGCACGGTGTATTTGCCGGTCTTGTGCGGCAGCACGTATTCGGGCACGGCGATGTTGGACAGGCGGCGCTTCATCCGTCCGACGATGGCCAGGGCGTCGCTGATGCTGGCGCGGAACGCCTGGCTGCCCGGCGAGAACGGCATGAAGTGGTACAGGTAGTGAGGTTGTATGCCATGGCGGTAGAGCGTCAGGCAGAGTGTCGCCAGTGTCTCGTAGCGGTCGTTGATCCCGCCCAGGAAAGGCATGTTGGCGAACAGGATCGGGCAGGCGGAGCGCAGCTTCCGCGCGGCGGCGAGGAAGTCGGGCGTGATTTCGTTGGGGTGTCCGACATGCAGGCCGACGGCGGTGACCTGGTGCCGTGCGAGGATTTGCACCAGCTCGTCGGTGACCCGGTACGGGTTGAACGACAGGGCGCGGGTGTGCAGGCGGATGATCAGGTTCGAGCGGATGGCACGCAGATCGCTAAGGAAGCCGTCGAGATGCTTGTCGCTGTGCATCAGTGGCTCGCCGCCACTGAGGATGACCTCATCCAATTCCGGGTGCGAGCGGACGTAATCCAGCGTCGCGGACCATTCGTCCTTGCGCAGCGAACTCTTCTGTGTCTGTTTCTCCAGTGTGCGCAGGGCTTCGTAGCAGAACTGGCAGTAGGCGTGGCAGACGTTGGCGAGGCGCAGGATGACGCGGTTGTCGTACTTGTGCTGGCAGATTGGCGTGACCATCTCGCCGGGCAGTTCCCAGTTCTCCGATTCACCGTCGTAGGAGAGTGTCTGCGGACCTCTTTCCTCATCCCAGACCGGCACGACCTGGCGCCAGATGGGGTCGTTGGCCTTCGGCAGGCCCTGCTCGTCCCGTTCGATCAGATGCATCGTGTAGGGGGTGATGGCCAGTTTGCGGTCGTTCAGGTTGCAACGGATGCGCTCCAGCAGAGCGCCATCCTTCAGGCCGGGGAAATAGTCCAGCAGATCGTCGATACTGGTGACCGCATTGCGCTGCTGCCATTTCCAGTCCGACCATCCCTCGTTGATGCTGGGGATCAGCTTCGAGGTGTCGCTGACCAAGGCGCTGGGGTGTATCAGTTCCGGCAAAGCTTCGCTCACGGTTCTCTCCTTGCAGTGGGAGCGGCATTTGCGGGGCAGCTTCTGCTGAAACGGCACGGCTGCGGAGAAACAGTGGACGTCCCGTCTGCATAACTGTTAGAAAAAACGCTCTAACAGTGCGGTATCGCAAAAGGGATGTTCATGGAGTTGCACCTTGATCGACAGGGAGCGGTGCCCTTGACGGCTCAGATCGTGAGCCGGATAGAACAGCTCATCGATGCGGGAAAGCTGCGGCCGGGGCAGCGCCTGCCCTCGATACGCAAACTCGCGGCCCATCACGGCATCAGCTATCACACGGCGGTCACCGCCTACGAACAGCTGGTGGCTAGTGGCCGTATCAGTGCCCAACAGGGCCGTGGATTCTTCATCGACAGCCACGCGCAACCGCGTCAGCCGGGTATGTCGAGTGTCGCATCGGAGTCGGAGAACAGTCCGCTGGGCAGCTTCTGGCGGCTGTTCCATGGCTCGCCGGAACTGATGAAGCTCGGCTGCGGCTGGCTGCCTCCGGCCTGGCGCGACACCCAGGCCCTGGCCCGAGTGATACGGCGTACGGCGAACTTCTCGAAAAGTGCCCTGGTGGAATACGGCGATCCGCTCGGTTATCTGCCGCTGCGCCAGCAACTGTGCCTGCACCTGCAACGGAAGCTGTCGCTGATTCTGGAGCCGCAGCAGGTGTTGACCACCTTGGGCGCGACCCATGCGCTGGACCTGCTGATCCGTTTGCTCGTCGCGCCCGGCGATCACGTATTGGTGGATGACCCTTGCAACAGCAATCTGGTGCAACTGTTGAAGTTGCGTGGTGCGCAGGTCATCGGTATTCCCAGGCGGATAGACGGGCCGGACCTGGCCTTCTTTGCCGAGACCCTGGCGAAGTGGCCGGTCAAGGCCTTCTTCATCAACTCGATGCTGCACAACCCGACCGGTTCTTCGATCAGCGCCAGCAATGCCTTCCAGTTATTGCGGCTGGCCCATCTGCATGACCTGACTATCGTCGAAGACGATGTGTATGCCGACTTCGGCAATGGCCACTCCAACCGCCTGGCCATGCTGGATGGTCTGGAACGGGTGATCTATGTCGGCAGTTTTTCCAAAACGCTATCGGCTTCGTTGCGGGTCGGTTATGTAGTGGGGCCGGCTCGACTGATCGCCAGGCTGGCCGACCTGAAACTGCTGACCATGGTGGCGGTGCCGGGCTTCTGCGAACGCTTCGTCAGCATCATCCTGGGCGACGGCACTTACCAGCGGCATCTGGTCAGCGTGCAGCACAAACTGCGCACCCACCAGGCGATGGCCCTGGAAGCCTTCCGGCAGTGGGGCTGGGAGGCGTTCTGCGAGCCGCAGGGCGGCATGTTCGTCTGGGTACGCCATCCGCAGGTGACGAATCCCGAGGCGTTCGTTCAGGAGGGCGTGGAGAAGGGCATCGTCCTGGTGCCGGGATCGGCCTTCAGTGCCGATGGGCAACCGTCGCCCTGGTTCAGGATCAATGTCGCGCACTTCGATGCAACAGGTGCTTCCGTGCTGTTCAAGCGTTAATATCCGCGTCCTTTTTTGCGCCGCGCCGGGCGCTGGATGTGACCCGGGCGAAGGTTCCCTCGTCTAGCCGACACATCCCGCGAGGTGCGTATGCACGATCCGTTTGAAGAATCCCTGCGTGATCTGCTCAAGTCGTCGCCGTCCGTCCATGACGATGACGCCTGCCTGGATCGCGTACTCAAGACCGCCAACCGCCAGGTCGGCGTCGGCGATCTGTTCAGCCTGATGGGCCATTGCCTCGAGGCGTTGATGATTGCCCTGAACAACGGTTCGGCACATGTCGCACCGGTATCCCGCCACTCTTCCGAACGCTCCGCTGACAAGGCCGATTGAACATGGAACTCGATCTCTGGACCCAAAGCCTGGTGACTGCGATGACGGCACTCTGGACCAAGGTTGCCAACTTCATTCCCAACCTGTTCGTCGCGCTGATTCTGGTGCTGCTGGGCTTCGTCGTGGCCAAGCTGCTGGATACGCTGCTGTCCAAGGTGCTGGCCAAGGTTGGCCTGGATCGGCTGATGGCCGGCACGGGGTTGACCAAGCTGCTCGGCCGGGCAGGCATCCAGGTGCCGGTCTCGACGCTGATCGGCAAGATTGTCTACTGGTTCGTCCTGCTGATCTTCCTCGTTTCCGCCGCCGAATCGCTGGGGTTGCAGCGGGTTTCCGCGACCCTCGATGTGTTTGCCCTGTACCTGCCGAAAGTCTTCGGGGCTGCCCTGGTGCTGCTCGCCGGCGTATTGCTGGCGCAGTTGGCCAACGGTCTGGTACGCAGCGCCGCAGAGGGCGTGGGTCTGGATTATGCCAACGGGCTGGGGCGTATCGCCCAGGGGCTGGTGATCATCATCAGCCTCTCCGTGGCGATCGGTCAGTTGGAGGTCAAGACCGACCTGCTCAACAACGTCATCGCCATCGTACTGATTTCCATCGGCTTGGCCGTCGCGTTGGCGATGGGGTTGGGTAGCCGGGAAATTGCCGGGCAGATCATCGCCGGCATTTATGTGCGTGAACTCTACGAAGTCGGCCAACAGGTCAAGGTGGGCGAGTTGGAAGGGCAGATCGAAGAGATCGGCACCGTCAAGACCATCCTGCTGACGGATGAGGGCGAACTGGTTTCTGTGGCCAATCGCAGCCTCCTCGAGCAACGGGTGAGCAGCCGCTGACGCGCTATTCCTGCTAATGTATGCCGCCATCTGAGCCCGGGGGATCACCGGGCATGGCGGCTATTGACCTGACTTCGGCCCGACTCGTTTTGAACAAAACCCATTCGCTCTCCACGCGTTACGACCCCCGCGAGCTCACCGATGAAGAGCTGGTGCAGCGTGCGCACGTCGAGCTGTTCCACATCACCCGGGCTTATGAGGAGCTGATGCGCCGTTATCAGCGTACCTTGTTCAACGTATGTGCCCGTTATTTGGGGAACGAGCGCGACGCCGACGATGTCTGTCAGGAAGTGATGCTTAAAGTTCTTTATGGACTGAAGAACTTCGAAGGCAAGTCCAAGTTCAAAACGTGGCTATATAGCATCACTTATAACGAGTGCATCACACAGTACCGTAAAGAGCGGAGAAAACGCCGCTTGATGGATGCCTTGAGTCTCGATCCGCTGGAAGAAGCCTCCGATGAAAAGGCACCGAAGGTAGAGGAGCGGGGCGGACTGGATCGCTGGCTGGTGCATGTCAATCCAATCGATCGGGAAATTCTGGTGCTTCGTTTTGTCGCAGAACTCGAATTCCAGGAAATCGCAGACATCATGCATATGGGATTGAGTGCAACAAAAATGCGATACAAGCGAGCTTTGGATCGATTGCGCGAGAAATTTTCCGGGACAATTGAAACTTAGTTGGGATTTACCTCTCTTATGCTCGGGCGAGGTCTGGTAAAATCGCTGACCAAGTTGTCCCGATTGTTCGACAACTGAATTACCACCATGATGGGGATTTACGGATGAAACTGAAAAACACCTTAGGCGTTGTCATTGGCTCTCTGGTTGCCGCATCTTCGATGGGCGCGCTGGCCCAAGGCCAAGGCGCGGTCGAGGTGGAGGCTTTCGGCAAGCGCTATTTCACTGATAGCTCTCGCGATATCGAAAACGGCAATCTGTATGGCGGCTCCATCGGTTATTTCCTGACCGACGACGTCTCCCTGGCTCTGTCGTATGGCGAATACCACGACATGACCTCCAATGACTCCTTCCCGCCGGATGGCCACAAGGACATCAAAGGTAACCTGGCTTCCCTGGACGCCGTTTACCACTTCGGTCAGCCGGGCGTTGGCCTGCGTCCGTACGTGTCCGCCGGCTTCGCGCACCAGAACATCAGCAACATTCCGCCGCGCACCGGTCGTGACCACAGCACCTTCGCCAACGTCGGCACCGGCCTGAAGTACTACTTCACCGAAAACTTCTTCGCCAAGGCGAGCCTGGACGGCATGTACAACCTGGACGCCCAGGAAGCCGAGTGGATGGCTGGCGTGGGTGTTGGCATGAACTTCGGCGGCAGCTCCTCCAAGCCAGCAGCTGAGCCGGCTCCGGAGCCGGTGGCTGAAGTCTGCGCCGACAGCGACAACGACGGCGTTTGCGACAACGTCGACAAGTGCCCGGATACCCCGGCCAACGTCACCGTCGACGCCAATGGCTGCCCGGCCGTTGCCGAAGTGGTTCGCGTCGAGCTGGACGTGAAGTTCGACTTCGACAAGTCCGTGGTCAAGGAAGAAAGCTATGGCGACATCAAGAACCTGGCTGACTTCATGAAGCAGTACCCGCAGACCACCACCACCGTTGAAGGCCACACCGACTCCGTCGGCACCGACGCCTACAACCAGGGTCTGTCCGAGCGCCGCGCCAATGCCGTGCGTGACGTGCTGGTCAACCAGTACGGCGTGGAAGGCAGCCGCGTGAACGCTGTCGGCTACGGCGAGTCCCGCCCGGTTGCCGACAACGCTACCGATTCCGGCCGTGCCGTGAACCGTCGCGTGGAAGCAGAAGTGGAAGCCGAAGCCAAGTAATTCGGCTCGCGCTTCAGAAAAACCCGGCCCAGGCCGGGTTTTTCTTTGCCTGGAAAAAACCGAACGGCGCCCGAAAGACACGTCATGAAGGCGTGCACGTGTAGGTGCCAGCTCTGCTGGCGAGGCTCACTCCGATCCTGTAGTGACGAATTTAATCGCCCAGTTCATCGCGCCGGGCAAAATGAATTCGCCTGAGCAAGCAATAAAAAAGCCCGGCCATATGGCCGGGCAACGAACAGCTCCGCAGGAGCGAAGCGGTCAGGCACTCTGCGCCAGGGGGAGCGCTTGCTTGGTCGCGGCGACTTCGCCGATGACCAGAATGGCCGGACTCTTCAATTGGAAGGCCGCAGCACTTTCCTGCATGTCTTCCAAGGTGCTACGGCACTCGCGCTGCTGGGGCAGGGAGGCGTTTTCGATCATGGCGACGGGCATATGGGCCGGCATGCCGGCTTCGAGCAGGCATTCCCGGATCTCGCCAAGCTTGGCCACGCCCATGTAGATCACCAGGGTGGTGCCGCTCTGGGCCAGGGCTTTCCAGTTGAGGCTGCTGTCGTCCTGGGTGTGTGCGGTGACCAATGTCACGCCACGGCTGATGCCGCGCAGCGTCAAAGGGATACCGCAGGTGGTCGCGCCGGCCAGCCCGGCTGTGATTCCGTTGACGATTTCGACTTGGATTCCCCGTTCGGCCAGCCACTCGGCTTCTTCGCCGCCACGACCGAAAATGCAGGGGTCACCGCCTTTAAGGCGAACCACGCACTTGCCCTGGCGGGCGTAGCGCAGCATCAGCCGGTGAATGAAGGCTTGTGGGGTGGAGCGGCAGCCGCCGCGCTTGCCAACCGGAATGATCCGGGCCTCCGGGCTGGAATATTCCAGTACCGCCGGATTGACCAGGTCGTCGATGAGCACCACATCGGCCTCGCCGAGGGCCCGCACCGCCTTGAGGGTCAGGAGTTCCGGGTCGCCAGGACCCGCGCCGACCAGCCAGACTTTACCGCTCATCTTTATCTCCTCTGTGCCGGACGAATGTTGCGCCGGCGTGCATTGGCGAATGGATTCGCCTTACAGTCATGCACTTGCCAACTGCGGCTGTTGAGCCAGCCGCCGCTTGATTTCCGGGACGCAGGAGCCGCACTGGGTTCCGCAACCCAGCTCCTGTTTCAGCCCGCCGAGGTCCAGGCCACGGTTGATGCCGGCACAAACCGCGTCTTCGCTGACGTTCATGCAGTTGCACAGGACCTTGCCGGCTTTTTTCGCAGCGGCCGCGCCGGGCGGTGTGCTGATCGGAGCCAGTAGCCAGCGGCGCAGGTCGGCGTCGGCCTGGCCATCCAGCCAGAGACTCTTTAGCCAGTCGCGGGCGGCGGTTTCGCCGGCGAGCCGCAGCGAGACGATGCGGCCATCCTCGATGCGTACGCGCTTGCCGACTGCGCGACGCGGGTCGTCATAGGCCAGTACAGGACCCTGATCGAGGCCGAGTAGATGGTCGATTCGGGCAAGCAGCTCGCCAGAGGGGGCTTCGCGGCAGGCGGCCCGGATCAACAGGGCGGGGCGTTCGCGCCCGGCAAGGCCGAGGCTGGCATAGGCAAAGCCCTCGAAGAGCGGGCGCAGCGCCTCGAAGCGCGCTTGCACATCCCCTTCCACCAGGGCGAACAGTTGCCAGGGAAGCTCGACCTTTTCCACCTCGATGCCGGCATGCTTGAGCTCCGGCTGCTTGGACAACGGGTCGAACGCCGGCAGGGTCAGTACGTTGCTGCCCAGCCCCTTGAGGAATCGGTCGCCCCAGTGCATCGGTAGAAAGGCCTGGCCCGGACGCACGTTCTCGTCCTTCTGGACCGGCAGTACCAGACTGCCGCGGCGGCTGCGGACACGGACCAACTGCCCGTCGCGCAGGTGCCGCCGGCGCAGTTCCTCGGGATGCAGGCCGAGCACGGCTTCCTCGACATGGCCGAACAGCCGGGCGGCTGTGCCGGTACGGCTCATGCCGTGCCATTGGTCACGCAGGCGGCCGGTGTTGAGGGTCAGCGGGAAGCGAGCCTCGCGCGTTTCCTTCGGTGGTCGGTAGGCGTCGGCGACGAAACGGGCGCGGCCGTTCTCGGTCGGGAACACACCGTTACCGTAGAGGCGCGGCGTACCGCTGTGAGCGCCGGCCGGGAACGGCCATTGCTGGGGACCTTGGTCGTCCAGGATTGCGTAGCTGATACCGGAGAGGTCCAGGTCGCGCTGGGCGGTAAGCTGTTTGTATTCCTCGAACAGCGCTTGCGGGCTATCGAAGGCAAAGAGGCTGGGCAGGCCGGGGCGGAGATACTGTTCCAGGCGGCGGGCGAAATCGCAGGTGATCGCCCAGTCCGGCCGCGCCTCTGCGGGCGCTGGCACGGCACGGCGCACATGGGAAATGCGCCGTTCGGAGTTGGTGACCGAACCTTCCTTCTCGCCCCAGCTGGCAGCGGGCAGCAGCAGGTCGGCGTAGCGGCAGGTTTCGGTGGTGAAAAAGGCTTCCTGCACCACGACAAAGGGGCAGGTGGCCAGGGCTTCGTGAATCTTCTGCTGGTCCGGCAGCGATTGCGCCGGGTTGGTACAGGCGATCCACAGGGCTTTGATCTTGCCGGCACGAACCGCTTCGAAGAGTTCGATGGCGGTCAGCCCCGGCGCGTCGGGCAGTGCATCGATACCCCAGTAGCCCGCCACTTCGGCCCGATGTTGGGGGTTGGCGGCATCGCGATGCCCAGGCAGCAGGTTGGACAGGCTGCCGGTTTCACGACCGCCCATGGCGTTCGGCTGGCCGGTGAGGGAGAACGGGCCGGCGCCGGGGCGGCCGATCTGTCCGGTCGCCAGGTGCAGGTTGATCAGGGCGCTGTTCTTCGCACTGCCGGCGCTGGATTGGTTGAGACCCATGCACCAGAGCGAGAGGAAGCTCGGCGCGCTGCCGATCATCCGGGCGCAGGTTTGCAGGTCGTCCAGTGAAATGCCGCACAGCTCGGCAACCATCGCCGGACTGTAGTCGCGTACCAGGCTTTTCAATTCGTCGAAGCCCTGGGTGTGGGCGTCGATGAAACGACGGTCGATCCAGCCTTCCCACATCAGGATGTGCAGGATGCCGTGGAACAGGGCGACATCGGTCCCCGGCTGGATCGCCAGGTGCAGGTCGGCCAGATCGCAGGTGTCGGTGCGACGGGGGTCGACCACGATGATCTTCATGTCCGGCCGCCTGGCCTTGGCTTCCTCGAGGCGACGGAACAGCACCGGGTGGGCGTAGGCCATGTTACTGCCGGCGATCAGCAGGCAGTCGCTCTGCTCGATGTCTTCGTAGCTGCAGGGCGGGGCATCGGCACCCAGGCTGCGCTTGTAGCCGACCACGGCGGAGGACATGCAGAGGCGCGAATTGCTGTCGATGTTGTTGGTCCCGACCAGGGCCCGGGCCAGTTTGTTGAAGGCATAGTAATCCTCGGTCAGCAATTGCCCGGAGATGTAGAACGCAACGCTGTCCGGGCCGTGTTCGCTGATGGTTTCGGCAAACACATGGGCGGCATGGCCCAGGGCGCTGTCCCAGTCGGTGCGCGAGCGGGCCAGGCCCTTGCCCAGGCGCAGCTCAGGGTAAAGCCCGCGTGCCGCCAGATCACCGGTCAGGTGCAAGGTGGAGCCTTTGCTGCACAGCTTGCCGAAGTTGGCCGGGTGGGCCGGGTCTCCGGTCACACCCAGCACTCGGGTGTCGTCATGTTCGATCAGCACGCCGCAGCCGACCCCGCAATAGCAGCAGGTGGAAGCGGTCACTTGGGTTGCGGCATTCAGAGGCATGGCAGGGCTCCCGCAATACGACGCTGAACGCGGCATGGCCCGGGGCGGGCGGTTGCCGCTATGGCATTCAGGCACACAGGGAGGCTTCCTCGAGTGAGAGCAGGACGCGGCCGTTTTCCACCTTCACCGAATACTTGTGGGTGCATCCGACGTCCGGCGCCAGGGCCTCGCCGGATTCCAGATCGATCTGCCAGTTGTGCAGCGGGCAGGCGACGCGCTTGCCGTAGATCAGTCCCTGGGACAGCGGGCCACCCTTGTGTGGGCAGCGGTCGTCGAGGGCGAAGACTTCGTCGTTGGAGGTGCGGAAGATGGCGATGTCGCCTTTCGGGCCCACGACGATGCGCGAGCCGAGCACGTTGATTTCGTCCAGGGCGCAGATGTCCAGCCAGTTCATGCTTCCACCTCCAGTTCGCGCACGGCGATGCGGTCGAATTCTTTCTTCAGTTGCGGCTTGGAGACCTGTTCTTTCCACGGGTCCTGCTCGAAGCTCAGGGAGAACAGCAGGCGCTGGTGCAGCGCCTTGCGCCGCTCCTCGTCGTCCAGCACGGCTTTCTTGATGTGTTCCAGGCCGACGCGCTGCATGTAGTGCACGGTGCGCTCCAGGTAGAACGCTTCTTCACGGTAGAGCTGGAGGAAGGCCAGACTGTATTCCATGACTTCCTCGGCGCTCTTCACCTTGACGAAGAACTCGCCGGCCTCGGTCTTGATGCCGCCATTGCCACCGATGTAGATCTCCCAGCCGGAGTCCACGCCGATGATGCCGACGTCCTTGATGCCGGATTCGGCGCAGTTGCGCGGGCAGCCGGAGACCGCCAGCTTGACCTTGTGCGGCGACCACATGCCGAACAGGGCGTGCTCCAGATCAATACCCATCTGTGTGGAGTTCTGGGTGCCGAAGCGGCAGAACTCGCTGCCGACGCAGGTCTTCACGGTGCGGATGGACTTGCCGTAGGCGTGGCCGGAGGGCATGTCGAGGTCTTTCCAGACATTCGGCAGGTCTTCCTTCTTCACGCCCAGCAGGTCGATGCGCTGACCACCGGTCACCTTGACCATGGGAATCTCGTACTTGTCGGCCACGTCGGCGATGCGGCGCAGTTCGGACGGGCTGGTGACGCCGCCCCACATCCGCGGAACCACCGAGTAGGTTCCATCTTTCTGGATGTTGGCGTGGGCGCGCTCGTTGATCAGGCGCGATTGCGGATCGTCCTTGGCCTCGCCCGGCCAGGTCGAGATCAAGTAGTAGTTCAGTGCCGGACGGCAGGTGGCGCAGCCGTTCGGCGTGTTCCAGTCCATGAAGGCCATGGCGTCCGGGATGCTGGTGAGGTGATGTTCGCGGATCGCCTTGCGCACCTGGCCGTGGTTGAGGTCGGTGCAGCCGCACACGGCTTTCTCGCTCTTCGGCTTCACATCCGCGGCGCCGCCGACGGTGTTGATCAGAATCTGTTCGACCAGACCCGCGCAGGAGCCGCAGGAGCTGGCGGCCTTGGTGTGCTTCTTCACCTCGTCGACGGAGAACAGGCCGTGTTCCTGGATCGCCTTGACGATGGTGCCCTTGCACACGCCGTTGCAGCCGCAGACTTCCATGTCGTCGGGCATCGACATGGCTTTGTTTTGGCCCTGGTGGCCGGTGTCGCCGAGGGCGTTTTCGCCGAACATCAGGTGATCGCGGATCTCGCTGACGTTGTGGTCTTCGCGGATCTGGCGGAAGTACCAGCCACCGTCCGCGGTGTCGCCGTAGAGGCAGGCGCCGACCAGGATGTCGTCTTTGATCACCAGCTTCTTGTAGACCCCGCCGATGGGGTCGGAGAGGGTGATGGTCTCGGTGCCTTCGCTGCCCATGAAGTCGCCGGCGGAGAATAGGTCGATACCGGTGACCTTCAGTTTGGTGGACGTCACGGAGCCCTGGTAACGGGCAAAGCCGAGCATGGCCAGGTGGTTGGCGCAGACCTTGGCCTGTTCGAACAGTGGCGCGACCAGGCCGTAAGCGATGCCACGGTGATTGGCGCATTCGCCGACGGCATAGACACGCGGGTCGTAGGTTTGCAGGGTGTCGTTGACCAGGATGCCGCGGTTGCAGGGAATGCCGGCCTTTTCCGCCAGTTCGCTGTTCGGGCGGATACCGGCGGCCATCACCACCAGATCGGCCGGGATCACTTCGCCGTCGGCGAAGCGCACGGCCTTGACCCGGCCTTCGTCGTTGCCGATCAGTTCGGCGGTCTGCTTCGGCAGGAGGAATTTCAGGCCGCGATTCTCCAAGGCCGTCTGCAACAGCTTGCCAGCCGTGGGGTCGAGCTGGCGCTCCATCAGCCAGTCGCCGATATGCACGACGGTCACGTCCATGCCGCGCAGCTTGAGGCCGTTGGCCGCTTCCAGGCCGAGCAGGCCGCCACCGATGACCACCGCATGCCGATGGGTCTCGGCGGTAGTCATCATCATCTGGGTGTCGGCGATGTCGCGATAGCCGATCACGCCCTGCAGCGTGTTGCCCGGGATCGGCAGGATGAACGGGTTGGAACCGGTGGCGATGAGCAGGCGGTCGTACTCGGCCTCGGTGCCGTCTTCGGCGATGACCCGGCGCTTGACCCGGTCGATCTCCACCACCTTGCGGTTGAGCATCAGACGGATGTTGTTCTCCGCGTACCAGTTGAGGTCGTTGAGCACGATCTCTTCGAAGGTCTGTTCGCCCGCCAGGACCGGGGAAAGCAGGATGCGGTTGTAGTTCGGATGGGGCTCGGCACCGAATACGGTGATGTCGTACAGATCGGGGGTGAGTTTGAGCAGCTCCTCCAGGGTGCGCACGCCGGCCATACCATTGCCGATCATCACGAGTTTGAGTTTTTCCATCGGGTGTCTCCGCGAACCGAGCCTGCCGCGCAGGGTGTTCATGAAATTTCGAGGCAACAAAAAAAGGCGTCCCGCTAGTACTAGCGAGGACGCCTTTGTCCGTTCCCGTCATAAGCCTTGGGCTGCCGGGGGAGCGCCGCCGTTCACCATTGAAGGTCGCGCTCGATGTACCGGTCTCTAAGCAGGGGGCGTGCCAGAATGGCGAAAGCCCCGGGTGATGGGGGGATGCGGTCTGTCGGCAGGCGTGTGCGACGCGTCGAGTGCACCATGCTGTAGCGCGGTGCACGCTTGCTGTGCGTACTCGGGAGCGCCAATAGCGTGCTCAAGGTCTGCCGCGCGTTGTAATCGTCTGAGTGACCGACCTGTTCCCATAGGGCAGCGAGGCCTTGCAGGGCTCTGGCACGCTAGACTTCGAACAGCTCCTGACATTTTTGCGAGGCTTTTTTCACACAATATTGACGACGGCTTGCAGAGACTTGCGGCACCTTTTCCGATGGCTGTCCCGTTATGCTGAATATTCGTCCCGTTCGCCCCGAGTGGCTCACCTTGATTGTCAGTGGCGCGTTTCTGCTGTTCTACAACGTGCCGCTCTGGCAGCACCTGTATCAGGTGGTCGCGCCCCATGGCGTGGCTAGTGGTTTGTTCACGCTGTTGGTAATCGGCATCCTGTTCACGGCCGCTTTCAACCTGGTGCTCACGGCGGTGGCGTTCCGCTGGACGTTCAAGCCCCTGCTGACTGTGCTGCTGCTGTGTGCCGCTGGCGTTGCGTATTTCATGAACCAGTACGGTGTGATGATCGACACCGAGATGTTGCGCAACACGATGGAAACCAATGCTTCCGAAGTGGGCGATCTGCTCACCTTGAAACTGGGCGTCTATCTTGTCGTGCTGGGTGTATTGCCGGTCTGGTTGTTGTGGCGAACGCCGGTTCGCTATCGGCCCTGGCCGCGCGAGCTGCTGAGCAAACTGGCCAGCGGCGGTGCGACGGCGGCGGTGATGTTGGCGATCGCCATGCTCGACTACCAGACCCTGTCGTCGCTGTTCCGCAACCATCACGAGATTCACCTGCAGCTCACCCCGAGCAACGCGGTTGGCGCACTGATCAGCTATGTGCATGGCGTCACTGCCTCGGCCAAGGGGCCGCTGCGGCCGGTCGGCACGGATGCGGTGCGAGTGGCCCGGACTGATGCCGGCGGGCGCAAGACACTCATGGTGCTGGTGGTGGGGGAAAGCGCCCGCGCGGAGAACTTCGGCCTGAACGGGTATGAGCGCGACACCACGCCAGAGCTGCGACGGGAAGAGGGTGTGGTGAGCTTCACCGATATGCATTCCTGCGGGACCGAAACGGCGGTATCGGTGCCTTGCATGTTTTCCAACCTGACCCGTGCGCATTACAGCGATAGCGTGGCCAAGAGCCAGGAAAACCTGCTCGATGTGCTCAAGCGAGCCGGCTACGACGTCGTGTGGCGGGATAATCAGGCCGGCTGCAAGGAGACCTGCAACCGGATCGTTTTCCAGAGCATGACCAAGCTGAAGGACCCCGCGCTCTGTGGCGATGGCGAATGCCATGACGAGATACTCTTGCAGGACTTGCAGGGCTTCATCGACCATCTGGAGCGCGACACCGTGCTGGTGCTGCATCAGATGGGCAGCCATGGGCCGGCCTACTACAAGCGCTACCCGGCGGCCTACGAACATTTCACGCCGGTGTGTGTCAGCAACGAGCTGAGCGATTGCTCCCGGGAGAGCATCATCAACGGATACGACAACACGATCCGCTATACCGACCACGTCCTGGCCAGCCTGATCGATACCCTGCGCGCCAACCAGGGCAAGGTCGACACCGCCATGCTGTACCTGTCCGACCATGGCGAATCCCTGGGCGAATACAACGTGTACCTGCATGGCATGCCCTATAGCTTCGCGCCGGCCGAGCAGAAGCATATCGCCAGTGTCGCCTGGTTCTCCCCAGGTTTTCAGCGCACTGCCGGAGTCGATACGCAATGCGTGGCGGAGCAGCGCGATGCGACGCTGAGCCAGGACTACCTCTTCCATACCATGCTGGGCCTGTTGGGCGTGCAGACCCAGGCCTATAGCACCGGTCTCGATATGTTCGCGGGCTGCCGCAACCAGCCCGGTTCGTCGATAGCCAGCCTGGCCGCCGACAGATCAGTGGCGGTACAGCCAGAGCACGAGCATCAGCAGGTGCAATAGCAGCGAAGCGCAAGCCAGGCCACGCCAGAACTTCAGCGGCTCACGCTCCAGCAAGGGGCGTGGACGCTGGCTCAGCGCCTGTCGTTCGGCCTGTTCCAGGTTGAGCAGCCATTCTTCGGCGGTCTCGAAACGCTGTGCCGGGTCGGTGGCCAGGGCACGGCTGAGACTTTCGTCGATCCACGTGGGAAGGTCGGGCCGATAGCGGCTGGCCGGCACCGGGGCGCCGAAGCGCGGGTGCTGGAACGGCTCGATCTCGCCGTAGGGATAGTGGCCGGTGAGCAGGTGGTAAAGCGTCACGCCGGCGGCGTAGAGATCCTGTTGTGCATGTGGCGCGGTACCGGTGAAGGCTTCCGGGGCGATGTAGCTGGGAGTCCCTGGAAGCGCATGGGCTTCGTCGCTGGAAAGTCCGGGACAGAAGGCTAGGCCGAAGTCCAGTACGCGCAGCTCGCCGTCGTCCCCCCATAGCAGGTTTTCCGGCTTGATATCGCGATGCAGGATGTTGCGCCGATGCAGCATGCCGACGGCGCGGAGCAGGCGGGGCGCCACATCCAGCCATTCAGGCAGGGCCAGCGGGCCGGACAGGCGCAGGTGTTCGGCCAGGGTCTGCCCGGCGTACTCACGCTGCACGTAATAAAGATGCTGGCGCTGCGGCAGCGGGTGGACCTCTGGGAAATAGCGTCCGGCGACGCGCCGCAGGAACCACTCCTCGAGCAGCAGGGACTGCCCGGCTTTGGGTTCGTCCTGGCGGCTTGGCGGCAGTGTTTTCAGCAGCCAGCGGCGGTCCTGGCTGTCGCGGACCCGATAAATCATGGATTGGCGGGATTCGCCGAGCAGGCGTTCGACCTGCCAGCCCTCGAAGGTCTGACCTTCGCGCAGTTTCGGTGGCAGCGGCCAGTGGGCCAGTTGGACGAGAGTGTCGGCCAGGGCGCCTTCGGGCAGCTCCTCGACCTTCAGCAGCAGGGCGCTGGCATTATCGCGGCTGCCCGCCAAGTGGGCGGCGTTGACCAGAGCCTGGGCGGCGGCCTTGGGGTCGCTTTCGTCCTTCAGAATGTTGCGGATGGCCGGGTCGCCGAGCGCCGACCAGACGCCGTCGCTGACGATCAGGAAGCTTTCGTCCTCGTGCAGCTCGCCATCCAGGTAGTCCACCACCAGGTGTTGATCCAGGCCGAGCGCACGCTTGAGCACGTGCTGCATGCCCGGCTGTTCCCAGACGTGGTCCTCGGTCAAGCGTTCGAGATGCCCCGCATGGAAGCGGTAGGCCCGGCAATCGCCGACATGGGCGATGGTGAAGCGCCGGCCACGCAGCACCAGAGCGGTGAGCGTAGTCAGCAGCGGTTGGCCGCCGCCGTTGGCCTGGAGCCAGCGATTATGGGCGACCAGCAGGCGATCCAGGGATTGCGCCACTGCCCAGGTTTCCGGCGTGGAGTAGTAGTCCAGCGCCAGCGCCTGCAACGTGGCGCGGGCTGCCAGTCCGCCGTCGGCACACTGGCTGACGCCGTCGGCGAGGGCGAACAGGTAGCCTTTGCTGGCAGCCAGCGCCGGGGCGGGCGTCACCACCCGGATGGCGTCCTGGTTTTCCTCACGAGGCCCGGTGGCGCTGGCTTCGCCGAAGGTCAGTTGCAGGGCGGCGGACGGGCCGCGGGGTGTGATTTCCCGCTGGATGGCGTTCATCGGCAGGTTGGCCGTGGTCATACTCGGGCGGCGGTCATGGCGGCCGATCCCCAGGTGGTTCTCCAGCGCTGCTTGACGCCATGCAGGCCGATCCAGGCCATGACGCCGAGGCTGGCGAACAGCCACAGCCCGAGCTGGTAATCGCCGGTGGATTGCTTGATGGCGCCCAGGCCGGCGGTCAGGCAGAAGCCGCCGATGCCGCCAGCCATGCCGATCAGGCCGGTCATCACGCCGATCTCGCGACGGAAGCGTTGGGGGACCAGTTGGAAGACCGCGCCGTTACCGGCACCCAGGCTGAGCATGGCGATGACGAACAGGCCTAGCGCCGCCGTGGAACTGGGCAGGTTGAAGCCGACCATGAAGATGCACAGCGAAGCCAGGGTGTACATCATCAGCAGGGTGCGGATGCCCCCGATGCGGTCGGCCAGCGCGCCGCCCAGCGGCCGCAGCAGGCTGCCGGCGAATACGCAGGCGGCGGTGTAATAGCCGGCCTTGACCGGGTCGAACGCGTACTGGTCGTGGAAATAACCGGGCAGGGTACTGGCCAGGCCGAGGAAGCCGCCGAAGGTCACGCTGTAGAAGAACATGAACCACCAGCTGTCGCGGTCGCCCAGGGCTTTCAGGTAATCGCCCAGGGCTTTCGGCTTGGGCCGCTCCGGTGCGTTCTTCGCCACGCTGGCGAAGATGATCAGGGTCAGCACCAGCGGAATCAGCGCCAAGCCGAATACGTTGCTCCAGCCGAATGCGGCAGCCAGGCCGGGAGCGAACAGCGCGGCCAGCACGGTACCGGAGTTGCCGGCGCCGGCGATGCCCATCGCCTTGCCCTGGTGTTGCGGTGGATACCATTGCGACGCCAGGGGCAGCGCGACGGCGAAGGAGGCGCCGGCGAAGCCGAGGAACAGGCCGAGCAGCAAGGCTTGTTCGTAGCTGTGGACACCGAGCTGCCAGGCGGCGGCCAGCGCCGTGATGACGACCACCTGGCCGATGAGACCAGCGGTCTTCGGTGATGTGCGGTCGGCCAGCAGGCCCATCAGGAATCGCAGGACGGCACCCGCCAGGATCGGCGTGGCTACCATCATGGCGCGCTGCTGGGTGGTCAGGCCGAGGTCGGCGGCGATCTGCACGCCCAGCGGCCCGAGCACGTACCAGACCATGAAACTCAGGTCGAAATAGAGGAAGGCGGCGAACAGGGTGGGTGCGTGGCCGGCTTTCCAGAAACTCGTATTCATCGAACACCTCATCAGCAGGAAGAATCCCGGCCGGATGCGGCAGCGTGATCGTGGGCACGCTGCCGGACCCGCCGGGGAGGCGCTGCGCTTTTGGCGCAACGCCCTGCGGCCGTAGCCACAGCTGGGTTGAGAGAGTTGCCAATGGAGCGGCCGGATCGCGGTCCGTCCCCAGATAAACCCCGGACGCTGGGGTGAAACGCAAAAGGCGCCGCATCACCGGATCGCAGGAGCGAAAGGTGAAGCGACGCCTTTGTCGTTCAGTGAGCAACCACCGTTGGCTGCCATTGCCTGATCGATAGCAAGAGCTGAGCCAATTGATTAAATGGTTGATTAATAAGGGGTTGTTCGTGAGGTTGAGGATACTGGTGGGCTAAAAGAGGGCGGCTGGCACTTCGTGGTGCGCTGTCCTGGGGCGTTCTTTGCCGGGGGACTGAGTTGAACTTGTTGAGCGTGTGCGAGCCGTCCCTTGGCCCGCAGGTGTGCGTCAGTGCTGGATCAGGTCCAGATCGTAGAAGGTGACCTTGCCGCCTTCGTCCGAGGGGCCGTAGTTATCCTGGATATAGGCACCTGCCTTGAAATACAGGCTCTGCACCGACCAGCGTGCGCTGACCTGGCGGGTAATCAGGCCGTAGTCGCCATCGTCGCTATGGATTTTTATGCTGAGCATGCCGTCCGGGGACAAGTTGATGGTGTACTTGAAGCGCTCCTTGAGCTGCACGTTCGTGGCGATCGGGATGTTCTGTACTTCCCGGTCGCCCGGGTATTTGCGGAGCAGGGCTTCCACCCGGCCGATACCGTCCTTGTAGTGGTATTGCAGCTTGAGCAGGGGATCGTTCTGGCTACCCGAGACGTCTTCGCTGTGAATCTGCCCGATGACGATCTTGCCTTTGCTGGGCACCTTGTTGACGGCCAGGATGGCGCGAAGGTAGTTATCGGCGCCCTGGTAGCCCCAGAAGCTCAGGGTGCCATCCGATTGGGTTTGACGCAGTTCGGTCCTGGGGTAGCGGGCATCCTCCGTATGAGAACCGTTGACGGGAACCCAGAAGACGATGCCGCCGTCATCGCTGGGGTAGAAGTAGCGGCTGCGGTAGCCGTTGCTCAGTTGTGCGGTAGAAATGATGGTGGGTTCGCCGGGGGTTGGGACGGCCAGGTTCCAAGGCGTGAGATCGATCACTGGGTACTCCTGCGCAGTTCAAGGGGGAGGAAAAAAGCCCCCGTTCGGTTGGCGAATGCGCGGGAAGTTCCCTTGGGGCGACAAGCGGAGCGGTGGCAGATTGCCTTTCCAATCAGTTATTTATGAGAGGTATTTAACAAAAAGGCGATCAGGCAGAGTGGGGCGGAGCCCATGATCGGACCCATGACCGCCAGAAAAAACGCGCCAGCGATGCCGGCGCGCGATAACGGATCAGGCCGCGGGCCGCTGCTGGCGCTGATAGAGGAATTCCAGCACGGCCGCCCGGTAGTCGTGATAGTGCGCGTCATGCGCCAAAGCCATGCGATCGCGCGGGCGGGGCAGGTCGACCGACAGGATTTCACCGATGGTCGCGGCCGGGCCGTTGCTCATCATCACGATGCGGTCGGACAGCAGCACGGCTTCGTCCACGTCGTGGGTGATCATGATCACCGTGTTGCCCAGGTCGGCATGGATTTCCATCAAGGAATCCTGCAGGTGTGCCCGCGTCAGCGCGTCCAGTGCGCCGAAAGGTTCGTCCATCAGCAGGACCTTCGGCTGCATGGCCAGGGCACGGGCGATGCCGATGCGCTGTTTCATGCCCCCGGAAATCTCGCTGGGGCGCTTGTCCCGGGCATGGGTCATATGCACCAGGGCCAGGTTGTGTTCGATCCAGTCGCGCATCTCGCGGCGGCTTTTCTGTCCCTTGAAGACCTGGCGGACAGCCAGTTCGACGTTTTCGTAGCAGCTCAGCCAGGGCAGCAGGCTGTGGTTCTGGAACACCACGGCACGGTCGGGGCCGGGCTGGTCGACTTCGCGGCCATCGAGGATCACGCCGCCGGTGGTGGCCTGGTGGAGGCCCGCCACGATATTCAGCACGGTGGACTTGCCGCAGCCGGAATGGCCGATCAGCGATACGAATTCCCCCTTGGCGATGCGCAGATTGACGTTCTGCAAGGCGCAGAAGAGGCCTTTGTCGGTGGGGAAACTGATGCCGACACCGGTGAGTTCGAGATAGTTGGAATGGCTCATGGGAATTCTCCGGAAGCGAATGGGTTCTAGCGCAGGTCGGCGTTCTTGTCCCAACTGGCGTGGCGCTGCAAGAGCAGCATCAGGCGGTCCAGGGCGAAGCCGATCAGGCCGATGACGATCACCGCGACCATGATCCGACCCAGAGAGTTGGAGCTGCCGTTCTGGAACTCGTCCCAGATGAATTTGCCGAGGCCCGGGTTCTGCGCGAGCATCTCGGCGGCGATCAGCACCATCCAGCCGGTGGCCAGCGACAGGCGCAGGCCGGTGAAGATCATCGGCACCGCCGCCGGCAGCACGATGCGCCGCACATGGCTGAGCGGCGACAGATTGAGCACCCGGCTGACGTTCTGCAGGTCCTTGTCCAGATTGGCCACGCCGACGGTGGTGTTGATCACCGTGGGCCACAGGCAGCAGAGGGCAACGGTCAGTGCCGAAGTGAGGAAGGATTTGGCGAGCATGGGGTCGTCGCTGACATAAAGGGCGCTGACCAGCATGGTCACCAGCGGCAGCCAGGCCAGCGGCGAGACCGGCTTGAAGATCTGGATCAACGGATTCATCGCGCTGTAGAGCGGTTTGCTCAGGCCGCAGACGATGCCGAGCGGTACCGCGATCAGGGAGGCGATGGCGAAGCCGGTCATCACCGTGTAGAGGCTGGTGAGGATCTGCTGGAAGAAGGTCGGCTTGCCGGTGTACGGGCGAATCTTCACCTCTGCCGACGGATCGCGCGCCAGGCGTTCCGCATTGCGCTTTTCCTGGCGCTCGTAGAAGGCGTTGGCTTTTTCCCGTTCGGCCAGATGGCTGTCCACCAGGGCGTTGAACTGGGTATAGACCTGAACCGGCCCGGGGAACTGGCCGAGGCTGGTCTGGATGTTGTTGGCCACCAGTTGCCACAGCATCAGGAAGGCAAAGATGCCGGCGAGCGGCAGGATGACGGCCGGAGCCCAGCGCTTCAGCAGGGCCTGGGTCCGGGCGGCTTTGACGGTGTTGGAAATCGGGGTGGCGATACTCGGGTTGCTCATCGTCCTGTCCTCTGAAGTTGAGGGGCTGCCAGCCCTGGAGCCGGCACCGCCTGGGCGGTGCCGGACCTTGGTCATTGGGTGTCTTTCAGGCCGATCTTGAACGACGCCAGGTAGGCGTTGGGCTTGCGCCCGTCATAGGTGACGCCATCGATGAAGTCGCCGCTGGGTGCGCGGAAGCCTTCTTCATCGGCAGCGGGGAAGTCATCGGCCTTGGCCTTGCCCTCTGAGACCAGTTCGGCGGCGGCGGTCTTGTAGATATCCGGGCGATAGACCTGCTTGGCCACGTCGAGGTACCAGGCGTCCGGCTTGGCTTCACCGATCTGCCCCCAGCGGCGCATTTGGGTCAGGTACCAGATGGCATCCGAGTAATAGGGATAGGTGGCGTGGTAGCGGAAGAACACGTTGAAGTCCGGCACTTCGCGCTTGTCGCCTTTCTCGTATTCGAAGGTGCCGGTCATGGAGTTGGCGATGACTTTGGCGTCGGCGCCGACGTATTCCGGGCGGGAGAGGATTTCTACGGCCTCGGGGCGGTTGGCGTTGCCGTTTTCATCCAGCCACATGGCGGCGCGGATCAGCGCCTTGACCAAGCGCTTGTGGGTCTCCGGATATTTCTCGGCCCAGGCCTTGGAGACGCCGAAGACTTTCTCAGGGTTGTTCTTCCAGATTTCGTAGTCGGTGATCACCGGGACACCGATGCCCTTGACCACGGCTTGCTGGTTCCACGGCTCGCCCACGCAATAGCCGGAAATGGTGCCGGCTTCGAGCGTCGCCGGCATCTGCGGCGGCGGGGTCACGGAAAGCAGCGCGTCGGCGCCGATCTGCCCGCTGATGTCGCCCTTGTCCGGAGCATAGAGGCCGGGGTTGATACCGCCGGCCGCGAGCCAGTAGCGCAGCTCGTAGTTGTGCGTGGAAACGGGAAATACCATGCCGAGGTTGAACGGCTTGCCCGCGGCTTTGTATTTGTCGATCACGGGTCTCAGGGCGTCGGCCTTGATCGGATGCACGGGTTTGCCGTTCTCCATCGGCAGGTGCTTCTTCATTTCCTCCCAGACTTCGTTGGAAACGGTGATGCCGTTGCCGTTGAGGTCCATGGAGAAGGCGGTGATCACCTCGGCCTTGGTGCCGAAGCCGATGGTGGCGCCCAGCGGCTGGCCGGCGAGCATGTGGGCGCCGTCCAGTTCGCCGTCGATCACCCGGTCGAGAAGGACTTTCCAGTTGGCCTGGGCCTCCAGGGTGACGAACAGTCCTTCGTCTTCGAAGAAACCTTTTTCGTAGGCGATGGCCAGGGGCGCCATATCGGTCAGCTTGATGAAGCCGAGCTTGAGTTCTTCCTTCTCCGGTTCAGCGGCGAAGGTGGCGGACAACGGGGTGAGCAGCAGGGCGGTAATACAGCCGAGCCCGGTCAGGGCCCGGCGCAGGAAATGACGGCGGTGGAAAGACATGGTGGTCCCTCTCTATTCGAAAACGAAAAGAAAAAAGGCGTCGCGGGCGAGCAACTCCCAGGGAGCCGTTCACCGTTGACGCCTTTGTCATTCGTCTCGATCACCGCCGTTGGCGATCCGAAGACGGGTGTGAGGAGGGACTTGCAAGGGCCTTGCCAGCTATCTTGGCTGCGCCGAAAGGTCTTGTTAATCAATGGATTGGGAGGCTCCATGGAGAACATCAGGCACGCTGCGGCAGGGGCACCGCAGAGAAGGCGTTGTGCCATGGTCGAGCATGGAGCGGGTTTTCTGTGCCGTTTTGGTTCGCGGGGTCAGCGCACCGCCGAGCGGATCTGCGCTTCTTCCACATATTCCTTCAGCCAATGGAGCACCTTGACCGCTTCCCAGCGGGTCGGGTCGAACAGGGCATAGGCCCGTCCCTCGTAGCCGACCACTTCCAGTTGGCGGTGATAGCCGGCGCGCCGCAGCAGGTCCTCGATTTCGGCGAAGCAGGTATTGAAGTGCACCCGGGAGAAGGGTGTGCGCCCCTCGGTGACGATACCTTCCAGATGCAGTTCCTCGACCGTGGCCCGGACTTTGTCCAACGGCATCCGCCTCACATTGTCCTTGCGTTGCAGTACGTCCTTCATCGTCTCGTTCCCCTTTGGTGCATTGACTTGGCGCCGACGCCGGGAGGGCGGCGCCGAACGAAATCAGGTTAACTCGAAATACTGTACAAATAAACAGTATCCGGGCATATTGGTTTCTCGCACACGGGCGAACCCCTAATGAGCGTCCAGGCAATGGCGTCGCCCGGCCGTACGACAGAGGAGCAAAAGCAATGCACCAGAAATTCATGACGATCATGTTGTTGGTCCTGCTGGCAGGCTGTGTACAGCCCCGGGTGGATCAGCCGAAAGCCAACGGCGCCTATCTGGTGATCGATGGCGAGCGAGCTTGGGCGGTGCTGGTATCCGACGGGAAGCGCAGCGAGGAAAGCGGTCGTGTGCTGGAGGCGATCCGTCTGCCGGGGCGGCATTCGCTGGTGGCCGCCAGCTATGTGATCGAGACGGCGAACTGCGGCACCCTGCAATGGGTGACCGAACGGCAGGACAACGATGACGGAAGCACCCGGCTGATGTCGCTCTATGCCGGGCAGCGGTTGGAAGCGCCCGAATGCGTATTGGCGCAGGGACTGGGGCGGACCTGGGCTGCGTTGGATTATTCGATCTGAAGGACCGCTCCGGGCGGAGCGGTCGTAGCGCGGCGAGGTTGATCAGCCCGCCGCAGTCAGGTCAGCGGGCTTCCGTCTTGCGCGGTTTGGCCGGCGACGGGGGAAGCAATCCATCGGCACGGAACATGCCCTTGATGCCCCGGAGCGCCTGGCGGATGCGGTCCTGGTTCTCGATCAGGGCGAAGCGCACATGATCGTCGCCGTAGTCGCCGAATCCCAGGCCCGGGGAAACACAGACCTTCGCTTCGGCCAGCAGCTTCTTGGCGAACTCCAGGGAGCCGAGGTGGGCATAGGGTTCGGGAATCTTGGCCCAAACGTACATCGAGGCCTTGGGCTTCTCCACCATCCAGCCGATTTCGTGCAGCCCCTTGACCAGCAGGTTGCGCCGCTGGCGGTACTGCTCGGCAATGTCCCGCACGCATTGCTGGTCCCCTTCCAGCGCAGCAATCGCCGCTACCTGGAGCGGGGTGAAGGTGCCGTAGTCGTGGTAGCTCTTGATCCGTGCCAACGCCCCGACGAGTTCTCGGTTACCGACCATGAAACCGATACGCCAGCCGGCCATGTTGTAGCTCTTCGACAGGGTGAAGAACTCCACGGCGATATCCTTGGCTCCTGGCACCTGCATGATGGAAGGGGCTTTCCAGCCGTCGTAGACGATGTCGGCATAGGCCAGGTCATGCACGACCAGGACGTCGTATTGCTTGGCCAGCGCCACCACGCGCTCGAAGAAGTCCAGCTCCACGCACTGCGCGGTGGGGTTGGAGGGAAAGCCGAGGATCATCATCTTCGGCTTGGGAATGCTTTCGCGAATGGCGCGTTCCAGCTCGGCGAAGAAGTCTACGCCGGGTACCAGGGGCACGGAGCGAACTTGCGCGCCGGCAATCACCGCGCCATAGATGTGGATCGGGTAGCTGGGGTTGGGCACCAGCACGGTGTCGCCATGATCCAGGGTGGCCAGCATCAGGTGGGCCAGGCCCTCCTTGGAGCCGATGGTGACGATGGCTTCGCTTTCCGGATCGATGTCCACCGCATAGCGGTCCCGGTACCAGTGCGAAATGGCGCGCCGCAGGCGGGGAATGCCGCGCGAGGTGGAATAGCCATGAGTATCTTCGCGCTGGGCGACGGTGCAGAGTTTCTCGACGATATGCGGCGGGGTGGCGCCGTCCGGGTTGCCCATGCTGAGGTCGATGATGTCTTCGCCACGGCGGCGGGCGGCCATCTTCAGCTCGGCGGTAATGTTGAAAACGTAGGGGGGAAGTCGATCGATGCGCGCGAAACGGCGCGCTGAACGTTGTTCAGCCATGCTGTCCTCTGATACGTAAGCGCCCGGAACCGTCCGAGCGACGTCGGCCGCGTGTGCGACCTGGCAGGAAGATAAGCGCAGCGACGGAATCTGTCGAGAGGCGGGTCGGGACATCGATGATGACTCGACCCGCGCCCATGGAGCGGCGTCAGGAGCCGACGATGATGGAAAACTTCTTCGAATAGGTGGCGCCGTTGGCGTCGGTGACCCTGACCATGAAGTCATTCGGTTGCGACGAGATGGCGCTGGTGGCCGGTGTGCCGGTGATACTGCCGTCGCGGTTCAGTGTCAGCCCTGCCGGCGGATGCCCGCTGACTAGGGACCAGGTCCCGCCCCCCATGCCACCACGGAAGGAAAGCTGGGTGCTGTAGGGCGTGTTGGCCTTGGCGTTCGGCAGTGCGGCATTGGTGGTGATGTACAGGCCATCGGCCGGGTGGCTGGTCGCCAGGCGATAGAACTTCACCAGGGCGCCATCCGTGCTGCTGTCGCCGTAGGTATGCAGGTACGAGCCAGCTTTGAAGTAGAAGGTCTCCGTGTCCCACGACGAGTCCATGACCATGGTGGCCGGGGTACCGTTGTTGGCCGAAACGGCGACTACCGCCGGGTCGCTTCCGTTGCGCGAGACCTTGATCTGATAGGTGAAGGTCTGGCCGAGCTTGACGCCCGAGAGAATGGTGTAGTGCCAGTAGGGTGGACCTTGGACCGGTGTTCCTTGCAGCTTGGTGAAGACCTTTCCTGTCTGGGTGGCGAAGTCGTACTTGTAATAGACCAACACCAAGGGAGCGGAGCCGTGTCCGTGAACCTGGCCGACGATGACGGTGCCGTCCTTCTGGGGTACCTGCATGACCTTCAATTGGGCATCCAGGATGGCAGTGCCGAAGCTGTCCCAGTTCACTGCGTTGGTGCTTGGATCGATCATCTCGCGCAGTTCCGAGCGCGGGTGTGCGGAGCCGCCGGTGGTGGCGCCGTTCAATGGCGCCCACATGGTCATCGCGCCGTCGGCTTCCGTATAGAAGTAGGGGCGATTGCTGTAGCCATTGGGTCCGCTCAGTTTGGCGGGGTAGATGGTCAGGGGTTTCCCGGTGACCCCACCGGTCGAGTCGACGGGAATGGTGATGTTCCAGTTTTCCAGCGCAAAGTTGCCGCCAGGCGGGGTGTTGGGGTGAAGCTCGGCGTAAGCGTCCGTGCATAGCAGACTGCCCAGTAACGCCGACTTGGCGATCAGGCCGATCCGCATGGGGCGCTGGGTGGGGATGATTTCGAGAGTATGCGACATTGCGTTTAATCCTTGATCCCGGGTTGAGGCGGAGCTTGGGTACGGGGCGGCAAGGTCGGTTCTTGCGCCATCGAAGCCCAGCAATGCAATCCAGTTAACGCTTTGGGGGAGGGCAGTCTTGCGGCATCGACGATCCTGGCGATGCGAGGGGTGCATACTTCACTGCCAAGACAGGGACCGCCGGAAACGGGTTTGGTTCGTACCGTTCGGCCACCTTCAGGCGATATCGATTGAGCGGATCCTGTCGTTGTGAGGGCGATCACGGAGGGCAGCCACTACCCGCGTTCATCTGGCAGGCAGTGGCGAGAGGTGTTTATTGGCCGAGCATGTCGTTCATGGCGATGATCTGTTCGGCCACCTGGATCAACTTCTGCTGGCGGCTCATGGCCTGGCGCCGCATCAGCGTATAGGCCTCTTCTTCGCTGCAGTTCTTCATGCGCATGAGCATGCCCTTGGCCAGTTCGATACGTTTGCGTTCGGCCAGTTGCTGGTCTCGGGCGTGCAACTGGGCGCGCAGAGCCTGGTCGCTTTCGAAGCGGACCATGGCCACGTCGAGGATGGGCTTCAGGCGCTGCGCCTGGATGCCTTCGACGATATAGGCACTGACCCCGGACTGGATGGCCTGGCGCATGACGTCCGGATCGTCGTTGTCGGTGAACATGACGATCGGCCTTGGCTGATCGCGGGAGACCAGGCAGACCTGTTCCATGACATCCCGTCCCGGGGATTCGGTGTCGATCAGGATCACGTCAGGGCGGATGGCTTCGACGCGTTCGGGCAGGTCGATGGTCAGCCCGGACTCGTTGATGACATCGAAACCGGCCTCGATCAGCGCGGCCTTCAGGCGCCCGACCTTCTTGGGTGTGTCGTTGATCAGGAGGATTCGCAACATGGCAGCGGTCGTCCCCAATCAGAGTGCGAGTGGTCGAGTGGTTTCGGTCAGCGCATGCAGTTCGAAGCTGCGTGCATAGCCGGCCGGGTCGGTACCGTCCCAGACCTTGCCGTCGAGCAGCGTGGCGCTGCGCATGGGCGAAGTGGGCACTTCCATACCAAGAATATCGGCCGCTTCGCGGTAAAGATCGAGTCGTTGAACCTGATGGGCAATGGCCAGGTAGTCGGGATCATCCCGGAGCAGGCCCCAGCGGCGAAATTGCGTCATGAACCAGAGGCCGTCCGAGAGATAAGGCATGTTGACTGTGCCATTGCCGAAGAAACGAAGGGCGTGCCGGTCCAGCCAGGCGTGGCCGACGCCATCCTCGTACTGGCCGAGGAAGCGCGGCTGGATGGCCTGCAGGGGCGCGTCGACGTAGTCGCTGCCACTGAGCAACTGGGCCGTACTGCGCTTGTTCTCTTCGCTCGAATCGATGAATCGGCTGGCTTCCAGGATGGCGAGGATCAGTGCCCGCGCGGTGTTCGGGTAGGTTTCGACAAAGGCACGGGTGCAGCCGAGCACCTTTTCCGGATGATCCGGCCAGATCGATTGCGTGGTGGCCAGGGTGAAGCCCATGCCTTCGGCGATCGCCTGGGCACCCCAAGGCTCTCCGGCGCAGAAGCCATCGATACGCCCGGCCTTTAGGTGGGCGACCATTTGCGAAGGCGGAACCACGACGGTGTTCACGTCGTTCAGCGGATGGATGCCCTGGCTGGCCAGCCAGTAGTAGAGCCAGAGGGCATGGGTGCCGGTGGGGAAGGTCTGAGCCAGGGTCAGCTTTGCACCGTCTTGGTGCGCGCGTTTGGCGAGCGCTTCGGGAGTGATCACGCCGGCAGCCTGCAGGCGATGGGACAGGCTGATGCTTTGCCCGTTCTGGGCCAGTCCCATGAGCACCGCCATATCGACCGGTGGAGTGCCGCCAATGCCGAGATGGACGGCGTAAATCAGCCCGTAGAGGCCCTGGGCGGCATCCAGTTCACCGCTGATCAGCTTGTCACGCAGGGTGGCCCAGGAGGCTTGGCGTTTCAGGTTGAGCGTCAGGCCATAGGGTTGGGCGAAGCCTTGGGTGGCCGCGACGATCAATGAGGCCGAGTCGGTGAGGGCCATGAAGCCCAGGTTGATCGCGCTTTTTTCCGGGGCGTCGCTGCCGCCGACCCAGGCCAGGCTGTCGCTACGGGGTGCTGCTTGGTCATCCATCATTGTTTTGTTCCGTCAGTGAACAAAAAGACGCCGTTCCGGCTGCATCCCGAAAGTCGCAGCCGAAAACGACGCCATTGTCTATGGACGCTTTCCGCCGTTGGAAAGCGCTCTGTTGAGACGGAACAAGCAAGCCATATGCCAGTGCCCTGCGATGAGGCGCTCTGGCATGGTATTTCGAAGCGGGTTGTTGGTGCTCAGCGCTCGATGATCTGTTTCACTTGGGACTGCGGGATCTGCTGTTTGCGTCCTTCGCTGTCTTCGAATTCCAGCATGCCCGTGTCCTCATCCAGTTCCGGCTTGCCATCGCTGGTAAGCATCTGGCCATCGACGGTGGCGATGATGTAGTCGTTGGCGCAGCCGGCGAGGCCGAACACGCAGAGGAGGGCGATGATCCAGTGCTTCATGGGAAGGGGCTCCTGCCGTCGATACGGCCACGACATGCAGCCGTCTTTCTGGAACATAGCCGCTTCCACTGCACCCGCAAGGACGGGAAAAGAAAAAGCCCCGCACGGGGCGGGGCTCCTTCTTGTCAGTGGAAGAATCAGGCCTGGACGACCGGAATCTTCGCGTTGGCGGCCGCTTCCTTATACTCGGCGATCTGGTCGAAGCTCAGGTAGCGGTAGACGTCGGCAGCCATGCTGTCGATGTCCTTGGCGTACTGCATGTACTCTTCGACGGTCGGCAGTTTGCCGAGGATCGAGGCGACTGCCGCCAGTTCGGCGGAGGCCAGGTACACGTTGGTCGCATCGCCCAGACGGTTCGGGAAGTTGCGGGTGGAGGTGGAGACCACGGTGGAACCGGTCTGCACGCGCGCCTGGTTACCCATGCACAGCGAGCAACCCGGCATTTCCATGCGCGCGCCAGCTTTGCCGTAGATGCCGTAGTAGCCTTCTTCGGTCAGCTGGTGGGCGTCCATCTTGGTCGGCGGAGCCAGCCACAGACGGGTCGGGATTCCGCCCTTGACCTTGTCCAGCAGTTTGCCGGCGGCGCGGAAGTGACCAATGTTGGTCATGCAGGAACCGATGAACACCTCGTCGATCTTGTCGCCGGCCACGCTGGAGAGCAGGCGGGCATCGTCCGGGTCGTTCGGAGCGCAGAGTACCGGCTCCTTCACGTCGGCCAGGTCGATCTCGATGACGGCGGCGTACTCGGCGTCCTTGTCCGCTTCCAGCAGCTTCGGATTGGCCAGCCAGGCTTCCATCGCCTGGGCACGACGCTCCAGGGTGCGGGCATCGCCATAGCCTTCGCCGATCATCCAGCGCAGCAGGGTGATGTTGGAGTTCAGGTACTCGGCGATGGACTCTTCCGGCAGCTTGATGGTGCAACCGGCGGCCGAACGCTCGGCGGAGGCGTCGGACAGTTCGAACGCCTGCTCCACGGTCAGGTCATTGAGGCCTTCGATCTCGAGGATGCGGCCGGAGAAGATGTTCTTCTTGCCTTTCTTCTCGACGGTCAGCAGGCCCTGCTGGATGGCGTAGTAGGGGATGGCATGCACCAGGTCACGCAGGGTGATACCGGGCTGCATCTTGCCCTTGAAGCGCACCAGCACGGATTCCGGCATGTCCAGCGGCATCACGCCGGTGGCGGCGGCGAAGGCCACCAGGCCGGAACCGGCCGGGAAGGAAATACCGATCGGGAAGCGGGTGTGCGAGTCACCGCCGGTGCCGACGGTGTCCGGCAGCAGCATGCGGTTCAGCCAGCTGTGGATGATGCCGTCGCCCGGACGCAGGGACACGCCGCCACGGGTGCGGATGAAATCCGGCAGGGTGTGGTGGGTGGTGACGTCGATGGGCTTCGGATAGGCAGCGGTGTGGCAGAAAGACTGCATTACCAGATCGGCGGAGAAGCCCAGGCAGGCCAGGTCCTTCAGCTCGTCGCGGGTCATCGGGCCAGTGGTGTCCTGGGAACCGACGGTGGTCATCTTCGGCTCGCAGTAGGTACCCGGACGCACGCCCTGGCCTTCCGGCAGACCGCAGGCACGGCCGACCATCTTCTGCGCGAGGGTGAAGCCCTTGCCGCTGTCGACCGGCGCTTCCGGCTTCTTGAACAGAGTGGACGGAGCCAGGCCCAGTTCGGTGCGGGCTTTTTCGGTCAGGCCGCGGCCGACGATCAGCGGAATACGGCCACCGGCACGCACTTCGTCGAGCAGCACGTCGGTCTTCAGCTGGAAGGTGGTGACCAGCTCGTCGCTGCCATGACGGCGGACTTCGCCCTTCATCGGGTAGACGTCGATCACGTCGCCCATGGCCAGGTTGGTGCAGTCGAACTCGATCGGCAGGGCGCCGGCGTCTTCCATGGTGTTGTAGAAGATCGGGGCGATCTTGGTGCCGAAGCAGAAACCACCGGCGCGCTTGTTCGGCACGTAGGGGATGTCGTCACCGAAGAACCACAGTACCGAGTTGGTGGCGGACTTGCGGGAGGAACCGGTGCCGACCACGTCGCCGACGTAGGCGACCGGGTAACCCTTGGCCTTGACCGCTTCGATCTGCTTCAGCGGGCCGACGGAGCCCGGCTGGACCGGCTCGATGCCGTCGCGGGCCATTTTCAGCATGGCCAGGGCGTGCAGCGGGATGTCCGGACGGGACCAGGCGTCCGGAGCCGGGGACAGGTCGTCGGTGTTGGTTTCGCCCGGCACCTTGAACACGGTCAGGGTGATCTTTTCCGGAACGGCGGGACGGTTGACGAACCACTCGCCATCGGCCCAGGACTGCATCACGGCCTTGGCGGCGGCATTGCCTTTCTTGGCGCGCTCGGCGACATCGTGGAAGGCATCGAACATCAGCAGGGTGTGCTTGAGCTGCTCGGCGGCGGCAGTGGCCAGCTCGGCGTCGTCCAGCAGTTCCACCAGGGTGGAGATGTTGTAGCCGCCCTGCATGGTGCCCAGCAGTTCGACGGCGCGTTGCTTGCTGATCAGCGGGGAGGTGGCTTCGCCCTTGGCGATGGCGGACAGGAAGCCGGCCTTGACGTAGGCGGCTTCGTCGACTCCCGGCGGGACGCGGTTGGTGATCAGATCGACCAGGAAGGCTTCTTCGCCGGCCGGCGGGTTTTTCAGCAACTCGACCAGGCCTGCGGTTTGTTCGGCGTTCAGCGGCTGGGGCACGACGCCCTGGGCGGCACGCTCTTCTACGTGTTTGCGATAGGCTTCAAGCACAGTATTACCCTCATCAGTGGTCCCAAAGGGTTGTCCGGGACGCTCATCCTGGAAACCGCCGAACGCACGCGCTTTTCCGCTTCATGGGCGGATTGGCCGAGGTTTCGGTAGTTTCCATCCAGAAGCTGTTTTCAAAGTTTTACGCCGGCTGGGACGGAAAGATGAGGGCTGGCGCAGGTATCGAGAGGGATCGACGGAATCCTGCGCCAATGCTTTCCTGCCGGATAAACTGTGCTCGTGACGCTTTGAAAACAGCTTCAAACGGACATTGGCGCCGTAAACGGCGGGCCGATTCTACTGGAATGTGCTGGCAAAGTTAAGCCGCGGGCGGGTGACCCATTTTAGACAAAGGGCTAAGATGCCGGCCTGTTTCACCCCAAGCCATTCTTTTCCCATGTCCCAGCAACGCATCAAGACGCCCTGCGTCGGCCTGTGCTCCACCGTATACGGCGACCTGGTGTGCCGTGGGTGCAAGCGCTTCCACCATGAGGTGGTGAACTGGAACCTTTATAACGACGAAGAGAAGCGCGCCGTCTGGCTGCGGTTGGAAAGCCTGCTGGTCCAGGTAATGCAGGCCAAGCTGGAAGTCTTCGACAGCCTGCGGCTGCGCCAGCAACTGGAGCAGCGCCAGGTGCGTTTCGTGCCCGAGCAGTCGCCGTATTGCTGGGCCTATCAGCTGATCGCCCGCGGCGCGCGGATGATCACCCAATTGGAGGCATACGGGGTCGCACTGATGCCGGAGTTCCGTGAGTGGCCGCTACCGGACCTGCGCGATGCCATCGATCGCGAATTTTTCATCCTGTCCGAGGCGCATTACGAGCGCTATATCGCCCCGAAATTTCTGCGCGAGGGCATGGAGATTCGCGTCTAGTCCCGCTGAAAAGCAAACCGGGGCGCTTTGGCGCCCCGGTAGTACAACCCTTGGCGATCACGCGTGCTGTTGCGCGACCAGCTCCTCCAGGTGGGCGATGATTTCGTCCGGCTTCAGCACCAGGACATCGCTTTCCAGCGTATCCAGCACCACTTCGGCGGTGTTGCCGATCAGCGCACCGGACAACCCTGTCCGCGCCACGGTACCGATGACCGTCACCGCCGCTTGCAACTGATGGGCAATCTGCGGGATCAGCACGTCGGCAGGTCCTTCGACGATATGCAGGCGCGAGTCGGAAATGTCGTATTCGGCCTGGAATGCCCGGCATTGCTCGCGGTAGCGCGCCTCGATGGTTTCCTTGAGCTGGAAGGTCGGATCTGCAGCCGACAGCATCGGCGCGGGATGGGCGCTGATGACGTGCAATTCGCCTTCGGCCAGGCCGGCGATGTCATAACCGTGGCTGATGATGCTGGCATGCAGGGTACGGTGTTCGCCGTCGCTGTTGCCGACATCCACCGCCGCCAGAATGGTACCGCCGCGCCAGGGTTTCTCGGTTTTCACCATGAGCACCGGCCCGGGGCAGTAACGCAGTAGTTTCCAGTCGTCGGGGGTGAGGAGGGCTTTCTTCAACGGATTGTCGGGGAAGTGTTGCTTGACCACCAGACCACAACCTTCGGCCTGCTGTACGGCGATGATCGTCTGATGCAGGTTCTCGTGCCAGGCCTGCTGGCTGGAAACGGTGAAGCCTTCCTGTTGCAGGCTGGTCGCGACATCGTTGAGAAAGGCCGAGTGATCGTGCTTCTTGTCGCAGACCAGGAGATGCAGCTGCGACTGGGTCACTCCAGCGATCAGTTTGGCGCGTTTGAGCGCGAGTCCTTCGGTCTGCCCGGGCTCCATTACCACCAGAATGCTGCGTATCGCTTGCATGATCGAATCTCCCTGCGAGTGCTGGTTATGCCTAGCACAACTATAGTTTCGGCCTGCGGTAGGGCTTTGATATATATCAAGCGCACGGCTGGCCGTACCCGCCGTCATTCGTATAATGGCCCGCCCATGCCCTGCCTGCCAGCGTTGACCCCATGCAATTGTTGCCCGAAATAGAATCTTTCCTGCTGTGCCCAACGCCTGATGCCTGGATCGCCCAGGCCTTGCAGAATCAGGACATCCTGCTGATCGACCATGCGAACTGCGAGAAAAAGGCCGCGTCGACGGCGCTTAACCTGCTGTTTCGCTACGTGGAAAAGGCCGATCTGCAATACAAGTTGTCACGATTGGCCCGTGAGGAGCTTCGACATTTCGAGCAGGTCGCGGCGTTGATGACGAAGCGGGGGATCGCTTATCGGCCGGTCAGCGCGGCGCTGTACGCGCAGCGCCTGCGTGGCCATGTGCGCTCCAGCGAGCCGGGAAAGCTGGTGGATACCCTGATCGTCGGCGCATTCATCGAGGCGCGTTCGTGCGAGCGCTTCTTCCGCCTGGCACCTCATCTGGACGAAGAGCTGGCGCAGTTCTACCGTTCGCTGCTCAAGTCCGAGGCGCGGCACTACCAGGATTATCTGAAGATGGCCCGGGCGTATGCGGGCGGACCGATCGATGATCGTGTAGCGTTCTTCGCCGAGGTGGAGCGTGACGCCATTCTGATGCCGGACACCGAGTTCCGCTTCCATAGCGGTGCGGCGGCGTGAGGAGAGGCGGGCCGGATAATTCCGGCCCGCCGGGTGGCGGTTTATTCCTTGACCTTCAGGTCCAGCGCCAGGTCCCGCGCCGCCTTGGTGGCGAGCACGCTCATCAACTGACCGATCTCGTCCTGGCGGCTGCTGGCACCGTTCTGCCCGCTACCACCCAGCATCACGCTGGGGACCGGTGCCTGTGCGGCAGCCTCGGCCCAGACTTTGTTGATGGCGATCAGTGCGTCCAGTTTGGTCTGCAGCGCGCCGTCCGCCTTGATGACGGCCTCGCGGGCATGGGCCTCGGCGTCGGCGGTGATCTTGGTCGCTTCGGCGGTGATTGCGGCCTTGTCGCGTAGCAGTTCGGCGGTTTGTTTTTCGATCTGGGCGCGTTGCTTCTCACGCTCGGCGTTGATCACCGCGAGTTGCTTCTCGGTTTCCGCCTGGGTGGTGCGTTCGATCTGGTCGCGCAGGGTTTCCTGGCGACGCGCCTCGACCTCTTTCTCACCGCGGGCGGTCACCAGCAGCTTTTCTTCCTCTTCCTTCAGGCGGTTCTGGCGAGCGACGGCGAGTTCGGCGAGGGCCTGCTGCACCTTGACCATCCGCTGCTTGTACTGCGGGTTGGGGTCGACGTTGGTGATGCGGGCTTCCACCACTTCCACGCCGTATTTGCGGAACTGCTGTTGCTTGCGTACCGGGATGCCTTTGCTGTCGACCACCTTCTCGGTGATGAACTGGCTGGCGCTGTTATCGCCGAATGCGCCCTGTTCGGTGCCGGCCTGGAGGATGGCGGTCTGCTGCGGGACATGGCCGCGAGGACCGCGCACTTCCTTGCGCTTGATCAGATAAAGGCCGTCGTTCAGTTGGTTTTCGAATTCCGCGGCGAATTCACTGCGTGCGCCGGCATAGAAGTCATCCGCACTCATCAGCGAGGCGGTGGCTTGCAGGGTTTCCTTGATCGCCGGGACCAGGGCGGTCTTGATGAAGTTTTCCGGGTTGCGGTACTCCTGCGCGATCTTCAGGAACTGATCGCCGCCGGGCAGGCGGAAGCGGGCCGACGACTCGACTTTGGCGTCGACGTTGCCGAGGAAAACGATGGGGAAGGCTTCGATGGTGGCGCCGAGGGAATCGTTGTCGCTGTTATCGTCGATTTCCAGCGCTTCGGTGAGTACCGATTGCACGCTGAGGGCCTTTTTCCAGGGCGTGGCGCGACCGAACCATTTGGTGGCGTAGCCCACGTCATCGATTACTTTTTCTTCGCCGAAGATCGTCCGCACATGGGTGGAGAAACCGGCCTCGTTATAGAAGAAGATGCCGTTGAAGGCGGTGAAGCCGAGCGCGGCGATGACGACGGGAAGGCCAAGGTACTTGGCTACTTGCAGCTTGCTGAAAGGCATGGTCGCTCCTTGACGGGCTTGAAGGAGCGGCGATGCTGAGAACCACATCGTCTTTCGTCAAGTGGCAGATCGCCAGCTTGAGAGGGCGGTCACTGGAATTCAGGAAAGAGCGAAGGGGGCCAGTCGGTAGCCTTGTTCGTCCACCTGCAAGGCCCAGCCCTGGCGATCCCAGTCTCCCAGCACGATGCGCCGGGCGGCCTGTCCGCTGACGTGCAGTTCATGGATGGCCGGGCGGTGGGTATGGCCATGGATCAAGGTGCGGACCTTATGCTCAGCCATGAGGCGAGGTACTTCTTCGGGGGTGACGTCGATGATCTCGGCGGCCTTCTGGCGAGTCTGCATATGGCTTTCCTTGCGCAGCTTGCGCGCCAGCTTGTGGCGAGTCGCCAGGGGGAGGTGGCGGAGAATCCACAGTGAAACCGGGTTGCGCAGCCAGCGGCGCAGGCGCATGTAGGCGACGTCGCGGGTGCAGAGCGCATCGCCATGGCTCAGCAGCACGGGCTCGCCGCCCAGATCGATCACGCAAGGGTCGGGCAGGAGAGTGCAGCCTGCTTCCCGGCAGAAGTCCGCGCCGATCATGAAGTCACGGTTGCCATGCATCAGATGGATACGGGTGCCTGAGTCGCTCAGTTCTCGCAGGGCCTGGGCAATGGAGCGCTGGAACGGAGTCATGGCGTCGTCGCCGATCCAGGCCTCGAAGAAGTCGCCGAGGATGTACAGCGCTTCGGCCTTGCGCGCGCGCTCCTTCAGGAAAAGCAGAAACGCCCGGGTAATGTCCGGGCGCTCCTCTTCGAGATGAAGGTCAGAAATAAGCAGGACGCTCACTCGACGATCTCGGCCTTCTCGATGATCACGTCGTCAACCGGCACATCCTGATGGCCGGAGCGCATGGTGGTGGCGACACCCTTGATGGCATTGACCACGTCCATGCCTTCGGTCACCTGGCCGAACACGGCATAACCCCAGCCTTGGACGGTCGGTGCGCTATGGTCGAGGAAGGTGTTGTCGGCGACGTTGATGAAGAATTGCGCGGAGGCCGAGTGCGGCTCCATGGTGCGCGCCATGGCGATAGTACCGACTTTGTTGGAGAGGCCGTTGTTGGCTTCGTTCTTGATCGGTGCACGAGTCGACTTCTGCTTCATGCCCGGTTCGAAACCGCCGCCCTGGATCATGAAGTTGCCGATCACGCGGTGGAAAATGGTGTTGTCGTAGTGTCCGGACTTCACGTATTCCTTGAAGTTGGCCACGGTTTCGGGGGCCTTGTCTTCGAACAGTTCCAGGGTGATGACGCCGTGGTTGGTGTGCAGCTTGATCATGGGGAATTCGCTCTGTCGGAAAAAACGAAGGCTGTCAGGGGGTTGACAGCTTCGGCTATGATAAGCGCTTTGATTTGGCCGGCCTACCCTGAGCCGCGCACCCACATTGATCAAGGTCCCCATGAGCAGCAAGCCAGAGATTCCCGCCGCTTCGAATTTCCTTCGCCAGATCGTCCAGGCCGACCTGGAATCCGGCAAGCACCAGAAGATCGTCACCCGTTTCCCGCCGGAGCCGAACGGCTACCTGCACATTGGTCACGCCAAGTCGATCTGTCTGAATTTCGGTCTGGCCCAGGAGTTCGGTGGCGAGTGCAACCTGCGTTTCGACGACACCAACCCGGCCAAGGAAGACCAGGAATACATCGACGCCATCAAGGCCGATGTGGAGTGGCTGGGCTTCAAGTGGGCCGGCGAGGAGCGCTATGCATCGGACTACTTCGACCAGTTGCATGAGTGGGCCATCCACCTGATCAAGGCCGGCAAGGCCTTCGTCTGCGACCTGAATGCCGAGCAGATGCGCGAATACCGAGGCAGTCTGCACGAGCCGGGCAAGAACAGCCCGTTCCGTGACCGCAGCGTGGAGGAGAACCTCGACCTGTTCGCCCGCATGAAGGCCGGTGAGTTCCCGGACGGTGCCCGTTCGCTGCGCGCGAAGATCGACATGGCGTCGCCGAACATCAATCTGCGCGATCCGATCCTCTACCGTATTCGCCACGCCCACCATCACCAGACCGGCGACACGTGGTGCATCTATCCCAGCTATGACTTCACTCACGGCCAGTCGGACGCGATCGAAGGCATTACCCACTCGATCTGCACCCTGGAGTTCGAGGATCACCGTCCGCTCTACGAATGGTTCCTGGAAAACCTGCCGGTGCCGGCGCAGCCGCGCCAATACGAATTTGCCCGGCTGAACCTGAACTACACCATCACCAGCAAGCGCAAGCTCAAGCAACTGGTGGATGAAGGCCACGTGAGCGGCTGGGACGACCCGCGCATGTCGACGCTGTCCGGCTATCGTCGTCGCGGCTATACCCCGGCCTCGATCCGCACCTTCTGCGAGATGATCGGCGTCAACCGTGCCGGTGGTGTGGTGGATATCGGCATGCTGGAGTTCGCCATCCGGGAAGACCTGGACGCCAACGCCGCGCGGGCCATGTGTGTGCTCAAGCCACTGAAGGTGGTGATCACCAATTATCCGGAAGACAAGGTGGAGCAACTCGAGCTGCCGCGCCATCCGAAGCAGGATATGGGCGTACGGGTACTGCCGTTCGCCCGTGAGATCTACATCGACGCCAGCGACTTCGAGGAAGTCCCGCCGGCCGGCTACAAGCGGCTGATCCCGGGTGGGGAAGTGCGCCTGCGCGGCAGCTATGTGATCCGCGCCGACGAGGCGATCAAGGACGCCGACGGCAACATCGTCGAACTGCGCTGCTCCTACGACGAAAACACCTTGGGCAAGAACCCGGAAGGCCGCAAGGTCAAGGGCGTGATCCACTGGGTGCCGGCGGAAGGCAGCGTCGAGTGCGAAGTGCGTCTGTACGATCGCCTGTTCCGTTCGGCGAACCCGGAAAAGGCCGAGGAGGGCGGTAGCTTCCTCGACAACATCAATCCGGAATCCCTGGTCGTGCTGAAAGGCTGCCGTGCCGAGCCATCGCTGGCCAATGCCGCGCCGGAAGAGCGTTTCCAGTTCGAGCGCGAGGGCTACTTCGTCGCCGATCTGAAAGACAGTAAGCCGGGGGCCCCGGTGTTCAACCGCACCGTGACCCTGCGTGATTCCTGGGGGCAATGATGGCGCTGAGTATCTACAACACCCTCAGCAAGACCAAGGATGCCTTCAAGCCGCTGGTGGACAACCAGGTGCGCATGTACGTCTGTGGCATGACCGTCTATGACTTCTGCCACATCGGCCATGCGCGGGTCATGGTGGCCTTCGACGTGGTTGCCCGCTGGCTGCGCCATCGCGGTTATGACCTGACCTACGTGCGCAACATCACCGACATCGACGACAAGATCATCAAGCGTGCCAACGAGAACGGCGAGCCGTTCGAAGCGCTGGTGGAGCGGATGATCGCCGCCATGCACGAAGACGAGGCCCGTCTGAACGTGCTGCGGCCGGACATCGAACCACGTGCCACGGCCCATATCGCCGGCATGCACGAGATGATCCAGACCCTGATCGACAAGGGCTACGCCTACGCGCCCGGCAACGGCGACGTGTACTACCGGGTCGGCAAGTTCGCCGGCTACGGCAAGCTGTCGCGCAAGAAGATCGAAGACCTGAAGATCGGCGCCCGCATCGAGGTGGACGAGATCAAGGAAGACCCGCTGGACTTTGTGCTCTGGAAGGGCGCCAAGCCGGGCGAGCCGAGCTGGGATTCGCCTTGGGGCAAGGGGCGCCCGGGCTGGCATATCGAGTGCTCGGTGATGTCCACCTGCTGCCTCGGCGAGACTTTCGACATCCATGGCGGCGGTCCGGACCTGGTGTTCCCGCACCATGAAAACGAGATCGCCCAGAGCGAGGCGGCCACCGGCAAGCTGTACGCCAACGCCTGGATGCACGCCGGCGCGGTGCGTGTGGACGGCGAGAAGATGTCCAAATCGCTGGGCAACTTCTTCACGATCCGCGAGGTGCTGGAGAAGTACCATCCCGAGGTGGTGCGCTACCTGCTGGTCTCCAGTCACTACCGCAGCCCGATCAACTACTCCGAAGACAGCCTCAAGGAAGCCAAGGGGGCTCTGGAGCGTTTCTACCATGCGCTCAAGGGGCTGCCCCGGACCGAGCCGGCGGGTGGCGATGCGTTCGTCGAGCGCTTTGCCGCGGCGATGGACGATGACTTCAATACGCCGGAAGCCTGCGCCGTGTTGTTCGAAATGGTCCGCGAGGTGAACCGGCTGCGTGAGGCCGATCCTCAGGCCGCCGCCGCTCTGGCCACGCGGCTGAAAGCGTTGGCCGGTTTGCTCGGCGTCCTGCAACTGGAACCCGATGCATTCCTGCGGGCCGGGGCGGAGGGCAAGGTCGATGCGGCGGAAGTCGAACGCCTCATCCAGGCCCGTCTTGATGCCCGTGCCGCCAAGGACTGGGCCGAATCCGACCGTATCCGTGACCAGCTCACTGCCATGGGCGTGGTGCTGGAAGACGGTAAGGGCGGTACCACTTGGCGTCTGGCCGAGTGATCCTTCCACTGAAAAGAAAAGGCCGCTTGTAGCGGCCTTTTCTTTGTCTGTCGGTCGGCGTCAGACGAATCGCTGATCGGCAAAGCCGCGTGGCAAACGCTGTGGGCCGGGGAGGGCGGCGAGTCTGTTTTCCCAGGCTGTGCGCCAGTCATTGGAGACGTGCTCCTTGCTTGCCTTGCGGGCGGCACGTCGTGCGGCGTTGCGCTCTGCCCGGCGGGCCTCTTTGAATGCCTCGGTGTTACGGCAATTGCGGCATTTCACCTTGGCCAACTGCGATGTGGATGGCAGGTTATTGCCGTGTCGGCCGCAGGCCAAGTGTCCGGCGACCTTGTAATGAGTAACCATCGGTCGGTCTCCTGAAGGCGGGATACATCGCCCAGAGCAGCGCTAGCAGTTGACGCCCTGGACGCTCCCTTCAAGAGATTGGACTTCGCTGGTTGGGTTGCGGTTCGTTGCATGCTCTCGTCTCAGTTCATCGGCGGCAACCGCCGCGCTACCGAAGTCTTCTTGACGATGGCGGTGTTGGTCTCGGCGTAGCCGTTGATGCGGTCGAGCAGTTCGTCCAGTTGTTCCATGGAGCGCACGTGCAGGCGGGCGATGAAGCAGTCTTCGCCGGTGACCTTGTCGCATTCGGTGAATTCGGGGGTGGCCTGGATCAGCCGTTCAACCTCGTGCAGCCTGCCCGGTAGCGGGCGTACCCGGACGATGGCTTGCAGCTGGTAGCCGAAGTGACGCGGGTCGATCTCCACGGTGTAGCCCTTGAGCACGCCGCGCTCTTCCAGGCGGCGCAGGCGTTCGGCGACGCTGGGGGAGGAGAGGCCGCTGATCTGCGCCAGTGCCTTGAGCGAGCGGCGGGAGTCTTCCATCAGGGCGGCGATCAGGGTTTGGTCGATTTCGTCGGTCATATGGAGCCTGTTAGGTGGTCGATTGAAAATGCCTCTGTAATAAAGGCGTTTTCCCTGTTTTGCCTCAGATTAGCGCTGGAAGCGGGGATGCGCACATCTGAATAATGAAGGCTCCTGTATTGGAGCTGAAACCATGGATAAAGCACTCAAACGCGGATCGCTGGAGATGGTTGCAGCGATGCTGATCTCCGGAACCATCGGCTGGTTCGTGCTGGTCTCGGGGCAGGCGGTGGTGGACGTGGTGTTCTGGCGCTGCCTGATCGGTGGCGCCATGCTGCTGGTGGTGTGCCGAGCACTCGGTATGTTGCGTGCCGATCTGCTGGGGCGTCGGGTGCTGGCTCTTGCGGTGCTCAGCGGGGTGGCCATCGTCGGCAACTGGTTGCTGCTCTTCGCTTCCTATTCCGGCGCATCGATTGCCATCAGTACGGCGGTGTACAACGTCCAGCCATTCATGCTGGTCGGGTTGGCGGCGCTCTTCCTGGGTGAGCGCATCACATCCGCGAAGCTGGCCTGGCTGGGACTGGCCTTTCTCGGAATGTTGGCCATCGTCAGTGCCCATGGTGGCTCGGCAGAGGGAGGCGGTAATTATCTGCTGGGCATCGCCTTGGCGCTCGGCGCGGCATTCCTGTACGCCATTGCGGCGCTGATCGTGAAGCAACTGAGCGGCACGCCGCCCCACCTGATCGCACTGATCCAGCTCGTTACTGGCACCTTGATGCTGGCACCGCTGGCCAGCTTCGAGCTGCCGCAGCAGTCTGCCGCCTGGGCCAGCCTGATCACGCTGGGCATTCTGCATACCGGCGTGATGTACCTGCTGCTCTACGACGCGATCCAGAAACTGCCGACGGCACTGACGGGCGCGCTGTCGTTCGTCTATCCGATCGCGGCGATCTTCGTCGACTGGTTGGCCTTCGGCCATCGCCTGAGCCTGCTGCAATGGCTGGGTGTGGCGGCCATCCTGCTGGCGGTAGCCGGCATGCAGCAGGGCTGGAAAATCACCGGCTGGTTTTCGCCGAAGCCCGGTCGGGCCGGGTTGTAAAGGTGATCAGACCTTCAGTCCCTGCTCCCGCAGCCGCTTGTACAGCGTGTTGCGGCTCACGCCAAGGCTGCGGGCCAGATGGGAAACATTGCCGCCGCAGGCATGGTATTGGCTGATCAGATCGGCGCCGGGCGAGCTGGGGTATTCGTGCGTCGGCATTGACGTGACCTGGTTTGCTTCCAGGTCGGCGAAGAAGTCATCCGGCAAGTGCTCGGGGCGGATCGGTTGATCATCGGCCATGGCCAGCGCCACCTGGATCACGCTGCTCAACTGGCGGAGGTTGCCGGGCCAGGGGTGGCGTTGGAACAGTTCGAGCACGTCGCGGCTCAGACCCGCCCATTGCTGGGGTTCGCGATAGTAGTCCCAGACCCGCTGGAACAGCGCCGCCTTGTCGCTGCGTTCGCGTAGGGGGGGTAATTCGAGGTTGAGACCGCTGACGCGGTAATAGAGGTCCTGGCGGAACAGTCCAGCCTCCACGTCCTGGCGGAGAAGACGGTTGGTGGCGGACATCAAGCGGATATTCACCGGATAGGGCTCGCCGCCGCCCAGCGGCTGCACGCTGCGTTCCTGCAGGACCCGCAGCAGCCGAGCCTGTACGTTCAGTGGCATATCGCCGATCTCGTCGAGGAACAAGGTGCCTTTGTCGGCCTTGCGGATCAGCCCGATGCTGCCTTTCTGATTGGCCCCCGTGAACGCCCCCTTTTCGTAGCCGAACAGCTCCGACTCCACCAGCTCCGCCGGAATGGCCGCGCAGTTCACCGCGATAAAGGGCTGCTCCGCCCGCGAGCTGGCCTGGTGCAGTGCCTTGACGAAGACCTCCTTGCCAACCCCCGTTTCGCCATGGATCAGGATGGGAATGTCCTTTTCCAGAATTCGCTGGGCTTGCCGCACGGCCTTGTCCACCCGCGAATCTCCGAGGTTGATCGAGTCGAGGGTAAAGCCTTCCTGCTTCTTTGTGGCAACGGGCTGGGGGCGGAAGTCGCGGGCCTGGATACGTGGTTTCTGCGGGCGTTTGAGCAGACCCTGGAACCGGTAGCGGCCGGCGGCGCGCAGAGGGAAGGGCTGGCCTTCCGGTTGGTCGAGGAGTTGCTGTAGCGGTATGTCGAACAGGCTTTCCACCCTTACGCGTGCCAGCCCTACACCGAGCAGGCTGTCCGCCCGGCGATTGGCGGAAACCACGAGGCCGTCCTCATCGAACATCAGCAGGCCGGACCATTGGCTATCCAGGTTGTCGTGACTGGTGTTGAAGGTGAGCTGGAAATACTGGTCCCGGAACAGGTTGAGGATCAGCCGGTTCTCCACCGACTGGCTCATCATCTTGACCATTCCCAGGGTATGGGTAGGCGGCAGGTAGCTGTCGCTGGAAACATCGAGCACGCCGATCATCTGGCGCTGCGCATCGAAGATCGGCGAGGCGGAGCCGGTCATGAACCGATTGGCCTTGAGGAAATGCTCGTCACGCTGGATGTGCACGGCCTGTCCGCATGCCAGGGCTGTGCCGATAGCGTTGGTGCCGGTCTGGCGCTCCAGCCAGCCGGCGCCTGCATCGAAGCCGGGCGCGTAGGCGGGCTCGACGAAGCGCCGGTCGCCCCAGGATTGCAGTAGCTGCCCCTGGTTATCGGCCAGGAGGATGAGGCAGTTGGAGTTGGCGAGGATGTTTTCGTAGTAGGGCAGGACTTCCTGGTGGGTGGTCTGCACCAGGGCGCGATGGCTTTCCAGCAGCGCCGATACCTCCCCTTGGGGAGGGCGGCCGAAGCTCGGGGGCGTCTGGTGGGTCAGGCCGTAGTCGCGACAACGGTTCCAGGATTCGCGAATGATGGTGTCATGCAGCAGCTGGGCAGGTTCGGCCATGTGGGTCAGTCCCGTCGGCGTTTCTTGTTTTTATGGGCGCTCGAGCACCTCGCTGGGTTAGACAGTGTTGTTCATGACTGTTCAATGTCAATGATCAAAGTGTCCAGTTGTTCACGCGAAAATGTTCATTCTCGCTATATCAGCGCGGTATCCAGTGCCTTTCTCTGTCCATTAACTCTTTTTAATTCAGGTGCTTACTTTCGATTTTCGAAAACGAACAAGGCTTGGCACGAAAGTCGCCTTATCGGTTGAACAGCCCAAGTGCTGTGCAGGCTAAACAATGATAAGGACAGGCCATGTCGTTAACGCTGGAGCATGTCAGCCGCATCGTCGATAACCAGATCTACATCGAGGATGCCTGCCTGAGCTTCGAGCCGGGCTCTTTCAATGTGCTGGTCGGTCGCACCCTGGCCGGCAAGACTTCCCTGATGCGCCTCATGGCCGGACTGGACAAGCCCACCAGCGGACGCATCCTGATGAACGGCGCGGATGTTACCGGTGTGCCGGTACGGCACCGCAACGTCTCCATGGTCTACCAGCAGTTCATCAACTACCCGACCATGACGGTGTTCGAGAACATCGCTTCGCCGCTGCGCCAGGCGGGGATGGACAAGGTGACGATCGAGCGCAAGGTGCGTGAAACCGCCGAGATGCTGCATATCGAGTCCTTCCTAGGCCGCTATCCGCTGGAGCTGTCCGGTGGACAGCAGCAACGCACGGCGATGGCGCGTGCGCTGGTCAAGGATGCCGATCTGATTCTTTTCGACGAGCCGCTGGTCAATCTGGATTACAAGCTGCGCGAAGAGCTTCGCCAGGAGATGCGTGAGCTGTTCAAGGCGCGTCGAACCATTGCAGTGTATGCCACCACCGAGCCCAACGAAGCGCTGGCCCTGGGCGGGACCACGACCATTCTCCACGAGGGGCGGGTGATCCAGAGCGGCAAGACCGCCGATGTCTATCACCGGCCCCAGCAGATGCTGGCCGCGGAGCTTTTCTCCGAGCCGCCGATCAACCTGATGCACGGGCGCATCGCCGACAACGAAGTCAGTTTCGAGGACTGCCTGCACTTTCCGTTGAACCCGGATCTGCGAGGCATCGGCGAAGGGGAGTACCGCTTCGGCCTGAGGCCCAGCCACATCGGCCTGGTGCCATCCAACGATGACGATCTGGAACTGGCGGTCACGGTGGAGCTGGCCGAAATCAGCGGATCGGAAACCTTTCTCCACGTGCGCAACGAGCATTTCACGCTGGTCCTGCATCTGCAGGGCGTCCACGAATACGACGTGGACGCGCCGATCCGTATCTACATCCCGACACACAAACTCTTTGTTTTCGAGCCGGCCGGCCGGCTGGTACAGGCGCCGAGTCGCCGCGTCCTGGGGGGTATCTGAATGGCCGAGATCCGTTTGCAGAACCTGGCGCACAGCTACAGCGCCCGGCCTTCCGGCCCGGAAGACTATGCGATCCGCGCGATGACGCACATCTGGGAGCAGGGCGGTGCCTATGCGCTGCTGGGGCCCTCGGGCTGCGGCAAGTCGACATTGCTGAACATCATTTCGGGCCTGCTCAGCCCGTCCGAGGGGCAGGTGCTGTTCGATGGGAAGGAGGTCAATCACCTCACTCCGGAGAAGCGCAACATCGCCCAGGTTTTCCAGTTCCCGGTGATCTACGACACCATGACGGTGTACGACAACCTGGCCTTCCCGCTGCGTAACCAGGGGCTCCCCGAGGGGCGGATACAGAGCAAGGTGCATGAAATCGCCGAGGTGCTCGACCTTCATCCCTTGCTGAAAAGGAAGGCACGCAACCTGACGGCGGACGAAAAGCAGAAGGTCTCCATGGGGCGCGGGCTGGTTCGTGATGACGTGTCGGCGATCCTGTTCGACGAGCCGCTGACGGTGATCGACCCGCACCTGAAGTGGAAGCTGCGGCGCAAGCTCAAGCAGATCCACGAGCAATTCAACATCACCATGGTCTACGTCACCCACGATCAGTTGGAGGCTTCCACCTTCGCCGACAAGATCGCGGTGATGTATGGCGGCCAGATCGTCCAGTTCGGTACGCCGCGGGAGCTGTTCGAGCGGCCCACCCATACCTTCGTCGGCTTCTTCATCGGCAGCCCGGGAATGAACCTGTTCGAGGTGCGGCGGGAGGCGGATGGCGTTCGCTTCGGTGTCATTCACCTGCCGTTGCCGGAGGCGCTTCAGCGCCGTCTGGACGGCATGCAGTACGAAAGCCTCAAGGTGGGCATCCGCCCGGAGTTCGTGCACGTCTGGGATGCGCCCTATGCCGAGGCGATGCAGGCCGAGGTCATGCACGTCGAGGATCTCGGCACCTACAAGATTCTGACCCTGCGCCTGGAAGGCCAGACGCTCAAGGCACGCCTGCAGGAGGATCGTCCCGTCCCGCAGGGGCAGGCCTACATCAGTTTCCCGTCGCAGTGGCTGATGCTCTATGCCGATGAATTCCTAGTGGAGGCGGGCGCATGAACAAGATCGTCAACAACAAGGCTTGGTGGCTGGTCCTGCCGGTATTCCTGCTGGTGGCGTTCAGCGCCATCCTGCCGATGATGACCGTTGTGAATTACTCGGTACAGGACATCTTCGATCAATCGACGCGCTTCTTCGTCGGCACCGACTGGTACAAGCAGGTACTGCGCGACCCCCGGTTGCACGACTCCCTGGGGCGCCAGTTCATTTTTTCGGCTTGCGTGCTGCTGATCGAGATCCCATTGGGCATCGCCATCGCCCTGACCATGCCGACCAAGGGGCGCTGGGCGTCGTTCTGCCTGATCGTCATGGCGATTCCGTTGCTGATTCCGTGGAACGTGGTCGGCACCATCTGGCAGATCTTCGGGCGCGCCGACATCGGGCTGCTGGGCTGGACGCTGAACAAACTGGGGCTGAGCTACAACTACGCCTCGAACACCATGGACGCCTGGGTCACGGTGCTGGTGATGGACGTCTGGCACTGGACCTCGCTGGTGGCGCTGCTCTGCTATTCCGGGCTGCGGGCGATTCCCGACGTGTATTACCAGGCGGCGCGCATCGACCGGGCATCGTCCTGGGCGGTGTTCCGCTACATCCAGCTGCCCAAGATGAAGAGTGTGCTGCTGATCGCCGTGATGCTGCGCTTCATGGACAGCTTCATGATCTATACCGAGCCGTTCGTGCTCACCGGTGGCGGGCCGGGCAACGCGACGACCTTCCTCAGCCAGACGCTGACCAAGATGGCGGTGGGCCAGTTCGACCTGGGGCCGGCTGCGGCGTTCTCGCTGGTGTATTTCCTCATCATCCTGCTGGTGTCCTGGGTGTTCTACACCGCCATGACCCACTCCGATAAGAACCGCTGAGGACCGACCATGAATCTGCGCAAGCTTGTCGTGCTGGTGCTCTACGTGGTGTTTCTGCTCGTGCCGATCTACTGGCTGCTGAACATGTCGTTCAAGAGCAACACTGAAATCCTCGGCGGGCTGAGCCTCTGGCCGCACGAGTTCACCCTGCGCAATTACCGGGTGATCTTCACGGACCCGAGCTGGTACGAGGGGTATCTCAACTCGCTCTATTACGTCTGCCTGAATACGTTGATCTCGCTGACGGTGGCGTTGCCGGCGGCCTATGCGTTCTCGCGCTATCGTTTCCTCGGCGACAAGCACCTGTTCTTCTGGTTGCTGACCAATCGCATGGCGCCGCCGGCGGTGTTCCTGCTGCCGTTCTTCCAGTTGTATTCGTCGATCGGCCTGTTCGATACCCACATTGCGGTCGCCCTGGCGCACTGCCTGTTCAACGTGCCGCTGGCGGTGTGGATTCTCGAAGGTTTCATGTCCGGCGTGCCGAAGGAAATCGACGAGACGGCGTACATCGACGGGTACAGCTTTCCGAAGTTCTTCGTGAAGATTTTTATTCCTTTGATTGGCTCGGGAATCGGTGTCACCGCGTTCTTCTGCTTCATGTTCAGCTGGGTCGAGCTGTTGCTGGCACGCACCCTGACCTCGGTGAACGCCAAGCCGATCGTCGCGGTGATGACCCGTACCGTTTCCGCATCCGGCATCGATTGGGGCGTGCTGGCTGCCGCGGGGGTGTTGACCATCCTGCCGGGCATGCTGGTGATCTGGTTCGTACGTAACCATGTGGCCAAGGGCTTCGCCTTGGGCCGCGTCTGAGGAGGTACAGATGGATTGGATGGCCTGGACTCTGCCCACTGCCGCGTTCTTCGGGAGTATTGCGCTGGTGTTGGTGAGCATGACTGTTTGGGAGTTGCGTTCGCCCTGTGTGGAGCGCAAGGGATTTCTGCCGATCAGCACGACCCGTGGCGATCGGTTGTTCATCGGCCTTCTCGGTAGCGCCTACTTCCACCTGCTGGTGGTGGGCGTGACCGACTGGAGCACCTGGATCGCCTCCGTGCTGTCCCTGGTGTGGTTGTTTGCAGTGATGCGCTGGGGTTAGCCGATTGGCCTGCCCATCCCCTAAAACGAAGGAGGTGTCTATGTTCGACAATAACAACAAGACCCGACATGGCATGGCACTGGCGGCCCTGCTCGGGATGTCCGGTCTGAGTGGCGCGGCCTGGGCCGACGCTTATGAAGACGCGGCGAAGAAGTGGATCGAATCCGAGTTCAACCCTTCGACCCTGTCCAAGGAAGAGCAGCTCAAGGAGTTGCAATGGTTCATCAAGGCGGCCGAACCCTTCCGTGGTATGGAGATTAACGTCGCATCGGAAACCATCGCTACCCACGAATACGAGTCCAAGATTCTGGCCAAGGCGTTCAGCGAGATCACCGGGATCAAGCTCAAGCATGACCTGATCCAGGAAGGCGACGTGGTGGAAAAACTGCAGACTCAGATGCAGTCCGACAAGAACATCTATGACGGCTACGTCAACGACTCCGACCTGATCGGCACCCACTTTCGCTACGGCAAGGTGGTACCCATCAGCGACATGATGGCGGGCGACGGCAAGGACTACACGCTGCCGACCCTGGATATCAAGGATTTCATCGGCATCTCCTTCACCACCGGCCCGGACGGCAAGATCTATCAGTTGCCCGACCAGCAGTTCGCCAACCTCTACTGGTTTCGTGCCGACTGGTTCGAGCGCCCGGAGCTGAAGGCGAAGTTCAAGGAAATCTACGGTTACGAGCTGGGCGTACCGGTGAACTGGTCCGCCTATGAGGACATCGCCGAGTTCTTCTCCAAGCATGTCAAGGAGATCGACGGCCAGCGCGTGTACGGCCACATGGATTACGGTAAGAAGGACCCGTCGTTGGGCTGGCGCTTCACCGACGCCTGGTTCTCCATGGCGGGCGCGGGCGACAAGGGCTTGCCCAATGGCCTGCCGGTGGATGAGTGGGGAATTCGTGTGGAAGGCTGCCGTCCGGTGGGTTCCAGTGTGGAGCGTGGTGGCGATACCAATGGCCCGGCGGCCGTCTTCGCCACCACCAAGTACGTCGACTGGCTGCGTCAGTACGCTCCGCCGGAAGCGCAGGGCATGACGTTCTCCGAAGCCGGTCCGGTGCCGGCGCAGGGCAACATCGCCCAGCAAATCTTCTGGTACACCGCGTTCACCGCGGACATGACCAAACCCGGCCTGCCCGTGGTGAATGCCGATGGCACGCCCAAGTGGCGCATGGCCCCCTCGCCAAAAGGCCCGTACTGGGAAGAGGGGATGAAGCTGGGCTACCAGGACACCGGCTCTTGGACTTTCCTCAAGTCCACGCCCGAGAAGCGTCGCCTGGCTGCCTGGCTGTATGCGCAGTTCACCGTGTCGAAGACCGTATCGCTGAAGAAGACGCTGGTGGGGCTGACGCCGATCCGCGAGTCGGACATCAACTCCCAGGCAATGACCGAGGCGGCACCGAAGCTGGGTGGCCTGGTGGAGTTCTATCGCAGCCCGGCCCGCGTGCAATGGACGCCGACCGGCACCAACGTCCCGGACTACCCGCGTTTGGCACAGCTCTGGTGGCAGTTCATCGCCGAAGCGGCCAGTGGCGACAAGACTCCCCAGGAAGCGCTGGATGGGCTGGCGGCGGCTCAGGACACCATGATGGCTCGTCTGGAGCGTTCCGGTGTGCAGGGTGAGTGTGGGCCCAAGCTGAACGAGCCGCGCGATCCGGAGTATTGGCTGAACCAGCCGGGTGCACCGAAGCCGAAGCTGGAGAATGAAAAGCCCAAGGGCGAGACCGTGAGCTACGACGAACTGGTCAAATCCTGGCAGAAAGCCAACAAATAAGCAGTATTCTCCACCATGAAAAACGGCACCCTCTGGGTGCCGTTTTCGTTTTCGCCTTGCCTCAAATGTGTAGATGCTCGGCAGCGTACAGCGTGTTTTCCAGCAAGCAGGCACGTGTCATCGGCCCGACACCACCCGGAACGGGAGTGATCCAGCCGGCGCGGGGCAGGGCGGTTTCATAAACCACATCGCCTACCAGCTTGCCATCGTCCTGGCGATTGATACCGACATCGATGACGATAGCGCCTTCCTTGATCCATTCACCCTTGACCAGACCGGGTTTGCCGGCTGCGACCACCACCAGATCGGCGAGGCCGACATGGGTGGCGAGATCCTTGGTGAAACGGTGCGTAACGGTGACGGTGCAGCCGGCGAGCAGCAACTCCAGGGCCATCGGGCGACCGACGATGTTGGAAGCACCCACGACCACCGCATGCAATCCATAGAGGTCGACACCGGTGCTTTGCAGCAGGGTCATGATCCCTTTGGGGGTGCAGGGGCGCAGCAACGGCATGCGCTGGGCCAGGCGGCCAATGTTATAGGGGTGGAAGCCATCCACGTCCTTGTCGGGGCGGATGCGCTCGAGCAATTGGGAGGCGTCGAGGTGCTCGGGCAAAGGCAACTGAACCAGAATGCCATCGATGGTCGCGTCGTCATTGAGACTGTCGATCAGGGAAAGCAGCTCGGCTTGGGTGGTGCTGGCCGGAAGGTCATAGGCGCGGGAAACGAAACCGACTTCCTCGCAATCCTTGCGTTTATGCGAGACATAGACCTGGGAGGCCGGATCGGTCCCCACCAGGATCACTGCCAGACCGGGGGCGCGGAGGCCTTGCTGGCGACGCTCGGCGACACGTTGGGCGATCTGCTGGCGGAGATTGGCGGCGATCGCTTTGCCGTCGATCAGTTTTGCGGTCATGACGCTTGGTTAACCATTGGAAATGATTGAAAAAGGACGCGCATTCTCGCATGGTGGGGCTGGCGGGCAAAGGCGGCTGGTCAGTAAATTCGTCTAACTCCTTTATCTCGCTGATTTTTTTAATTTTTACTGTTGACGAGGTGATATCGCCTCTATAAGATTCGCCCCGCTTGTCGAGCACAGCCGGTTGCTGGGTAAGAGGCGCGGCGGAAGCGAAGTTCAATCCGCTCAGCCAAGGCTTTAATCTTTGCATCCATGCTGGATGCAAAAAATAAGCGCCCGTAGCTCAGCTGGATAGAGCATCCGCCTTCTAAGCGGATGGTCGCAGGTTCGAGTCCTGCCGGGTGCGCCATTTGGCAGCTTGGCACAAGCATCGCAATATGGTGGGCGTAGCTCAGTTGGTAGAGCACAGGATTGTGGCTCCTGGTGTCGTGGGTTCGATTCCCATCGTCCACCCCATATTCGAGAAAGCGCCAGGCTAATTGCCTGGCGTTTTCATTTAAGCGTTATCGCGGACGTGGTGGAATTGGTAGACACACTGGATTTAGGTTCCAGCGCCGCAAGGCGTGAGAGTTCGAGTCTCTCCGTCCGCACCATCTCTTCTCGGTATTCCGGTCTCTTTTCTAAAAGGCTTTTCGGCTCAACTAAATAGTTGTATGTGCCAGCCTTTATTTTCCTTTCGCATGCAGAATCTGGCTCCACCCGAATATGGCCTGAAGCTCAGGCCATATTCGGAAGAAGCGGTAGTGGCTGAAGTTTTCGCGAGCGCTCACCCCAATAAGTAAACGGCGGTTGGTTGCGGGTTGTTGGCGATATAGCTGGCTGCTTTCGCGCGGATATGGTTGATCAGCTCGCTATCGTCGAGATCCAGGTGGAGCTTCTTTGCTCTTTCCGTGCTGCGTTGGGCCAGCGCATGGCGCCGGCGGTCAGATATTTTCTTAGCCATTTTCTGCCTCGCTTTTCGATTGGTGGGCTCGCTGTCGGGTTTGTCCTTAATAAGGAAACCCATAAAAGAACGCCGGTGGGCGATCTTTGCATTCTGAGTGGAGCGACGGGCTCTTTCGTTCCCGTTTGGAGATTGAGCGGGCGAGGGCTGCGGCTGCCGACATTCTCATGGATCGTTGGCTATCGCTTACCTGCCTACGCCCAATAGGGTGACTTCTTCATTTCGAGCCACTAGAATGCATGCCCTTGATTCTGGGGCCGGAACGGCCGGCTTATGTCTGTGCAACGAGGAATATCCATGCAAGTTTCTGTTGAAAGCACCTCCGCTCTTGAGCGCCGCATGACTATCGGTGTCCCGGCCGAGCGCATCGAGACCGAAGTCAACAAGCGTCTGCAGCAGACTGCCCGTCGTGCCAAGATCCCTGGCTTCCGTCCTGGCAAGGTGCCGATGAGTGTTATTCGTCAGCGTTATGAGGATGCCGCTCGTCAGGAAGCGCTGGGCGATGTGATCCAGGCAACTTTCTATGAGGCTGTCGTCGAGCAGAAGCTGAACCCGGCTGGCGCTCCTGCCGTTGAGCCCAAGGTGTTCGAAAAAGGCAAGGACCTCGAGTACATTGCCACCTTCGAGGTTTTCCCTGAGTTCCAGGTTTCCGGTCTGGAGGATATCGAGGTCGAGCGTCTGCAGGCCGACGTTGCCGACTCCGACATCGACAACATGCTGGAAATCCTGCGCAAGCAGAACACTCGCTTCGAGAAGGTCGAGCGCGAAGCGCAGAACGGCGACCAGTTGAATATCGATTTCGTCGGCAAGATCGACGGCGAAGCCTTCGCTGGCGGCTCTGCCAAGGGCACCTCCCTGGTGCTGGGTTCTGGCCGCATGATCCCTGGCTTCGAAGAGGCTCTGGTGGGCGTGAAGGCGGGTGAGGAGCGAGTGATCAACCCGACTTTCCCCGAGGACTATCAGAATCTTGATCTGGCCGGCAAAACTGCTGAGTTCACTGTTGCTGTGAACAGTGTTTCCGAGCCCAAGCTGCCCGAAATGAACGACGAGTTCTTCTCTCTGTTCGGTATCAAGGAAGGTGGCCTCGAAGGTTTCCGTGCGGAAGTTCGCAAGAACATGGAGCGTGAGCTGCGCCAAGCCATCAAGGCCAAGGTCAAGAGCCAGGTTATGGATGGTCTGCTGGCCGCCAATCCGATCGAGGTCCCGAAGGCGCTGCTGTCCAATGAGGTGGATCGTCTGCGCGTACAGGCTGTTCAGCAGTTCGGCGGCAACATCAAGCCGGATCAGCTGCCGGCCGAGCTGTTCGAAGAGCAGGCCAAGCGTCGTGTCGTGCTGGGCTTGATCGTGGCGGAAATGGTCAAGCAGTTCGAGATCAAGCCTGACGAGGTGCGTGTTCGTGAACTGATCCAGGAAATGGCTTCCGCCTACCAGGAGCCTGAGCAGGTCGTGGCTTGGTACTACAAGAATGAGCAGCAGATGAACGAAGTGCGTTCGGTTGTGCTGGAAGAGCAAGTTGTAGATACTGTTCTGCAGAAGGCCAAAGTGACCGATAAAGCGGTCTCCTACGAAGAAGCTGTCAAGCCGGCGGAAGCTCCGCAAGCCGCCTGATTCTTCCCCTCGTTCGAGCACACCATAAGCCAGCCTTCGTGCTGGCTTATGCGTCTTTGAAGACCACCATCTAGGGAGTGATCGCAGGACATGTCCCGCAATTCTTTTATGCAAATGCCTGACATCCAAGCCGCTGGCGGCCTGGTGCCGATGGTTATCGAGCAGTCCGCCCGTGGCGAACGTGCCTATGACATCTATTCGCGCCTGTTGAAGGAGCGGGTGATCTTCATGGTCGGCCAGGTCGAGGACTACATGGCCAACCTGATCGTGGCGCAGCTTTTGTTCCTCGAGGCGGAGAATCCGGACAAGGATATTCACCTCTACATCAACTCTCCGGGCGGTTCGGTGACGGCTGGCATGTCGATCTACGACACCATGCAGTTCATCAAGCCGGATGTTTCCACCATCTGTATCGGCCAGGCCTGTAGCATGGGAGCCTTGCTGCTGGCGGGTGGGGCTGCCGGCAAGCGTTATTGCCTGCCGCATTCGCGGATGATGATTCACCAGCCGCTGGGCGGGTTCCAGGGGCAGGCCTCGGACATCGAGATCCATGCCCGCGAAATTCTCACCATTCGCGAGCGCCTGAACAAAATCCTGGCCGACCATACAGGTCAGCCGATCGATGTCATTGCCCGCGACACTGATCGTGACAATTTCATGAGCGGCGACGATGCCGTCAAATATGGCCTTATCGATCAGGTGCTTAGCCAGCGTCAGATGGCCAGCTAAACACCTCCGCTCCACCGCGGCCGGTCAAAGCCGGCCGCCGTGCGGACTTGAAAATGCCCGCATTTGCCTTCATCTTGTGTTGCAAGCCTACCGGATTGGATTGATCGAATGACTGACACCCGTAACGGTGAGGACAACGGCAAACTGCTTTATTGCTCCTTCTGCGGCAAAAGCCAGCATGAAGTGCGCAAGTTGATTGCCGGGCCCTCGGTTTTCATCTGCGACGAGTGCGTCGACCTGTGCAATGACATCATCCGAGAGGAGGTGCAAGAGGCCCAGGCCGAGAGCAGCGCGCATAAGCTCCCGGCGCCGAAAGAAATCAGCACCATCCTCGATCAGTACGTGATCGGTCAGGAGCGTGCGAAGAAGGTGCTTTCCGTCGCGGTCTACAACCACTACAAACGCCTCAACCAGCGCGACAAGAAAGACGATGTCGAGCTGGGCAAGAGCAATATCCTGCTGATTGGGCCGACCGGATCGGGCAAGACGCTGCTTGCCGAGACCCTGGCGCGCCTGCTCAACGTACCGTTCACCATTGCCGATGCCACGACTCTGACCGAGGCCGGTTATGTGGGCGAGGACGTCGAGAACATCATTCAGAAGTTGTTGCAGAAGTGCGATTACGATGTGGAAAAGGCCCAGATGGGCATCGTCTATATCGACGAAATCGATAAGATTTCGCGTAAATCGGACAATCCATCGATTACTCGCGACGTGTCGGGCGAGGGCGTTCAGCAGGCCCTGCTGAAACTGATCGAGGGTACTGTCGCTTCGGTTCCTCCGCAGGGCGGCCGCAAGCATCCGCAGCAGGAGTTCCTCCAGGTCGATACGCGCAACATTCTCTTCATCTGCGGCGGTGCGTTCTCTGGATTGGAAAAGGTCATCCAGAACCGTTCTACCAAGGGCGGTATCGGGTTCAATGCCGAGGTGCGCAGCAAGGATCTTGGCAAGCGTGTCGGCGAAGCCTTGCGCGAAGTGGAGCCGGACGATCTGGTCAAGTTCGGCCTGATTCCCGAATTCGTCGGTCGCCTGCCTGTCATCGCTACGCTGGATGAGCTGGACGAAGCGGCGCTTATGCAGATTCTCACCGAACCGAAGAATGCGCTGACCAAGCAGTACGGCAAGCTCTTCGAAATGGAAGGAGTGGACCTGGAGTTCCGTCCGGATGCGCTTCGTGCCGTCGCTCATCGCGCGCTTGAGCGCAAGACGGGGGCCCGCGGCTTGCGTTCCATTCTCGAGGGTATTCTGCTCGACACCATGTACGAGATTCCGTCGCAGACAGATGTCAGCAAGGTGGTGATCGACGAGAGTGTCATCGAAGGCACTTCCAAGCCGTTGCTCATCTATGAGAACAGCGAGCCTCCAGCCAAGGCTGCGCCTGAGGCGTAAGCGCTTCACGATCGACAAGGGGCCTGCGGGCCCCTTTGCATTTTCAGCCTCAGCGCTTGTTTTTTCCCGAACCTACCCCCATCTTAGGTTGCAAGGGTAATCCCATCCGTTTACGGCCATATGGCCGCCGTAGAGCCGATATCATGAAGACAACCATCGAATTGCCTCTCCTGCCGCTCCGCGATGTCGTGGTGTATCCGCACATGGTGATTCCGCTCTTCGTTGGGCGTGAAAAATCCATCGAGGCCTTGGAAGCTGCAATGACCGGGGACAAGCAGATTCTCCTGCTGGCCCAGAAGAATCCGGCGGATGACGATCCCGGTGAGGATGCGCTTTATCGGATGGGAACGGTCGCTACCGTGCTGCAGCTGCTCAAGCTTCCGGATGGCACTGTCAAGGTGTTGGTGGAAGGGGAGCAGCGCGGTGCGATCGAGCGCTTCATCGAGGTGGATGGCCATTGCCGCGCCGAAGTGAAATTGATCGAAGAGGCGAGCACGGCCGAGCGCGAATCCGAAGTATTCACCCGTAGCCTGCTCAGCCAGTTCGAGCAATACGTTCAGTTGGGCAAGAAGGTTCCTGCCGAAGTGCTCTCGTCGCTAAACAGCATCGATGAGCCGAGCCGTCTGGTCGACACCATGGCCGCACACATGGCGCTGAAGATCGAGCAGAAACAGGAAATCCTGGAGATCACGGATCTGTCGGCGCGTGTCGAGCATGTGCTGGCCTTGTTGGATGCCGAAATCGATCTTCTGCAGGTCGAGAAACGCATCCGCGGGCGTGTGAAGAAGCAGATGGAGCGAAGCCAGCGTGAGTACTACCTGAATGAGCAGATGAAGGCCATTCAGAAAGAGCTGGGCGACATCGATGAAGGTCATAACGAAATCGATGAGTTGAAGAAGCGCATCGAGAATGCAGGCCTCACTAAAGAAGCCTATTCCAAGGCCCAGGCTGAGCTGAACAAGTTGAAGCAGATGTCGCCGATGTCTGCCGAGGCGACAGTGGTGCGCTCTTACATCGACTGGCTGGTCAACGTGCCCTGGAAGGCGGAAAGCAAGGTGCGTCTGGACCTGGCCAAGGCTGAGGATATCCTCGATGCGGATCACTACGGCCTCGAAGAGGTCAAGGAGCGCATCCTCGAATATCTTGCCGTACAGAAGCGCGTGAAGAAGCTGAAAGGGCCTGTGCTCTGCCTGGTCGGGCCACCTGGGGTCGGTAAGACGTCTCTTGCGGAATCCATCGCTCGTGCAACCAATCGCAAGTTCGTTCGAATGGCGTTGGGCGGTGTGCGTGATGAGGCGGAGATTCGTGGCCACCGTCGGACCTACATCGGCTCCATGCCGGGGCGTTTGATTCAAAAAATGACCAAGGTCGCGGTGCGCAACCCGCTGTTCCTGCTCGACGAAATCGACAAGATGGGCAGCGACATGCGCGGTGATCCGGCGTCTGCACTGCTGGAAGTGCTCGATCCCGAGCAGAATCACAATTTCAACGATCATTACCTAGAGGTGGATTACGACCTCTCCGATGTGATGTTCCTCTGCACCGCCAACTCGATGAACATTCCGGCACCCTTGCTGGATCGAATGGAGGTCATACGCCTACCGGGGTACACCGAGGACGAAAAGGTCAATATCGCGGTGAAATACCTGGCTCCCAAGCAGACCCAGGCAAACGGGTTGAAGAAGGGCGAGTTGGAGTTCGAAGAAGCGGCTATTCGCGACATCATTCGTTATTACACGCGTGAAGCTGGCGTGCGTAGCCTCGAACGGCAGATCGCCAAGGTGTGTCGGAAGGCCGTTAAAGAACACGCCCAGGAAAAGCGTTTCAAGGTGTTGGTGACCGCCGACGACCTTGAGCATTTCCTCGGGGTGCGCAAATACCGTTACGGGCTGGCTGGGCAGCAGGACCAGATCGGTCAGGTCACCGGCTTGGCCTGGACTCAGGTAGGGGGTGAGTTGCTGACCATTGAGGCGGCTGTCGTTCCTGGTAAAGGACAATTGACCAAGACCGGTTCGCTGGGTGACGTAATGGTCGAATCCATTACGGCAGCGCTGACTGTGGTTCGTAGTCGTGCAAAAAGTTTGGGAATTCCGCTGGATTTCCACGAAAAACGAGACGTTCACATCCACATGCCGGAAGGGGCAACGCCCAAGGATGGCCCTAGTGCCGGTGTCGGTATGTGCACAGCGTTGGTATCCGCGTTGACTCAGATTCCAGTGAAAGCGGATGTCGCGATGACTGGAGAAATCACTTTGCGTGGCCAAGTTTTGGCCATCGGCGGTTTAAAAGAGAAATTGCTCGCCGCACATCGTGGCGGAATCAAGACTGTGATCATTCCGGAAGAAAACGTTCGTGATTTGAAGGAAATTCCGGAAAATATTAAGCAAGACCTGCAGATTAAACCGGTTAAATGGATTGACGAGGTCCTGCAAATTGCGCTGCAATACGCCCCGGAGCCCTTGCCCGATGCGGCTCCGGAGATGGTTGCAAAGGATGACGCGCGCGAGTCTGATTCCAAGGAGCGAATTAGCACGCATTAGCCGGGGGGCTTCCTTGACACAATTTTCGAGCCCTTGATATAAAGCGGCTCTTTGTGTGTCGGCAGGCCATCCAGCACCCGCTTTGCTTACACCAAAAATTAAGAAACATACTCAACAGAAATAAGGGGACTTAGAGTGAACAAGTCGGAACTGGTTGATCGTATCGCCGCATCTGCTGATATTCCTAAAGCTGTTGCCGGCCGCGCGCTGGACGCAGTGATCGAGTCCGTCACTGGCGCTCTGAAGGCTGGTGATTCCGTTGTGCTGGTTGGTTTCGGCACTTTCGCCGTCAAAGAGCGCGCTGCTCGTACCGGCCGTAACCCGCAGACCGGCAAGCCGATCAAAATCGAAGCGGCCAAGATCCCTGGCTTCAAAGCAGGTAAAGCACTGAAAGACGCTGTCAACTAAGCGTCTTCGGGCATTGCCCTTCCAGGCCGGACTTGATTCCGGCCTGGCAGCGGAGCGGTAGTTCAGTCGGTTAGAATACCGGCCTGTCACGCCGGGGGTCGCGGGTTCGAGTCCCGTCCGCTCCGCCAGTTACGAGGAGGCGCATCCACGGATGCGCCTTTCTTCTATCCGGAATCTACCCATGCTGCGCGGCTGTATTTTCTACAGTCGATTCTGGGGGACGCATGCTGCAGAACATCAGGGACAATTCACAGGGCTGGATTGCCAAGACCATCATCGGTGTCATCGTCGTATTGTTGGCGCTGACAGGCTTCGACGCGATTTTCAATGCCACGAGCAACCGCCAGAACGCCGCCGACGTGAATGGTGAAAAAATCACCATCAATGAGCTGAGCCAGGCAGTAGATATGCAACGCCGTCAGCTGTTGCAACAGCTCGGCAAAGACTTCGATGCCTCGCAGCTCAACGATAATCTGCTGCGGGAGGCCGCGTTGAAAGGTTTGATCGAGCGCAGGCTGCTACTCCAGGGGGCCAAGGACGCGGATTTCGCCTTCTCCCAGGCGGCTCTCGACCAGCTCATTCTGCAGACTCCGGAATTCCAAGTGGATGGCAAGTTCAGTGCCGATCGCTTCGATCAGGTCATCCGCCAAATGGGATACGGTCGCTTGCAGTTCCGTCGGATGCTCGAAGAGGAAATGCTGATCAGCCAGCTGCGGGCAGGGCTTGCGGGTAGTGGCTTCGTGACCGATGAAGAGGCCCAGGCTTTCGCCCGGCTCGAAAAGCAGACGCGTGACTTCGCCATGCTCACGATCAAGGCGGATGCCGCCTCCGCCCAGGTCGGCGATGATGAGATCAAGGCTTATTACGATGAGCATGCCAGTGAATTCATGAGTCCAGAGCAGGTGGTTCTCGAGTACGTTGAGCTGAAGAAAGATGCTTTCTTCGATCAGGTCGAAGCGAAGGATGCTGACCTGCAAGAGCTGTACAAGAAGGAAATCGCCAATTTGGCCGAGCAGCGTCGTGCGGCACATATTCTGGTCGAGGTGAATGACCAGATGAATGACGATCAGGCCAAGGCGAAGATTTCGGAAATCAAGAAGCGCCTGGATGCCGGTGAAGATTTCGCGACATTGGCGAAGGAATTCTCCGATGACTCGGGTTCCGCTACCGAGGGCGGCGATCTCGGCTATGCCGGCCCTGGCGTTTACGACCCGGCATTCGAGGAAGCGCTGTATGCGCTGCAGAAGGATCAGGTCTCGGAACCGGTTCGCAGTGAGTTCGGTTGGCATTTGATCAAGCTGCTGGATGTCCAGGCTCCGGAAGTGCCGAGCTTCGATAGCCTGAAGGATAAGTTGGAGCGCGAGGTCAAGGCTCAGTTGGTCGAGCAGCGTTTCGTCGAAGCGACCAAAGGGCTCGAAGACGCCGCATTCGAGGCGTCCGATCTGGCTCAGCCGGCCCAGGAGCTTGGCCTGGAGGTTAAGACCACCGCGCCGTTCGGCCGCGAAGGGGGAGAGGGCATCGCTGCCAATCGCCAAGTCTTGCAGGCGGCTTTCAGTCCGGAAGTCCTGGAAGAGGCCGCCAACAGTGCGGCAATCGAACTGGACCCGGATACGGTCGTCGTGGTTCGTGCCAAGGAGCACAAGCAGCCGGAGCAGCTTCCGCTCGATCAGGTGGCTGGCACTGTTCGCGAACATCTGTTGCAGCAGCATGCCAGCGAAGCGGCCAAGCAGAAGGGTGAGGCATTGTTGGCCGATCTACGCGAAGGTAAGACTTCGGCCAATGAGGCGGGGCAGGAGTGGAAAGTCACTGAAGCCGCAACTCGCTCGCAGGAAGGTGTCGATCCTCAGGTTCTGCAGACCCTGTTCCGCATGCCCAAGCCGGAGTCTGGCGATAAGCCGAGCTTCGCATCGGTCACGCTGAGAAACGGCGACTATGTGCTGATTCGCTTGAACGGTGTGAGCGAGCCGGAAGGAACGTTGTCGGATGAGGAGAAAGCCATGTATCGACGCTTCCTCGCGTCTCGCAGCGGCCAGCAGGACTTCGCAGCCTATCGCCGTCAGTTGGAAGCCAAGGCAGATATCGAGCGTTTCTAATTGCTGAAAATACAAAAAGGCCGCTGGAAAGCGGCCTTTTTTGTTGTGCCTCGAAAAGGGGCCGGCAGCAGAAATCGTTGGCAAAAGAAAAGGCCGCAAGCGGCCTTTTCTTATCGCATGTGGAGTGCGATCAATCGTCTTCCAGGACACCCATTGCGGTGGTGTTGAAGCCGCCGTCGACGTACAGGATCTCGCCGCTGATGCCCGAGGCGAGGTCTGAGCACAGAAACGCGCCAGCGTTACCGACTTCCTCGATGGTCACGTTGCGGCGCAAGGGGGTCTGCTTCTCGTTTGCGGCGAGCATCTTGCGGAAGCTCTTGATGCCCGAGGCGGCCAGTGTGCGGATAGGGCCGGCGGAAACGGCGTTGACACGAGTACCTTCCGGGCCGAGGCTGCCGGCGAGATAGCGGACGCCGGCTTCCAGGCTTGCCTTGGCCATGCCCATCACGTTGTAGTTGGGCATGGTCCGCTCGGCACCCAGGTAAGAGAGGGTAAGCAGGCTGCCGTTGCGGCCTTGCATCATCTCGCGACCTGCCTTGGCAAGTGCCACGAAGCTGTAGGCACTGATGTCGTGCGCGATGCGGAAGCCTTCGCGGGTGGTGACAGCGGTGAAATCGCCGTCGAGTTGATCGCCCGGCGCATAGCCAACGGAGTGGACGATGATATCCAGGCCATCCCACTTCTTGCTGAGTGCTTCGAACACGGCGGCGATTTCTTCGTCATTGGCGACATCGCAGGGGAAGCACATTTCGGGGCTGGAGCCCCAGCCGGTGGCGAACTCTTCTACACGTCCCTTGAGCTTTTCGTTCTGGTAGGTGAAGGCCAGTTCGGCGCCTTCGCGGTGCATCGCTGCGGCGATACCGGAGGCGATGGACAGTTTGCTGGCGACGCCGACGATCAGCGCGCGCTTACCGGCGAGAAATCCCATGTACTTGTTCCTCTTCTGGTTAATCGACAGTTCCTGGAGCCATGAAGGCGGCCTCCAGCAATTGCCGTGTATAAATGTGCTGCGGCGCGGCGAAGACGGCCTCCGCCGGGCCTTGTTCCACCACCTGGCCCTGCTTTACCACCATCAATTGGTGGCTGAGCGCCCGAACCACCGCCAGGTCATGGCTGATGAACAGGTAAGTCAGGTTGTACTTGGCCTGCAACCCGCGCAGGAGCTCCACTACTTGACGCTGGACCGTGCGGTCGAGCGCCGAAGTGGGCTCGTCCAGCAGGATCAGCGCCGGTTTCAGCACCAATGCCCGGGCAATGGCGATCCGCTGCCGTTGCCCGCCGGAAAACTCGTGGGGGTAGCGGTGCCGGGTTTCCGGATCCAGTCCTACCTCCAGGAGCGCGTCGATGATGGCCTGCTCCTGCTCATCCGGCGTACCGATGCGATGGATTCGTAATCCTTCGCCAACGATCTGCCCGACCGACATGCGTGGGCTCAGGCTGCCGAAGGGGTCCTGAAAGACCACCTGCATCTGCCGCCGTAAAGGGCGGACCTGCCGTTGTGTCAGGCCATTCAAGACCTGTCCCTGGAAGCGAATGGCTCCTTGACTGCTCAAAAGCCTGAGGATCGCCATTCCCAACGTGGATTTGCCGGAACCGCTTTCACCTACGATCCCCAGGGTATGCCCCTGAGGCAGGCTGAAATTGATTCCATCTACCGCCTTCACGTAGTCGACGGTATGGCGCAATACCCCTTTCTTGATCGGGAACCACACGCGCAAGTCTTTCACTTCCAGCAACGGCTCCCCGGCAACAGTGGCCGCGGGGTCGCCGCTGGGCTCCGCACCGAGCAGTTCCTGGGTGTAGGAATGCTTCGGTGCGTGGAACAATTCATCACACGACGCCTGTTCGACGATCTTTCCGCGCTGCATGACACATACGCGGTGTGCAATTCTCCGGACCAAGTTGAGGTCATGAGTGATCAGCAGCAGCGACATGCCCAGGCGGGCCTGCAATTCCTTGAGTAATTGCAGGATTTTCAGTTGGACGGTGACGTCCAGGGCCGTGGTCGGTTCGTCGGCGATCAGCAGTTCGGGCTCGTTCGCCAGTGCCATGGCGATCATGACGCGTTGGCGCTGGCCGCCAGAGAGTTCATGAGGGAAGGCTTTCAGCCGCTTGCGCGGCTCAGGGATGCCGACGAGTTCGAGCAACTCCAGCGTTCTTGCCGTGGCAGCCTTGCCACGGAGCCCCTTGTGCAGCGCAAGCACTTCGTTGATCTGCTTTTCCACGCTGTGCAAGGGATTGAGAGAGGTCATCGGTTCCTGGAACACCATGGCGATGCGGTTGCCACGGATACCGCGCAGTTTTTTCTCATCGAGCTTGAGCAGGTCCTGGCCAGCGTAGTGGATGCTGCCGCTGGGGTGCCGGGCCAGCGGGTAGGGCAGTAGCCGCAGGATCGAGTGAGCGGTAACCGACTTGCCGGAGCCGCTTTCGCCAACCAGCGCCAGGGTTTCACCTTTGCGGATATCGAAGCTGACGCCTTCGACGACACGTTGTGCCTGATCGCCGGTCACGAACTCGACGGCGAGGTCACGTACTTCTATCAGGTTCTCGCTCATCTCACTTCCTCGGATCGAAAGCATCGCGGGCGGCTTCGCCGATGAAAACCAGCAGGCTGAGCATCAGTGCCAACACCATGAAAGCGCTGATACCCAGCCACGGTGCTTGCAGGTTGGCCTTGCCCTGGGCAACCAATTCGCCCAACGAGGGCGCGCCCGGTGGCAGGCCGAAACCGAGGAAGTCCAAAGCGGTGAGGGTGCCGATGGCGCCGGTCAGAATGAACGGCATGAAGGTCATGGTCGAAACCATGGCGTTGGGCATGATGTGGCGGAACATGATGGCGCCGTTCTGCATGCCCAGGGCACGAGCGGCCCGCACGTATTCCAGGTTGCGCCCACGAAGGAATTCGGCGCGCACCACATCCACCAGGCTCATCCAGGAGAACAGCAGCATGATACCGAGCAGCCACCAGAAGTTCGGCTGGACGAAGCTGGCCAGGATGATCAGCAGATAAAGCACTGGCAGGCCCGACCAGATTTCCAGGAAGCGCTGGCCCAGCAGGTCCACCCAGCCTCCGTAGAAGCCTTGCAGGGCACCGGCGAAGACGCCAATGACCGAACTGAGCAAGGTCAGGACCAGAGCAAACAGCACGGAAATCCGGAATCCGTAGATGACCCGTGCCAGCACGTCGCGGCCTTGGTCATCGGTGCCCAGCCAGTTCTCGGTGGACGGTGGTGCGGGGGCGGGAACCTTCAATTCGTAGTTGATGCTGGAGTAGCTGTAGGGGATGGGCGGCCAGAGCATCCAGCCGTCCTTCTGTGCGATCAGTTCCCGGATATAGGGGCTTTTGTAGTTGGCCTGTAGCGGGAATTCGCCGCCGAAGGTGGTTTCGGGATAGCGCTTGAATACCGGGAAATACCATTCGCCGTCATAGCGCACGACCAGGGGCTTGTCGTTGGCGATCAGTTCTGCGCCGAGGCTGAGCACGAACAGACCCAGAAAGATCCAGAGCGACCACCAGCCGCGTTTGTGCGCCTTGAACCGTTCGAAGCGTCGTCGATTGAGAGGAGAGAGCTTCATCTCAACCCTCCCGGCTTTCGAAGTCGATACGGGGATCGACCAGGGTATAGGTGAGGTCGCCGATCAATTTCACGACAAGTCCCAGCAAAGTGAAGATGAAAAGCGTGCCGAATACGACCGGGTAATCCCGGTTGATCGCCGCTTCGAAACTCATGAGGCCCAGGCCATCGAGGGAAAAGATCACCTCGATCAGTAGGGATCCGGTGAAGAACAGCCCGATGAATGCCGAGGGGAACCCGGCGATGATGATCAGCATGGCGTTACGAAAGACGTGGCCGTATAGCACGCGGTTCTTGGAGAGCCCTTTGGCGCGGGCGGTAACCACGTATTGCTTGTTGATCTCATCCAGAAAGCTGTTCTTGGTCAGCAAGGTCAACGTCGCGAAGTTACCGATGACCAGGGCAGTGATCGGTAGGGCCAGGTGCCAGAAGTAGTCGATGATCTTCCCGCCCAGGCTGAGTTCGTCGAAGTTGTTGGAGGTCAGGCCACGGAGGGGAAACCAGTCGAAATAGCTGCCGCCGGCGAACACAACGATCAGCAGGATGGCGAAGAGGAAAGCCGGGATGGCGTAGCCGATGATGATCGCGGAGCTGGTCCAGACGTCGAAGGCGCTGCCGTGGCGCACGGCCTTGGCGATTCCCAGGGGAATGGAGACCAGATACATGATCAGGGTACTCCACAACCCCAGCGAGATGGAGACCGGCATTTTCTCGGCAATCAGGTCGATGACCTTGGCATCGCGGAAAAAGCTTTCACCGAAGTTCAGATGGACATAGTTGGTGAGCATGATCCAGAAGCGCTCGGGAGCGGGCTTGTCGAAGCCATACATACGCTCGATTTCGGCGACCAGGTCGGGATCGAGACCCTGAGCGCCCCGGTAGTTGGAGCCTGCCACGGAAACCTCGGCACCGCCCCCGGCGATACGGCTGGTGGCTCCTTCGAAACCTTCCAGCTTGGCGATCATCTGTTCGACGGGGCCACCTGGTGCCGCCTGGATGATGAGAAAGTTGATCAGCAGAATGCCGAACAGGGTAGGGACGATGAGCAGCAGGCGGCGGACGAGATAGGCCAGCATGTCATTGCTCCGCTGCTGCTGGGGTTTCTGCTGGGGTGGAAGCCGGCTCCGGTTGTGCCGATGCGCCCGGTTTGACCCACCAGGTAGTCAGGCCGATATCGTAGAGCGGCGTGACCTTCGGATGCTCGAAGCGGTTCCAGTAGGCGACCCGCCAGGTCTTGATGTGCCAGTTGGGAACCACATAGTTGCCCCATAGCAGTACACGGTCCAGGGCACGGGTATGTGCGACCAGGCTTTTTCGCGAGTCCGCGTTGATCAGGCTGTCGACAAGGCTGTCGATGGCCGGATCTTTCAGGCCAATGAAGTTCCGGCTTCCCGGGTTGTCGGCACTACTGGAATGCCAGTATTCACGCTGCTCGTTGCCTGGGGAGTTGGACTGACCGAAGCCGCCCACGATCATGTCGAAGTCCCGCGAGCGTAGACGGTTGATGTATTGGGAGACATCGACCCGGCGAATCACCAGGTCGATGCCCAGATCGGACAGGTTGCGCTTGTATGGCAGCAGGATGCGCTCGAATTCGGTCTGGGCCAGCAGGAACTCGATGCTGACGGGCTGGCCCTTGCCGTCCACCATGCGGTCGCCTTCGATTCGCCAGCCGGCTTCTTGCAGCAACTGGTAGGCGCGGCGTTGTTGTTCACGGATGATGCCGCTGCCGTCGGTGACCGGTACGCGGTACTCATCGGTGAACACCTGGGGTGGAATCTGGGCGCGCAGCGGTTCGAGAATCTTCAGTTCGGCTTCGTCGGGCAGGCCGCTGGAGGCCAGCTCCGAGTTGTCGAAATAGCTGTGGGTTCGAGTGTAGGCGCCGTTGAACAGTTGCTTGTTGGTCCATTCGAAATCGAACAGCAATCCCAGCGCTTCGCGTACGCGACGATCCTGGAACAGCGGGCGGCGGATATTGAAGATGAAACCCTGCATTCCGGTGGGGTTGCGATTGGCGATCTCTTCCTTGATCAACTGGCCGTTTTGCACGGCGGGAACGTCATAGGCAGTTGCCCAGTTCTTCGCGCTGGTTTCCAGCCAGTAGTCGAATTGGCCGGCCTTCAGGGCTTCGAGGGCGACGGTATTGTCGCGGTAATAGTCAGTGACCATCGTGTCGAAGTTGTAGAACCCCCGGTTGACCGGCAGGTCCTTGCCCCACCAATCCTTGACGCGCTCGTAGCGGATCGAGCGTCCGGCCTTGACGTCAGCGATGCGGTACGGGCCGCTGCCCAGGGGAATTTCGAGATTTCCCTTCTTGAAGTTTCGCTCTGCCCACCAGTGCTTGGGCAGGACGGCCAACTGGCCGAGGATCAGCGGTAGCTCCCGGTTGCCGGGATGTTTGAAGACGAAGCGGACCTTCCGGGCATCTTCCGCGATGACTTCGGCGACATCGGCGTAATAAGCCTTGTAGAGCGGGGCGCCGTCTTTCATCAGGGTTTCGAAGGTGAACACCACGTCTTCCGCGGTGACCGGATGCCCGTCATGGAAACGGGCCTCGGGGCGCAGGTAGAAGCGTACCCAGCTGTTATCCGGTGCTTTCTCGATCTTCTCCGCGAGCAAGCCGTACTCGGTGAACGGCTCGTCCAGGCTGTGGCGCGTCAGCGTGTCGTAGATCAGGCCGATATCGTCGGCCGACACCCCTTTGTTAATGAACGGATTCAGGCTGTCGAAACCGCCGAACCCCGCTTGGCGGAACACGCCACCCTTCGGGGCATCGGGGTTCACATAGTCGAAGTACTTGTAATTGGCCGGGTATTTCGGCGGCTCGTCATACAGGGTCAGCGCATGCTTCGGTGCCGCCTGGGCGAGGCTGGCCAGGCCCAGGAGAAGGGCGCTGCCGCCGAACAGGAAGAGGGAGCGCAGAGGGCGCGTCATTGGATGTTCTCCTTAGGCTTCAACCACCAGGCGCGCAGCCCGAGGGTGTAGGGCGGCGTCGTAACGAACGCGAAGCGGTTGCGATACGCCAGGCGGTGATAGTCCAGGTACCAGTTGGGAATGCTGTAGTGCTGCCAGAGCAAGACCCGGTCCAGCGCACGGGTAGCGGCAACCTGCTCGTCCCGGGTGCGGGCGGCGAGCAGGCTATCCAGCAGCGTGTCGACCACGGGATGGGCAACACCCGCGTAATTCTTGCCGCCCTTCACCTTGGCCTGGCTGGAATGGAAGTACAGCCATTGCTCCAGGCCGGGGCTCAAGGTTTGCGGCAATGTCAGCATGATCATGTCGAAGTCGAAATGATCGAGGCGCTGCTTGTATTGGGCGCGGTCGACCGTACGCAGGCTCACGTCGATTCCGATGCTCGCCAGATTCTCGCTGTAGGGCTGGAGGATGCGCTCGAGGCTGGGGTTGACCAGCAGGATTTCGAACCGGAAAGGTTGTCCCTTACTATTCAGCAGCCGCTCCCCAGAGGGTTTCCAGCCGGCTTCGGCCAACAGGCCCAGAGCCCGGCGTAGCGTTTCGCGCGGGATGCCGCGCCCATCGGTTTCCGGCACGCTGAACGGTTCGTTGAACAGGCGTGCGGGCAACTGCTTGCGGTAGGGGGACAGCAGTAGCCATTCCTGGCCTTCCGGCTTGCCGAACGCGGAGAACTCGCTATTGGGGTAATAGCTCTTGGCACGTACGTAGGCGTTATTGAACAGCGTGCGATTGGTCCATTCGAAGTCGAACATCAGGCCCATGGCTTCGCGTACTTTGCGGTCCGCGAAAACGCTTCGGCGGGTGTTCATGAACAACGCCTGGGTCTGGGTGGGGATCTTGTGTGGAATCTCGGCGCGGATCACATCGCCGCGGGCCACGGCGGGAAAGCGGTAGCCATTCGCCCAGTTCTTCGCCTGATGCTCGATATAGAAATCGAATTCCCCGGCCTTGAACGCTTCGAAGGCCACGTTGCTGTCGCGGTAGAACTCCACCTCGACACGGTCGAAGTTGTACTTGCCGCGGTTGACCGGCAGTTTCTCGCCCCACCAGTCTTTCACGTGCTCGAATACCAGTTGGCGGCCCGGCAGTACCTGGGTGATCCGATAGGGCCCGCTGCCCAGCGGCGGTTCGAAAGTGGTGCTCTTGAAGTCGCGGTCTTTCCAATAGTGTTGCGGCAACACCGGCAATTCGCCGAGCCGCAGGATCAGGAGCGGATTGCCGGCGCGCTTGAGCACGAAGCGAATGCGGTGCCGGCCGAGAATGTCGACACGTTTGACTTCCTGCAGGTAGGTCCGGTATTGCGGGTGGCCATCCTTGATCAGCAGACGGTAGGAAAAGGCCACGTCGTAAGCGGTGATGGGATGTCCGTCATGGAAGCGGGCTTCCTCGCGCAGGTTGAACACCACCCAGCTGCGGTCTTCGCTGTATTCGACGGAGCGGGCGATCAGCCCGTAACTGGATGCCGGCTCATCGCCGGAAGGGTCGTATTGCCCGGTGCCCACCATCAGTGGCTCGTTCAGTTCGGTGACGCCATACTGCAGGAAGTTCGCCGTGGAAACGGGGCTGGTGCCCTTGAATGTATAGGGATTGAGCGTGTCGAAGGTGCCGAAAGCCATTACTCGCAACGTACCGCCCTTGGGTGCCTCCGGATTGACCCAGTCGAAGTGGGTGAAGCTGGCGGGATATTTGAGGGCGCCGAATTGGGCGTAACCGTGGCTTTCGATGATGGCCGCACAGAGGGGAAAGCTCGGGGCCAGACTTAGGAACAACAGGAGGATATGACGCATCAGGCGGAAAATCCGGTCCATGGCGGCTTTTGGGCTTCTGGGCGGTACAGTAACAGCTTGTATCCGACGTAAAAAGAGCGCTTCCCCCTTCGGAGAGTGCCATCATTTCGCTACACTGCGCTAAAACAAGTAGAGGCTCACATATTGGAAGAACGCTGCCATGGTTTGCAGTCATGGATCGATCGCCTGAACCAAGCTGAGTTACCGGCCCTTGCCGCTGTCGTGCAGGACTTGCATCGTCTGGCCGGGGAAGAAAAAGCCTCGGTGCAACAGTTGGCCGATGTGCTGCTACGTGATGCTTCCCTGACCTCCAAGGTCCTGCGCGTTGCCAACAGTGCCTATTACAACCCCTCGCAGGAGCCTATCCGTACCATCTCCCGGGCCATCGTCCTGATCGGTTTCGACAATGTGCGTCTGATCGGTCTTTCCGTCAGTTTGATCGACGGATTGCTGACGCGAGCCCCGCGCGAGCAGTTGCAGGAGCTGCTCGCACGATCCTTCCATGCCGCGGTCCAGGCGCGGAATATCGCCGGCTATGTGCTTTCCAGGCATGAGGAGGAGGTGTTCATCGCCGCCTTGCTCTACAACCTTGGCGAGTTGGCGTTCTGGGGCTGCGGTGGTGTACAGGCCGATGAGCTGGACACCGCCCTGGCCCAGCCTGGCGTGATCGCCGAGGAAGCGGTGCGCTCCGTGCTCGGCACCAGCTTCCGTCAATTGACCCTGGGGCTGGTGAAAAGCTGGAACCTGAGCGAAATCGCCAGCCTGGCACAGGGGACCAGCCAGAACGATCCGGCGGTACAGGCGGTGACCCTTGGTGTTCGGATCAGCGAGGCCGCCTTGGAGGGCTGGGATTCGCCGGCCATCGAGAAGCTGGTCGAGCAACTGGCCCGCTTCACCGGCGTGACGCCGGAAGATGCGATGCAGCAGGTGCTGGCCAGTGCCGATGAGGCCGTCAAGGTCGCGGTGACCTTCGGTGCCGGCAAGCTGTGCAATCTCATTCCCAATACCGATCCGGAGCAGATTCGCCTACAGCAGGAGCAGCGTCGGGCGCGTTTACTGCAACCTAATCTCCTGGTGATGCAGCAGGCATTGCAGGACCTTGGTCTGATGGTCTCCGCCCGCGGGGATGTCGGCCTGATCCTCGATACGCTGTTCAAGGGGCTGCACCAGGGGGCCGGACTGGAACGGATCATGCTCGCGGTGCTGGCGGATGGGCAGACTCGCTTCCGGGTCAAGCGCGTGGCGGGCGAGGGAACGCAAAGCTGGCTGAGCGATTTCGTGCTTCCTGCCGAGCAGCCGGAACAGCCGCATATCTTCAGCTATGTCCTGCGCCACAAGGAGGCGATCTGGATGGGGGTCCCGGCAAGCTACAACCTGAGCGAGCTGGTCACCGGGCCGATGCGGCAGTGGCTCGGGCAGGGCATGTTCTTCATTGCGCCGCTGATGGCAGGTACTCGCGAGATCGGCGTGCTGTATGCGGACAACCGGTTGTCCGGTCGGGCGCTGAAGCATGAGCAGTTCGTTGCCTTCCAGCGTTTCACCCAGTTGACCGGACGATGCCTGGAGGCTCTCAGCAAGGGACGCTGATCAGCGGGGGAGATAGAGCGTAAGCGTTTGCCCAGGAGTGAGGGCGTGACCGCTGCGGGGATTCCAGCGCTGAAGGTTCTGCAGGTCCACCTTGAAGCGCTTGGCGATCAGGTAAAGCGAGTCGCCTTTCTGCACGCGGTAATAGGTTACCGACTGGCGATCGTTCCGCGTGGCGATGGTGACGGGAGCGGCGCTGCTTTGCAGGGTGAGCACCTGGCCGGTCTTCAGGCTGTTGCCGGAGAGTCGGTTCCAACGCTTCAGGTCCTCGACCTTGACGTTGTGCGCCTTGGCGATCTGCCAGAGATTGTCGCCACTCTTCACCCGGTAACTGCGCAGTGCCTTGGGCTGCTCGGTGGCGGCCAGTCGCTCCTGGAACAACGGCTGAGAGGGCTTGAGACCCGGTTGGACCGGAATGCTCAGGGTTTGCCCGATACGCAGATCGTTACCTTTGAGCTGGTTGATCTCCTTGAGCGTATTGACCGTCAAGTGGTAGCGGTTGGCGATGGCGTGAAGGCTGTCGCCGGCGCGTACGCGATATTCCTGCCAGTCCACCAGTTCCTGCGGTTGCATCAGCGACAGGTTGGCGGCGAACAGTTCGGCTTTCTCGGTCGGCACCAGCAGATGTTGCGGACCGTCCATGGTGATGCGCTTCTTGTAGGCGGGGTTGAGCATGTACAGCTCGTCTTCGTCGATTTCCGCCATGGCGGCGACGCGCGACAGATCCAGGCGCTGCTTGACCTCCACCACCTCGAAGTACGGTTCGTTGGCGATGGGATTGAGCGTCACGCCGTAGGCCTCTGGGGCCATCACCACCTGGGAAAGCGCAAGCAGCTTGGGAACGTAGTCCTGGGTTTCCTGCGGTAGCGGCAGGTTCCAGTAGTCGGTTGGCAGCCCCAGTTTCTGGTTGCGTTCGATGGCCCGGCTGACTGTGCCTTCGCCAGCGTTATAGGCGGCCAGTGCCAGCAGCCAGTCGCCGTTGAACATCTCATGCAGGCGCGAGAGATAGTTCATCGCAGCATTGGTCGAGGCGGTGATGTCGCGGCGGCCGTCGTACCAACTGGTTTGGCGCAGATTGAAATGGCGTCCGGTCGACGGGATGAACTGCCAGATGCCGACCGCATGGGCGCGGGAGTAGGCCAGGGGGTTGTAGGCACTCTCGATGACCGGCAGCAGTGCCAGTTCCAGCGGCATGTCGCGCTCTTCGAGTCGTTCCACCACGTAATGGATATAGAGGGCACCGCGTTCGCAGGCATTCTCGAGGAAGGACGGGTTGCTGACGAACCACAAGCGCTGGCGCTCGATCCGCGGGTTCACATCGATCTGGTCCTGCAGCTTGAAGCCGCTGCGCATGCGCTCCCAGATATCTTGCGGTGCTTCGGGCGTCGGGGTTTCGGTCAGCCACTCCGGTTGCTGCTCGAGGCCGACAGCCCTGTCGGTGTCCCGGCCGGGCTGGTCATGCGAGGGCCCCAGGCTCTGGCAGCCTGCCAGGGCCGCGGCACACACCGCTACCAGCACCCGAGAGGATCGTGCCAATGCGTCTAGATCGAGGGTCCTGCGCGGCTTGGACGTCATTGGCGGGGTGGCTGTTCCGGGCAAAAAGATCGGGCGATTCTAGGAACGAGGCCGGGGGTGGTCAAGTTTTCGCCAGATTTCAGCCGGTTGCCCGCGCTTCTAGAAGTGATCCTTCCAACTGCGCAGGCCAGCAAAAACCGCGCTTGCGGAGCGTTGAGCGATGCCGTTCCGTTCGTCGATTTTTTTTCGGACGGATGGTTGGTCACAGCGCAGGAAGGGGTTGGTTTCCCGCTCGATGGACAGGGTGGACGGCAGGCTGATCCTGCCTGCATCGCGCCAGGCGCCGACTTCGGCAAGCCGTTGGGCGATGGCCGGGTTGTCCGGCTCGACGGCATGGGCGAAACGCAGGTTGCTCAGGGTGTATTCGTGGGTGCAGTAGACCTGTGTGTCGTCCGGCAGCGCGGCCAAGCGGCTGAGCGAGTGGTACATCTGCTCCGGGGTCCCTTCGAACAGTCGGCCGCACCCTGCGGCGAACAGGGTGTCGCCACAGAACAGCAGCGGATTCCGAGGCGAGGCATGGTAATAGGCGATATGGCCCAGGGTGTGTCCGGGTACCTCCATCACTTCGAACCTGAGTCCCAGCACGTCCACCTTGTCGCCTTCGCCCAAGGCCAGGTCCCGCTCGGGAATCCGCTCCTTGGCCGGACCGAGTACGCGAGCACCGGTCGCAGACTTGAGCTTGGCCACGCCGCCGATATGGTCGGGATGGTGATGAGTGACGATGATATCGCTGAGTTGCCAGTCCGGATGGGCAGCAAGCCAGTCGAGGACCGGGCCGGCATCGCCGGGATCGACCACCGCACAGCGGCGCGTGGCAGCATCTTGCAACAACCAGAGGTAGTTGTCGGTGAAAGCGGGCAGGGCGTCGATCTGTATCATGGGTGAGGCCTATCGCAGCTGAACGTAAAAAAGCGCATCTTAGGCCTGAAGACTACCCGCTGCCATGCAGGAGTTCCCTATGACTGACCAGGCTTTCGCTCAGGCCGACCCGGACTGGCTGGCGCTGATCGGCGTCGCTCGTGAATGGTTCGCCGGCCCCCTCGGTCGCCAGTTATTGGAAGAGGAACGCCGAGTCCTGGAAGAGGAGCTGGCGCGTTTCTTCGGCGGTTACCTGGTTCACTACGGGCCGCCTGCCTCGCAATTGCCGAAAGCGCCGCAGATCCATTGCAGTGTGCGCCTGGGCGCACCGCCCGATGTGGAGATCGTTTGCGAAGAGCAATCCTGGCCGCTCGTCGAGCACGCGGCGGACTTGGTATTACTGCAGCATGGGCTGGATTTCAGCCTGTCGCCCCATGGCTTACTGCGTGAGGCGGCGCGGAGCGTGCGACCCGGCGGACACCTGCTGATCGTCGGAATCAACCCGTGGAGCGCTTGGGGCTTGCGCCACTACTTCGCCGGCGACGGGCTACGCCAAGCGCGCTGCTTCGCCCCGACGCGGGTCGGCGATTGGCTCAACCTGCTGGGATTCGCGCTGGAGAAACGCCGCTTCGGATGCTATCGTCCGCCGCTTGCTTCCGATGCTTGGCAGGCGCGTCTGGCGCGTCTGGAAACCTGGGGAGGTACCTGGCAGCCCCCCGGGGCAGGCTTCTATTTATTAGTGGCACGCAAGCTGGTGGTCGGCCTTCGGCCGCTGCGCCAAGTCCGTCGAGAACCGATGGGCAAGCTGGTGCCATTGCCGGTGGCCAAGGTGAGCCGGCGCAATTCCGAGCCGTAAAGAGAACAAGCTCCGCATGAGTGACATTGTCGAGATATACACCGACGGCGCCTGCAAAGGTAATCCCGGTCCCGGTGGCTGGGGCGCATTGCTCGTTTTCAAGGGCGTCGAGCGCGAACTCTGGGGCGGAGAGGCGGAAACCACTAACAACCGGATGGAGCTCACCGCGGCAATTCGTGCGCTGGCCGAGCTGAAGCGGCCCTGCGCGGTGCGTCTGGTCACCGATTCCGAGTACGTCATGCGTGGCATGCAGGAATGGTTGCCGAACTGGAAGAAGCGGGGTTGGAAAACCGCGGCCAAGCAACCGGTGAAGAATGCCGATCTCTGGCAACAGCTCGACGAGCAGGTCAATCGCCACCAGGTCACCTGGGAATGGGTGCGCGGCCATACCGGCCATCCTGGCAATGAGCGCGCCGATCTGCTGGCCAACCGCGGCGTCGTCGAAGCGAAACGTCAACACATCGTTTAACAGCAGGGAACACTATGCGCAGCGTCGTACTGGATACTGAAACCACCGGCATGCCGGTGACCGATGGCCATCGCATCATCGAGATCGGTTGCGTCGAAGTGATGGGGCGCCGGCTCACCGGGCGGCACTTCCATGTCTATCTCCAGCCCGACCGTGAAGTGGACGAAGGCGCCATTGCGGTCCACGGCATCACCAACGAATTCCTGGCTGACAAGCCCCGCTTCAAGGAGGTGGCCGAAGAGTTCTTCGAGTTCATCAAGGGCGCCCAACTGATCATCCACAACGCGGCGTTCGACGTGGGCTTCATCAACGCCGAATTCGCCCGGCTCGGCCAGCATGACCGGGCCGATATCAGCGAGCACTGTTCGATTCTCGACACCTTGCTGATGGCGCGCGAGCGCCATCCAGGCCAGCGCAACAGCCTCGATGCCCTGTGCAAGCGCTATGGTGTCGACAACTCCGGTCGCGACCTGCACGGCGCCTTGCTCGACGCCGAGATTCTCGCTGACGTCTACCTGACCATGACCGGTGGCCAGACCCACCTGTCGCTGGCGGGCGAGGGCAGTGACGGCAACGCCAGCGGTCGTCCCCAGGCCAGCCCGATCCGCCGTCTGCCTGCAGAGCGCACTCAGACTCGGGTGATTCGCGCCAGCGAGGCGGACTTGGCTGCCCATGCGGCGCGTCTGGCGGCCATCGAGAAGTCGGCCGGCTCCGCGCCGCTCTGGGTGCAGTTGGAACAGCCTGCCGCCGAGGCCTGAAATTCTGCGGGAAGCGAATCCCGCAACGGGCGGTCTACCCTGAGGATATGACCGGGCTTCGGCCCGGTCTCTCCGGGAGGCCTCATGTACAAAGACCTGAAATTTCCCGTACTCATCGTCCATCGTGACATCAAGGCGGACACGGTGGCGGGTGAGCGTGTCCGGGCCATCGCCCGGGAGCTGGAGCAGGAAGGGTTCAATATCCTCTCCACCGCCAGTTCCGCCGAGGGACGAATCGTTGCCTCCACCCACCATGGGCTGGCTTGTGTGCTGGTCGCGGCGGAAGGTGCGGGGGAGAATCAGCGGCTGCTCCAGGATGTGGTCGAGCTGATTCGCGTGGCCCGGATTCGGGCGCCACAGTTACCGATCTTCGCCCTTGGAGAACAGGTGACTATCGAGAATGCACCCGCCGAGGCCATGGCCGATCTCAATCAATTGCGCGGGCTGCTCTACCTGTTCGAGGACACCGTACCTTTCCTCGCCCGCCAAGTCGCCCGTGCGGCGCGCAACTATCTCTCCGGGTTGCTGCCGCCATTTTTCCGGGCGCTGGTAGAGCACACCGCACAATCCAATTATTCCTGGCATACGCCTGGGCACGGCGGGGGTGTCGCTTACCGGAAGAGCCCGGTGGGGCAGGCGTTCCATCAGTTCTTCGGCGAGAACACCTTGCGCTCCGATCTTTCGGTCTCGGTGCCCGAGCTGGGGTCGCTGCTCGATCACACCGGGCCGCTGGCCGAAGCCGAAGCCCGTGCGGCGCGCAACTTCGGCGCTGACCACACCTTCTTCGTGATCAACGGCACCTCGACGGCGAACAAGATCGTCTGGCATTCCATGGTCGGCCGCGACGACCTGGTGCTGGTCGATCGCAACTGCCACAAGTCGGTGCTGCACGCGATCATCATGACCGGCGCTATTCCGCTCTATCTGAGCCCGGAGCGCAACGAGCTGGGCATCATCGGGCCGATTCCGCTGAGCGAATTCAGTGCCGAGTCGATTCGGGAAAAGATCGCCGCCAACCCACTGGCCGCCGGGCGGGCGCCCAGGGTGAAGCTGGCAGTCGTCACCAACTCCACCTATGACGGGCTTTGCTACAACGCGGAGCTGATCAAGCAGACGCTGGGCGACAGCGTGGACGTGCTGCATTTCGACGAAGCCTGGTACGCCTACGCGGCCTTTCACGAGTTCTATGCCGGCCGCTATGGCATGGGTATCCGTCGTGACGCCCGCAGTCCGCTGGTATTCAGCACCCATTCGACGCACAAGTTGCTGGCCGCCTTCAGTCAGGCCTCGATGATCCATGTCCAGGATGGCGGTACTCGCCCATTGGATCGCGACCGTTTCAACGAAGCGTTCATGATGCACATCTCCACCTCGCCACAGTACGGCATCATCGCCTCACTGGACGTGGCCTCGGCCATGATGGAGGGACCGGCCGGTCGTTCGTTGATCCAGGAAACCTTCGACGAGGCGCTGAGCTTTCGCCGGGCCTTGGCCAATCTGCGGCAGAATCTGGCGGCGGACGATTGGTGGTTCAGTATCTGGCAGCCGCCGAAGGCGGAAGGGGCCGATGCGGTGGTCGTGAACGACTGGCTGCTGGAGCCGGGCGCCGACTGGCATGGTTTCGGCGATCTGGCGGCCGACTACGTGCTGCTCGATCCGATCAAGGTAACCTTGACGACACCGGGCCTGACGGCCGGCGGCCGGCTGGACGAGCGGGGAATCCCGGCGGCGGTGGTCGGCAGGTTCCTCTGGGAGCGCGGGCTGGTGGTGGAGAAGACCGGCCTGTATTCGTTTCTCGTGCTGTTTTCCATGGGCATCACCAAGGGCAAGTGGAGCACGCTGCTCACCGAGCTGCTGGAGTTCAAGCGGCACTACGATGCCAATGCCCCCTTGAATGACGTCCTGCCTTCGGTGGCGCAGGCGGACTGCCTGCGTTATCAGGGTATGGGGCTGCGTGATTTGTGTGACCAGTTGCATACCTGCTATCGGGAAAACGCCACGGCGAAAGCCCTCAAACGCATGTACACGACGTTGCCGGAAATCGCCCAGAAACCGGCGGATGCCTACGACAGCCTGGTGCGCGGTGAGGTCGAGGCGGTGCCTATCGACCAACTGCAAGGGCGCATCGCCGCCGTGATGCTGGTGCCTTATCCGCCCGGCATTCCATTGATCATGCCGGGCGAGCGCTTCACGCCGGCGACGCAGGCGATCATTGATTACCTGCTGTTCGCACGGAATTTCGATCGGAGTTTTCCGGGGTTCGATGCGGATGTACACGGTCTTCAGCATCAGGACAGTGCTGATGGGCGTTGCTACACCGTGGATTGCATCCGCGAATGAAGCGGATATGTGGGCAGGGGCGGGCACTCTCGTCCCGCTGGGTTGATAGCGGTAACGGCATTTCTGGAAATTACCTGAACAATCCGTCGATACCCTTAAAAAGATCAAGCGCTTAGTCGTCATATCCACAACGATCCCTTAAGTCGGATGGCGTGCCCTGGTTCACAAGCCCGGCATCGACTTTTGTGGTGCGCTTGTTATAGTTGGCCGGTTTTATATTTCATCCTTTTTCGACTCGCCTGATGTTGCCGAGGATCGCTGCCGTGACTGATTACAAGGCTTTTCGTATCGAACTGGCAGACAAGATCGCCCATGTCCAGATCAATCGTCCGGAAAAGGTCAATGCGATGAACGCGGACTTCTGGACCGAGATCATCGATGTCTTCCGCTGGGTCGACGAGACCGATGAAGTGCGTGTCGTCGTCCTGTCCGGTGCCGGCAAGCATTTCTCTTCGGGCATCGATCTGATGCTCCTGGCCCAGGCGGGCAGCCAGCTCGGCAAGGACACCGGGCGCAATGCCGAGGCCTTGCGCCGTACCATCCTCGAGCTGCAGGCTTCTTTCAATGCGGTGGACAACTGCCGCAAGCCGGTTCTGGCGGCGATCCAGGGTTACTGTCTCGGTGGTGCAATCGACCTGATTTCCGCCTGCGACATGCGCTATTCCACCGTGGATGCGCAGTTCTCGATCAAGGAAATCGACATGGGTATGGCTGCCGATGTCGGCACCCTGCAGCGTCTGCCGCGGATCATTGGCGATGGCATGATGCGCGAGCTGGCTTATACCGGCCGCACTGTCGATGGTGAAGAAGCGCTCCGCATCGGGCTGGTCAACCGCACCTATACCGATCAAACCGAGCTGCTCGATGGCGTGTTCGGCATCGCCCGCGAGATCGCCGCGAAGTCCCCCATCGCCATTCGCGGTACCAAGGAAATGATTCGCTACATGCGCGACCATCGCGTCGACGATGGCCTGAACTACATCGCCACCTGGAATGCCGCCATGCTTCAATCCGCCGATCTGCGGGTCGCCATGGCAGCCCACATGAGCAAGCAGAAACCGGAATTCGCCGACTGATGCTGTCCGAGAACTACGCGCGGGAGGCGCAATAGACCTATGGTCACCGGAGCCACGTCCCTCAGCATGGTGCGCGACGAGTTGTTCGTCACCATGGAAGAGGCTGAACAGAGCCTCGAGCATTTCATCGCCGAACGGAACAACGGCAGCCTGCTGCAGCAGGCCGTGGAAAGCCTTCACCAGGTGCGCGGTACGCTCAACCTGATCGAACTGGCCGGTGCCGAGCTGCTGGCCCAGGAAATCCTGCAACAGGCCACCGACATTCCAGCCGGGGCGGGGGCCGAGCGCGACGGTCAGTTATCGGCGCTCAGCAACGCGCTGCATGTGTTGCGCCGCTACCTGGAGAACGTCGAGGCGAGCCGCCAGGAAATGCCCGAACTGCTGCTCCCGGCGATCAACGACCTACGACAGGCCGGCGCCCAGCCGCCGTTGCCGGAAAGCTTCTTCTTCAGTGCCCGCCTGGATCAGCCGCGTCCTCGTATTGCCGCGTCCACGCTGGATTCCGCCGCCCGCGTCGAAGAGGGCCGGCGGTTACGCCACATGTACCAAGTCGGGCTGCTCGGCTTCATCCGCGAGCAGAGCATCCAGGCCAGCCTGAAGCTGATGGCGCGGGCCGTGGCCCGCCTGGACAGCCTGTTCGCCAACGATCCGCGCGGACGGCTTTGCTGGGTCGCGGCGGCAGCCCTGGAAGCCCAGGTGGAAGGGCAGCTGTTGGCGCGCAAGTCCCGCAAGCAGTTGTTCTCCCGGGTCGACCGCGAGCTCAAGCAGCTTCTCGCCAATCCTCAATACGAAGTCCCGCGCAGCCTGCTCAAGGAACTGCTCTATCTGGTCGCTCTGGCCGACAGCCGCGGGTCGTTGGCCAGCGAAGTTCGCAACGTGTTCGGCCTGACGCCGCTGCCGTTCACCGACCAGATGCTGGAGGACGAATACCAGCGCCTGTCCGGTCCCGGCCAGGCCGTGATGCGCTCGCTGTCCACCGCCATCCGCGAAGAGCTGGCCAGCGTGAAGGACTCCCTCGACCTGCTCGGCCGGGGTACGGCGCAGCCGGAAAGCCTCGTCACCCTGCATGCGCAACTGGGCAAGCTGGCCAAGACGCTGGGCATGGTTGGCCTCAGCTCGGCAGGCAATGCATTGCAAGTCCAATTGCCGATCGTCGCTTCCTGGAGCGAAGGGGCTTCCGCCGATGGCGACGCCCTCAACAAGCTGGCGGATGCGGTGCTGTACGTGGAAGGCATGGTGGCGAGCCTCGAGCGTGGCGGGCGTCATGAGCCACGGCCGCAGGCCCAGCCTGGGCAGGAGGCGGAATCCTTTGCCAGTCACCAGCTCACCGAGGCGCGTATCGTGGTCATCGATGAGGCCAAGGCGGGCCTGGCGCTCGCCAAGCGGGCCATCACGGCTTACCTGGAGTCGAACGGCGACAAGATGCACCTGGCTAACGTGCCTTTCAGCCTTCAGGCGGTGCGCGGCGGCTTGTGGTTCCTCGGTCAGGAGCGTGCCGCACTACTGGTCGGGTCCTGTGCCGACTATATCCAAACGCAGATGCTGGAAAGTCAGCAGATGCCATCCGAACAGATGCTGGAAACCCTGGCGGATGCGCTGACCAGTCTCGAATATTTCCTCGAGGGCGGAGCCATGTTGCGGCGTGACAGCGAATCGAGCGTGCTCGACCTCGCGGCCGAGAGCGTGCGTGCCTTGGGGCTGCCGGTGGCGGCATGAGCGATTCGCGCTGGCAGCCCGGCCTGATCGACGGTGCGCCAGCCGGCGGTTGGGCGTTGGCGCATTGCCGCCAGCAATTCCTCTGCGACAGCAACGGCCTGCTGTTTCCGCGCGAGTGGTTGAAGCGCCAGGACCTGCCGGTTCTTTGTGAGCACGGTATCGGCCATTTCGATGGCGATCCCATTCATGTTCTTGAAGTGGAGCAGCCGATCCATCTAGCGGATTGCAATTGGCAAGGGCTGCGTCAGTTCATGCTGCAGGCGGATGCGGATACCTTCCGCATGCTCGGTTATGCCACTCAGATCGGAACCTGGGCGCGTCAGCATCGCTTTTGCGGAAGCTGTGGCACGCCTATGCTGCAGGTGACCGGCGAGCGCGCCATGCACTGTCCGCAGTGCGAAGTCCACCATTACCCGCGTCTCTCTCCGAGCATGATCGTGCTGGTGACGCGCGGCAATGAAATCCTGCTGGCGCGTTCGCCACGCTTCGTTCCGGGCGTCTACAGCACCCTGGCTGGTTTCGTCGAACCGGGCGAGTCGGTGGAGGAATGTGTCGCTCGCGAAGTACGGGAAGAGGTGGGGTTGGAGGTGCGTAACCTTCAATACATCGGCAGCCAGGCCTGGCCGTTTCCGCATTCGCTGATGCTTGGTTTCCATGCCGAATACGCGGGCGGAGATATCGTGCCTCAGCCCGGTGAAATCGAGGATGCGCGCTGGTTCGGCCTCGATGACCTGCCGCCATTGCCAGCCTCGCGCTCCATCGCGCGCTACCTGATCGAGCTGTACCTGGCCCGGCGCTCAGGCCGCCCCGAACCAGTGTTGCCAGGCTAGGCGCGCCGTCAGCGCCAACACCACCAGAATGAACACCGGGCGGATGAAGCGCGAGCCGCCCCGGATCGCCGTGCGTGCGCCGAGAAACGCGCCGACCATCAGTGACAGCCCCATGCTGATGCCCAGCAACCAGGCGACCTGCCCGGACAGCATGAACACCACCAGAGCCGCGGCATTGCTGACGAAGTTCATGCTGCGCGCCACGCCACTGGCCCTAACCAAGTCGAGTGGATAGAGCAGCAGGCTGCTGACGGTCCAGAAGGCACCGGTGCCCGGGCCGGCGATACCATCGTAGAAGCCCAGCCCCAGGCCCTGGGGCCATTGGCGTCCGCGTGGGATCGGTGCTTCGGCGTTCAACGGTGCGTCCGGTGTGCGGCCGAACAACAGGTAGAGCCCGCAGCCGAACACCACCGCCGGCAGCATCTGGTTCAGCCAGGAGGCCGGCAGCCAATGGGCGATCACCGCGCCCGAGAGCGCGCCGACGGCAGTAGCGATGAGTGCGTTGCGCCATTGTCCGGGAGAGAACAGCTTGCGTCGGTAGAAGGTGTAGCTGGCGGTGGCGGAGCCGAACGTCGCGCTGAGTTTGTTGGTGCCCAGGACGAGATGGGGCGGCAACCCCGCGGTGAGCAGCGCAGGAATGGTCAGCAGGCCACCGCCTCCGGCGATGGCATCGATGAAGCCGGCGAGGAAAGCGACGAAAGCGAGGATGGCCAAAGTGCCGGGTTCGACGGCGAGTTCGAAGGGGAAGGGCATAAAAAGTCGACTTGTGTCCGATTGTGTGGCGTTCCGGCTGGCCGGAAGCAGAGCAGCTGCGCATAATGCCGCCATTTTTATGCAGAAGGAATGGCTCCATGCAGTATGACGGTCTGGCTTGGGCGACAGCGCTGCTGGCGCTGCTGGTGACACTGGTCGCCGCCCGCATTCTGTTCAATCGTCATTGGTTCCTCGGCTGGCTGCGCGGTACCTGCGGGTTGGCTTTTCTCGGCCTGGCGGTGCTCCTCGGCCTGGTGGCCAAGGACCTGACGGCCTATTCGCCGCTGCCGGACGGCAAGCCGGTGGTGACGATCAGCTTCAAGGCGGAATCCGAGCAACGTTATCGGGTGACCTTGCTGGAAAGCGGCGAAGAGCGGCAGGTCACGCTGGAGGGCGATCTCTGGCAACTGGATGTCCGCTTGCTGCGCTGGATCGGGCTCGCCGATCTGATCGGGTTGCAGCCCGGTTATCGGCTGGAGCGGCTCTCTGGGCGTTTCCTGGCCATCGAGCAGCAGGAGCTGGCGCAGCATACCCAGGTGGAGTTGGCGCAGAGCCCGTATGGCGTCGACCTCTGGCGCTGGCTGCGGCTGAATCAGCGTGACCTGTTCCTGTTCAAGCCCGAAGCGCAGCGGGTGACCTACCTGCCGGTGGCCGACGGTGCGGCCTTCACCGTGAGCCTGTCGCCCACCGGCTTGCTCGCTCAACCGATGAACCAGGCGGCCACCCAGGCACTGAAAGACTGGCAGTGAGCTGTCCGCCGAAATGAAAAAAGGGAGCCAGGCTCCCTTTTTTCGTCCGTACCCGGCGATTACGAGAGGAACCCGCCATCCACGTTCAGGGCGACGCCGGTGGTGTAGCTGGAGGCTTCGCTGGCGAGGTAGAGCACGGCGCCGGCCATTTCGCTCGGGTCGGCTACGCGCTTGAGCGGGATGCGCTGCAGCGCCATGTTGCGGATGCTGTCGTTCTTCACCAGGGCAGAGGCGAACTTGGTGTCGGTCAGGCCCGGCAGCAGGGCATTGCAGCGGATGCCGAACTGCGCGCATTCCTTGGCGAACACTTTGGTCATATTGATCACTGCGGCTTTGGTCACCGAGTAGATGCCCTGGAATTCGCCCGGCGACACGCCATTGATGGAGGCCACGTTGATGATGCTGCCGCCGCCGTGCTCGCGCATCAGCTTGCCGGCCTCGACGGACATGAAGAAATAGCCGCGAATGTTCACGTCCACGGTCTTCTGGAAAGCCCCCAGGTCGGTGTCCAGCACGTTGCAGAACTGCGGGTTGGTGGCGGCGTTGTTGACCAGAATGTCGAGGCGGCCGAACTGCTCGCGAATCTGCGCGAAGACCTGCTGGATCTGCTCCATCTCGCCGATGTGGCAGGCCACCGCGGTGGCCTTGCCACCCTCGGCAACGATGGCGTCGGCGACAGCCTGGCAGCCTTCGATCTTGCGGCTGGAGACGATCACGTGGGCGCCTTGCTGGGCCAGCAGCCTGGCGATGGCTTCGCCGATGCCGCGGCTGGCTCCGGAGACGAAAGCGATCTTGCCGTCGAGGTCGAACAGTTGGGTCTTGGACATGGGGTTCCCCTTCTTATGAAACCGTGATGAGCCGGATTACAGCGTCGATTTGTCGATGACCTGCAGCGACATACTTTCCAGCAGCTTGTTCATGTGAACGAACTGCGCGAAGCGTTTGTCCTGGGTCTGGCCGTGGAAGTAGCGGTAGTAGATCTGCTGCACGATGCCGGCCAGGCGGAACAGGCCGTAGGTGTAGTAGAAGTCGAAGCTCTTGATCTCGATACCGGCGCGCTCGGCGTAGTAGTCGACGAACTCCTGGCGAGTCAGCATGCCGGGGGCATTGCTCGGCTGGCGCCGCATCAGTTGCACGGGGGCCGGGTCGGCGGCCTCGATCCAGTAGGCCAGGGTGTTGCCCAGGTCCATCAGCGGATCGCCGATGGTGGTCATCTCCCAGTCGAGCACGCCGATGATCTGCATCGGGTTGTGCGGATCGAGGATGACGTTATCGAAGCGGTAGTCGTTATGGACGATGCCGGGTTTGTGGTGATCGGCGGGCATCTTTTCCTTCAGCCAGGCCTTGACCGGCTCCCAGGCGGGGGCATCAGGGGTCATGGCCTTCTCGTAGCGATCGCTCCAGCCGGCGATCTGGCGCTGCACATAGCCTTCCGGCTTGCCCAGGTCGCCCAGGCCGCAGGCGTTGTAATCGACATTGTGCAGCTCGACGAACTTGTCGATGAAGCTCTTGCACAGGGCGCGGGTTTGGTCGGCATCGAAGTTGAGTTCCTTCGGCAGGTCGGCGCGCAGGATGATGCCGTTGACCCGTTCCATCACGTAGAACTCAGCCCCGATCACCGATTCGTCGGTGCAGTGCACATAGGCTTTCGGGCAGTAGGGGAAGCCGGCGTTGAGTTGGTTGAGGATGCGGAACTCGCGGCCCATGTCATGGGCGGACTTGGCCTTGTGGCCGAACGGTGGGCGACGCAGGACCAGTTCGCGGCCGGAGTATTCCAGCAGGTAGGTCAGGTTGGAGGCTCCACCTGGGAACTGGCTGATGCGGGGCGTGCCTTCCAGGCCCGGGATATGGGCCTTGAGGTACCGATCAATGGCATTCGCGTCGAGCTCTTCGCCTTCGCGGATACGGGTGGTCTGATCTGCAAGCGTCATTCTTATCCCTTCTACTTATGATGGAGCCCCGAGACTATTGGCTAATCTAATGCGCCGGCCTTGAGCCTCACAAGCCGCCCGGGCTGTTATAGGCGGCCGTGTTGCCGTTCGATCACGAGGCCTGATTAGACTCGCATGGCTGACATGGTCAAAAAAAAACCGGAGTCATCGACTCCGGTTTTCTTGGTGGTGCTTACCCAGCTTAGACCGGGAACAGCTCGCCGAGCTTCATCGCCAGCATCATGTCGCCTTCGGCGCGCAGCTTGCCGGCCATGAAGGCTTGCATGCCGTCGGTTTCGCCGCTGGTGATGCCTTTCAGGGTCTCGCTGTCCATGATCAGGGTGACGTTCGGGTTCGGAGCGTCGCCCTGGTGGACGTCGCAGGTACCGTCCTTGACCACCAGGTAGTGGTTCTCGCCGTCTTCGATGTTGAATTGGAATACCAGGTCCAAGCCAGCAGCGGCACCGGCGTTGAACTTGGATTTCATGTTTTGGACGATGTCAGCAACGGTGGTCATGGTTTTCTATTCCTTTGTTTTCGGGTTTTTCTCGCGGCTTTGCGGGCCGCCGGGGGCCGGACTCAGCGGAAAGTGATGAGTTCCGGGGCCTTCAACAGCTCCAGGTGCACATGACTGTTGAAGGAAGCCAGGGTCACCTCGTGGCCGCGGAACTTCAGCAGGCTCAGCGAGGTGTTGACGATCTGCCAGTTGAGCTCGAATGCCTTGATCGCGGGCACGCCGATGATCGATTGGAGCAGGGCGGTGATGGTGCCGCCGGAGGTGAAGATGGCGATCCGGTCTTTCTTCTCCGCCTGCGCCAGAATCCGGGCCAGGCCGCCTTCCACGCGCTCACGGAAGGACTGCCAGCTTTCCAGGCCGTCCTTTTCGTGCTCGCCGGAAACCCAGCGGCTAATGATCAGGGAGAACAGGCGCTGGAATTCGGCGCGGTGATGTGCCGCGTTCTGCAGGATATGCAGGGCGTCGGGTTCCAGGCTCAGGAGGTCGGGCAAATGGGCGCGGATCACCTCGTCGGCTTCGAACTCGTTGAAGGCGGAATCGACTTCGATATCGGGGATGGAATGACCGGCTTCGCGAAGCTGGCCGATCACGCCCTGGCCGGTGTGCTGCTGGCGACGCAGGTCGCCGCTCAGGCAGCGATCGAAACGGATACCCAGTTCGGCGAGGTGGCGGCCGAGTATTTCGGCCTGGCGGATGCCGAGGGGGGACAGCACGTCATAGTCGTCGGCACCGAACGAGGCCTGGCCATGTCGAATCAGGTAGATGCTGCCCACGTTCGCTGCTGTCCCGGTCTGAGAAAGTTTCGCGAGGGTATGAGGATAGGCAGGGCCTGTCAACGAAAAAACATACGCTTGTTTGAATCCCGGTCGAACGGTGGGGTAACCGCCGTGCTTCGTTCGCTGGTCGGGTGCGGGTGGCGTCGGTATGCTTGCCCGGATACGGACCCGTCCCGTCTGGGGCGTGACAGAGCAACGAGGGGGATGCAGTGGAGTTCTTTTCCGAATATGCGGGTTTTCTGGCCAGGACGGTGACCCTGGTGGTCGCCATCCTGGTGATCCTGGCGGCGTTCGCTGCCTTGCGCAGCAGGCACCGCAGCAAAGGTGCCGGCCACCTGGACGTGAGCAAGCTGAACGATTTCTACAAAGGCTTGCGCGAGCGCCTCGAGCAGAGTGTGCTGGACAAGGACCGCCTCAAAGCGGCGCGCAAGGCCGAAGCCAAGGCGGCCAAACAGGCGAAGAAGTCCGGCGAGCACAAGCCACGGGTTTTCGTACTGGATTTCGACGGCGACCTGCGTGCCTCGGCGGTGGAAAACCTGCGCCATGAGGTCACGGCCTTGCTGACCATGGCCACTCCCCAGGATGAAGTGGTGCTACGTCTGGAAAGCGGCGGCGGAATGGTCCACGGCTACGGATTGGCTGCGTCGCAACTGGTGCGTATCCGCCAGGCCGGCGTGCCTCTCACGGTCTGCGTCGACAAGGTGGCGGCCAGCGGCGGCTACATGATGGCCTGCATCGGCGAAAAGATTCTCAGCGCCCCCTTTGCCATCCTGGGGTCCATCGGTGTGGTGGCCCAGTTGCCGAACGTGCACCGCTTGTTGAAGAAGCACGATATCGATTTCGAAGTGCTGACGGCGGGCGAATACAAGCGCACCCTGACCGTCTTCGGCGAGAACACCGAGAAGGGGCGGGAGAAGTTCCAGGAAGACCTGGAAACCACCCACGAGCTGTTCAAGAACTTCGTGGCTCGCTACCGCCCACAACTGGCCATCGATGAAATCGCTACCGGCGAGATCTGGCTGGGCCAAGCGGCACTGGGCAAGCAACTGGTCGACGAATTGAAGACCAGCGACGAATACCTAGCCGAGCGGGCGCGCGATGCCGAGTTGTTCCAGCTTCACTTCGTAGAGAAGAAGAGCCTGCAGGAGCGTGTCGGGCTGGCCGCGAGCGTCGTGCTGGACCGGGTCGTTCTGACTTGGTGGAGCCGACTCAACCAACAACGTTTCTGGCAATAGGAGGTGGCGATGAGCAAGTTCAAGGCACTGCTGGTCAGCGAAGGCGCGGATGGTACCTTCGAGCAGCGCGTGGTCGAGCGCGACACCACCGACCTGCCGGCCGGCGACGTGCTGATCCGTGTTCAGTATTCCTCGTTGAATTACAAGGACGCCCTGTCCGCCAGCGGCAGCCGCGCGGTGACCCGGCGCTACCCACATACGCCGGGCATCGATGCGGCCGGGGTGGTGGCCGAGTCCAGTGTCGGCGAGTTCGCCGCCGGCGATGAGGTCATCGTTACCGGCTATGACCTGGGCATGAACACCGCCGGTGGATTCGGCCAATACATCCGCGTCCCGGCGGGCTGGGTGATCAAACGTCCGAAAGGACTCAGCCTGCGTGAATCCATGCTGCTGGGGACCGCCGGCCTCACCGCCGCGCTCTGTGTCGACAAGCTGGAGCAGGCGGGCCTCAACGCAGCGGCCGGTCCGGTGCTGGTCACCGGGGCGACCGGGGGCGTCGGTAGCATCGCGGTGTCGTTGTTGGCCAGCCTGGGCTACGACGTGGCCGCATCGACCGGCAAGGAAGAGCAGGGTGATTTCCTCCGCGAACTGGGCGCCCGCCAGGTCGTGTCGCGCAGCGCACTGCAGGAGGGAACGGAGAAGCCCCTGCTCAAGGAGCAATGGGCCGGTGCGGTGGATACGGTGGGCGGGGAAATTTTGTTCAACGTGGTCAAATCGTTGCAGCGCGGCGCGAGTGCCGCCTGCTGTGGCCTGACCGCCGGCGCGAATTTCCAGGCCAGCGTGCTGCCGTTCATCCTGCGGGGTGTGAATCTGCTGGGCGTCGATTCGGTGGAGCTGCCACTGGTGGTCAAGGCTTCCATGTGGGATCGCTTGTCCGTGCAGTGGAAGCTGAACGACCTGGAGCGGCTCGTCCATGAGGTCGGTCTGGACGATCTGCCCCAGGCGATCGAGCGGATACTGGCCGGCAAGCTGGTGGGCCGGGTGCTGGTCAACCTCGGTTGAGTCGGAGGTGAAAACAGAAAAGCCCGGCCTGGCGCCGTAATGCTGTTCACTTAAGCGGAGCGGCCTTTCGATCCACGGGATAGCGGGTCTTTGAAATCTTCACCGTCCTTGGTCGTGATGGCCTGGGGCGGTGATCCAGAAACAGCCCGCCGATTCCCGCCCTTAACTCCGACAAACGTCTTCCGGTTGCTGAAATCGGGTTGGCCGCCGCCATTACGATCAGCTGCACGGCGATGTAGTGGGCTACGGGTTTGAAGCGGATCTCACATGGAGAGCGGCCAAAGGCGACGGCAGCCTGGCTGGCTTCCCGGCGGATAATGTTGTAGGCCAGCAACAAGCCCCAGACCTCCTGGTAAACCAGTTCCTTTACCTTGCTACGTAGGGTCATTGCATTTTGCTGCAGAGAACTCTTGATATCCCTGAAGCCCAGTTCGATCTCCCAGCGCTCCCGATACAACGTGGCGATGGCCTTGGCGCTGTAAGTGCCCACAGGCAGCGAGGTGAGTACGGTTTTGATCTTGCCCTTTACCTCGTAGCTAACCTCGCGCACGTCCCAGTGCGTTGGCAGGTTGGGGTTACGCTTTCTGGCCTGAGCCGACACCTTCATACGCAGCAGGCGGTCGCCCTTGCCGTAGCGAGCGACTTCTTCGCTGACCAGCGCCTTGCGGGCCGGAATCAGCCAGTGCCGATCTTCCTCTGACGTGGCCAGGCTCAGCAGTAAACCGGCACTCCAGAAGCCCTTATCGAATAGCGTCACCGAACGGCTGGGAATCTGCTGCAAAAACTCATTGGCCAGGCGCATTTCACTGCGTCGATAGGGACTCAGTTGGGCATCGAGAATCAGATGCGAGCGCACGTTCATCAAGGCCACCAGCCTCAGCATGGGAAAGGGCGTCTGACGGTCGGTGGCGGTATTGCCGGAGCCGAAATGCTCTCGGAGTTCGGCAGTATCCGGGGTGCTCAGGAGCGCACCATCCACGGCCAAAACCTGCAGCCCTTGCCAGGTATCACCGTCATAGCGCTCGCAGTCCCATTGGTTACCCGTCTGGCGGAACAGCCACTCAACCGGATCGGCACCCAGCCGTTTGCGCGCCTCGGTGACACCGCTCCTGGCCAGCAGGTCGAGAGAGGCCAGGCCCTGAGCGCAGATGTTCAGGCGTCGTGCGACCTCATGAACCGGCTCGTCGCGGAACAAGGCCATGCCCAGTACCAGCCAGAGTACCTGGTCGCTGGGCAAGCGCCGCCTCCGTATGGTGGCCTGGGCGGACAGGTCCAGCGCGGATGCCACCCACTCGATCGGGATGTTTTGGGTGAAGGCGCTCAGATCGGAGAAGTTGAACAGTTCGCCTAAGTCGAGCAGTTGCTGTTGCAGCAGAGACATAAAAAATCCGATGCCAGTGACCTGGCATCGAATTTTCGAGGAAGCCCCGCCTGGGCTCAAATGCTTAAGTGAACAGCATTACGCCAGAGCGGGCCTTTTCGGTCAATAAGCGGAACTTCAGTCGTCGCTGAAAACGCCCAGAAGCTGCAGCAGGCTGACGAACAGATTGTAGATCGAAACGTACAGGCTGATGGTCGCCATGATGTAGTTGCGTTCGCCGCCATGAATGATGGCGCTGGTCTGGAACAGGATGCATGCCGAGGAGAACAGCACGAAGCCTGCGCTGATTGCCAATTGCAGGCCGCTGACCTGGAAGAACAGACTGACCAGAACGGCACCGAGCAGTACGAAGAAGCCTGCGGTGATAAAACCGGCCAGGAAGCTCATGTCCTTGCGGGTAGTGAGCACATAGGCCGACAGTCCGAAGAACACCAGGGCGGTCATGGCCAGGGCAGAGCTGACCACCTCGCCACCGTTAGGCATGCTCAGGTAGAGGTTGAGGATCGGACCCAGGGTATAACCCATGAAGCCGGTCAGGGCGAAGGTGGAAACCAGGCCCCACACCGAGTCGCGCAGTTTGGCGGTCAGGAAGAACAACCCATAGAAGCCGATGAGCACCACAAGGAAGCCGGGGCGCGGGGCGTTCATCTGTTGCGCCATATACGCGACCAGACCGCTGAAGGCGAGGGTCATGGCCAGCAGGCCATAGGTATTGCGCAGGACGCGGCTGACTTCCAGCTGTCCCGTCTGAGCATGACTGAGTGCGTAATCGTGTTCGTGCATGGCAACGCTCCTGAGTTGAGTGGTCCGTGACTTGAGTCGCATCGATCATAACAGAGGTGTCATGACTGCCAACTCGGAGAGTTTGACAGTGTGTTGCGATTCGGTACTATTGCCGCCCGCGCTTATGCGGAGGTGTGGCCGAGTGGTTTAAGGCAGCGGTCTTGAAAACCGCCGAAGGGGAGACTCTTCCGTGAGTTCGAATCTCACCGCCTCCGCCATCCAATTCTCAAATCGGCGGCTCGAGTATTTTTGACGCTTGCTATTTGACGCGCGTGCGCCAAGCTAGGTCTACCTGCCCCTTTTTTGCTATGGTGGCCTGCACTCCAATAAGACCGCTACAGGGGCGGCTCTTGACGCACAACGAGGTGTCGCTTGATTAGGGTGCTGGTGGTCGACGACCACGATCTGGTTCGAACAGGCATCACGCGCATGCTGGCCGATATCGATGGCCTGCAGGTGGTTGGACAGGCCGATTCCGGTGAGGCAGCCCTGAAGAAAGCCCGCGAACTCAAGCCCGACGTCATCCTGATGGACGTCAAGATGCCCGGCATCGGCGGCCTTGAGGCAACCCGTAAACTGCAACGCAGTCACCCCGATATAAAAGTGGTGGCTGTGACCGTATGCGAAGATGACCCATTTCCGACCCGTTTGATGCAGGCGGGGGCTGCCGGCTACCTGACCAAGGGCGCGGCGCTGGAGGAGATGGTTCAGGCCATTCGCATGGCGTTCGCCGGCCAGCGTTATATTAGTCCGCAAATAGCCCAGCAACTCGTGCTCAAATCCTTCGAACCGCGAAATAACGGTTCGCCGTTCGATCTGTTGTCCGAACGGGAAATCCAGATCGCTTTGATGATCGCCAACTGCCAGAAAGTGCAGATCATTTCCGACAAGCTCAATCTTTCGCCGAAAACGGTGAACACTTACCGCTACCGTATTTTCGAGAAACTCTCGATCGACAGCGACGTCGAGCTGGCCTTGCTCGCCGTGCGTCACGGTGTGATCGACGCCAGCAACTGAGATGTCCCTGCCGTTCGATGCCAGCGCCTTCTTGGCCACTTGTAGCGGCCGCCCCGGTGTCTACCGCATGCTAGATGCGGACGGCAAGTTGCTCTATGTCGGTAAGGCCAAGAACCTCAAGAAGCGTCTGTCGAGTTATTTTCGCAAGAATGGATTGGCCCCGAAGACCGCTGCGCTGGTAGGTCGGATCGCCCAGGTCGAAACCACTATCACGGCCAACGAGACAGAGGCGCTGCTGCTCGAGCAGACCCTCATCAAGGAATGGCGACCGCCGTACAACATTCTGTTGCGGGACGATAAGTCCTATCCCTATGTCTATCTTTCCGATAGCGATTTCCCCCGGTTGAGCATTCACCGTGGGGCGAAAAAGGCGAAAGGGCGCTACTTCGGTCCTTATCCCAGCGCCGGGGCTATCCGCGAAAGCCTGGCTCTGTTGCAGAAAGGCTTCCTGGTGCGCCAGTGCGAAGACAGCTACTTCAAGAACCGCACCCGGCCTTGCCTCCAGTACCAGATCAAACGTTGCAAGGGACCCTGCGTCGGGTTGGTGACGCCGGAGGAATATGCCGAGGATGTCCGGCACTCGATCATGTTCCTCGAGGGACGCAGCAACGCACTGGCCGAAGAGCTTTCCGCCGAGATGGAGCAGGCTGCGATGCGCCTCGATTTCGAACGGGCCGCTCAACTGCGCGACCAGGTGGCGCTGCTGCGCCGTGTCCAGGATCAGCAAAGCATGGAAGGCGGGAGCGGTGATGTGGACGTGGTCGCTGCCATCGTCACGCCGGGCGGTGCCTGCGTACACCTAATCAGCGTTCGGGGCGGACGCGTGCTGGGTAGCAAAAACTTCTTCCCCCAGGTCGGCATCGAGGAAGAGACGAACGAGGTGCTGCTAGCTTTCCTGGCCCAGTATTACCTGGGAAGCCAGGAACGCGACCTGCCGTCGGAGCTGATCGTCAACACCGTGCATGAAGATTTCGCCACCCTGGCTGCGGCGATCAGCGAGCTTCGGGGCCGGGCTCCGGCGATCAGTCACCGTGTTCGCGGTACGCGTTCGCGCTGGCAACAACTCGCCGTCACCAACGCCGAGCAGGCATTGGGAGCCCGCCTGGCCAACCGTCAGCATCTGGCCGCGCGTTTCGATGCACTGGCCGAAGCCCTGGACCTGGACGAACCGCCCGCGCGCCTCGAATGCTTCGACATCAGCCACTCCAGCGGTGAGGCGACGGTCGCCTCCTGTGTGGTGTTCGGGCCGGAGGGTCCGCTGAAGTCCGATTACCGACGCTACAACATCGAAGGCGTGACGGCGGGGGACGATTACGCGGCCATGCACCAGGCCCTGACCCGTCGTTTCAGCAAGTTGAAGGAGGGGGAGGGCAAGCTGCCCGATATCCTTCTGGTGGACGGCGGCAAGGGGCAGTTGGCGATGGCTCAGGACGTGCTGCAGGAGCTGGCCGTTCCCGACCTGATCCTGCTCGGGGTCGCCAAGGGCGTCACGCGAAAGCCTGGTTTCGAAACGCTGTACCTGAACGATGCGGCCCATGAGTTCACCTTGCCGGCCGACTCGCCCGCCTTGCATCTTATTCAGCAGGTTCGTGACGAGGCGCACCGTTTCGCGATCACCGGACACCGGGCGCGACGCGGCAAGGCGCGGCGTACGTCGACCTTGGAAGATGTGGCTGGGGTGGGGCCCAAGCGCCGGCGCGAGTTGCTCAAACATTTTGGCGGGCTGCAGGAACTGGCAAGGGCCAGTGTCGACGAGATCGCCAAGGCTCCGGGTATCAGCAAAAAACTGGCGGAGTCGATTTATGCCGCCTTGCACAGCGAGTAGAATCGCACCGGCATGGTTTCCGTGGCACGCGACGGGCTGACCTGAGTGAGCCACCAAGGTCTGAGGAACAAGGAGAGGCGTTTGCCCATCCCAGTAGAGAGACGAATGACGAAATCCTGCTACACGACAACGCTTTCCCTTCGAGCAGTGCGGCCCGCCGTGCTGGCAAACCTTCCCCGGATCTCTGCTCAGTCGCATCGATGAATATCCCCAATCTGCTCACCGTACTGCGCGTCCTACTGATTCCAGTCTTCATTCTGTTCTTTTACCTGCCGTTTTCCTGGAGCTACTGGGCGGCGAGCGCCGTGTTCGCCCTTGCCAGTGTGACGGACTGGCTAGACGGCTACTTGGCGCGGCGGTTGGAGCAGAGCACACCGTTCGGCGCCTTCCTCGATCCGGTAGCGGATAAGCTGATGGTGGCAGTCGCATTGGTTCTGCTGGTAGAGGAGCACGCCAATCTTTGGCTGACGTTGCCGGCCGCGATCATCATCGGCCGTGAGATTGTGGTTTCTGCGCTGCGGGAATGGATGGCGGAGCTGGGAGCCCGTGCGCAGGTGGCGGTTTCCAATCTGGGTAAATGGAAAACCGCGGCGCAAATGGCTGCCTTGATCATCCTGTTGGGCAATCCGCCGGTTCTGACGTTCTGGGTGGGGCTTGGCTACGTGCTTCTGCTGGTTGCAGCGGGGCTCACGCTGTGGTCCATGCTGAATTACCTGATGGCCGCCTGGCCACATCTCAGCACCACGCCGGAAAAGAAATAACTATTTTTGAATCAAAGGCTTGACGGCGCGATTCGAATCTATAGAATGGCGCCCGTCACCACGACGCGGGAATAGCTCAGTTGGTAGAGCACGACCTTGCCAAGGTCGGGGTCGCGAGTTCGAGTCTCGTTTCCCGCTCCAAAATCGTTCGACGTTGACGCCGCAGTATGCGGCGTCTTCGTTTGAGGCCGGGTGGCAGAGTGGTCATGCAGCGGATTGCAAATCCGTGTACGCCGGTTCGATTCCGACCTCGGCCTCCACTATAGGAAAGCCCCGTAGATCATTGATCTACGGGGCTTTTTCTTTGCGAATCGGCAATCGGAAAAGTCGCCGTATGCTTGCTTCGGAGAGGGTGGCTGTATATATTCCTGCCCTCGTTTCGGCGCCACCTACGCCGTCTCCATGCTTCACAGCGCTACCGCCCGGATGGCGAAATCGGTAGACGCAAGGGACTTAAAATCCCTCGGGGGCAACCCCGTGCCGGTTCGACCCCGGCTCCGGGCACCATCGTCTTGCTACCATTGCGGAACCTGGCGCCTCCGCCGTCCTTTCTCGGTACTTCCTTCTCCTTCCTTATCGAACGAACGGGCCCTAGCGACGTTCGGCGATGCCCTCTGTGCAATTTGTCACTTTGTCGGCGTTTTCAGGGAACTGACGCTCTCGCTTGTGGACCTATCATGGCATGCGGAGTCATTCTGCCGGCGATCCTGTTCGTTGGGATAGGTCTGGATTCCAATGACAAAACGGACCATTCGGACGGAGCGGGCGACTTGAATCGGAATCAGTGGTTAGTGTGGTAGGCGTATGAAACGGAACGCTCAGGGAGCGCCTGAGACATGCTGACGGAGGACGTACAACCGTTCGTCAAAGAGGGCGACACGGCTCTGTCGGAGCATGACCGCGTCTGGACCTTGGTACCGGACATTCTGGCCATTGCCTCGCACGAGGGATGTTTTCGTCGCGTGAATCCGGCATTCAGCGACATCCTCGGGTGGACCGAGAAAGAGGCGACCAGGAATTCCCTGCAGACCCTCGCCCATCCTGAACAAGAGGAAACCCTGGTTGGCCAGCTCGAGAACCTGGGCAGGGGGCTTCCCATGCAGGGCTTCGAGCTACGCCTGCGGCACAAGGCAGGTGGTTATCGCTGGATCTCCTGGTCGGCGACGCACAAGGGCGACTGTCTTTATCTCGTCGGGCGCGATGTCACCTGGGAAAAGGAGGCTGCTGCCGCGAAGCATTCTGTCCAGGGCGCGCTGTATCAGGCACAGAAGATGGAAGCCCTCGGTCAGTTGGCCGGGAGGGTTTCCCATGACATCAATAACCTGCTCACCAGCATCGTATTCGGCCTGGACCTGCTGAATCGCCGGCTGGCGTCCGGGCGTGTCCAGGAACTCGACCAGCTCATCGAGGTGGCATTGACGTCCGCACAGCGGGCCACGGACAGGACGCAACAGTTGCTCGCGTTCGCCCGCAAACAGCCGTTGGATATCCGGCCTGTCGATGTCAATCAACTGATCAGCCAGCTTCTGCCCGAATTGGAGCAAAGCCTGGGTACGCAGAACCGTCTGAGCGTGGACACGATGGACGGCCTCTGGCTGGCATCGAGCGATCGCCTGCATCTGGAAAACACGCTCATCCAACTGATGACCAATGCGCGTGAGGCGATGCCGGAGGGGGGCTGCGTCACCTTGAGCACAGGTAACGTGCACCTGGACGCGGCGGCGACAGAGGGCTGCATCGGTCTCGAATCGGGCGATTACGTCCAAGTCACCCTGAAAGACAATGGCATCGGTATGCCCCAGGCCGTTCTGGAGCGGGTGTTCGATCCGTTCTTCACCACCAAGCCGGCCAGTGGCGATGTGGGGTTGGGGCTGTCGATGATCTATGGCTTCGTACGCCAGGTGAGAGGGCATGTCCGGATCGACAGCGAGCTTGGGCGCGGCACGTTGGTCAGACTCTACTTTCCGAGATGCAACGGTAACGAAGGAGCCCAGTGATGCAGGAAAATTCCGTTGCCCTCGGGTTCCCTCCGAATGGCAGGCATGGCGGGGCGCCGCAGGTGTTCGTCGCCGACGATCGTTTCCTGGATCTCCTGCCGGTTGCCATCTATGTCTGCGATGCCGAGGGATTCATCGTCCGCTATAACCGCAAGGCTTGCGAACTCTGGGGCCGGACGCCACGCCTGGGCGACAAGGACGAGCGTTTCTGTGGGGCCCACCGCTTGTTCTGGCCGGACGGACGCCCGCTGCCCCATGCGGAAACCCCCATGGCGGCGACCTTGCGCAACGGCATTCCCGCCTGCGATCTCGAAGTCCAGATCGAGCAGCCCGACGGGAAAAGGGTCTGGGTGCTGGTCAATATCAACCCGCTGTTCACCGAAAATGGCCGGTTGAACGGTGCGGTCAATTGCTTCCAGGACATCAGCGCACGGAAGCGGGCCGAGCAGGCGTTGCGTGACAGCCAGGGCTTCCTTCGCTCGGTGGTCGAGGCGAATCCGGAATGTGTGAAGATCGTCTCGTCCGAGGGCGCGCTGTTGCAGATCAACTCGGCGGGGCTGGCCTTGCTCGAGGCGGATGACCTCAACGAAGTCATCGGGCGGCCGATGTGCACCTGGATCGCTGCCGAACACCGCGAACATTGGCAGCAGCACCATGACCAGGTCTGCCAGGGTTTGCAGCGGACCTGGGAGTACGACCAGGTCGGCCTGAAAGGAACGCGTCGGCACATGGAGACCCATGCCGTACCGCTGCGCATGCCGGACGGCAGCCAGGCCCAGCTTGCCGTGACGCGGGACATCACACGGCGCAGGCAGGACGAAAAGGCTTTGCGCCAGAGCGAGCAGCACATGCGCAATCTGCTCGACGGCCTGTCGGCGGCGATCTATACCACCGACGCCTGCGGACGGATCAATTACTTCAACGAGGCGGCGGCCCGGCTTTGGGGATACCGGCCGCCGTTGGGAGAGGCCGAGTGGTGCGGCTCCTGGCTGCTGCGTTGGCCGGACGGTTCGCCGATGGCACATGACGAATGCCCGATGGCGACCACGCTCAAGCAGGGACGGGCCGTCCAGGGCGAAGCGATCGCCGAGCGCCCCGACGGTACCCAGGTCCCGTTCGCGGCGTATCCCATGCCACTGCGCAACAGCGACGGCGAGTTGATCGGTGCGGTGAACATGCTGGTCGACATCAGCCAGCACAAGCGGGCCGAGGCGCGCCAGTCGTTGCTGATCCATGAACTCAACCATCGGGTGAAGAACACCTTGGCGACGGTCCAATCCATCGCCACGCAGAGCCTTCGTAATGCGAAATCGGTCAGGGAGTTCAGCGCCAGTTTCTCCTCTCGTCTGATCGCCCTGAGCAAGGCCCATGACCTGCTTACCCACAGCCATTGGGAAGGCGCGAGCCTGCGCTCGGTCATGATGCAGGAATTCGCCCCGTACTGGACGATCGGAACGCCGCGCATCCGCCTGGAGGGCGAGGACATCGGCCTGGGGCCGCGTGCCGCGCTGACCCTGGCGATGGCCTTCCATGAGCTGACCACCAATGCGGCGAAATATGGCGCGCTTTCTTCCCCGGAAGGGAAGCTGGAGGTTTCCTGGCGCATGGAAGACGGCAGCCAGGGGGAAATGCTCGCACTCGAATGGTGTGAACAGGATGGTCCCGAGGTCATACCGCCAAGCCGGCAGGGCTTCGGCACCCGTTTGGTGGAGCGCAGCATCGTGCATGAGCTGAACGGCGATGTTCACTTCACCTATTGCCGCGAGGGGCTTCGTTGCCGCCTCCGCTTCCCCCTCGAGGAAGCCAATGCAGTGGAGGTTCCGGAACTGATATGACGGGGACGGAGATTGATGGCTGTCGGGTGTTGCTCATCGAAGACGAAACCCTTGTGGCCTTTCTTCTTGAAGATATTCTGCTGGAACTCGGCTGTACGCTGGTCGGTCTGGCGGCGTCCGTGGACGAGGGGCTGAGACTGGCCGATAGCGTCGAGGCGGACATTGCGATCCTGGATATCAACGTCGCCGGTGTTCAGGTCTATCCGGTCGCGGAACGGCTGGCCGAGCGCCGGATTCCCTTCGTCTTCTCCACCGGCTACGGTGCCAGCGGCTTGCCCGAGCGCTGGCAGGACCGCCCGGTCCTGAGCAAGCCCTACATGCTGTCCGACCTGGAATCGGCCCTGCGGACCGCGTTGAACCTTTCCTGATCCTGGCCGGTATCGTCACCAGGTTGTCTTGTCTTCGTCACATCGCTGCCATTGTCGTTGGTTGCAATTGCGGAAACTCATCGAGAGAGGGTGCCGCAATGCGACTGAGCGTGATCGGTGCGGGCTATGTGGGGCTGGTGACGGCGGCCTGTTTCGCCGAGATGGGCAATCGTGTGGTGTGTGTCGAGCGCGATCCCTTCCGTCTTTCCCGGCTCACCCGGGGCGAGGTGCCCATCTACGAGCCGGGGTTGGACGGCATTCTGAAAAGCCAGCTCGCCAGCGGCCGCCTGAGCTTCACGCAGCGGCTCGACGAAGGCGTGCACCAGGCCGAGGTGGTTTTCATCGCTGTCGGTACGCCGAGCGGGGAGGACGGCTCTGCGGATCTCTCTCACGTGCTCGCGGTGGCCGACGAACTCGGCGACTGCCTGACCGCTCCCTGCGTGGTGGTGGACAAGTCCACGGTTCCCGTGGGGACCGCCGAGCAGGTCTCGCAGCGTATCCAGGCGCGCTTGTCGGCGCGGCGCCAGCGGTTCCGGGTACCGGTGGCGAGCAACCCGGAGTTCCTCAAGGAGGGCTCGGCCGTCGAAGACTTCATGCGCCCGGACCGAGTCATTCTCGGCTGCGACGAGACGGGCACCGCCGAGTTGCTGAAACGGCTTTACGCCCCTTTCCTGCGCAACCACGAGCGGGTGCTGTGCATGAGCGTACGGGCGGCGGAATTCAGCAAGTACGCAGCCAACGCCTTTCTCGCCACCAAGATTTCCTTCATGAACGAAATGGCCGGCATCTGTGCCCGGCTTGGCGTGGACATCGAGGATGTGCGCCGGGGCATCGGCAGCGACCGGCGGATCGGTACCCATTTCATCTACGCCGGCTGCGGTTATGGCGGGTCGTGCTTTCCCAAGGACGTACGGGCGCTGATTCGCACGGCCGAACAGGAAGGCTTCGAGCCGGAAATCCTGCGCGCCGTGGAAGCGCGCAATGCGCTGCAGAAGACCTTGCTGTTCCAGGCCTTGCACGCGCATTTTGGCGGGCGTTTGCAGGGCCGGGTGGTGGCCTTGTGGGGGCTGTCGTTCAAGCCGGGGACGGACGACCTGCGCGAAGCGCCCAGCCTTGTCCTGCTGGAGGCCCTGCTCAAGGCCGGGGCGAGGGTCCAGGCCTACGATCCGGTGGCCAACGCCGGGGTCGCCGCGCGCTATCCCCTCGCAACGGAGAATGGACAGTTGCGCTTCGGCGAGTCACCCTATGCAGCGACCGAAGGCGCCGATGCGCTGGTCCTGCTGACGGAGTGGAAACAGTTCCGCCAGCCCGACTTTCTTCAGGTCCGTGCAGCGATGCGAACCCCGGCGTTGTTCGACGGTCGTAACCTGTACGATCCGGCCCAGATGGCGGAACTGGGATTCATCTACCAGGGTATAGGACGCCCACGGGCCGGACAGCGCAAGGCAAGCGCCGCCTGAGATACGGGCGGCGTTGTTTTATCACCGGATACTCCGCCGTCCTAAGGACTCTCATGATCAAGAAATGCCTGTTTCCCGCTGCCGGTTATGGCACTCGCTTCCTACCTGCCACCAAGGCCATGCCCAAGGAAATGCTCCCAGTGGTGAACAAGCCACTGATCCAGTACGGGGTCGAAGAAGCCTTGCAGGCAGGTTTGTCGCAGATCGCCATGGTCACCGGGCGCGGCAAGCGCTCGCTGGAAGACCACTTCGACATCAGCTATGAGCTGGAACACCAGATTCGCAACACCGACAAGGAAAAGTACCTGGTCGGGATTCGTCGCCTGATCGACGAGTGCACCTTCTCCTATACCCGCCAGATCGAAATGAAGGGCCTCGGCCATGCCATCCTCAGCGGCCGTCCGCTGATCGGCGATGAGCCGTTCGCCGTGGTCCTGGCCGACGACCTCTGCTTCAACCTGCACGGCGACGGCGTTCTCAGCCAGATGGTCAAGCTGTACAACCAGTTCCGCTGCTCCATCGTCGCCATCGAGGAAGTGCCGCCGGAAGAGACCAACAAGTACGGCGTGATTGCCGGCGAAATGATCCGCGACGACATCTACCGGGTGAACACCATGGTGGAGAAGCCCAAGCCGGAAGACGCCCCGTCCAACCTGGCGATCATCGGCCGCTACATCCTGACCCCGGATATCTTCGAGCTGATCGAGCAGACCGAGCCGGGCAAGGGCGGTGAAATCCAGATCACCGACGCCCTGATGAAGCAGGCCCAGGATGGCTGCGTGCTGGCCTACAAGTTCAAGGGCCAGCGTTTCGACTGCGGTAGCGCGGAAGGCTACATCGAAGCCACCAACTTCTGTTTCGAGCACTTCTACAAGCCGGGCAAGGCGTTTTAAGCCTGACCGGTTGGCGACCAGGGGGAGCGAAGGATTCGCTCCCTTTGTCGTTCTAGGGAAGCCTAGGGGATCGGCATGGCTTCCGAGCCAGGTCCGAGCGGCTGCCCGTAGCTGAACTCGACGTAATTGCCCGCCGGGTCGCGCAGGCCGCAGTAATACCCCACCGGATAGGGCTCGTCGCGTGGCGGCCAGATCAGGCAACCGGCAGCATCCGCCTTCTGCGCGATGGCATCCACCGCTTCGCGGCTGTCCAGCGCGAAACCGAAATGACTGTAGTCGTCTGCGGCCAGATGGCGGTCTTGTCCTCCCGGCATAATCACGAAGATGAAGCTGTGCTCCTTGCCCGGTTCGGCCATCCACACGATGCGCGAACCCTTGCCGGCGCGCTCGTGGAACACCCGCATGCCGCAGAACTCTTCATAGAAACGGATACAGGCGTCCAGGTCCGGCACATGCAAGGCTAGATGGGTGAGGGTGGGACGCATGGCTCTTTCTCCTCCGGCAAGACAACCTGAAGCTTAGGTCGAAGTGCGGTGCCAGGGTTCTCTTGCGCTATGCTGGCGGCCTGAAAAGGAGAACAGCGATGGCTTTTGACTTCGACCTATTCGTGATCGGCGCCGGCTCCGGCGGTGTGCGGGCGGCGCGTTTCTCGGCCGGCTTCGGCGCCCGCGTGGCGGTGGCCGAGAGTCGCTACCTGGGCGGCACCTGCGTCAACGTCGGCTGCGTGCCGAAGAAACTGCTGGTCTACGGCGCCCACTACGCGGAAGACTTCGAACAGGCGCGCGGCTACGGTTGGAGCACGGGGGAGCCGGTGTTCGACTGGCCGAGCCTGATCGCCAACAAGAACCGTGAAATCCAACGCCTCAACGGCATCTACCGTAACCTGCTGTTGGATAACGGCGTCACCCTGCTGGAAGGCCACGCCCATCTGTGCGATGCCCACACCGTCGAAGTCGACGGGCAACGCTACAGCGCTGCCAACATCCTGATCGCCACCGGTGGCTGGCCGCAGATTCCCGACATTCCCGGACGCGAGCACGCCATCGACTCCAACGATGCCTTCTACCTACCCGAATTGCCGAAGCGTGTGCTGGTGGTGGGCGGGGGATATATCGCGGTGGAGTTCGCTTCCATCTTCAACGGATTGGGCGCCAGCACTTCGCTGCTGTACCGCCGCGACCTGTTCCTGCGCGGCTTCGACAAGGCCGTGCGTGTCCACCTGCGCGACGAGTTGCTGAAGAAAGGCATGGACCTGCAATTCAATGCCGACATCGCCCGCATCGACAAACGGCCCGACGGCAGCCTGGCCGCGACCCTCAAGGACGGCCGGGTGCTGGAAACCGACTGCGTGTTCTACGCCACCGGCCGCCGCCCGATGCTGGACAACCTCGGCCTGGAAAATCTCGACATCCGCCTCGACGAGCGCGGCTTCATCCAGGTGGACGAGGCGTACCGCACCAGCGAGCCTTCGGTGTTCGCCATCGGCGACGTGATCGGCCGGGTGCAACTGACCCCCGTCGCGCTGGCCGAAGGCATGGCGGTCGCGCGGCACTTGTTCAAGCCCGAGGAATACCGCCCGGTGGATTACCAGACGATTCCCACCGCGGTCTTCAGCCTACCGAACATCGCCACCGTCGGGATGACCGAGGAGCAGGCACGGGAGGCGGGGCATAAGGTGACGGTCTACGAGAGCCGCTTCCGACCGATGAAGCTGACCCTCACCGACAGCCTCGAACGCACTCTGATGAAGCTGGTGGTGGATGCCGAGAGCGACCGCGTGCTGGGCTGCCACATGGTCGGCCCGGAAGCCGGCGAGATCATCCAGGGGCTGGCCGTGGCGCTGAAGGCCGGCGCCACCAAGCGGGTATTCGACGACACCATCGGCATCCACCCCACGGCGGCCGAAGAGTTCGTCACCATGCGCATCCCGACGGCGATCTGAGGACATGGAGAACCTGTTCTATTTCTCCGACCTGTTCGGTGTCGCCGTCTTCGCCATCACGGGGGCGCTGATGGCCGGGCGCAAGTCCATGGACCTGTTCGGCGTGCTGGTGATCGCCATCGTCACCGCCCTGGGCGGCGGCACTTTGCGCGACCTGATCCTCGACAATCACCCGGTCAGTTGGATCCGCGACGACACCTACATTCTGGTCGCCTCCCTGGCGGCGGTCGGGACAGTGGTGTGGGTGCGCCTGACCCGACCGATCCACGAGACCGGCCTGCTGGTGGCCGACGCCTTTGGCCTGGCCGTGTTCACCGTCATCGGTACCGAAGTGGCCCTGCAGCATCAGGTGCCGCTCAGCACGGCGGTGATCATGGGCGTCATGACTGGCGTGGCCGGTGGCGTAATGCGCGATGTGATCTGCAACGAGATTCCGCTGATCTTCCACAAGGAAATCTACGCCACGGCCTGCATCCTTGGCTCCCTGGTGTTCATCACCCTGCGTGAACTGGGGACGCCGCACTGGCTGGACACCGGCATCGCCATGCTGGTGGTGCTGTTCACCCGCCTGGCGGCGATCCGCTGGCACCTGTCGTTACCCCGTTTCCACCTTCTGGACCGATACACATGATCGAACGTCTCGACCATCTGGTTCTCACTGTCGCCGACATTCCACGTACCGTTGCGTTCTACGAGCGGGTGCTGGGGATGCGCCACGAAACCTTCGGCCAGGGACGCAGTGCCCTGGTCTTCGGCCAGCAAAAATTCAATCTGCATCAGGTCGGTCGCGAGTTCGAGCCGAAGGCCGCCCGCCCCACGGCCGGAGCGATCGATCTCTGCCTGATCACGTGTTGGCCGCTGGACAGGGTGCTGGCGCACCTGAAGGAGCAGAAGATCGACGTGGAGGAGGGGCCGGTCGCACGGACCGGCGCATTGGGCCCCATCGAGTCGGTGTATTTCCGCGACCCCGATGGCAACCTGATCGAGGTCAGCCGTTACCCGGAGGCGAACGGCTGACTCATTTCAGTGGTGGTGGGGCGACTGTTCTTCCGCAGCCGGGCCGACCACCACTTCCACCTCGACCTTGCCGGCTTTTTCGAATTCCAGGGTGAGGGGGAAGCGCTCGCCGTCCACCAGCGGCTCTTTCAGCCCCATCAGCATCACGTGATTGCCGTTGGGCTTGAATTCCACTTTGCCGCCCGCCGGGATGGCGATGGAATCCAGATGCTGCATCTTCATCATTTCACCGATCTGGACCGTGGTGTGCAGCATGGCGCTGCCCGCCTTGGGCGTCTGCACGCCAACCAGCCGGTCGTTTTCTTCGCCCTTGTTGACGATGGTGAAATAAGCGGCGCCCGCCGGTGCATTGGGCGGCAGCGCGCGTGACCAGGGATGATCGATTTCCAGTGAGCCCACTTCGAATTCATGGGCCGGGGCAACGCCGCAGAACAGTGCCAGCACCGTGGTAGCCAATAGACGAAATCGCATCTTGCCTGCGCTCCTTGAAGTCCGTGGTTGAGAACCGGCGCAACCTTAGCACGTGTGGCCGTCCACATGGATGCGACCGGGTAGCGCAGAAACCTGCTTTTGGCGCACTGATACGTTCCACTGGCCGGCTGGACGCCTACAGACCTTGAGCTAGGGTGAAGGGGTAGATATCGCGACAAGGAAGCCTTCATGCATGCACAGGTGTTGCCGTTCTGGCTGTCTGGACATCGCCTTGCGGTTACCCTGGAAACAGTGGTCAGAGTCCTGCCGGCGCTGGTCGGTACGCCGCTGCCCGGCGCGCCGGCGACGGTCAGCGGATTGGTCAACGTGCGCGGCAGCATCCTGCCGGTGATCGATCTGGCACGGCGTTTCGATTGGGATTCGCCTCCGGCCGCGCTCTGGCAACCCTATCTATGGCTGCAGACCCAGCGGCGTCAACTGGTGGTGCCGGTGGACGCGGTGGAGACGGTCACTGTCTGCGTCGCCGAAGACTTCCAACCTGCCCCGCACCCCAGTGTTCCCAGCGAATTGCTGAGCGGCGTCGTGCGGACCGCCGAAGGGCTGCTGTTGATCCAGGATGTCGAGCGCCTGCTCTCCGAGAGCGACGAAGCCTTGCTGGACAGCGCCTTGCAGAATCGGGAGTCCGCCGATGATTCGCCCTGAGTCGCAGGGTTCCGGCATCGTGCTCGATGCCCTGGTGCGCAAGGTTCACCGGCACCTGGGGAGCGACTATGGCGCACGGCCGGACGAACTGCTCAAGCGCCTGCGTCTCCTGGCGCTGGAACAGGACATCGACAACCCGGCCGGCTGGCTGGCCGAGCTGGCTGCCAGCGAGTGGGACGACGGCCGGATTCAAAGCCTGACGCCGGCGCTGACCGTCGGCGAAACCTATTTCCTCCGCGACCCGGACGTCTTCGACTGGCTGGCCTACGAGTTCCTGGCACCGCTGCTGATGCGTCGCCGCCAGGAGGGTTCGCGCCACCTGCGGGTCTGGAGCGCGGGCTGCTGTACCGGCGAAGAGGCCTACAGCCTGCTGTTCCTTCTCGACGATCTGCTCGGTGCCGAGCGCACACGCTGGAACCTCGAGCTGATCGCCAGTGACATCAATGCCAGCTTCCTGAACGTGGCGGAGCAGGGCCGTTACGGCCGCAATGCCCTGCGTCATAACGACGAGCTGTTCACCACGCGCTTCTTCCAGGCCGAAGGGCGTGGCTGGCGGGTCAAGCCGGCCTGGCGCGGACGCATCCGTTTCGTCCGCTACAACCTGGCCAGCGGCGCCTTGCCCAACCCGAGCCAGGGCTTCGCCGGCCTGGACCTGATTCTCTGCCGCAACGTGCTGATGTATTTCTCCCCGGAACAGGCCACGAAGGCGCTGGAAGGCTTGCTCCGTTGCCTGAGCGACGACGGTCTGCTGTTGCTCAGCGCGGTGGAGGCGGGCATCGCCACCCAGGCCGGACTGCGCGGGCGCTGGGCGGCCAGCAACTACGCTTTGGTACGGCAGCAAGCGAGCAGCCCGCGTGCAGAGGCGACGTACGACGCCCCCACGCCTCGACGTCGCGCTCCAATCGCCCCACACATTCCGGTGCCTCGGAGCGAGCCGGAGCGACAGCCCCTGGCGGCGCCGGCGCAATCGGAGCGTCATTGGGAACAAGCCTGCGCGGCCTATGCCGGCGGCCATTACGACCAGGCCCGGCAACACCTGCTCGACTACCTGTCGCTACCATCCCTCGGCGTGGCCGAGAAAAGCCGCGCCTGCCAACTGATGGCGCGTTGCTGGGCCGACCAGCAACAGGCGGTCGAGGCCGAGAACTGGCTGCAACGTGCCCTGAGCCTGGAGCCGGACTCGGCGACCTGCTATTGGCTGCTGGCCTTGCTCGCACACCAGAACGGCTCCACCAAGGCCGCCCGACAGGCCCTGCAGAAAGCCCTCTACCTGGACCCGGACTTCATCCTCGGGCATTTCCTGCAGGCCCGCCTGATGCGTGAAGCAGGCAACCCGGCCGCTGCCGACAAGGCCTTGCGGGTGTGTCTGGAACTGCTCGTCCGGCTGCCGGAGGACGCCCCGGTTCCCCATGGCGATGGCATGAGCGGCGGCCAGTTGCGGCGCCTCTGCGAACAACTCAGGGAGGAACAGGGCCGTGGCCAACCCCGATAACCGTGATGCGGCGGCCTGGACGCGCATCCGCCAAAGCCTGGACGAGCTGGAGCGGCGCATCGAAAGTGGCTTCGCCCTCAGTGCCGAGGAACGCGAGCAACGTCTGCTGGAACGAACCCGGGAATGGGCCCGGCGCCCGGAGCAGGAAGTACCGGATGCGTTCCTGGAAGTCCTGGCGTTCAGCCTCGGCGGCGAGACCTATGCCGTGGAGAGCCGGCACGTGGCGGAGGTCCTGCCGCTCGCCCAGTACACCCCGTTACCCGGAACGCCCGCCTACGTGCTGGGTATCGTCAACGTGCGCGGCCGCATCGTCTCGGTGCTGGACCTGCGCATCCTCTTCGAATTGCCGGTCAGCGGGCTGGCCGACAAGAACTTCCTCGTCGTACTGCAGGACGAGTCGATGGAATTCGGTCTGCTGGTCGACCGGGTACTGGGCATCCAGTCCTTGGAGAAAGCCACCTTGCAGAGCGGCATGGCCAGCCTGACCGGCGTCCGGGCCAGCTATCTGCTCGGGGTGACACCGACGCAATGGACGGTATTGGATGGTGCGCGCTTGCTGGGCGATGCCAGCCTGCGCGTGGAAATCGATGGATAGGGCGCAAGGAGACATGAACATGCTCGATTACCTGATGAATCTGCGCATCGGCAGCAAGCTGGTTTTCGCTTTCGGTGTGCTGATTCTCGGCTTCGGCACCTTGATGTACAGCACCCTCGAGCGCTTCGTCGGGTTACAAGAGACGGAGGAGGAGCAATTCAAGCGCAGCTTCGAGCGCATCTCGGCGGTGCAGGAACTGCGCATCAACATCAATGCCCAGCGTGCCGAACTGCTGATGGCCATCAGTCAGGAAACTGGTCCGCAGAGTGCCGAATACGAAGCGGAAATCCGCCGCATTACCGCAGAGAACAACCGGGTGGTGGAGCGCCTACGCGCCGGCCTGAAGGATGACCAGGAGGGTCGCGAACTCCTCGAGCAGATCGAAGAAACCCGCGCGCTGAACGCCAGTACGCGCGATAACCAGATCATTCCGCTGATTCGCGAAGGCCGTATCGAGGAGGCGCGGGCGTTGATCATGGGTATCCAACTGGAGCGGATGAACAAGATCCATGCCCTCGGCCTGAAGCTGACCGCGCTGACCGACCAACGTGTCGCCCAGTCGCTGGAACGTTCGGGAGCCATCCTCGAGGCGCAGCGCGAGCGCGTGCTGATTCTCGGCCTGGCGCTGCTGGTGAGCGGCGCGTTGTTCGCCTGGCTGCTCAGCCAGCACATCGCCCGTCCCTTGTCGCGCCTGACCGGCTGGGCCGAGCAGATCGCCCGTGGCGAAATCCCCCGGGAAATCCCCGACAGCGCCCGCCAGGACGAAGTCGGGCGGCTCGGCCAGGCCTTCGTCAACATGAGCCAGTACCTGCGGGAATTGGTGACCGAGTTGAACGAAAGCACCTCCGTGCTGGCCTCGTCCAGCGAGGAAATTCTCGCGGCCACGGCGCAGACGGCCGCAGGCGCCCAGGAAACCGCGACCGCCATCAGCGAGATCGCCACCACCGTCGAAGAGGTCAAACAGACCGCCGTGTTGTCCGGCAACAAGTCGCAGATGGTGGCGGAGAACACCGAGCGCACCCGCCAGGTGGCCCAGGATGGGCGCCAGTCGGTGGAGGAAACGTTGCAGGGCATGAGCCAGATCCGCGAGCAGATGCAGGCGGTGGCGGAAAGCATCATGCGTCTCGGCGAGCAGAGCCAGATGATCGGCGAGATCGTCGCGTCGGTGGGCGATCTGGCCGAACAGTCCAACCTGCTGGGGGTCAACGCCTCCATCGAGGCGGTGAAGGCCGGCGAGGCCGGCAAGGGGTTCTCCGTGGTCGCCCAGGAGGTCAAGGCGCTGGCCGACCAATCCAAGCAGGCGACTGCCCAGGTCCGGGGCATTCTCGGCGACATCCAGAAGGCCATGACCAAGGCCGTGCTGCTCGCCGAGCAAGGCAGCAAGGCGGTGGAAAGCGGCTACCAGCGCGCCCAGGCAGCGGGCGAGGCGATCCGCGCCCTGAGCCGGAACATCGAGGATTCCAGCGAAGTCGCGATGCAGATCGCCGCCACCAGCCAGCAGCAGATGATCGGCATGGACCAGGTGGTCAGCGCCGTCGAAAGCATTCGCCAGGCCAGCCAGGACAACGTCGGCGGTGCCCGCCAGGTCGACCTGGCGGCGAAGAACCTCCACCAACTGGGCCTGAAGCTGAAAGGCCTGGCCGCCAAGTTCAAACTGTGAGCCCATCATGCCCCTTGATCGCGAGGCATTGCGGCAACGCCTACTGGCCAGCTTCCGGGTCGAGGCGGAGGAGCGTCTCGGCGTCCTGGCCGTCGGGCTGGCCAACTGGCGCGAGGCGAGCGCCACCGCCGAGTCCATCGAATCCCTGTTCCGTGAAGTGCACAGCCTCAAGGGCGCCGCCAGAGCTGCCGGATTGGGCGCCATCGAGCGTCTCTGCCATGCCTGGGAAAGCCTGCTCAGCGCGGCCCGGCATGGCCAACTGACGCTGACCCCGGAACACGTCGAGCTGTGCCGGTATGCCCTGCATGCCGTGCAGGGACTTCAGGCCGGCCAGGAACTGGACGAAGACGATCAAACCCAGTTGATCGAAAGCCTGGAGGCGGCTGCGGAAGGCGAGGCGGTGGTCCTGCCGGAAAACGTGCCGCCCGTGCAGAGCACCGCCATGCCAGCCGATCCGGCGACCGTGCGGGTCTCCGCCCCGCGCTTGGACGCCTTGCTGTTCCAGAGCGAAACCCTGCTCCAGCACAAGCTCGAGGCGCAGGCCCATGCGCGGGCCCTGAAGGCGCTTGCCGACAGCTTCCAGCCACAACGGGCGAGGCAACTGCTCGGCCAGGAGACCCTTAAGCCCCTGCGTGCCGGCCTGGACGAGCTGGCCCCCAGCCTGCGCGATGCCCTGAAGAACCTGCTCGACTACGTGGACTGGAGCCTGGCGCAGCTCGATCGCCAGCATTTCGAGGCCGTCCGCCTGGTCAAGGCGGGGCAGCATCTGGCTCTGGGACTGGCACAGCTCTCGGAGAACTTGCGCGAAGGGCTGGAGGACGTCCTGCTGCTGTCCGGCCGCAGCCTGCTGGAAAGCCTGCCGGCCATGGCCCAGGACCTTGCCGTCCAGGCCGGAAAGCGTCTGGAACTGCACATGCGCGGCGAGACTCTACAGATCGACAAGCGCATCCTCGATGAGCTGCGACCGGTCGTCACCCACCTGCTGCGCAACGCCGTCGACCATGGGATCGAGCCACCCGACGTGCGTACCGCGCAGGGCAAACCGGCAGTGGGGCGGATCGAGATCGAGCTGCTCCAGGAGGCCGCCGACCGCTTCGAACTGCGGATACGCGACGACGGCCAGGGCATCGACGTCGAGCGGCTGAAGAAGCGTGCCGTGGAGCTCGGCCTGATGAGCGACGAACAGGCGGCCGAGTTGTCTACCGGGGAGGCACAGGCGCTGGTGTTCGCCTCGGGCCTGTCGAGCAGCACGATCATTACCGACCTGTCCGGGCGCGGTCTGGGCATGGCCATCGTGGAACAGGCGGTCGAACGGATCGGCGGGCATGTCGAGACGGAGTCCAGACCGGGGCAGGGGACCTGCTTCCGCCTGCACCTGCCGATCAGCCTGTCGATTTTCCGTGCGGTGATCGTGCGCGTGGCCGAGCGTGTATTTGCCGTCCCGGCCCTGGCTGTGGAGCGCTGTCTGCGGCTGCCGGACACGGCGATGAAGCGCCTGGAGAACCGGCCTTCGCTGGTGGTTGGCGAACAGGTACTGCCGGTCTGGACCCTCGCCGAAGTGCTGGGCCTGGAGCCGACACCGATCAATGGCAGCGAACTGCTGGCCCTGTTGCTCAAAGTGCGCGGAGATCGCTTCACGCTGTTGATCGACGAATTGCTGGGAGATCAGGAAATCAGCGTCAAGAACCTCGGACGGCAACTGATCCGCGTCCCCAACCTGCTGGGCGCCACGGTGCTGGGCGACGGCCGGCTGGTGCCCATCCTGCATCCCCAAGACCTCTACCAGAGTGCCCTGGGCACGATCAGCAGCGGTCCGGCCCTGGCCTCGCGGGAAGCTGCGGAGAAAAAGGTCCAGCGCCTCCTGATCGCCGAAGACTCCTTCACCTCCCGGGGCCTGCTGAAAACCATCCTGGAGGCGGCCGGCTATCAGGTCGCGACGGCCAACGACGGCCTGGAAGCCTGGAACGCCCTCAAGCAGGGCCAGTTCGACCTGCTGGTCTCGGATGTCGAAATGCCCCGCATGGACGGCTTCAGCCTGACCGCCCGGATTCGTGCCGACCGCGAGCTGTCCGAGCTGCCGGTGGTCCTGGTGACCGCCCTGCATTCCGCCGAAGACCGAGCCCGCGGGCTCGAAGCGGGCGCCAACGCCTACCTGGTGAAGAGTGGTTTCGAGCAGGAAACCTTGCTCGATGCCATTCGCCGGTTGATCTGACTGAGGGACGAGCGCATGCGTGTGCTGATCGTGGACGATTCACCGGTGTTGCGCCAACTGTTGCGGGCCATTCTCGAAAGCGAAGGCTGCGAGGTGATGGAGGCGGCCGATGGCGAGCAGGCCCTGGCGGTGCTGGCGCGTTTCACGCCCGACATCGTCACCATGGATGTGCACATGCCGGGCATGGACGGCTACGAAACCACGGCGCAGATACTCGAACGCTATGCCTTGCCGGTGGTGGTCATCACCGCCAGCGCCAATCCCAAGGACTCGGAAACCGCCATCCGCGCCCTGGAGGCGGGGGCCCTGGCCGTGTTGGAAAAACCCGGCGGCCCCAGCGTCGAGGGCTTCCAAGAACGCGTCGACGAACTGCTGCGTACCCTGCGTAGCATGTCCAAGGTCAAGATCGTTCGCCGCTCGCGGCTCGCCGGCAAGGTCCGCAGAAAGCCGGCGTCGGAGAAGGGCGACGAGGTGGCCATGGTCCCGGCGCTGATCGTCGCCATCGCCGCTTCCGCCGGCGGGCCGGTGGCGCTCAAGTCCCTGCTGCAGGCCGTACAGCCGCCGTGGCCCTGGCCCGTGGTGATCGTCCAGCACATCGCCGCGGGCTTCATGCCCAGCTTCCGCGACTGGCTGGCGGGCTTCACGCCGATACCGGTCAGCCTCGCCGAGCAGGACCAGGCGCTGGCGCCGAACCAGGTGTACCTGGTGCCCGACGGTTTCCATCTCGGTTTCAACGCGAATCGTCGCGTATTCCTGGACGATGCGCCCCCCGAGGATTACATCCGGCCTTCGGCGAACTATCTTTTCCGTTCGTTGGCCCGGCATTTCGGCCGGCACACGATTGCCATCCAACTGTCGGGAATGGGACGGGACGGTGCGGATGGGTTGGCGGAATTGTTCCGGGCCGGGGCCCTGACCCTGGTTCAGGAACCTTCCAGCGCGGTGATCGACTCCATGCCCCGGGCGGCGCTGGCAGTCGCGCGGCACGTGCTTCCCCCCAAGGAAATCGCCGAGAGGTTGAACCGGCTCGCGGCGCAGACAAGTCCGGTTGTCCAGGGCAACAAGGAGTAAGCCATGTACAGCAACGCGGAAATCCTCGTCGTCGAGGACAGCCCAACCCAGGCGACGGAGCTTCAGTACCTGCTGGAGTCCGCCGGCTGCACGGTGAGGGTCGCGCATAACGGCGTCGAAGCCCTGGCCAGCATCGCCGAACGCCGCCCGACCATCGTCATCAGCGACATCGTGATGCCGGAAATGGACGGCTACGAACTCTGCCGCCGCCTCAAGAGCCAGCCCGAAACCCAGTTCATCCCGGTGATCCTGGTGACCTCGCTGGCGGATGCCCGTGATGTCGTGCACGGGCTGGCCTCGGGCGCCGACAACTTCATCGTCAAGCCCTTCGACGAGAAGTACCTGATGTCGCGCATCCGCTATTTCCTGGTCAACCTCGAACTGCGCAACCACGAACGGGTACAGATGGGTGTCGAGGTGGTGCTGGAGGGCGAGCGTCACTTCATCACCGCGAGCCGGCAGCAGATTCTCGACCTGCTGATTTCCACCTATGAGCAGGGCGTGCGGCTGAATCATGAACTGCAGGCCAAGCACGACGAACTGGCGAAGACCAACTCGGTGCTCAACAGCCTGTTCCACTTCACCACCGGCCTGACCGACGCGCAGAGCGAGCAGAGCGTCATCGAGGCCGCGCTCAAGCGCATTCTCAGCTTCCCGGATGCCAAGGGCGCCTGGCTGCTGCTCTGCGACCCCAAGGACCCACGCGAAACCGTGCGGGTCGGCGGAGCCTACGGCAAGGGGCGCGACTACTCGCTCGAAAACCTGGCGCGCTGCGCCGCCAACTGCCCCTGCCGGCACGCCTGGTTCAGCGACCGGCTCAACACGCCGAGCAACATCCTCGGCTGCCCGGCGCTGGAGCGGGTGGGCGATGGGTACCATGCCAGCATCCCGCTGGTGCTCGGCAGCGAGACCATCGGCATGCTCAACGTGGTCCACAGCGGGGCCCAGGAATGGCCGCAGGATGCGCTGAACGCCCTGGCCTCGATCGGTCGCCAACTGGCCATGGCATTGGGGCGGGCGCGGTTATTCGAGAGCATGGAGCAACTGGTCGAGCAGCGCACCCTGGCCCTGCAACAGAGCGAGACGCTGCTGCGCAAGATTCTCGACAGCCTGCCGGTGGGCGTCTTCGTCGCCGACAAGGAAGGCCGGCTGATCATGAGCAACCCGGAGAGCAGCCTGATCTGGGGCGGCAACCTCCCGGCCGGGCTGGAAGGCTATGGACAATACAAGGGCCGCTGGGCCGAAACCGGTGAACCGCTGTCCCGCGACGACTGGGCCATGGTCCGCGCCGTGCACAACGGCGAAGTCTCGCGCAACGAAGTCATCGACATCGAAACCTTCAACGGCGAGCACAAGACCATCCTCAACTCGGCGGTACCCTTCCTCGACAGCGGCGGCGTGATCCAGGGTGCCATCGTCGTCATCCAGGACATCACCGCCCAGCGCCAGCGCGACCTGGACATCCGCATCCGCACCCGCGCCATCGAAGCCAGCGTCAATGCCATCGTCATCACCGACAACGAGCAGCCGGACCAGCCGATCGTCTACGTCAACCCGGCGTTCGAACGCATCACCGGCTACAGCGCCGAAGAAGTAGTGGGGCGCAACTGCCGCTTCCTGCAGGGCGAGAACCGGCAGCAGCCGGAACTGGAAAGCATCCGCCGGGCGCTGCGCGCCGAGGAGGAGGGCGGCAGCCTGTTGCGCAACTACCGCAAGGACGGCTCCGAATTCTGGAACGACCTCAAGGTGGCGCCGGTGGTCAACGACCGGGGCAAGGTCAGCCATTTCGTCGGCATCCTCGACGACGTCACCGCCGGCAAGCGCTACCAGGAAGAATTGGAACACCAAGCCAACCACGACAGCCTCACCGGGCTGCCCAACCGCAACCTGCTGCACGACCGCATCCGCCAGGCCATCGCCTTCGCCAGCCGCGACGGCACTTCCTTCACCCTGGCCTTCCTCGACATCGACCATTTCAAGCTGATCAACGACGGCATGGGCCATAACGCCGGCGATCAACTGCTGCGCATGGTCGCCGCCCGCCTGCTGGAAAACGTCGGCGAGGTGGATACCGTCGCGCGCCTGGGCGGCGACGAGTTCATCATCCTGCTGGCCCATACCGACCAGCTCGACAAGCAAATCGCCTGGCTCGAACACCTCAAGGAGCGCATCGCCGAGCCCATGGAGCTGGAAGGCCAGGAACTGGTGGTGAGTTGCAGCATCGGCTTCTGCTGCTTCCCCAGCGACGGGCGGGACGCCGGCACACTGCTGCGCAACGCCGACACCGCCATGTACCAGGCCAAGCACCAGGGGCGGAACCGCATCTGCGCCTTCATGCCGGAGATGAACGCCCAGGTGCAGAAGCGCCTCGAGCTGGAGCGGGATGTCCGCTACGCCCTCCAGCACAGCGAATACCTGGTCGTTTACCAGCCCCAGCTCGACCTGCACAACGGCCGCCTGTGCGGTTTCGAGGCCCTGGTGCGCTGGAGCCGCAAGGGAAAGACCGTGCCGCCAATGGACTTCATCCCGTTGGCGGAGGAAACCGGCTGGATCGTCGCCATCGACTTCTACGTGCTCGAAGCGGTGTGCCATCAGTTGCATCAGTGGCGTAGCGATCTGCCGCGTGACCTCGCCATCGCGGTGAACTTCTCGGCGATCAGCTTCATGGAAGCCAACTACGTCGCCCGGGTAGCGGAAATCCTCACCCGGACCGGCACCTCGCCGCGCCTGATCAAGATCGAGATGACCGAAAGCATCCTGATGAACAACGCCGAGGACGTACTGCTCAAGATGCAGCAACTCAGCGCCCTGGGCATCCGCTTCTCCATCGACGACTTCGGGACCGGCTACTCCTCGCTGGGTTACCTCAAGCGCTTCCCCTTCGCCCAGTTGAAGATCGATCGCAGCTTCGTCGCCGACGTGCTGACCGAGCCGGACAGCGCCTCGCTGACCCGCTCGATGATCTCCATCGGCCACAACTTCGGTATCCGGGTGATCGCCGAGGGGGTGGAGAACGCCGAGCAGCTCAGCTTCCTGCGTCGTGCCGGCTGCGACGAGCTGCAAGGCTACTTCTACTCACCGCCGTTGCCGGCCCAGGCCTGCCTGCAATTCCTGCAGAACGGCGGCCTGCTCTCGCTTCCGGAGCGCATCCTCGACAGCACCGAGCACTACCTGCTGATCGTCGGCAACGAGGCTAACAACCTATCGATCCTGCAACGCGAGCTGGGCCTGGAAAGCTACCAGTTGCTCATCGCCGGCAGTGGCATGGAGGCCTTCCGCCTGCTGGCCACCAACCCGGTCGACGTGATCCTGACCGACCTGCGCCTGACCGACACCAACGGCGTCGACCTGCTGCGTCGGGTACGTGTCATCTACCCCGACATCGTGCGCATGGCCCTGAGCAACAGCAGCGAAGTGCCGAGCATCCTCAAGGCCATCAACTCCGGCGTCATCCACCGTTTCATCAGCAAACCCTGGGAACCGGACGACCTGCGCCACCAACTGCGCGACGCCTTCCACCTGCGCGAGCTGCAGCGGGAAAACCAGCGGATGCGCCAGCAGTTGAGGATTTCCAACGAGTGAGGCGGCCAATGCGAACCGTCAACGGTAGGGCGTGGCGATGAAACTGGGCGTGTTTTGACCCGGATTGATGACCGTGATGACTTGTCGGTAACGGTCATCGAAGCGTTGTGTCGCCGTGCGCTCTAGTCCGGCGTTACGCTGCATCGAGCCATTGATGGCTTCACGCAGGGCACTCCAGCTCTCGGTCAAGGACTGCATGGCAACCCGCATACCATGTGTGTTTTGCTCGGTCAGATCGAGAGTGCTGTCGTTTGTCAAACCATGGGCGTGCAGGTGCGCCAGCTCCTGAACGGTTCTCGTGGCTCTCATTAACCGCTCGTAACGCGTCTGCAGCTCCGGCTGAGTACGGAGCTGATTAAGCTGCCGCTGGCTCAACCCTTCGCGCTGCAACTGAGCGAGTTGACCTTGAATCTGACTTGCCTCTGCTTGGCGGGCATGAGCCCCACCGTCCTCGTGGGTCTCATGGGACCGAATGTGATCCGTTGTGCGAATTCCGCCGATACAGTTTCCCATTTGATGCTCCTTCCTACAGATGAAATGGCAGCCTTGCAATTCGCTGCCTGACCTGAGTGGGGCGCTCTAGAATGGGGTTCCCAGGGATTTTCAATTTGCATGAGATGCCAATGGACGAATGATTCAAGGTTCGCTGCAGTTCTGTAGGGGCGAATTTATTCGCCCAACGTAGCCAAGGCAGGCGAATAAATTCGCCTCTACTCGAAGAGCTTTTGGGAAGCGAGCTCTGCTCGCGAATCGCTTGCGCAAAAGCCTCGCCAGAAAAGCAGCTATGCTTGCGGCGTTCACCATCGAACCCGGCAAGGAGGTGCACAGGATGGGATGCCCGCACGTGTGTTCCGGCGCCACGCTGCAATGCAGCTTCGGCGCCGCGCCCGCGACGCTCAACGTGCTGCCCGTGAACCGGACGCTGATCGGAGGCATGCCGGCGGCGAACATCATGGACTACATCCCGCTGGTCAATATCACCACCTTCGGCATGTGCCAGAGCCTCGCCAATCCCACCGTCGCCTCGGCGACCGCCGCAGCCATGGGCGCGTTGACCCCCATGCCTTGCATTCCCGCTACCGCCACGCCCTGGATTCCGGGGGTGCCGACCCTGCTGCTCGGCAACATGCCGGCGCTGGATGCCAACTGCACGCTGATGTGTACCTGGGCCGGGGTAATCAAGGTCGTCTACCCCGGGCAGGTGCAGATGCTGATTCCCTAGACCCGGATTGCGCTGGCGCTTATCCGGGCTACTCCCGTAGGGGCGAATTCATTCGCCCCTACACGGAGTCGGGCTTCGCTTTGTAGGAGCGAGCTCTGCTCGCGAATTTCCTTGCACAAAAGCTTCGCCAGCAGAGCTGGCTCCTACAAAAACGGTGTAGATGAGCATCATCTGGACAATAGGCGAATTCCGGTCACCGACTGGCTCGAAGCCACCTCGGCCACCAATGCCCGGCTCGTTAGGGATTGCCGCAATTGTGACGCACTGAGGATGGCAACTGTGATGCGTCTTCCGCCGAACGCACGGAGCCCTGGCATACCTTCAAAGCGCTTCACCAAACATGAATCGCAAGAGGGATGAAAAATGAAAGAAGGAAAAGAGGTAACCCGCAGAGAGGTACTTGGCGTAATCGGTGCACTTGGTGCATCGGCGGCGGTAGTAGGTAGCTCGGCAGTCATGGCCTCATCTCTGAGTACTGTGGACAGCTCCGACGCGAAGTCCGGACAGGGTGGTTGTTCGCGTGGCTTGGAATTTCCGCATACGGCATCGACAACCGTCGAGGTAGTGACCGCCCAAGCCCTTGCGGCGCTCACCAACAATGCTGATGCCATGGTCTCGACGACCAGTTCCTGGGATCAAAACTTCGTATTCATGAAGTCGAATGCGAACGGGGAGATCGATTTCTTCAAAACGCTCTTCAGTTTGGAAGATATCTGGCAGTTCTTTTCCGCCAATTACACCCGGGTCTCCAACCCGGGCGGTGAACAGCGCCTCAGTGAGCTTTCGGGCACGTGGTATGACCTCATCGATTCGCGCTACAACCAATTCGTCTTGCCGGATGGCCCCACGCTTACGCAACGGGGCGTGTTCCTCTTCACGACATGGCCTGACGGCGTTGCCGGCCATTTCTTCTGGGCCGAGCCGACATGGGCACAACCCTTCGACGTCGAAGCGCCCGTGGAGCTGACCAACAAGCTGATCGCTTACGAAGAGGCATGGCGATCAGGAGATGTCGAAGCACGACTGGCCTTGATCGAAGACGTCCAGACCCGCAGCAGTGCGCGTGTCACCGACCTGACCGGCAACCGGCGCAGCCGCTTCGTTGCGGAAACCAAGGAGGAACTGCGGGCGGCGTGGAATTTGCCAAGCGCCGGAACAGTGGTCGAGCTCGAGCGCATCCATCACGTCGTCTCTACCTTCTACGTCTTTGCCGCGTACAAGTTGGTGCTCATCGTCGATGGCGAGAAAGTCATCAGGGAGACGGCACTGCTCCTTCCTCTTGGCCCCAACCGGAAATTCATCGGCGAGATGAGCTACTCGTTCGAGTCCACCCCGTAAGCCCTGCGCTCAGGTTCTCCTGAGCATCGCGCTTCCTCGATGCGTCAGCATTTCCCGACACTGGCCTGGGATGATGCATCCAGGAATAGAGATTCCCAGCTTCCGTGAAATCCTGTTTCGGTTCGATGCTGGTAAAGCTCGTGCAACTGGCCGGCGTGGTTAGCGCTCCAGCTCGGCCAGAGTGCCGTTCCTTGTAGGGGTGAATTCACTCACCCTTCGTCAGCGCAACCAGCGCTTCAACAAACCGCCTCCAGCCTCCTCCATGGGCCGCGTTCCAAACCACGGCAGGCTGTCCAGCGGCACCCACAGTTTGCCTTGCCATTCCAGCAGGCTCACCCGCTGAGAAGCCCAGGTCATCTGGGTGCGGCGAGGCTGTTGTGTCTCGGTCGAGAAGGCATCGCGCAGCGCCGGGATCACCTCGACATTGAGCCAGCGACGCAGGCTGCGGTTTTCCGGGTGGGGGTATCGACCGAGAGCCCGATAGATACCGGATTCGTTGATGACCTGTGCGTCTTCTTCGCCGCCGCTGGCGTGGAGGAAACGCACGGTACGAATCTGGTCGTCCTCCATCATCCGGGTAATTCGCTGGGGATGGCGATGGCCGATGAGCCGGCAGAAGTCTTGAGCGTCGAACCAAGGTTGGTTGTCGATCATCACGCCGCGCAGGGGGCGGTTGTAGCGAAGGAAAGTGTGAGGAGTGAGAGCGTCATGCATGGTGGGATTCCTTTGCTGGTTAAGGAGCCGCCACCTGTCGCTGTCAATCGAAGGGTGGCAGACCGCGCAGGGTTGACAGACCGGGCAAAGGAGCCGGCAGACCACAAGGGTCTCCCCACGCGATCTGCCATAAAGCACCACCAAATTGATGGCGTGCGGGAGCCTGCAAAAACATACGCCGTTTTTGCATGCGCCATAGCGCTGATCGCGCCTTTGCATCAGGCTGTCAAACCCGGCCACGGGATTGACCGTGGCCGGCGCAGGATAGGTCGGGACGCAAGGAAGAACAAGCAGGAGCGCCGTGCGCCTGCGTTTTTTGGAGCCAGTCGAACCTCGATGCAGGAAGCGCTTCCCGGATTGCGCTGACGCTTATTCGGGCTACGGAACACCACGTGTAGGGGCGAATTCATTCGCCCGGCGAGGGTTGGGTTGGGCGAATGAATTCGCCCCTACACGGCGTCGGGCTTCGCTTCGTAGGAGCGAGCTCTGCTCGCGAATGGGATCACGCAAAAGCCTCGCCAGCAGAGCTGGCTCCTACAAAAAACGGGAAACTCCTACACCTCGGACGCCTCGCTCCAACGCCGCCACCACCAGGTGAGGCGGGACATCGGCTTGCCGTCGTCGTCCAGCGGGCGGCCGTCTTCGGCGAAACCTTGTTTCGGCTCGGCCAGCACGCCTTGCCGATAGGTGCAGCGCAATGCCGTGCGGCCGTTGGCGTGGAAGCGCTGGTAAAGCCCGTGCAACTGCCCGGCGTGATAGTGCTCCAGCTCGGCCAGGGTGCCGTCGCTGAAGTAGGTCTTCACTTCGCCGTGGAGCAGCCCGTCGCGGTAGTTGGCCTGGCGCAGCAGCCAGCCCTGTTCGGCGTAGAAGCTGGCCGGGCCGTGCAGGCGGTCGTTGGCGTAGTTCAGGCGCGCCGAGGGTTTGCCGTTGGGGTGCAGCATCACCAGCGGGCCGTGCAGGCTGCCCAGGCGGTAGCTGAGGGTCGCCAGCGGCCGGCCGCTGTCGTCGATGCGCACCGGGCCGTCCAGCGCGCCGTCCATGAGCATGCCGTTCAACTGCGCGTCGCCCCGGCGCAGGGTGACATTTCCGGAGGGTTTGCCGTCGTGCATCTCAGTTCACCTTGATCAGACCGCCCTTGATGGTCAGCATGCCGCCGCCGTCCACCGTCTGCTCGGCGCCGCCCTTGTTGGTCAGGCTGACGCCGGCGTCGTTGGTCAGCGTGGTGCCGGCCTTGTTGTCCAGCGAGGTCCCCGCCTGGTTGGTGAGGGATGTCCCGGCCTTGTCGGTCAGCGCCATGCCGGCCTGGGTGGTGAGGTTGGCATCGCTCTTGGCGGTGAGGTCGCCGCCGCTCTGCAGGGTGAGGGTGCCGGTCACCTTGATGGTCAGGTTGCCGTCCACCGTCAGACTGTAGTCGCCGGTCACCGTGTGGCTGTAGTTGCCGCCGGTGCTGTGGGTCTGGTCGCCGCCCACCTTGACGGTGCGGGTGTCCTTCACGTCCAGGGTGTCGCTGCCGGTCTGGAGGGTGACGGTGCGCTTGCCTTTTTCCAGGGTGATGGTTTCGTCGCCTTCCTTCACCGTGCGGGTGCGGGCGTTCTGCACGGTCTGGGTCTCGTCGTGGCCGATGGTGGCGGTGCTGTCGTTGAGCACGTTGATCTTGAAGTCCTTCTGCGCCTGGAGGAAGACTTCCTCGCTGTCCTTCTTGTCCTCGAAGCGCAGCTCGTTGAAGCCGCCGCCACCCTTGCTCGAGTTGGTTTTGATGCCGGACTGGGTCTGGTTCGCCGGCAGGGCATAGGGCAGGGCGTTGTCGCCGTTGTAGACGCAGCCGGTCACCAGCGGCCGGTCCGGGTCGCCGTCGATGAAGGTGACGATCACCTCCTGGCCGATGCGCGGGATGAACTGCATGCCGAAGCCCTTGCCGCTCCAAGGCAGCACAACGCGCACCCAACAGGAGGCGGTCTCGTCATTCTGGCCGTCGCGATCCCAGGGGAACTGAATCTTGATGCGGCCGTGTTCGTCGGTCCAGATTTCCTCCCCGGCCTTGCCCACCACGATGGCGGTCTGGGTGTGCATGCGTGGTTTGGGTGTGGTGCGCGGCGGACGGTAGGCGGTGGCCTTGGGGATGGCCTCGAAGCGGTTGCGGTAGTGCTGGTGGCTGGCGTCGTGAGTCACCGAAGTCACCACCCAGTCGATGTTCAGCGTCGCATCGTCATGCCCGGCGAGGGTGAACCAATGGCCCGGCACCAGCCAGCGGCAATCGCTTTCCCCGATGAAGCGCTTTTCCTGGGTACGCAGCGCATCGATCCGCAGCTTGCCCAAGGCATCGCCCCGCGCCTTCGCGGAGTAGCCACCAGGGTGTTCGTAGACAGAAAAACTTCCGGCTACCGCCTCGGCCTGGCCGTACAGCGAAGTGGTCGGCGTAGTGAATTCATAATCTGTCGCCCGATACCCGCCGGCCACCGCCTGCAAACACACCTGCCCGGAGCGGATGCCATGCAGCTCGCGCTCCCCCGGCCGCTGACCGACGTAGTTCACCGTGGTGGCATTGGGGCAGGGCGGGAAGGCGTCGTTGCTATCGCCCAGCACCAGCGTGTGCTTGCCCGCCTCGTGGGTGAAGAACCAGAAAATGCCTTCCTCCTCCAGCAGCCGCGAGACGAAGGCAAAGTCCGTCTCGCCGTACTGCACGCAGTATTCACGCGGGCTGTAGCTGCCGGTCAGCTTCAATTCGTAATCGCTGAAACCATGGACATCGAACACGGCGGTGACGATCTCGCTGGTGGTCTTGTTCTGGAACACCCGATTGTTACTGGCGAGCGTCAGCCACCAGAGCCAGGGACGCAGGACCAACTGGTAGCGGTCGGCGGTGGCATCGGCGGGGAGCTGGTGGATTTCGGCGACCAGGGCGTCGAGGGGACGTTGGTTGGCGTCGTTGTGGAGGGTGGCCGTGGCATGGGTGGCGATGGCATCTGCCAGGGTGAGTGCCGTGGCGCTGTAACCGCCCAATGCCAGGCCAGCGAGGGTGTTCAGCGATTCGCTGCCGGAAAGCGTTTCCGGGTACAGGTCGGCCAGCGCCGAGGCGGTGAGGGACAGGCTGGTGGTGGTGTCGGTGGGGCGGGGCATCCAGAGTCTCGGCTATCCGTATGGGAGCAGGATTTTTGTCAGTGCGGCCATGTTCAGGATTTGACCTCGAAAAGAATGGGGCGGTGATCTGGTCCGCTCATGTCGAATTCATTGCCCATACCGGTTATGTCGACAGGTTTCACCTGGACGTTGGGTGAGGCGAGAACCCAATCGAGGATGCCTCCCTTTGCTTGAGTGGCTTGACCATTCCAGCACTCGTAGCCAATACCCGGCGGGTTGAGCTTCTTGAGATTGGCATACTCGTAATTCAAATCACCGGTGACGACCCAATTCCCATCCAAGGCCGTGCAGTTCATCAATTGACTTTTGGTCAGGGTGGTCTGCCCGGATTTGAAATGTGCGAGAAATACATAGCCGGTATACCCATCGACCCCGGTTGCATACACCGCGATGAGTTCTCTATTGAGGCCCTTCAGGTTTCCTTGGGCAACGACCTCAATCTGTTTGAAAGCCTTTGTCATCACGATGTAGCCATTCGAGTAACCTCCCGCAAAGGCTGAAACGTTGTAGGTTGGATATCTATCACTCAAGTTCGACCGATAATTTTCAAGCTGCCCCGAGTGCACTTCGCAAATAAAGACGAGGTCCGCGTCCCAACATTTATTGGAGCAGCAGTTGTCGATAAACGTGTCGACCTGGCTCTGCTTGATATCGGTGGAGGAAAGCCCGTTCTTCTCAACGTTAAAGCTGCCTATTTTCATATTCGTTACTCCAACACCCACTCCGCCAACTTCCCCGTCACTTCCGCCATCAGCACATTCTCGATATCCCGCGCGCCCGCCGAGCTGCACTTGGCCAACACCGCCTTGACGATGCCGGGGTCGAAGTCGAAGTGCTTGCCCGTCGCCGCCTTGTAGCGCGTCTGGAGTTTTTCCAGCTTGGTCAGGACGATGCCTTCCAGCGTCGCTTCGTCCAGCGGGCGGTAGGGCACGATGGTCATGCGGGCGAGGAAGGCGGGGCGGAAGGCTTTGAGCAGGGTCTGGTGCAGGCGCTGGTTGAAGGCGTCGCTGCCCAGTTGCTCGAGTGGGGTATCGAGGATGAGCTCGGCGCCGACGTTGCTGGTGGCGAGCATCACGGTGTTCTTGAAGTCCACCACCAGGCCGGTGCCGTCTTCCATCACCCCTTTGTCGAAGACGTTGTAGAAGGCTTCCAGTACGTCGGGGTGGGCTTTTTCGATTTCGTCCAGCAGCACCACGGAGTAGGGGCGACGGCGCACGGCTTCGGTGAGTACACCGCCAGAACCGTATCCGACATAGCCGGGCGGGGCGCCCTTGAGTTGGCTGACGGTGTGGGCTTCCTGGTATTCCGAGAGGTTGATGGCGATGAGGTTGCGCTCGCCGCCATACAGCGCGTCGGCCAAGGCGTAGGCGGTTTCCGTCTTGCCGACCCCGGTGGGGCCGGGCAGGAGGAACACGCCCACCGGCTTGGCCGGGTCGGTGAGACCGGCGCGGTAGGCCTGGAGGCGCTGGGCGATGGTATTCAGCGCGTTGTCCTGGCCCATCACCCGTTGCCCGAGGCGCTGGCCGAGGGTGCGCACGGCGTGGGCTTCGTCGGCGAGCATCTTGCCCACCGGGATGCCGGTCCAGCCGGCGATCACGGCGGCGACGGTCTTGGAGTCCACCTGTTCCGGGACCAACGGTTCGTCCTGGCGGATGGCGTCGAGGCCGGCTTCCAGACGCAGAAGTTCGGCGGCCAGGTGGTCGATACGACCGTCGAGTTCTTCGTCGGGCTTGTCGGCGTCGGCGGTTTCACTGAGGGCGAGCAGTTCGCGGCGGGCCTCCAGCAACTCGCGGACGGCTTCGCGCTCTTCCGCCCAGCGGATTTCCAACTCGCGGATGGCGGTGAGGTTGCCGGCTGACTCGGTTTCCAGCGCGGTGATGCGTTCGCGGTGGTCCTGGCCGGTGGTCTGCTCGCGGCGCAGGCGCTCCAGTTCTTCCTTCAGGGCTTGCTGGCGGTGGCGCAGGCTTTCCAGCGGTGGCGGGACGTCGTGCTGGCCGAGGGAGACCCGTGCGCAGGCGGTGTCCAGCACGCTGATGGCCTTGTCCGGCAGTTGCCGCCCGGAGATGTAGCGGTGCGACAGCTTCACTGCGTCATGGATGGCTGCGTCCAGCACCTGCACGCCGTGGTGCTGTTCCAGCTTGGCGGCGACGCCGCGCAGCATCTCCACCGCCGTGGCTTCGTCCGGCTCCTCCACCTGCACCAGTTGGAAGCGCCGGGCCAGGGCCGGGTCCTTCTCGAAATACTTCTTGTATTCCAGCCAGGTGGTGGCGGCGATGGTGCGCAGCTCGCCCCGTGCCAGAGCGGGTTTGAGCAGGTTGGCGGCGTCGCTCTGGCCCTCGGCGGCGCCGGCGCCGATCAGGGTGTGGGCTTCGTCGATGAACAGGATGATGGGTTTTTCCGCGTTGCGTACCGCATCGATCACACCTTTCAGCCGCTGTTCGAATTCGCCTTTCACCCCGGCGCCGGCTTGCAGCAGGCCGAGGTCGAGCACCCGCACGCTGACCTCCTTCAACGGCGGCGGCACGTCGCCGGCGGCGATGCGCAGGGCCAGGCCCTCGACTACCGCGGTCTTGCCCACGCCGGGGGCGCCCACCAGGATCGGGTTGTTCTGTCGGCGCCGCAGGAGAATGTCGATGGTCTGGCGAATCTCGTTGTCGCGGCCGACGATGGGATCGATGCGGCCATTGCGGGCGTCTTCGGTGAGGTCCTGGGTGTACTGGTCGAGCACCGAGTCTTCGGCCGGCGCCTCCGTGCGTTTGCCCGCCGGCACTTTGCGCGCCCCGGCCGGTGCTTCGCGGGAGGGCTCGGTCCATTCCAGCAGGTTGGCGCGCAGCGCTTCTCGGGATATCCGCAGCAGCGAGGAGGCGCTATTCAGCAGCAGGGTGCGGCGTTCCTCGCGGTCGAGCAGGGCGAGCAGCAGCAAGCCGGAACGGATGCTGCCCTGGCCGAGCACGCTGGCCTGGACCACGGCGTCTTCCAGCAGTCCGATGGTCTGGGTGGAGAGGGCCGGTGTGCGCGTGCTGCCGGCCTTGAACAGCTCGAGCGCCTGGTTGATCTCCGTCTCCACCGCGTCGCGCTCCAGGCCGAAGCGTGGCAGCAGGCAGGCGAAGTCCCCGCCTTCGATGTCCAGCAGTTCCAGCAGCAGATGTTCGATTTCGACGTAGTGGTGGGTGCGCTGCATACAGCGCTGGGCGGCCCGTTCCAGGGCGCGGCGGCAATCGGCGTTGAGCCGGCCGATCAGGGTGCCGAGTTCCATGTCAGGCCACCTCCGGCTGCTGCAAGCGGATATCGATGCGCTGCTGCGCGGGGTTGGCCTGGCGTTGCAGGCCACCGTTCCAGCCCAGCAGCGGCGGCGACTGACGATCCAGGACCATGGGCCCGGCGCTATCCACCAAGAGGGTGAGCGACACGTCGAGATCGGGACCGAAGTACATCGCGGCCAGGCTGGCGAGTTGCCGGTGATGGGCACCGTTGGGCAGGAATGACGATGCCTGCCGAGGCGACAACGGGCCAAGGGTCAAGCGGATGCCGGCATGCTCGTCCCAGACGTGGGTACCGACCACGGCGTTGCGACCCAGTTGCAGGTTGCGCCCCGAGCGGCCCAAACGGCTGCGCGAGGCGGACGGAATGCTGCGCCAGGCGCCTTCGTAGGCGGACAGGCGGGCCGCCACGCCGAAGTGGCAGCGGACGATGCTGGCGAACCCGGCCAGCGAACGGCGCTGCCCGGCGAACAGTGCGGCGCGCGCCAGGAAGGCTTCGTCGGGTACCGCCTGGCGCTGGCGCACGTGACGCGGCAGCAGCCCGGTCAGGGCGCGCAATTGCGCCTGCACGGGGCTGTCCGCCGGTGCGGTGAAGCCCAGGGCGACACGGTGCTTGCGCAGCACGCGGTAGAGCAGGCTGAGCAGGCGGTGCTGGAACAGGTCGAGGAATTCCGCCGGAGCGTGGTCCTTGCGGCGGGCGCGTTGTTGCAGCCATTCCTGATAGGCGTAGGGCAGGGGGCCGTCCGGGCCGCCGAGGCCGAACACCGGCGTGGTCAGCACCGGCACGGGCTCACCATCTTCCACCAGTCGCTCCACCTGGCTGGAGGCGAACAGCGGCGTCAACGGGCCGCGCAGGCGCACGGCCTCGCCGCTCGGGACGGTACTGCTGCCCAGTGGCATTGCATCCGGTCGCTCGCGTTCGAGCAGCAGCAACGCCTGCATCAGTTCGAACGCCTGCGGCTGGCGGCGCAGGCGCGCGCTCAGAGCGAGAGGGGCATTCCGGCCTGTGGCTCCCACGTCTTGATCTCCTTGTCGGCCTGGACCAGCACCGTGCGGACGAAGCGGTTGGCGTTGGCGTAGAGCGAGAAGAACTGCGCCATCACCCCGGAAAACAGCACGGCACTGGTGCCGACGAAATGCTGCGGATCGACCGCGATACGCACTTCCAACCCGTTGCGCCAACCGCGCCAGGCATCGGTGCCGACACGGGCGACAACCCGTTCGCAGTCGAGCCGGACCAGTCCGTCGATCTGCCTGCGGGCGCTGCTCTCCTCGCGCAGGTTGTGCAGGTGGAGCATTTCCTTGAGCGCGCCCAGGGCCTGCTCGCCCTCCACCAGGGAGAGGTGATTGAGCGTCAACTGCGAGACCAGCTTCCAGCGCGATTCGCCGCCCAGGCGGGGCAGGCTCTGTGGGCTGGGCATGTTGCGCAGGCTGGCGCGCGCTACCGGGCCGGGGCGTTCGAAAGCCAGCCGGGTGCCCGCGCCGAGGCTTTCCGCCAGATGCCGGTTGGTGCACAGCAACTCGGCGGTCAGGCTGTATTCGGGGGCGTCGCGGAGCGGGTCGAAGGCGGTGTCCACCAGGCTCAGCAGCAGGTCGGAGCCGAGCCGGTTGGGCGTCAGCCCGTTGATGCGCCGCGCATGCCAATACAGCGGGCTGTCGCCCATGCCGTGCTGGTAGCCGTAATAGGCCGGCACCTTCTGTACGCCGCGCGTCGAGCTGGCGCGCAGGGCTCGGATGCTGTGGATCTCCACCGAGTTTTCCCGGTGGCTGTCGGCGACCAGCCGGTACTCGCTGCGGGTGCCATCCGGGCGCAGCGGCTCGGAGGTACGGGGAAACAGGTTGATCGCCGGGGCGCAGCCGAGGGCGAGGTCGGTGCGTTGCAGATTGAGGCGCGCCGCCGGGGCACGGTCGAAAACCAGATAGAGGTCCAGCGCCTCGTTCGCATCCTCCGGCATGTCCAGGGGCACGTCGAAGAAGACGAACTTGTCCGGGTAGGCGAAGTATTCCGCCAGCAGGCGCAATCCGGGATGCAGGCCATCCTCGTCGGGCAACAGGGCCTCGTCGGCAGCGAATCCGACCGGTGCGGGCGAACCTGCCTGACGCTTCGGCGGTGTCCCGGCAGGGCCGCGAAGAAGCTGCACGGTGTGGGCGCCGATCAGGTCGTACAGTGTCGCGTTGACCACTGGCGAGGCGGCCAGGTGCAGCCGCAGCTGCCGGATGGGCAGTTCGGCACAAGGCGTTTCGCCGAGGCTGCGCAGGGTCAGGCGCAGCGCCGAGCGGGCCTGTGGCACGCCAGTCAGGGCCTGGGCTTCTTCCGCGCAGAGCAGCACGGCGTCGCTGATTTCCAGCGGCCAGAGGGTAACGTCGGCGGTGGTGCGGAAATGGATGCTCTCGCCGCTGCGGGTGGTGATGAACAGCGGCGTATCCCGTGGCAGCGCATAGCCTTCGGCGAGGTTGCCCTTGGTCGGGTCCGGCTCGAACTGGACGATGGCAGCGGACGGCAGCGGCCGCAGGGCCAGTGGGTAAAGCTGTTCCAGCAGGGCGTCGCTGAACTCGGCGTAGTCATCGTCGAGGCGACGTTGCAGGCGTGCGGCGAGCAGCGAAAAGCCTTCCAGCAGCCGCTCCACATGCGGATCCGGGCATTCGCCGGGGGCCAGCTCCAGGCGCCGGGCGACCTTGGGGTAGCGCTCGGCGAAACGGGCGCCGGCATGCCGCAGCCAGGTCAGCTCGCGCTGGTAATAGTCCAGCAGCTCCTGGTCAATCGAGTCGCTCATGGCGTACCTCGAGCCCATCCGTCGCCGTATCGATCACGAAGGCCACCGGCCAGCGCCGATCGCCTTCGCGCAGGCTGCCGGTCAGTTTGATGCTCAGCGTCTGGAGCTGGTTGGGCAGGGGGATCGCCTCCACCGTGTCGAGCGACAGGCGCGGCTCGAAGCGAGCGATGGCGTCGCGTATCTCGCGGGCGAGCAGACGGCGGTCGTCGCCGCGCTCGCCATGCAGGGCGCTCCAGTCGGGAATGCCGTAGTCGATGATGCTCAACTGCGGCAGACGCCGCCGGCTGGCGCGACGGGTGTTGAGCAGGCGCTGCAACTCGTTGCGCACCGATTCCGCCAGCGCGTGCCGGTCATAGACCGGCGACGCGTGGTCCTCTTCGTCTTCCGAGGCCAGCCGCTCGAACAGCGGCGGCTGACTTCCTGCCCCGTATACGGCCATGGTGTTGTCGGCTTACTTGACGAGCTTGTTGGCGGCCAAGTCCCAGGTGGAGGCGGCGGTGCCTTCCTTGGTGCCGTCGTCTTTCTGTGCGGTCAGCTCCCACTTGATCTTGGTGAAGTTCATGGAGAGCGTTTCCACCGGCTTGCCGCCCGCGCCGCCACTGACGCTGACGTTGGAGAACACCACGTTGTTGAGCGTGTAGATGATGAACGGCAGCACCTTGCCGTCGCCCTCGGCGGCATTGCGCCCGACGAGGATTTTCACCTCCGGCAGGGGTTTGCCGGCGCAGCAGTATTCGTTGAGGGAAGGGGTGGAACTGTCGACGAACTTGGTGACGGTGAACTCGCCGATATGCGGCTTGCCCGAGGTCCGTTCCGAGTTGCTGACATCGTTGGTGACCTGCATGGCCACGTTGTGGCTGTAGGACATCAGCTCGATCTTGTCCTGGTAGCCTTCCAGCAGACAGTCGCCTTTGATGTCGCCGCCGAGGTCGAGAATGATTGCATCCATCGCTTGAAACTCCGAATTGTGGGCGCGCTATGAGAGAAAACATCCCCGCCGGACGTGCCGGCGGAGAATCGGTCAGGCCGCGACCGGCGGCGGCAGGGTGGCGACCAGGCGGATCGACGCCGTCAGCTCCTCCAGTTGGAAGTGCGGGCGCAGGAACACCGTGGCGCGGTAGCAGCCCGGCTTGCCGGCCACCTCAGTGACGTCGACCCGCGCCTCGCGCAGCGGGTACTGCGCCTTGATCTCCTGCGGGGCGTTGTCGTTGATCAGCACGTAGTCGGCGATCCAGTTGTTCAGGTAACTCTGCACATTGTCGCGGGTCATGAAGCTGCCGATCTTGTCGCGCATGATCACCTTGAGGTAGTGCGCGAAGCGCGACGCCGCGAGCACGTAGGGCAGCATCGCCGAAATCCGCGCGTTGGCGTTCGCCTCGTTGGTGTTGTAGACCTTGGCCTTGTTGGCGGTCTGCCCGCCGAAGAACACGGCCATGTCGGTGTTCTTCTTGTGGCACAGGGAGATGAAGCCCAGGTCGTTCAGCTCTTTCTCGCGGCGGTCGGTGATCGCCACTTCCGTCGGGCACTTCAGCGACAGGTCGCCGGAACTGGTACGGAACGTATGCGCCGGCAGCCCCTCCACCGCGCCGCCGCCTTCCGCGCCGCGGATCGCGGCACACCAGCCGTAGCGGGCGAAGGCTTCGGTGATGCGCTGGGCGAGCGCCCAGGCGGCGTTGCCCCAGAGGTACTTGCTGTGGTCGGTGCCGGTGACGTCCTCGACGTAGTTCATGCCTTCCACCGGACAGGTATCCGGTCCGTAGGGCAGGCGCAGCAGAAAGCGCGGCAGCACCAGGGAGACGTAGCGCGAATCCTCGCTCTCGCGGAACGAGCGCCACTTGATCAGCTCCAGGCTCTCGAAAATCTTCGCCAAGTCACGCGGCACGGCCAGTTCGGTGAAGCTGTCCATGTCGAACAGGCGCGGACTGGCGGCGGCAATGAAGGGGGCATGGGCGGCAGCGGCGACGTTGGAGAGCTTCTCCAGCAGGCCAATGTCCTGCGGGTGCCGGCCGAAGGCATAGTCACCCACCAGCAGGCTGAAGGGATGGCCGCCGAAGGTGCCGTATTCTTCCTCGTAGATTTTCTTGAACAGCGCGCTCTGGTCGAATTCGACGGCCTTTTCCAGGTCGGTCTGCAGCTCCTTCTGCGTCACGTTGAGCAGGCGCAGCTTGAGACGGGTACTGGTCTCGGTGTTTTGCACCAGCATGTGCAGCCCGCGCCAGGTGGCTTCCAGCTTCTGCATGTCGGGGTGATGCAGGATTTGGTTGAGCTGGGCACTGATCAGTTCGTCGATCTGGCCGATGCGATCGTTGATCATGGCCACGGTGTCCTTGTCGATGGCCATGCCTTCGTCGAGGACCTGGGTGGCGAATTCCGCGAGCATATCGCGGGCATAGTCCTGCTGGCTGTCATCGTGAGCCATACGGCCCTCGGCGATGATTCGGTCGAGCAGGGATAACGTCTGGGTCGTGCTCTCGCTGGTTTGTTCGCTGGCGGTGGCCATGGCGACTCCTCCGTGGAATAGGGCTGGCGATCAGGCTTGGGGTTCGGCGGGTGCTTCGCCGTCGGCCGGCGCGGCGTCGGTGGCCGCGGGCTCGGCATCCGGACGGGCCGATTTGATTTCCTGAAGCCCTTCGGTATTGGCCACGACTTCTTGGAGCAGCTTGTCGAGGTCGTCGTTGCCGTCCAGCTTGGTCAGCAGGTCGCGCAGGCGCTGGCGGGCCTCGAACAGGCGGCGCAGCGGGGTGACCTGCTTGACGATGTTGACCGGGTCGAAGGCGTCGATGTGGTCGAACTGCAGCGCGACGTTCAGCTTGCTGCCGTCGTTGCTGAGGGTGTTGTCGACCTGGATGGCGGCGCGGGGCGCGACCGAGGCGAGGACCTGGTTGAAGTTGTCGCGATCGATCTCGACGAAGCGGCGCTCGCCGAGCTTGGGCAGCGGCACCTCCGGCTTGCCGGAGAGGTCGGCGAGGATACCGACCACCAGCGGCAGCTCCTTCTTCTCGATGGCATCACCGATCTCGACGTCGTAGGTGATTTGCACGCGGGGCGGGCGGACCCTGTCGAGCTTGTGCTGAGTACTTTCGGCCATGGCGGCTTGTCTCCAATGCAATGAGCGAGAGCGCAACGCATCGGTTTCCCTTGGCCATCGCACTCCCTTGCTGGACCACAGACTCGACAGGGTGGGGCTTTCCCGTCGCTGTCGCTGGCGATCCCTCCGATTCGTCGCACGACGAACTATCCAAGACGCTAGGACAGGTCTATAAAAACGCAAGTTGAATTTTTTCGATGGAAGTCCGAATGAGGCAGGGAAGTTCGTTTTTCGTATGTGTTCTTCCGGTTCTGGCTGCGTTTCTGGCACTGTCCGGCTGTTCTCTGTTCGACCCCAAGGTGGAGTTGGACACGCTGCGGCTGGACGTGGCGGCGCGTGCCAACGACAACACGCCGATCGCCGTGGACTTCATCGCGGTGCGCGATGCCGAGCTGCTCAAGCAGCTGTCCGGCATCCCCGCCCGGCAGTGGTTCGCCGAGCGCGAACAGTTCCGGCGCGATTACCGCACGCAGCTCTCGGTCTGGAGCCTGGAGCTGGTGCCGGGCCAATTCATGGAATCCAACGACTTTCCGCTGGCCGGCGAACCATCGGCTGGACTTTTGGTCTTTGCCGGCTATAACACACCCGGGGTCCACCGACTGCGTCTGGATGACCAGCGCATGGTCTGGTTGAAGTTCGAGAGCAGGGACATGCGGCTGCTGAGCGGCGAAGAACGCTGACACAGAGCGGCTGCAGGTCTCCACGGCGTCGCCGTCGTGATGTGAAGGGAGTCGTATGAGCGCGTTACCGGACGTGGTGTGTTGGCACGAAGGCATGCAGTTGCTGCCCCAGCACTTCCAGTTGCAAGGACTGCGCGCCGAGGCGCTCGCAGCTCACTTCGCCAAGGCCTGCAACCCCTGGTTCTGGGGTGTCGAGCAGTTCGAGATCGATCCCTCCGCGCTCTGCGCCGGCAAGGTCCGGGTGACCGCCGTCGATGCGATCTTGCCCGATGGTTTGCCGGTCCGCCTGAACCTCGCCAGCGACGGTGCGCTGGAGCTGGATGTGGCCGACGCGATCGCCGCCTCCGGCCAACCCTCGGTCACCGTGTATCTATCCGTCAGCCCGTTGTGGCGGGGCGGGCAATTGCTTCCGCTGAACGGGCGCCTCACCTCGGCGGTGGGCGATGCGGTGCCCGACCTGGCCAGCGGCGAACACCCCGAACCGATCGTCGTCTGGCGCCCGAATGCGCGCCTGACCACCGATGCCAACAAGGCCGATTCGATCTGCCTGCCGCTGCTCAAGGTCGGCAAGCAGGGCGGCGGTTACGTGCAGCTTTCCTACGTTCCGCCGACCCCGCGCATCCTGCCTGAGTCCCCGCTCGGCCAGCAGGTCGCCGCGCTGTGCGGGCGCGCACGGGAAAAATGCCTGTTCCTCTCCGGCCGCCTACGGAATGCGCAGCAAGCCGGCAACCGCGACGATGCCGACGAAATCCGCCACCAACTGGCCGCGCTCTGGGCGCGCCTGCCCGAAGTGGAGGCGGCACTGAACAGCCGGGTCGCCACACCGGCTAGCCTGCATGCGCTGCTGGCCGGCATGGCCGGTTCCTGGTCTGCGCTCGATCCGATTGCCGGGGTGCCCGCATTCGCCCCGCTGGACTTCCTGGAGTTGCAGCGCGGCTACACGGAGGTCCTGAACTGGCTCGGGGGGACGCTGGAACGGGTCCGGGCCGGTTATCGCAGCATCCCGTTCGAACAGGACGGCCAGGGCTTCCACCTCCAACTGCCGGACCGAGACCAGCCGCGCCAGCGCTTGGTGATCGGCCTGAGGATGCCGGCGGGAGCCAGCGACCATGTCGCCGCGGAATGGCTGGGGCGGGCGATCATCGCTTCCGAAGCGCATATCGCCACCCTCGCGCGGCAGCGCATGAGCGGCCTGCCGCAACAGGCCATGAGCCGTCAGGAGCAAGTGGCCTACAGCGTCGGCGAAGACACCCGGCTGTTCGTCGTGCAGGCGGCAGGGGAGTGGTTCGATCCGCAGCAGAAACTGCGCATCGTCCAACCGGGCAGCGGCGGGGGCATCGGGCCTTGGCAGGTGGTGCTGTTCATGGCGGCGGACGATACCGTCTAGAGAAAAGGATGCAGTATGACGGGAGGGAAGATTGGCCAGAGCATGGGGGGGCTCGATGAGTCCTCGTTGAGTGCGGCCTTCAGGCAGGCCTGGCGCGAGTGGCGCGAGGTCTGGCACGAGCTGGAGAAGGACGACGACAGCGACGGGCAATTGGTAGCACGCACCGCCGAGCAGGCGACCCGGGCGACCCGTCGTCTGTGGCGCAGCGCCTTTGCTAAGGTGGGCGACTCCGCGGGCGAGCAGGTGAAAGCGATGGTCTACGCGTTCGTTGCGCTGCTCGATGAAACGCTGGTCTTCACCCCCTGGGCCGGGCAGGCGGGTTGGCAGGAAAAGCCGCTGGAAGCGCGCCTGTACCGCAGCCGTAACGCCGGCGAGCGGCTGCCGGTCGCCATCAAGAAGATCCTCGACGAGCGCGCACCGGCCACCCGCGATCTCGCCAACGTTTACCTGCAATGCCTGATCCTCGGTTTCCATGGCCGCTTGCGTGGCGAGCGCGGCCAGGCGCTGCACGAGAAATGGCGGCATGCGCTGTTCGCCTTCGCCTGGCAGCGCGACCCGGCTTTCGCCGATGTCTCCGACCTGCTGGAACGGCCAGTGGCGGTGGAGCCGAAACGCCTGCCGGTGCGCCGCTCATTGCCGGACGGCTTTCGCCTGGGGCTCGGCATCCTGGGGCTGGTGGTGGTGCTGACCCTGGTCGGCCATTTGTTCTGGCGTGACATCGCCGGCGAACTGGAACCCGTGCTGCATCTGGCCGACACCCTGATGGCGGAGAAAAGCGCATGAGCCTGCCGGCGATCGTCATGCTGGTGGTCGGCGTGCTCCTGCTGCTGATCGCACTGGGCGCGCTGGTCTGGTGGTTGCGTACTCAGGCGGGCTCCGCTACTCGCAGCTTCTACAGTGCGGTACGTAGCATGGAGCACGATCAGGGCCTGCATGACCGTTACCAGAATCCCTGGCTGCTGATGCTCGGCGACGAGCGCCAAGGCGCGGAGCTGTGCGCCGGCTGGCACCTGAGCCCGACCGGCAAGGCCGGCTGGTTCGGCCGCTGGTGGGCGGACAGCGACGGCTCCGTGCTAGTGGTGCCGGATGCGTTGTTCATGCCCGGCGAAGGGCTGGCGGGGCAGGCGACAGCTTGGTGGCGCCTGCTCGGCCTGTTGCTGCGACTGCGTGCGCGGCGTCCGCTGGATGGGGTGATCTGGTGCGTTCCCGCCACGCTGTTGCACAGCGGTGAGCAAGCATCGGCCCAGGGGCTGGTGGCCCGGCGCAAGTTCATCGACCTGTTGCAGCGGCTCGGGCTGAGCCTGCCGGTCTACGTAGTGGTGACCGATATGGAAGAGGTCGCCGGTTTCCAGGAGCTGCTCGCGGCCCTGCCCAAGGATGCGGCGGAACGGATGCTCGGCTGGTCGTCGCCCTTCGCCCTGGACGCCGTCTGGCAATCGCACTGGAGCGACATGGCGGTGGATGCGGTGAGCCGCTCGCTGTCCGAGGCGGTGATCGAGATTGGCGCGTTGTCCGGGCAGGTGAGCGAAGACCTGTATGACCTGCCGCAGCAGTTCGAGGCGATGCGCGGGAACCTCCAGGCACTGCTCGACCCGGTGTTCCAGGGCAACGCCCTGGGCGAATCGCCGCGTCTGCGCGGTCTGTATTTCACAGCCAGCCTGTCGCCGGCCGACGACGATCCAGCGGCACCGATTGGCCCCGATACGGTTGTCCATCCGGGGCAGGCCCGCTTCGCCCGGCCGCTCTGGCGCCATCGGATTCTCGCCGAACAGGGATTGGCCCAGGCCGTCCCGCGGATTCTCCGGCTGCGGCAGCGCTGGCACCGCGTCGCGGGCGCCAGTGCGGCGCTGTTCGGAGTGCTCTGGCTGGTTGCCATGCTCTGGGTCTGGCACGACGCCTCGCGGGATGCCGACGCCCTGGCCGATCTGCTGGAGCAGACGCAGAACGGCTACCTGGCCATCGAAGGCGATGCCAACCGCGAGGCCATGACCCGGCACAACGTCCAGACCTTCTGGAACCTCCTGCAACGGGCGCCACGCTGGCACTACCGCTCGCTGGCCTATCCCACCTCCTGGTTCTCCGGCCTGGACGGGCGCCTGGACGACGTGCTGAAAAGTGCCGCCCGCCATCATCTCTACCAGCCGTTGCGCGATGTGCTGGTCGCCGATCTGCGCGCGTTGGTGCAGATCCGCAACAGCGGACGACGCTCCAACATCGACGGCGACGATCCCGAGAGCTGGGAAACCTACGTCAAGGCCAACGCCCTGCTGCAAGGCGCCTTGCAGATCGAGCAGCAGAACAAATGGCTCGCCCTGGCCTTGGGCAACCGCAAGAACCCGCTGGACGACCTCGCCCAACTGTCCAACAGCGCCCTGAGCCTGGACCTCGATGCCCGTACGCTGCCGAAGGAAGCCTTCTACAACCGCCTGCTGAGCGAAGCGCCTCCCGCCGGCATGACGCCGCTGAACCTCCAGGCCAAGCGCGGCGACATCACCGAGCATTTCGAGCAGCTCATGCGGCTCTGGCTGACCCGCTACTTCGTCGCCGACAACTTCAGCCGTCCGGCCGGCTACCTGCGCCAGTACACCCGCAACCTGCAAGCCGGCTCCGGCAATTCGCTGGAAGAGCTGGAAGAGATCAACAGCCTGATCGACAACCTGCACAGCCTGATCGCCGTGACCAACTCGACCTGGAGCCGGGGCTCCGGGGGCGATCTGGTGCCCGGCTACCGGGCGATGCTGGACAGTGTCCGGCAGAGCGTCCTGCTCGGTCCGCAGGTGGAACAGGCGATCAACCAGGAAGCCGCCCACCTGCAAAAGAGCTTCCGCGACCAATGGGTCGCCCAGGCCGGCATGGACGACAACCTGCTGGTCCAGCAAGGCAACGGCACGGTGGACCTGGAAGACGGGATCAAGGGGCTGGACAAGGCCATCGAAGGGCTGTTCCGCCGCGACTTCGTGGCCAGCGCGCTGCGCAAGGAGCGTGAGGAAGGTGCGCGCTACGGTTTGACCATCGATGGCGACGGCATGGGCGCCGCGCTGCGCTATTTCGACAGCTACAAGGACTATGTCGACCAGGAGCTGCCGCAGATACCGCCGGACTACCGCAACGCCTTGCTCGACGCCGCCAAGAATGCTGCAGCCATAGCCATGTGGAGCCGCCTCGAACCCGCCACGCCGACGGTCGCCCGCTCCGGCTACGAGCAGACCTTCGACGTCCCGGCAGACAAGGCGCTGCAACTGCAGAAGGCGTTCGCCGAACTGCGGCGCCCGGACCTGTCGGATGCGCTGCTGCGCAACCTCAACCAGCGCGCCCTGGCCGACCTGCGTCGTGCCCAGAACGAAATCGAGGCGCAGCCGGTCCTGCGCCAGCGCTTCGACCTGAGCGCCTGGGACGGCACGAAGAACCTCGGCCTGCAACTGTTCCGCGCCAGTGATCCGCAGGACCTCAAACAGAGCCTGGCGCAACAGTTCGCCGTCATGCAGAAGACCACCCAGGACCACGCGGCCGCGCTGGACTGGCTGAAAATGCAGCGGCAGTCGTTATCCCTGGCGGACTACGAGGTGGTCTCCCGGCTCGTCGCCCTCAGCGAGGAAATGGTCAAGTACAAGGCACAGAACCCGGCCAGCTCACCCGCGGCCCTGGAGCAACTGGCCAGCCGCGATCTGGTCGAGATGGATGCCGGCTCCTGCGCCACCGTGCTCCGGGGGGCCAACCTGATCCCCGGCGTCGACGACCTGTCCCGGCTCGGCCAGGACCTCCATGGACAGGCCATGCAGCGCTGCGGAATTCTTCAGCGCCAACGCGCGGCCCTGGCCTGGAACCGGCTGGCGGACTATTTCGACCAGTACCTGGCCGGGCGCTTCCCGTTCTCCTACAGCACCGAAGCGGCCGACGCCGACCCCGAGCGGGTGCGCTACCTGCTGCGGCTGATCGACGAAAATTTGACCCCGGCGGAGGAGGGGTTGCGCCTCAGCCAGTCGATGGACGTGCTGGCGGCGCAGGACTTTCTCGCCCGCCTGAAACAAGCCCGCGACTGGCTGGCGCCGCTGCTGATGCGCGATCAGGAAGGCATGCTCGGCTTCGACATGGAAGCCCGCTGGCGCACCGACCGTGCCGAAGAGCGGGGCGCCGACCAGGTGATCGCCTGGGAGCTGCAATCCGGCAGCCAGGCCATCGTCTACCCGCGCGACGACAACCAGCGCCTGCGCTGGGCCATCGGCGAGCCAGTCAAGCTGGTCCTGCGCTGGGCGAAGAATGGCTCGCAGCGCCCGGCGAACGACCCGCTGCAACCGAACCTGGCGGTTGCCGATCTGGAGGCCGGCTGGGAATACACCGGCCACTGGGCGCTGTTGCGGCTGGTGCGGTCGCACATCTCGGTACAGCGCCAGCCGAGCGTCGACTACACCGACTTCCCCCTGACCCTGCAATTGCCGGTCTACGCCCCGTACAGCACCGACACCTATGCGCAGATGTTCATGCGCGTCTCGCTGATGGCCCAGGGCGGCAAGGCGCCGCTCTCCGTGCAGCCGCTACCGGTGCGTGCGCCGCGTTCGCCCTTCGTCGACTCCACCCTGTCGGCCCCATTGGCCCGTTCCGAGGTGATGCCATGAGTCTGCCCATGCACCCGCCGCAGCCGTCGCTCGACGACCTGCTGCAACCGCTGTCGGACGCCGCACCCTGCGGCACCAACCCGCGCTATGACGCGGACTACGACCGCCTGCGCGAAGCCCGCCGCGAAGACGACGCCAGCCTGCCGACCGGCGTCTGGCAAGCGGAAATCAAGCGCGGAGACTGGCCGCTGGTGGAGCAACTGGCCAGCGACCTCCTGCTCAAGCGCAGCAAGGACCTGATGATCGCCGCCTGGCTGGGCGAAGCCTGGCTGCACCGACGCGGGCTGGAAGGGTTGGAGCAGGCGCTGCTGCTGCTGGTCGGGCTGTGTGAGCGGTACCCGGACGACCTGCATCCCCAGGCGGAGGAGGGCGACCAATCGTGGCGGGCCACGCCGCTCGACTGGCTGTACCGCCGCTATGCGGAAATCCTCCATACGCGCCTGCGACTGTTCGAGATCACCAGCGACGAATTCGGCAGCTACACCCTCAACGACTGGCAACAGCTCCAGCACCGGCAGGTCCTCAGCGGCGACAACAAGGCCGCCAAGGCTGACGCCGAAGCCGCCCGGCACGCCCAGCAGAAACTCGACGAACGGGTGCGCGCTGCTCCGTTGGCGTACTTCCAGCGCTGCCGGGCCAACCTGGAGTCCGCCACCCACTCGCTGCAACGTCTCGAAGCGTGGAGCGACACCCATCTGGGCGACAGCTCGCCCACCTGCAGCCCCTTGCGCGACGTCATCGTCCAGTTGACCGCGCTCATGGAGGAGTTCATCGCCATGCACCCGCAACCGTCGATCCTGCCCGTCGTCACCGAACAACCGGAAAACACGGAAGCCGGTACGCAGCAAAGCGGGGTGGTAATACCCGCCGCCCCGATGGTCCTGGCCACCCCCAGCAGCCGCGAAGACGCCTATCGCCAGTTGATGCTGATCGCCGACTACCTGGCCAAGACCGAGCCCCACAGCCCCGTGCCCTACCTGATCAAACGCGCCGTGGAGTGGGGCAACAAACCCCTCAGCGAACTGCTCGGCGAACTGATCACCGCGGATTCGGAATCGCGCAGAGTGTGGGCGTTGTTGGGGGTGTTGCCCTAATCACTTCGCTTCGGCTCGCTGGGCTTCGAGCACTTGCCGACTCGGGTACCTGCCCCTGATGGGTAAGATTTTTTCACTCGCCAAGGAAAATCTTTAGATTCAGCGAGTGTGCTCATTTTTTCTTTACTTGCCTGCCTGAATTCGAACCCTCTGACTGAAACTCGCTTCCGCTAGATCAAATCGTTCGCGCCGTCCGAATCGCATGTTATGAAAAGGGAGTGCTGAGGGTGCTTCGCCAGCAGAGCTGGCTCCTACAAAAGCGGGTGAACATGCCACCGAACCCGTGGGAGCGAATTCATTCGCGAACCGGTACACACTCAGCTTCGTCATCGCGAATGAATTCGCTCCCACCCCGAGGTCCGGCTTCTGCTCTACGTAGGAGCGAGCTCTGCTCGCGATGAACCCCCACTGCATCACAGGCACCGAACTCCAGGTTGCCTGGTACGGCAGATGGAGATAGGCTTGCCGGGCTGTCGCAAAATCGGCAGTTCGGGATTGGCGTCTCGATGTACAGGCAAACGAAACCGCGCTTCGGAGCGGTTTTTTATGCCGTGCCGTGGTTGCCCCTGTGATGGGACCGTGGCGACGGAGCTTGAGCATCAGGACAACGCCATGCAACGCACTTTCCTTTCACGCCTCGAATCCCTGCATACCTCCCTCAATACACTTCGCGGCGCCGACAGCGCACTCCTCAAAGCCAACCACTTCGACACCCACCTCAACGAACTCGCCGCCCTCATCGGCGAAATCCAAAAACTCCAAGACACCCAACAAATCCTCAACGACCTCGGCGGCGCTCTGAGCGTACTGCTCGAACTCCTGTTCTGCTCAGACGACCACAAGTTTCGAGGCTGCCTGCTGCACTGTCTGCTGCAACCGTTTCAGGACAAGCTGAATCAGGCGATGGATGGGTTGGAGAGGGTGGTGTAGGGCAGGGGCTCAGCAGAAGCAACGTAGCCATACACACGACCCGAAGCTGCCGGTGGGAACCGGCAGCAATCGGCCAGAGGCGTCATTCGCTCAGGCTGTCACCCCGACTTGCCTTCACCGCTGAGCCTTACCGCTTCGGCGACTTTTCCAGCGTCGAAACCGATCCACTCGATAAGCCGGCGCAGCAAGCCTGGCGCTTGCGCCACCAGCCCTTGGCTGCGTGGCACGGTCACCAGGTCATGCCGCTGCTCGATGCAGTCCACCAGGGCGACCACCACCTGCTCCAGCGCGACGAACTGCCAGATCCCCTGATGGTTGTTCCAGACCAGGGTGGAAGACGGTCCATCGATGACCGCCTCCATCATCGGCGTCTGGAAGAAGGTCGGGTGCAACGAGCCGACGCCCACGCCGTGCTGACGAAGCTCCAGCCGCAAGCTGTTACACAGGGCCCAGACTCCGGCCTTGCTGGCGGTGTAGGCCGTGTTCAATGGCGAATGGACGAAAGCCGCCATGGACGAGATGGCCAGAAGATAGCCCCGGCGCGCCTTCACGTGGGGCAGCGCGGCGCGGAAGGTGCGCGCCACGCCGTTGAGGTTGATATCGATGACCCGGTCGAACGTGGCGGGGTCGATGTACTCCAGGGCGACCACCGAGCTGACGCCAGCACCGGCGACCACCACATCGATTCCGCCGAAGTGCTGCGCGGCCTCCCTCAGCGCCGTTTCCAGACTCTCAATCGAACGCACGTTGGCCACCCAACCGGCAGCGACATCAGGCCCGCCCAGGGTGGCTGCCATGGCGCTCAGGCTATCCAGATCGAGGTCCAGCAAGACCAGCTTCGCGCCTTTGTCGCGCAGAGCCTGCGCGGCGGCCCTGCCGAGGCCCCCGGTGGCCCCGGTGATGGCGATGACGCGGTCGTTCAGCGAGTAGCTTTTCATGGGTGAACCTTAAGCAAGTGGGCATCAACCTGGGGTCTGGCTGCGAACGGTTTCTTCTTCCAACTGGTGGAGTAGCCGGTGCAGGCGGGCATGGCGTGCCAGATGCCAGTCGGTGAGAACGTTGAACAGGCCGCGCATCAGGGAGATGGGCGCCCAGCGAGCCGGTACAACGATGCGCGGCTGGCGCTTTTGCAGCCCGCGCGCCACGCCACGTGCCACCTGTTCCGGCGCAATCGCTCGGTGCAGGAAGGCCGGCAACAGGGTCTCGTTCATCTGGGTGGCGATGGCGTTGCCACCGAAGGCGACCTTGGCGATGGCGGTCGCCGTCCAGCCGGGATAGAGCACGCTGGCGCTGGCCCCGGTCGCACTCAACTCGGCGCGCAGCGAACGGGTCAGCGACTCCACCGCCGCCTTGCTCGCGGCATAGGGCGCGTTGGCCATGCCGTTCAAGTAGGCATAGGCAGACGACGTGACCAGCACCTGGCCCCGGTTGCGTACGACCTCCGGCAGTGCGGCGCGCATGGTATGCCACACCCCAAACAGATCCACCTCGATGATGCGGCGGAACTCCGCTTCGTCGCAGGTGCGTAGGGTCGCCGGTACGCCCCGCCAGGAGATGCCGGCATTGGCGAAGGCCACATCGAGACGGCCGAAGCGCTCGACCGCCTGCCGCACCACCGCCTTCGCCGCCTCGGCGTCGGTGACGTCGAACGCCAGCGGCAACACGCGTTGGCTGTTGAACTCCTGGGCCAGCGTGTCCACCGCCTCCTGCGAGGTATCGGTCAGCACCAGGCTGGCGCCCTGCGCATAGAGTTCGCGGGCACTGGCGGCGCCGATACCGCCAGCCGCACCGGTGATCAGCACCACTTTGCCTTGAAGGTCGTACATATTCTTATCTCTTCGTTGGGATGCTTGGCACGTTGCGCTGGAGGAAGTCGAGTTGATCATCCACCACCTGCTCGAAGGCTTCGCCCACATAGATATCGAAGTGCCCATGGGCATAGCGCTTGATCTCATGACGTGGCGTGCGCCGGGCGTGACGCAGCGTCTGCTTCGCCGGTGCCACGCTGTCGGGATCGCACACGCAAAACAGCACCGGGGCCTGGATACGAGGTGTACTGCGCCCGGGGTAGTAGCGAATGATGTCCAGGGCAAAGCGCGCAGCGGCCTCTTTGCGGATATGCGCACCTGACGGGATCAGCCCGTTATAGCCACTCCAGGCGTCCGGCGAAGTCATGAATGCCGTATCGCCAGGTTGACCGGCGAGCGGTACCAGAATGGGTTTGGCGCCGAACCATGAGCCGATACGGTCGGCCAGGGCCAGCACGGTGAGGCGAAGTGACACCAGGGGTTCGGTGGCCAGAATGGAGCTCAGGCCGTCGGTGAAGGGACATTGGGAGATGACGGCGGCCACCTCGGCATCGTCGGCGGCGGTGGCCAGCACATGGCCGCCACCGAACGAGGTGCCCCAGATAACCACCCGCTGCGGGTCCACATCCGCGAGGCTGCGGGCGTGAGCTATCGCGGCTTTCCAGTCGTCGAGCTGGCGGTCGATATCCAGCAGTTGGCGCGGCTCGCCCTCGCTGTCGCCGAAGTGGCGGTAGTCGAACACCAGGCAGGCGTAGCCGGCGTCGGCGAAGCGCTCGGCGAAGGCCGGCAAGCGCATCTTGCGCGTCCCGCCAAGCCCATGCGCCATCACCACCACCGGGAAAGGTCCGGCGCCCAGTGGGCGGTAAAAGTCGGCAACGCAACGCGAGCCGTTGGAGACGAACTGGATTGTCGCTGGTGCCAGATGGTCGGTGAACGTGTTCATGAACGGCATCCGCTGGAATGGCTGGAGTGCCGTCATTCTCGGCCGCTGCCGGTAGGGAAGGCTTGACGGTATCCGACGCCCCGCTTGACACTTTGCGCCAAACAACAAAAGGCCAACCCACCCAAAGAGGCCCGATGAGCCAGCCCTTGTATAGGCGCGTGGTGCCCGAGACCTACGTGCAACTGCTCTATGAGTACCTGGAGGCGCATGGCCATGAGCCCGAGTCGGTGCTTGGCCAGCCCTGGCCCACACCTGCCCAGGAGGGGATCGGCGGCGTTGACGTGGAGTGCTGGGATCGCCTGCTGGTGACAGCGGCGCAGGCACTGGACGATCCGCTGCTGGGCCTACACGTCGGTCAAACCATCAGCGCCCGGCATATCGGTGTGCTCGGCTCGGTGCTGCTGGCCTGTGGCAATCTCGGTACGGCTCTGCAACGCCTGGAGCGCTACATTCGCCTGGTGTACGACGTCATCCCCATGACTCGCCGCGACGGCGACGGCTGGTTCGAACTGGTCTGGGATGTCAGCCAGTACCAGCCAGGGCCATTGGTGAACGAAACCGGTATGGTTGCCATAGTGCAGTTCTGCCGCGCCCTCGTGCGCGGCACGGCCAACCCGTTGCGGGTCGATTTCAATCATTCCGGCCCCCTCGACACCAGCCCGTACGAAGCCTTCTTCGGCTGTCCGGTACGCTTCGGCCAGGCCGAGGCGGTCCTGCGTTTCTCCGCGCAACTGCTCGAACTGCCCCTCAAGAGCCCCGACCCGGCGCTGGTCTCCCTGTTGGAACAACATGCGGATCGCCTGCTGGCCCAGTTGCCACAGCAGGATGAGTTCGTGGAACAGCTACGCAAGGCCATCAGCCATGCCTTGCACGAAGGTGAGCCGAGCATCGAGCGGATAAGCCCCCAGCTGCGCATCTCGTCACGCACGCTACAGCGCCGTCTGAAAGAGGCCGGCACCAGCTTTCGCCATGAGCTGAACCTGGTCCGCCACGAACTGGCGCTGTCGTACCTGCGTGATCCACGCCTGCAAATCGTGGATATCGCCATGCTGCTGGGCTATTCGGAGCACAGCGCCTTCACTCGCGCCTTCAAGGAGTGGAGCGGAAGGTCGCCCCATGAGGCCAGGCAACTCAACTCGGAGAGTTGCTGAGCGGGGAGCCGGTGGAATTAGGGAGGCTTCGAGAGCATGCCGGTCTCTGATCGGCCTCGGGATTTCAGGCCCTGAGTGGCCCATTGAGTGGCCGCAAGTGGACGATTTTTGCCGGCAGTTACGCTCAGCAGAAACGCTCATGCCGTATCAACACTCACACCCCAACCACTCCCCGAAACCCTCTCGCCGCGTAATACGACTGCACCCCGTTGTGGTACACGAACACCCGCCCATAGCGACGGTCGCCGAAGAGGGCGCCGCCGAGGGAGCGGACGTCGGATGGGGTGTCGAGCCAGGTGGAGGTCTTCTGGTCGAACTCGCCCAGGGTTTGTAGCGTGCGGTATTGGTCTTCGGTCAGCAGTTCGATACCCATTTCGTTGGCCATGCCGACGGCGCTGTTTTGTGGTTTGTGTTCCTTTCGTGCTTCCAGGGCGGCGTTGTCGTAGCAGAGGCTTCGGCGGCCTGTCGGGCTTTCCGGGGCGCAATCGCAGAAGGTGAATCGTCCGGTTTCCGTGTCGTGGCCGATCACGTCCGGTTCGCCGCCGGTGGCTTCCATGGCCTGGAGCGATTTCAGGGCGCCGGGATTGTTTTCGAGTCGGGCCTGGACGTCGGCCCAGGCGATGCCTGGGTGGCGCTGCATGTTCTGTTCGAAGCGGGCTTTCAACAGGGTGAGCAGTTCGTCTCGTTCGTGGGCTTTCATGGCGTGGAGTCGGTTGGTGGTCGGGAGCGTGCCCCGGTGGCGGGGCACGTGCTTTGGATTCGGCGTCAGCGCACTTGCTGAATCCGTATCAGGTTGCCGGCCGGGTCGCGCACTGCGCAGTCGCGAACGCCGTAAGGCTGGTCCATCGGCTCCTGGACGATATCGACATCGCGGGCCTGCAGGCGGTCGAAGGTGCCATCCAGGTCCGGGGTGGCGAAGATGATCATGGCGTAGGTGCCCTTGGCCATCATTTCCGCGATGGTGCGGCGCTCTTCGTCGGTGATGCCCGGCGTGGCGGCTGGCGGAGCCAGGACGAGGGAGGTGCCGGGTTGGCCGGCAGGGCCAAGCGTGATCCAGCGCATCGGGCCATAGGCCACATCGTTACGCACCTCGAAGCCGAGGAGGTCGCGGTAGAACGCCAGCGACGCTTCCGGGTCGTCGTGGGGAAGGAAGGTCGAGTGGATGGAGAGGTTCATAGCCAGAGTCCTTGAGCGGTTAGGGGGAGGCGACAGCTTGGCTGCGTTTGTGTGCCGGCGCTTCTCGATTCCTGATCGGTCTGGTGACTTGCCTGGCCACGCAAGGCGGCATGCCTTCGGTGGCGAGTGCGGACTGGCTGCGGTAGACGCTCGGCGACACACCCACCAACTCCGTGAAACGGGTGCTGAAGGTGCCCAGCGACGAGCAGCCCACTTCGAAACATACGTCGGTCACGCTGAGGTCGCCCCGGCGCAGCAGCGTCATGGCACGCTCGATTCGGCGGGTCATCAGGTAGGAGTAGGGCGATTCGCCATAGGCCAGGCGGAACTGGCGGCTGAAATGCCCGGCGGACATGTGCGCGCCGCGGGCCAGCGCTTCGACGTCGAGCGGCTGGGCGTAGTCGCGGTCGATGCGATCCCGCGCGCGGCGCAACCTGACCAGTTCGCCCAGGCGCTGCGATGGAGTCGTTCCTTGCGTCATCGGCATTGTCCTCAGCCTTCCCGGGTCGAAAGGGTAGCAGCTTTCCGTAGCAGAGGCGGCTGCGGGGCAGGGGTGAGGTTTGCCGGTGAAAGCCCTGCACGCCTTTCGTCGAAGCAGGGGCGGGATGGCTCAACTACCGCGGAGGCGAGTGGTCGTCTTAGAACCTGCAGGTCAAATTTCCGAGGAGGAGCACCATGGTCGATGACAGCGAAATCCGCCAACGTGCCTATGCACTTTGGGAAAAACAGGGCCGCCCCGAGGGTTCGGCCGAACGCTTCTGGGCGCAGGCTCGTGAGCAATTGCAGGCCGAGCGGCAACAACCGCTGGGCGATGCGTCGGAGTCGTTCAGCGGTGGCATCGAATCCAACGTCGCGCCACCTATGCCCAAGCGGGGCTCGCGCTCTTAGCCGGTCTCTTGCGTCTCGGCGTCCAGCCAATCGTGGAGCGTATGCCTGAACAGACACCGCCGCGGCTCATGACCTGCGGCGGTGTACGCTGAGCGCTTCTGGGTCAGGTCCGGAAGCGTCCGACCAGACCGTGCAGTTCGCTGGAAAGGCTGGAGAGGTGCTGGGAGTCGCGGTGCGCCGATTGGGCGAGCTGTTCGACCAGCAGCGCGTTGTCCTGGATCTGCGCGATATGCCGGTTGATGTCCTCGGCGACCTGGTGCTGTTCCTCCGCCGCGGCGGCGATCTGCGTGTTCTGGTCGCGGATGTGGTCGACCGACAGGCGAATCTGTTCGAAGCTCTCGCTCGCCATGCGAATCCGGTCCACACACGCCTGCGACATTTCCAGGCTGTTTTGCATTTGCCGGGTCACGTCCTGGGTGCGTCTCGCGAGCCCACCCAACAGGCCGTCGATCTCGCCCGTCGAGTCGGCGGTGCGTTTGGCCAGGGCCCGTACTTCATCGGCCACCACCGCGAACCCGCGGCCCTGTTCGCCGGCGCGGGCTGCCTCGATCGCAGCGTTCAGCGCCAGCAGGTTCGTCTGCTCGGCAATCGAACGAATGGTGTCGAGGATGGCGTTGATGTTCTGGCTGTCCTGTTCCAGCACTTGCATGGCCTGGGTGGACTGCAAGAGGTTTTCGCTGAGCCGGGAGACGCTGCCGGTAGCCTCTTCGATCTGGGTCTGGCCGGTGTGTGCCTGACGCTGGCCCGCATCCGCCGATGCGGCGGCTTCGCTGCAGGAGCGGGCCACTTCGTTGGCGGTGGCGACCATCTCGTTGAAGGCGGTCGAGACCATCTCGACGGCTTCCCGCTGGCGTTCCGCCGTGCCGCTCATGTCTTCGGCGACGCGGGCGGTGGTATCCGAGGTCTGCCGTAGCGCGGCCGATGCCTCGACGATGCGTTGCACCAGTTGGCGGATGGCGCCCTGGAACTGGTTGAACCATTTGGCGAGCAGGGAGGTTTCATCGTTGCCGCGCACCTCCAGGCTGCGGGTCAGATCGCCTTCGCCCTGCGCGACATTTTCCAGTCCGTTCGCCACGCTGCGGATCGGCCCGACGATGATGCGGGCGAAGACCGCACCGACCGCCGCGAAGCAGATTGCGAGCAGCAGGGTGACGAGGCCGATCTGCCAGGTCAGGCCGTTCGCCTTGGCCATGACTTCGTCGCGCTCGATGAGTCCGATGAAGCGCCACCCCAGGGCTGCCGATGGCCAGACGTTGGCCATGTAGCGCTTGCCGTCCAGTTCGACGTCCACCCGTCCTTCCGCGTTTGCCAGCCGGTCGTAGCCGGGGCCGAGATCCGCGATGGACTTGAAGTTGTGCTCCGTGTTGCTGGGGTCCACGAGCACGTTGCCGCCATTTTCCACCAGCATGATGTAGCCACTCTCGCCCAGTTTGATCTGCTTGATCAGGTCGGTCAGTTGCTTGAGCGAGACGTCGACGCCGACGACTCCGGCCAGGTTGCCTTGGACATCGTTCACGGTGCGGACGGTGCCGATCAGTACGGCATCGTCCGCCGGCCAGTAATAAGCGCCGCTGCGAACCGTCTGGCCAGGCGCGGCAATGGCCGTCTTGTACCAGGGGCGAACGCGGGGGTCATAGCTGTTCAGCTTCGGGTCGTCCGGCCAGATGGCGTAGCCGCCATCCACCCGGCCATAGGAAAGGTAGGCCGTCGTGGGGTGCGCACTGGCATACCGGGTGAAGAGGGCCAGCATCGCCTGGTTGCTCTCGGGAAGCGGTGTCGCCGCCGCGTCGGCGGACGTGTAGTTCTTCAGGGCGGGAGCCGCCACGATTTCCGGGAGTTTGGACAGGTACTCGACGTTCTCGCTGATGGCGTCGAAGAACATCCGCATGGCGTTTTCGATCTGGCGGATTTCCCGCCCGCTGCCATCCAGGAACTGCTCTTCGGCCTGCGTTCGCAGGCTGTATATGACGATGGCCGAAACCAGGATCACGGGAATACAGGCGATTGTCGCAAAGGCCCAGGTCAGTTTTTGTTTTATGTTCATGAGCTCTCCACAGGAGGGCGGTGTTGCGTTTTGGGGGATATCGAGGGGGCGCCGCCTCTAAACCACAGTATCGGCGCGTAGAAATTCAGCTTGAGTCAGGAAGGTAGTCGCAGCCAGTCGATCCGCCGAGCGGTATCGATCGCATGCTGGCGGGCGGGAAGCTTGCCATCGAGCAAGCGATCGCCGAACTGCCCGGTACTCGCAGTTGCGAGCCGCTGTTCCGGCTGTTTTTTGCGTGCTGATCGACTCCGCTTACGTATTGGCGGGTGGGCTTGGCCTGTTATGGGGTACGCTGCGATTCGCTGCTCCCGCATACCGCTGGCTATCGAGAGCAGCGGCATGCTTGGCAGTTGATGAGGCTGCCGGGTCGTCGAGGGGGACGCACCGCCGAACCGCCTCTGCCATGCTGAAGGGACCACGCTGACCAATGAGCAACGAGATGGAATCGTCTTTCGAAAGTGTGTTGAAGCTGAAGAACCTGGCTCATCTGGAAAAAGCCCGGCGAGCCGGTCTCACGGTGTCGGTGCGCCGGGTTGCGTTCGTCCTGCGGGAAAACTTCTCGATGATGGCCTTCACGGGGGCGGTGGATGCGCTCGTCACGGCCAATCTCATGAGCTCCGCTCCGCTATTCGAGATTCGGGTCGTCGGGGGCAGGGATAATCTGGTTGTCAGCGACCTGGGTATCGCCATTTCCACCGACTGTTCCCTCGCCGAACTCAAGGAAAAGGAGCAGGACATCATCGTGGTGTGCGGCGGCTTTCGCGTGCGTCTCGAAGGCGATCCGGTGCTGCGCTCGAAGTTGCGCTCGGCGGATGCGGCGGGAGCCATTCTCGGCGGCCTCTGGAACGGAAGCTACTTCCTCGCCGAGGCGGGGCTGCTGGATGGCTATGACTGCGCGTTCCACCCGGATGGGCGGGCGATGATGTCCGAGCTGTTCCCGGGCGTGAATATTACGCGTCGTTCTTATGTGCTCGACCGTACCCGCATCAGTTGTGCGGGGGCGAACAGTTCGCTGGGCATGATGCTGGAAGTGGTTCGTGCGATTGCAGGTCAGGAGTTGGTCAATGCGGTGGAAGAGGTCCTGAACTGCGACAAGATGCGCGACATCGTCGATGTTTCCGTCGTGTCCATCGATCTCGACCCAACCCTGCCGTCGACGCTCAAGGCGGCGCTGGAACTCATGCACAGCAATATCGAAGAGCCCATCGAGGTGAGCGAGATTGCCCGGTACGTGGGTATTTCCCGCCGGCAGCTCGAACGCCAGTTCTGCCATCACGTGAACGCGACACCGACGCGATACTACCTGGAGCTGCGCCTGACCTACGCGCGCCAGTTGCTGCAACACACCAACAAGCCTATCGCCGAGGTGTCCGTCGCGAGCGGATTCGTCACGGCGTCCCACTTTTACCGACGCTTCCGCAGCCTGTTCGGTATCACTCCCCGGCAATTCCGTTCGCACGCCCCCGGCTGAACACAACGCCAGCGCGAAACGGTCACGGCAGGTTCGTGACCCGCGAAAGCGGCATACGGGAAAAGCACCTCCCTCTGATCTATGCGTCGTGCCTTCCGGCGACAACGGCGGCTGGCAGTGGACACCGATCCTTTTCTCCATCTGGCGTGTGTCGCAGATTCGCCTGGGCGACCTGGAACAGTCGGAGTGAGATATGACCCAGGTCGTTTCCAGCAAAGGACCGGCGTTGCTGATCAATCACCATGACCTGGATTTCACACCTCGCGGCAGCCCTCCGGAACTGCCTTCGTGGCTCGGGCGACAGTGATGGGCATCGCCGAGCATCGGTATTGGATTCGCCCGTTGGGAGGGCGCCGAAGTGTCTTGGACGCTGCTTTACGACGAGGTGAGCTTCGTCATCCAGGGCTGCTTCGACGTGCAGGCCAACGGAGAACCGGAACAGTGGCCACCCAGGTGACCGGAGGCAACGGCATGGCCTGGCGTGGTCGCATGAGCGTGATTGCCGCTCTGCAAGCGGGCGCGGTGGGTGGCCGGGAGGTGGTCCGTTGTTCGGATTGACCCGTGCCTTTGGCGCTCTCTACATGGCCAGCCTGCTGACACAGCTTGGCTCGACCTTGTTGATGACCTATCTCGCATTGCGCCTGACGGCCAATGGCGTCGCCGAATTCTGGGCCGGCGCACTGATGGCGGCCCATGCCTCGGGCATGGTGCTGGGCGGCAGGATCGGTCAGTTGCTGATCGAGCGAGTCGGGCATATCCGTACCTACGTCGCCAGCTCCGGGATGATCTGTGCGGCTGTGTTGCTCCATGCCTTCAGCGACGCGCTGCCGCTCTGGCTGTTGCTGCGGGCGCTGGTGGGGTTGGCGATGATGTGTCAGATGATGGTGGTGGAGAGCTGGCTCAACGATCGAGCGCAGAGCGATCAACGGGGGAGGGTGTTGGGTATCTACATGGTCGCTGTCTATATCGGCATGACGTTGGGCCAGTTGGCCCTGAGCATCGACGCCGATCTCGGTATCCATGCGTTGCTCGGCGTAGCCATTGCCTTCGCCCTGAGCCAGGTGCCCGTAGCACTCACACGCAGCGCACATCCTGCTGCGTTGCGCCCTGAGCCGATCGATATCCGGTTGTTCGTGCGGCGGATTCCGCAGTCGCTGATGACCGTGCTGGTATCGGGAATGACCACCGGCTGCTTCTATGGGCTGGCCTCGATCTATGCCAGCCGGCAAGGACTGGGTACACGCGAAGTAGGGCAGTTCATGGCCCTGGCCATCGCCGCGGGCCTGCTCGCCCAGCTCCCCCTGGGCTGGCTCTCCGACCGTTTGCCCCGTGCCAGCCTGATTCGCGGGATGGCCGTGCTGCTTGTCCTGGCCAGCCTGCCACTGGGTATCTTTCAGGGATTGCCGTTCGATGCCTTGTTGCTGTTCAGCGCCTGCATAGGTTTCCTGCAGTTCTGCCTGTATCCCCTCGGCGTGGCCCTGGCCAACGACAATATCGAAGCGCAACTGCGGGTATCGCTGGCGGGCCTGTTGCTGGCGACCTTCGGTGTCGGTGCCTGTATCGGCCCGCTGCTGGCCGGTGCCTTGATGGAGTGGTTCGGTGCCGCCAGCCTGTACTACTTCTTTGCAGCCATCGCCGCCGTGCTGGCGGCGTCAGTCAGCCAAAAGTGTGTCAGCGGAGCGCATAACCAACCGGGTGCGCCGCTGCATCACCAAGCCACACCCAACGGTCTGGCCTGCGCCAATCTGGCGACGGTAATCGAGCCAACGGCTACCGCGCCGTCCTGCTCGCCGCCATTCCCGCACGATCCATCGATCTCGGAGGGGTGCGAAAGAACCGTATGACCATGACCTCATTATTCAAGTGGAGGAGGGGCTTTATCAGTCATGTCTAGAAAAGACGAAAAAGTCATGAATCCTGAAACCAAAGGGTTCTCCGGGAAAAGGACCCAATTGGACTATCGGGATGTCCGCAATTTTTAAAGCCGGATGTTTTCAGCCATCCGGCGCGTCAAAGATCTGTGGATTTAAATACATTACAAAAAAAACGAGGTGCCCTGCATGAAGCCTGTAGCCGCAGAAAGCTCTATCGGCCAGGAATTCAATATCCGAATAATGGGTTTGAATTTTCATCGCGTCATATTTCCGGTTTCGTTCTTCTCCATCTTTGCCCTGGTTCTATTGGCACTGAGTAATCCGGCCTTTTTCGGCCAGGCGCTGGAAGGTGTGAAAGGCTGGGTCCTGACGAACTTCGACTGGTTCATCATGATCATGGGGAACATGGCCGTTCTGTTCTGCGCAGGGGTGGCTTTTTCGCCACTGGGCAAGATTCGTTTAGGCGGAGAGAATGCCAAACCCGAATTCAGCACGCTTTCCTGGTTTTCCATGATGTTTGCGGCCGGTATGGGAGTAGGGCTCCTGTATTGGGGCGTCGCCGAGCCCGTCGCGCAATATACCGGCTGGTGGAAAACACCCCTTGCCGTATTACCCAATACACCGCAAGCCGCGGATATGGCGCTGGGAGCAACCGTCTTCCACTGGGGCTTTCACCCTTGGGCAATCTATCTGACCAGTGCCTTGGTCGTCGGTTACTTTTCCTACAATAAAGGCCTGCCGCTTTCCCTGAGTTCCGGTCTGAAACCCTTGATCGGCGATGCTCATAAAGGTCTGCCCGGACAATTGGTCGATGTGTTCACCGTGGTCCTGACCGTCTTCGGCCTGTCCGCATCCCTCGGTCTCGGTGCCATGCAGGCGACCGCCGGCATCAGTCATGTCCTGGGTATTCCGAACACCTTTGCCTTCCAGTTGCTGTTCATTGTCGCAGTGACCGGAATAGCGGCGTTCTCCTTGTGGCGGGGCCTGGATGCCGGGGTCAAGTTGCTGAGCAACATCAATATGGCCTTGGCCTTGGGCTTGTTCCTGCTGGTCGTCGTCGGTATTGGCCTGCTGCAGTTCTTCTTCGGCGCTTTCAATGCAGCGTCCGACTACGTGCAATTCTTCCTGCCGCTGAGCAACTGGATCGATCGTCCGGACCAGGACTGGCTTCAGGGCTGGACGGTGTTCTATTGGGCCTGGTGGTGCACCTGGGGGCCGCTGGTAGGGATATTCGTGGCGCGTGTATCGCGCGGGCGTACCCTGCGGCAGATGGTCCTGATGGTGATGCTGGCGCCGACCATCGTCACCGTGCTCTGGTTTGCCGCATTCGGTGGCGGCGCCATTGCCCAGATCACAGGAGGGAGCAGCCCGCTGGCGGCAGGTTTGACCGATGTCAGCATGGCCATCTTCCAATTCCTCGATGTATTGCCGATGGGCGGCATTGCCTCGCTGCTGGTCGTGGTACTGCTGGTGATCTTCATGGTCACGTCAGTGGATTCCGGTGCCCTGGTAGTCGACAACCTGTCCGCCGGCGGCGATACCGAAACCTTGCCCCCTCAGCGCGTGCTCTGGCTGGTGATGATCGGCCTGGTAACGATCACGCTTTTCGTGGTTGGCGGTGATACCGCGCTCAAGGGTATCCAGGCGGGGACCATCGCCATGGGCCTACCGTTCATGGGCTTGATGCTGTTGCTCATGATTGGGCTGGTCAAGGCGCTGATCAAGGATTGCCGCGGCTGATCTGCAATCGCCAATAGCCCGCGATAAATCGCCTCTGTGTCAGCAATCTGTTGCTGCACAGGGGCGATTTGCTTTGTGGAAGGAAATTGGTGGGGAAGGAAAGACGTTTTCTCGAACTATGCATGTAGGGGCGAATTTATTCGCCCACATGAAACAGAGCTTCGCCAGCAGAGCTGGCTCCTACGAGAGCGGTACGGCGGCTGGCATTGAAGCCGAAACAACCGAAGCAGCTTAAAGATGCTGGGTTTGAAGTGCCGGTTGACTGTCACCGTCTCAACCCATTAAGGTTCGCATAATGTATATTATGTTAAATTGCATATCCCATGATATACCCCATAGTCCTCCCCACCTGAGCAGTCAGTGATCTGAACCAGAGATTCAAACGAGCACTGCAGATTCCAATCGGAGTCGCATGTCCCCTTTAGAATCTGCAGTGCTCGAACCAGGTGGCAGCCCAACCTGCTGCAACCATATGCAAATCACTGCAACTGAGTCAGAGCGCATCCGCTCTCGTCATCAGTTGGAGAGCCCATTAACAGCTTGAGCTGCTTCATAAAGAATCTGCCCGACATGCTCGACTTCCGCTTCACTGATGATCAGTGGTGGCAGGAATCTCACGGTTGCGCCATGTCGTCCTCCCAGCTCCACAATCAGCCCGCGTTCCAGGCAGGCACGTTGGAGCTTGCGTGCTCTGTCGCCGTCTGCTGCAGGACGCCCCAGGGAATCGAAACTCGTCGGGTTCACGATTTCCATACCCAGCATCAAGCCCCGACCACGGACATCACCGATCCAGTCGAACTCGGCCTGCAGCCCCAGCAGCGAGCGATGCAGTTGGCTGCCTACGCTGCGCACATGGTTCGTCAACTGCTCCTGCTGGATGAACCGTAGCGTGGCGTTCCCTGCCGCCATAGCCAATTGGTTGCCTCGGAACGTGCCGGCATGCGCGCCGGGCTGCCACTGATCCAGCTCTCCTTGGTAGACCACCACGGAAAGCGGCAAACCACCGCCGATAGCCTTGGACAGCGTCAGGACATCGGGTGTGATCCCACTGCTTTCAAACGCGAAGATATCCCCCGTACGGCCGATGCCACATTGAATCTCATCGAGGATCAGGGGAATGCCATGTTCCTTCGTGATGCTGCGGAGACCCTGTAGCCAACGGTCTGGGGCAGGAATCACCCCACCCTCCCCCTGGACCGTTTCGAGAATCATGGCCGCAGGCTGGGTGATGCCGCTTTCGGGATCGCTCAGCATATGGCGGATGTAATGGAGGCTGGCGTCGATCGACTGTTCCCCGGACAGGCCAAAGGGGCAACGGTAGCCATACGGATAAGGCAGGAATTGGACACCCGCCAGTAACCCGCCCAGCGATTTCTTCGGACCGAGGTTGCCGCTGAGCGAGAGCGTGCCGAGGGTCATCCCATGGTAGGCACCATGAAACGCCAGGACGGTCTGCTGGCCCGTCGCCGTGCGGGATAATTTGATTGCCGCCTCGACCGCGTCCGCGCCACTGGGTCCGCAGAATTGGATCCGGGCATTTCTGGCGAAGTCGCCTGGCAACAAATCGAATAGCGTTTGGACGAAGGCGTCCTTGATCGGTGTACTCAAATCGAGCGTATGTAGAGGAACCTCCGAGCTAAGGGCTCGTTGGATCGCTTCTATTACCACCGGGTGGTTGTGCCCCAGCGCCAAGGTGCCGGCTCCCGCCAGGCAGTCTATGTACACCTGCCCTCGCGAGTCTTCGACGTAGACTCCCCGGGCACGCTTGAGCTCCAAGGGAATGCGCCGTGGGTAACTGCGGGCATTCGACTCTTGCGCCATCTGGCGCTGAAGAACGGGCGTGGTGTCCAGGCAGTAACTCTCGCTGAGTCCCGTATGTCGGCGCTGAAAATCGATTTTGGTGTTCGTTGTCGGGTTGATCACACTCATGATTGCATCCTCGCATTACCCAATAGCGCGTTCTCTGACAGCACCCGCCCAGGACCGGCGGGACAAGACAACGAACCGTGTTCAATTCCTGGCGGCAGCATCGCCATGCCGCCGCCAGTCTTCCTCAGAAGTCGTAGCGAGCGGCCACGCCAAGGGTCATCGGCGCGCCGACGTCCACCAGGCTGTCGCTCTGGTTGTTGGTGATGTATTCCTCGTCGAACAGGTTGCGCACGTAGCCGCTGAGGGTCAGGTTGCCGATGGGGTACTCGGCATTCAGGTTCACCAGCGTGACGCTGTCGTTGCGCCGCTCGCCGGTCACCTCACGTGCGGAGTTCGTGTCGAAGTTGGAGATGCTGTTGCCTTGGTAAACAACGTCGCCACCAATCATCAAGCCGCTATCGAAGGTGTAGTTGACGCCGACATTGGCCATTTTCTTCGGCGCGAAAACGAACTCGCGGCCGCTGAGGTCGACACCATCACGCACGAAGTCTTCGTACTTGGTGTCGTTGTAGGCGAAGCCGGCGTTCACCAGCAGCTGCGAGGTCACCAGGTACTCGGCTGAGAACTCCAGGCCGATCATGCGGCTTTCGGCGGCATTGGCCACCTGCACGGTGTTGTCGCTGAGATTGAGGAAGGACACCTGCTGGTCTTTCCAAGTGGTGTGGTACAGGTTGGCGCTGGTCCGCAGGCGCTTGTCCAGCCAATTGCCGCGCCAAGCCAGCTCGTAGGTGCTGGTGAATTCCGGATCATAGGTCTCGTGTCGTGCGCGAGTCCGGACGTTTACCCCACCACTGCGATAGCCACGCTGCCAGGTCAGGCCAAGCACCTGATTATCGGTCAGGTCATAGCTGATACCGATCTTCGGCAGCAGTACGCTGGAGCTGATGTCTTCGTCCGCCGAAGGATCGGTAGCGATGCCCAGCACGTCGGTGGGGTACTCGATCTTGGTGGTGTTCTTCTCATGATCCCAGCGCAAGCCCGTGATCAGTTGCCAGCCATCAACGAACTCCCAATTGAGCTCACCAAACACCGCCTGGCTATTGATCTCGGTATCTCCCTGCTGATCCAACAGCACGGTGCCATTGTTGACCAGTTGATCGTCGATATCGCCGGTGAAATGCCCCAGGTAAACACCCATGACGCCGGTTACCCGATCAGACGAATATCCCAGGCGCAGCTCCTGGCTGGCCAGGGTCTGCTCATGGTGGCGGGGAGCAGTCTGGGTTCTATTTGGAAGGCGGTCGAAATCGAGGATCGAGTGATATTCGGACCAGGTTCCAGAGGTCACGCTGGTCAGCGTCCAGAAATCGTCCAGGCGATAGTCCAGCTTGGCGGTCGCCGTGTCCTGGTCCAGGGTATTGTGGGTCTCGGTGTTCTCGAAGACGCTGTAGTAGTCCGGTCTGCCGTTGGTCGCGGCCACGGCGTTGACCCCGCTGCGTTGCTTGGTGCGGGCGAAGGTGAGCAGAACATCCAGGTCGTCGGACGGCAGGATGAGGAGCTTGCCGCGGACGTTGGACGAACGCAGCTGGTTGGCGTCCATGTCCAGCGTCTCGTTCTCGATGTAGCCATCGGCGGTCTGGTAATCGACGGCCAGCCTGGCGGCCATCACGCCGTCGACCAGCGAGCCGTTGGCCACCGCCGACGCGCCCCGCTCGCCATACTTGCCGACATTGCTGCGGACGGAGAATTCCGGATCGAAAGTCGGATTCTTGGTGCGCATGATGATGGCGCCGGCCAGGGAGTTACGCCCCTGAGTGGTCGATTGGGCACCGCGGTAGATTTCCACCTGCTCCATATCCCAGAGCGGCAGCGGATTGAGGGTCAGTAGACGGTTGACCTGCAACGCATCGTCTACATAGACGGATACGGCGCCGTTCATGGCAGCGGGCCCTTGGTCGTCGAAGCCACTTACCGGAATGCCGCGGATACCCCAGTTCTCGTTACCCGACTGGGCGTATACGCCGGGAGTGCGATCCAGCACGCCCTGCAGGTCCTGGTCGCCGTGAATGCGGATGTCCTCGCTGGTTACCACTGCGACGCTGGACAGCGTTCTATCTTCACTGCGCTGAATCTTCTCGCCCGTGACGACCGCCTCTTTGAGCTGCAGCGCTTCCTCTTTCTTGGCTTCCTCGGCTGCCAGCGCGGCAGTCGCGGCCATCAGGCCGGACGCAACTGCCAACGCCAGCGTGTTCTTCTTGAAATTATTCATCTACCCCTCGGCTCCTACGCCATTTGTCTTCACTCGGAACGAATCGATCGCTCACGCCCTCCCCCGAGCTTCGGCAAAGAGACCAGAAGCTCACAGCTGCGAAATATTATTGATTACAAGATAATTTGCAATCTTTCCGAGAGTGATTATCATTTGGTTTCAGCTCATGCAGAGCGGTCTTGCCTGCGGCAATTAGCCAGCAGGCATGACGTCTGATGCAGATCTCTTGGCTGGAGGGAATGGCCATGGCTCAACGTTTTTACGGACGCACGACAACTACGGCTCGGGTCGCCGAACGCACTGCTGTGGTTGTTCAAAACCGGACAAGCACAGCTACACCCTCCTGCGTTTCCACTCCCCTTCCCCTGCATTCCCGGCCGATCGCCCCACCCCGCTCCGTCGCAAGGAAACCCCGAACATGAATCAAGCTGCCGAAGTGAGCACGGCTGCCACCCGCCTTTTGCCCGTAGAGCAAGACGGCTGCGTTATCGCCCCCTTGCTGGACGGCCAGCCTCTCCCCCTCCTCATCGATAGCCAGCAGCGGCAGTCGATTCATACGCTGAGCGACGAGGTCCGGGCGATTGCCCTGGATGCGCTGGGTACGACCGGCGGCGTCCTGTTCCGCAATTTCAAAGTGCCGACGCCGCTGGACTTCAAGCGCTTCGCCGCTAGCTTCGGCATGCCGCTGGGCACCTACGAGTTCGGCTCGACACCGCGCAGCAAGGTGTTCGCCGGCGTCTACAGTTCCACCGAATACCCCGCGCACCAGAGCATCCCCCTGCACAACGAACAGTCCTACACGCGCCAATGGCCGTCGCGCATCTGGTTCCACTGCATGACGGCGAGTCAGACCGGCGGAGAAACCCCCATCGCCGACAGCCGCCTGGTGTATCGGGCGATCGATCCGGCCATTCGCGAGGAATTCATCGCCAAGGGGTTGCTCTACGTGCGCAACTACAGCAGCGCGCTCGACGTGCCCTGGCAGCAGGTGTTCAACACCGACGAGCGGAGCAAGGTCGAGCAGTACTGCCGGGCCCAGGGCATCGACTGGAGCTGGTCCGTCGATGGCGAGCTGAGCACCCGCCAGCTATGCCAGGCGGCCGTCCGGCATCCGGCCACTCAGGAATGGGTGTGGTTCAACCAGGCGCACCTGTTCCATATCTCCGCCATGGCGCAGGACCTGCGCCAGGCCCTGCTCGCAGCGGTCGGCGAGGCGCAGCTGCCGCGCAATGTCTACTTCGGCGACGGCACGCCGATCCCGGATGCCACGCTGGATGCCATTCGCGCGGTCTACGCCGACACCTGCGTGGCTTTCCCCTGGCAGGCCGGCGACGTGCTGATGCTCGACAACCTGCTGGTCGCCCATGGCCGCAACCCGTTCAGCGGCGACCGCAAGGTCATCGTGGCGATGGCCTAGGAGCGGACATGGAAAAGCCTTTTTCGCCCCTGCTGCCGTTGGGCGAGGCGGCCGCCCGCCGCGTTCGCCAGTCCTTCGCCCAGAGCCGCCTGTGGTTCCTCCACCAGTTGGAGCCCGGGCGCGCCCAGCACAACATCCTGATCTGCATGGCGCTCGAAGGGCCCCGCGTGCAGGCGGATCGGCTCAAGCACGCGCTGGATGCGCTATGCCTGCGCCATTCGGTCCTGCGTGCCTGCTACCGCACCACGGCGACAGGCCCCGAGCAATGGCTCGCCGAGCGGCAATCCATCGAGGTGAAGCCCCTGGACCTGCGCGGCCTGCCTGCGGATGAGCGCCGCCGCGCCCGCGACCGCCTGCTGCACGACGAACAGATCACCCCGTTCGATCTGGAGGCCGGCCCGGTGATGCGCGCCGCCCTGCTCGACCTCGGCGGCAGCGAACAAGAACTGGTCGTCACCCTCCACCACATCGCCTTCGACGGCCGTTCAGGCGAAATCCTCCTGCAAGACCTCGCTCACTACTACGCCACCCAGGAACCCGGCGCCCCGCTGCCCGGCCGCCTGCAGTACGCCGACTTCGCGGCCTGGGAGCCCGGCTACGTGACCGCCGAGTTGATCGAGAGCGAGACCGCGTTCTGGCGCGACCACCTGGCCGGTATGCCGCTGCAACTGGAGTTCGCCCGGCGGGTGCGCCGCGAGGGGCCGGCGCAGGGCGGCCGGCATCATTTCATCATCCCCGAGCAGCAGGTCGAGCACCTCAAGCGGGCGTCGCGACGCCTGCGTCTGCCGCTGTTCGTGACGCTGACCGGGCTGTTCCAGTTGTGGCTGCACTATCTCAGCGGGCAGCGCCGCTTCCTCATCGGTACCGATGTGCACGGCCGCGACCTGCCGGAACTGCAGGACATCTTCGGCTTCTTCGTCAACCAGCTCACCCTCAAGTGCGAGCTGGAGGACGACCTGAGCCTTGGCGAACTGCTGGCGCGCACCCGCCAGGCCATCCGCCTGGCTCATGCCCACCGCCAGTTGCCCTTCGACCTGCTGGTGTCCCAGTTGGCGCCACAGCGCAAGGCCGACCGCTCGCCGCTGTTCCAGGCCAAGTTCAACTACCAGCGCGACCGCTTCAGCATCGATGCGCTCGGCGCGGCCCGCCTCGTCAGCACCCAAGTGATCCAGGACCTGGCCGGCTTCGACCTGGTGCTCGACCTGATGCACCGCCACGCCAGCATCGAAGCCACCCTGGAATACGACCGCCGGCTGTTCAGCCCCGATGAGATCGCGCGCTTCGCCAGTCTCTGGCAGGACCTGCTGCGCCAGCTCGACGATCTGCTCGATCTGCCGCTCAGCACCCTGCGCGAGCGGCTGCAGAGCTGGGACCAGACCCACCTGCAGCGGCAACAGCACGCCCTCAACGATCAAGGACGCGCACGCCTGGGTACCACCCCGCGCCGTGCCGTCAGCCTGTAGCGACAAGGAGCCCGCATGACCGCCATTCCTCCGTCCGGCAACCGCCCCGTCGCCGGCGCAGCCCGCCGCAAACCCATCGTGCTCTCGCAGCAGAGCATCGTCAGCGAGCGCCTGCTGGACTCGGCCTGGGACCTGCCCTGGCTGGTCGAACCGAACCTGGCCGGCGTCGATCTGGTGCAATGGGCCGCGCAGAACCGCGACGCGCTGGAGCAGAAGCTGCTGCAGCATGGCGCCATTCTGTTCCGTGGCTTCGACGTGCGATCGGTCGAGCATTTCAACGCCGTCATCGGTTCGCTGTCGTCTGGTGCGCTGGAGTACATGTTCCGCGCCTCGCCGCGTACCCGGGTGGGCGGCAACATCTATACCTCGACGGATTATCCGGCCGACCAGGTGATCTTCCCGCACAACGAGCACTCCTACTCGCCGCGCTTCCCGCTGCGGCTGTTCTTCTATTGCCATCAGCCGTCGGAAACCGGCGGCGAGACGCCCATCGGCTCGGTGCGCCGGGTCAAGTCGCTGATTCCGGCGGAGATCGTCGAGACCTTTCGGCGCAAGAAAATTCTCTACGTGCGCAACTACGGCGACGGCTTCGGCCTGCCCTGGCCGTCGGTGTTCCAGACCGACGACCGCGCCGAGGTGGCGGCCTACTGCGCCTCCGTGGGGATCGAGGTGGAGTGGAAGGACGACAACCGCCTGCGCACCCGCCAGGTCGGCGCCGCACTGGCCCGCCATCCGCGTACCGGCGAGGAGGTCTGGTTCAACCACGGCACCTTCTTCCACGTCAGCACCCTGCCCGCCGCCATCCGCGACTCGCTCGGCGCCGGTTTCTCGCCAATGGACCTGCCGACCAACACCTTCTACGGCGACGGTAGCCCCATCGAGCAGGACGTCCTGGAAACGCTGCGTGCCGCCTACCTGGATTCTCTGGTGAAGTTCCGCTGGCAACGCGGCGATGTGCTGCTGCTCGACAACATGCTCGCGGTGCATGGCCGCGAGCCCTACGGCGGCCCGCGCAAGATCTACACCGGCATGGCCGAAGCCACCGCCGGCAGCGACGTACAGCTCTGATACGCCTCTTCCTTTTCACCTTCGTTCACGAGGAAACGCCATGTCGGCTCTGACAGGATTTCGCATCTCTCCACAACAGGCCCGGGCCTGGCGCGACGCCCAACACGGGGCGCCAAGCCACGCCGGCAGCCGGCTGGTCATCGATGTAGCCCGGGCCCCCTCGACCGCCGAGATCGAGGCGCGCCTGAGCGACCTGGCCCAGCGCGAGGAAATCCTGCGCACCGCGCTACACGCCGTGCCCGGCATGGCCCTGCCGATCCAGGTGATCGAGGACCAGCCGCGCGTTACCTTCGCCGCCGAAGACTGGCGCGGCTTCGATGTGGCTCAGCGCGATGCTCGTCTGGCCGAAGCCACATTGGCGCCGGGCAGCGTGCTCTCGGTACGCGACGTCCGGATCGCCGAGGAGCGCTGGCTGCTGTGCCTGGAGGGCGCGGCCAACGCCCTGGACCTCGCCAGCCTGGCGTTGATTGCCGCCGAGCTGCTTGGCGCGCCTGTCGAGGAGCGCCTGCAATACGTCGATTACGCGGAGTGGAAGAACGGCTTGCTGGAAGACGAAGCCGACAGCCAGGCCGTGCGTTTCTGGCAGCAGGCGCGCACGGAAAACGCCCCCCTCGAGCTGCACGGGCTGCAGGCGGCCAGCGCCGCGAATTGCCAGCCCGCCCTGCGCGAGCTGGGTGGCGTACCGCCACGCTCCGAACTGCAACGGGTGGCCACGCAGGCCGGGCTGAGGCTGGACGAATTGCTGTTCGCCGCCTGGTGCGTGCTGCTGGCGCGGCTCAGCGGCCAACAGCGCATCCAGCTTGGCTGGCACGACAGCGGCCGTGGCGAAGGGCTGGAACAGGCCCTGGGGTTGTTCGAACAATTTCTGCCGGTACAGGCCGAGGTCGACCTGCAGGCGCCGCTGGCGCCCCAGGCCACGGCGCTCCTCGGCCCCCTGCGCCAGGCCAGGGGCTGGCGCGATCACTACGACAGTGCACAAGCCTGTGCCCTCTATTTCGCTTGGCGCGAACTCGATCTGCCCGCGCAATTGGGCACCGCGGTCGCCGCCAGCGGCTTCAACGCGCCGTTCGCCCTCGGCCTGGAATGCCGCACGATCATTGACGCGACGCTGGAACTGCGCCTGGCCTACGACCAAGCGCGCTTCGATGCCAATGCCATCGCCTGCCTCGAGGAGCAATGGACGCTGTTGCTGCAGGGCCTGTGCGCGGACGGCCAGGCGCTCGGCGCTCTGCCCCTGCTCGGCCCGCGCCAGGAACAGGAGTTGCGGGCCGGCATCGCCCCGGTAGAAGTGCGCGACGTCGGCGTGCTCGCGCTGATCGAGGAGCGTGCCCTGGCCAATCCCGATGCCCCGGCGCTGGCCGACGGCAGCGGCGTGACCGGCTACGGCGAACTGCTCGCACAGGTCGATGCCCTGGCCCGGCGCCTGCGCGTCGAGGGCGTACAGGCCGGCGATGTGGTCGGCATCCTCATGCGTCGCGAGCGCCAGGCCATCGTCGCCATGCTGGCCGCATTGAAAGTGGGCGCGGCTTACCTACCCCTCGACCCGGCCTATCCGGACGAACGCCTGAGCTACATGCTCGCCAACAGCGCGGCGCGCCTGCTGCTCAGCACCTCCGAGCTGCAAGACAGCGTCGCCAGCAACGTGCCGACCCTGCTGCTGGACGCCGTTGGCGAAGTCGCGGACGCCAACATGGCGCTGCCGAGCGTGGCCGGCGAACAGACCGCCTACCTGATCTACACCTCCGGCTCCTCCGGCCAGCCCAAGGGCGTGCCGATCAGCCACGCCGCCCTGAGCCGCTCGACCCAGGTACGCATGGCCTTCTACCGCGAGCCGGTGCGGGCCTACCTGCTGCTCTCGTCGCTGTCCTTCGACAGCTCGGTGGCCGGCATCTACTGGACGCTGTGCCAGGGCGGCCTGCTGGTGCTGCCGGCCAGCGGCGAAGAGCTCGACCTGGAGGTGCTGGGCGGCCTGATCGAGCGCCATCGGGTCAGTCACGGCCTGTCGCTGCCGTCGCTGTACGAGACGCTGCTGGACTACTCTCCCCCTGCCACCCTGGCCCACCTGCGCACCTGGATCGTGGCCGGCGAACCCTGCACGCCACGCGTGCTGGACAAGCACCGCGGCAAGGCAGCGCAGGCGCAATTGGTCAACGAATACGGGCCGACCGAAGCCACCGTCTGGGCTACCGCCGAGGTGCTCAGCGACGCGGCGCCCGACGAACGCGCGATCAGCATCGGCCGGCCGATTCCCGGCATGGGCCTGTGGCTACTGAACGAACACGGCCAGCCGGCCGCCATCGGCGAACCCGGCGAGATCCACCTCGGCGGGCCGACCCTGGCCAGCGGCTACCTGGACCTGCCCGAGCAGACCGCCAGCGCCTTCGTGCATTACCCGCACATCGCTCAAGGCCAGCGCCTGTACCGCACCGGCGACCTCGCCCGGCGCCGCGTCGACGGCCGCCTGGACTTCCTCGGCCGCCGCGACCAGCAGATCAAGATCCGTGGTCACCGCGTCGAGCGCGGCGAGATCGAACGCGTGCTGCAGAGCCATTCCGAAGTGCGTGAGGCGGTGGTGGTCGCCCAGCAGCACGAAGGCAGCGCGCGCCTGATCGCCTACTTCACCGATCGCCACGGCTACGTGCCCGAGGCCCAGGCGTTGAGCAGCTTCCTCCACGACCGCCTACCGAGCTACATGGTGCCGGCGGCCTTCGTCCACCTCGCGGCCCTGCCGCACACGCCCAACGGCAAGCTCGACCTCAACGCCCTACCCGACCCGGATCGGCTGGTCGCCGCCAGCGCCGCCTACGTCGCGCCGCGCAACGAACTGGAGGCAGCCCTGGCGGACATCTGCCAGCAGGTGCTCAAGCGCGAGCGCATCGGTGTGCAGGACAACTTCTTCCAGATCGGCGGCGACTCGATCCTCAGCCTGCAGATCGTCTCGCGCGCCAACCAGCAAGGCATCCGCCTCAGCGCCAAGCAGATCTTCGAGAGCGAAACCATCGAGCGCATGGCCCAGGTCGCCACCCGTGGCGTGCCCGCGAGCGAAGCGCCTGCGGTCTGCGCCGCCGCCCCCGAGGACGCCAGGACGGCTCGCACGGCTGCGGACTTCCCCCTGGCCGCGCTCGACGACGAAGCCTTCGGCGACCTGCTGGCGGAGCTCAACGCGACCGACTGAACCGGGGCCCTGCCTTGCCGCCCCCTCACCCATTCATAAAAAAGGTCACCCGGATGACGAACAAGACCGCACACCACCTCGAAGACGTCTACCCCCTTTCCCCGTTGCAGCAGGGCATGCTGTTCCAGAGCCTGCTGCACCAGGAATCCGGGGTCTACCTGATGCAGGATCGCTACCGCATCGGCGGCGACCTGTCGGTGAAGGCGTTCCTCGAGGCCTGGCGGCAGGTGATCGCCGCCCACCCGGCGCTGCGCACCAGTTTCCTCTGGAAGACCCAGAAACAGCCGTTGCAAGTGGTGCATCGTGAAGTCGGCGATCCGGTCGAATTCATCGACCTGGAAGGCCTCGCTCCCGAGCAGCAGGAAGCGCATATCCAGGCGCTGCTGGAACAGGAGCAACGCAACGGCTTCAACCTGGCCAAGCCGCCGCTGATCCGCGTGCGCCTGGTGCGCCTGGGCGCAGGGCGGCACGAGATGATCCGCAGCTTCCACCACATCCTGATGGACGCCTGGTGCATCTCGCTGATCATGGTGGACTTCATCGACGCCTACGCCGCCCTGCGCCAGGGCCGTACGCCGAGCATGCGCAAGCCGCGCCCCTACCGCGACTACATCGCCTGGCTGCAGCAGCAAAGCCTGCCCGAGGCGCAGGCGTTCTGGCAGGAGCAACTGCAGGGCTTGGACGCACCGACGCCACTGGTGATCGAGCGCCACACCCGGCAGAGCCAGTACCGCGAAGCGGTGCTGGTCGACGACAGCCAGATCCGTTTCGACGCGCGCCAGACCCGCGAGCTGACCGCCTTCTGCCAGACCCGGCGGATCACTCCCAATACGCTGTTCCAGGGTGCCTGGGCCCTGCTGCTGTCGCGTTACAGCGGCCTGCGCGACGTGCTCTTCGGCGTCACCGTGTCCGGTCGCCCGCCGCAACTGGCCGGCGTCGAGGAGATGATCGGACTGTTCATCAACACCCTGCCGCTGCGCGTGCGCATCGACGAGCAGCAAGACCGCACGTCCTGGCTGCAGGCGCTGCAGCGCCACAACCTGGCGCTGCGTGAGTTCGAGCACAGCGCCCTGGTGGACATCCAGGGCTGGAGCGATTTCCCGCGCGGCGAGGAGCTGTTCGACAGCATCCTGGTCTACGAGAACGCGCCCATCGACGACAAACTGTTCAGCGGCGAGCTGAGCTTCAACCTCGACGACATGGAACACAGCGTGCACACCCACTACGGCCTCACCGTGGTGGTCATGCCGGGCGAGCGCCTGGCCGTGCGCATCTCCTACGACCGCCGGCGCTTCGCCCGCGACAGCATCGAGCGCCTGCTCGGCCACCTGCGCCAGATCGTCGTCGGCATCCTCGCCGAGCCCGACGCCAGCCTCGCCTCGCTGCAGATGCTGAGCGAGCAGGAACGCCAACTGCTGCTGGTGGACTGGAACCGCACGCAGCAACCCTTCCCTCTGGATCGCACCTACGCCAGCCTGTTCGCCGAACAGGTGGCGCGCCAGCCTGACAAGGCCGCCGTGGTCTGCGCGGGCGAGACGCTCAGCTATGCCGAACTGGACGCCCGCGCCAGCCGCCTCGCCGCCACGCTGATCGAAGCCGGCGCCGGGCCCGACCGCACCGTGGCCCTGCTCGCCGAGCGCGGCCTGGCCCACCTCACCGCGTTGATCGCCATCTTCAAGGCCGGCGCCTGCTACCTGCCGCTGGAGGTCAAGCACCCGGCGCAGCGCCTGGCGGAAATCCTCGAACTGAGCCAGGCGCCGCTGATGCTGATCGGCGACAGCCAGTGCGCGCTGGCCGGCGAGCTGTGCGCCCGCCTCGGCGCCGCAGCGCCGCAACGCGTCGGTATCGAACCGCTCTGGCTGCACGGCGCGGCGCCGGCCATCGCGCCGCGCGGCTCGGCCGACGACCTGGCCTACGTGATCTTCACCTCCGGCTCCACCGGCACGCCCAAGGGCGCCCTGGTGGAACAGCGCGGCATGCTCAACAACATCTTCGGCAAGGTGCCGACCCTCGGCCTCGGCGAGCACGACCGCATCGCCCAGACCGCTTCGGTGGCCTTCGATATCTCGGTCTGGCAGTTGCTCGCCGCGCCGCTGGTCGGCGCCACCGTGCACATCCTGCCGGATACCGTCAGCCAGGACCCCGAGCGCCTGCTGCAGGCTCTGCAGGACGAGCGGCTGACGCTGTGGGAAGCGGTGCCGGCGATGATCCGCGGTGTGCTGGCCGCCAGTACGCCGGCCACCGACCTCGGCGCCCTGCGCTGGCTGCTGCCGACCGGCGAGGCGCTGCCGCCGGCCCTGTGCCGCGACTGGTTCACCCGTTTCGCCCACGTACCGCTGATGAACGCCTACGGCCCGGCGGAATGCGCCGATGACGTGGCCTTCCATGCCATCGCCGCGCCATCCGACGAACAGGCGCAGGCCATGCCCATCGGCCGGCCGACGCCGAATACCGAGCTGTACGTGCTCGACGACGCCCTGCGTCCGCTGCCGGTGGGCGTGCCCGGCGAAATCTGCGTGGCCGGCGTCGGCGTCGGCCGCGGCTATTTGCACGACGCCGAACGCACTCGCGCGGCTTTCGTCGAGCATCCCCTGCGTCCCGGCGCGCGTTTCTACCGCACCGGCGACCTGGGCCGTTACCGCGCCGATGGGGTGATCGAATTCCTTGGCCGCCGCGACCAGCAGGTGAAGATTCGCGGCCACCGCATCGAACTCGGCGAGATCGAGGCCAGGCTGCAGCAACACCCGGCCGTGAAAGCCGCCGCGGTGGTGGTGCATCGGGACATCCGCGGCGACGCGCAACTGGTGGGCTACTGGGTCGCCCGCGAGGCCGCCGCCAGCGACGCGGCGGCACTGAAGCTGGCCCTGGGCGGCCAACTGCCGGCCTACATGGTGCCGCAGCACCTGATCGAACTCGACGCCCTGCCGCTCAACGCCAACGGCAAGGTCGACCGCAAGCGCCTGGCCCAGCGTGAACTGGACTGGAGCGTGGCGGCCGGCGAGGTCGTTGCGCCGGCCAGCGAAACCGAACAAACCCTGCATGGCATCTGGCAGGACATCCTGGCGCTGGAGCGCTTCGGCGTCACCGACAGCTTCTTCGCCCTCGGCGGCCATTCGCTGCTGGCCACCCAGATGCTGTCGCGCATTCGCGCCGCCTTCGCCGTTGAGCTGCCGCTCAAGACCCTGTTCGAGTGCCCCAGCGTGCGTCAGTTGGCCCAGGCCATCGACCGGCAGCTGAGTGCCCCCGGCAGCGAACAGGCGCAGGCCGAACGCATCGTCGCGCCGCCGCGCCCCGAGCGCCTGCCGCTGTCGTTCGCCCAGCAGCGTCTGTGGTTCGTCGAACAGCTGAACCCCGGCAGCGCCCATTTCAACATCCCCTTCGCCCTGCGCCTGAGCGGCGACCTGGACGTCGAGGCCCTGCGCGCCAGCTTCCAGTGGCTGCTCGAGCGCCACGAGGTACTGCGCACCGCCTTCCCCAGCGACCATGGCCAGCCCTACCAGTGCATCGTCGAAGCGCTGAGCTTCGAGCTGCCGCTGACCGACCTCGAAGATACCGGCGACGATGCCGTACAGGCCGAGCTGCAAGACTGGTTCGCCCACCCCTTCGACCTGACCACCCCGCCGCTGCTGCGGGCGCGCCTGCTACGCCTGGACGCGCGTCAGCATGTGCTGGCCATCACCCTGCATCATCTGGTCTCCGATGCCTGGTCGGCCACCCTCGCCCTGCGCGAGCTGACCCAGCTCTATGCCGCCCTGCACGCTGGCCAGACCCCGCAGTTGGCGCCGCTGCCGATCCAGTACGCCGACTACAGCCTGTGGCAGCAGCAGCGCCTGCAACCGGCAGCGTTGCAACCGCATCTGGACTACTGGCAGACGCAATTGGCCCGCGACGACAGCGACTACCTGCTGGAACTGCCCACCGACCGCCCGCGCCCGGCCACCCAGTCGAACCGCGCCGGCATGCTCGCCGCGCATCTTTCGCCGCAGGCCAGCGAGCGCGCCCGCAGCCTCGCAGCGAGTCTGCAGCAGTCCACCTATAGCTTGGCGTTCGCCGCCTTCGCCGGTTTCCTGCAACGCATGAGCGGCCAGGACGATCTGATCCTCGGCACCCCGGTGTCCAATCGCGACCGTGCGGAAACCCAGGCGCTGCTCGGCATCCTGCTCAACAACCTGCCGGTGCGCGTGCGTTTACACGGCCAGCCGAGCTTCGCCGAGCTGGCCCGCCAGGTCAGCAACACGCTGCTCGACGCCCAGCGCCACCAGGACCTGCCCTTCGAGCGACTGGTCGACCACCTGGCGCTGCCGCGCCGCCTCAGCCACGCGCCACTGTTCCAGGTGATGGTCGCGCAGCAACTACCGATGGAGCGCCGCGTGCGCTTCCCGGGCCTCGACTTCGAGGTGCTGGACACGCCGCTGAGCCATTCGCAATACGATCTGGAATGCCATATCGTCACGCCGCCGCAGGGGCCCATCGAACTCAACCTGATGTACGCCCACGACCTGTTCGAGCAGGCCACCGCCGAGCGCTGGCTGCAGCGTTTCGTGCAACTGTTCGAGGCCATGTTGGACGCGCCCGAGCGACCGCTGAGCGAGCACCGCCTGCTCGACGCGCAGGAGTGGCAGCGCACCGTGCAGGAGTGGAACGCCACCGAGCGGCATTACCCCGGCCCGGCGACCCTGGGCGAGGCCCTGGCCCTCCAGGCGCAGCACAGCCCCGAAGCGCCGGCGCTGGTGTTCGAGAACGAAACCCTCAGCTACGCCGACCTGCATCGGCGCGCCGACCGCCTGGCGCAGGCCCTGGCTGCCCAGGGCATTGGCCGCGAACAGGTGGTCGCGGTGTGCCTGGAGCGCAGCGTCGAGCTGGTGGTGGCCCTGCTGGGCATCGTCAAGGCCGGTGCCGCTTATCTGCCGCTCGATCCGCACCTGCCGCCGGCGCGCCTGGCCTTCCTGCTGGAAGATGCCGCCTGCCCGCTGGTACTGACCCATAGCCAATGGCGCGAGCGCCTGCCCGAGACGCGGCCGAGCTGGTGTTTGGACCAGCCGTTGCCCGATACGCTCGGCGAGGTTCGTCTTGTGGCTAACCAGCCCGGCGACCTGCTCTACGTGCTCTACACCTCCGGTTCCACCGGCCAACCCAAAGGTGTATTGAACGAGCACGGTGCACTGATGAACCGTCTGCACTGGATGCAGGCGGCTTTCCCCATCGGTGCTGGCGACCGTGTGCTGCAAAAGACCCCCTACGGCTTCGACGTGTCGGTATGGGAATTCTTCTGGCCGCTGATCACCGGCGCCTGCCTGGTGCTGGCTCGCCCCGGCGGGCATCAGGACAGCGGTTATCTGGTGGAGCTGATCCAGCGCGAA
>NZ_BDAC01000001.1 GCF_002091635.1 Pseudomonas indica NBRC 103045 | reverse complement strand
TCCCTGGCCAACCGCGCCTCTCGCGGCATCCATGCCGCTCGTCCCCCTACACGACGATTCCGCTCGGCCTCCTGACGGGGCGTCCGAGTTGGCCCAACCTCTTCTGCAAGTCTTCTGGCAATGCGAAAGCCCCAGGATCACTTCACTGCGCCGAGCGGCACGAATCTCCCCTCTCCCGTTTACGGGAGAGGGGTCGGGGGAGAGGGGTTTGCCACGTACAAAAGAAAGGTCGTGGTTAGAGAACTTCATTCAAATCCGCAGCAGCTAAGCCGGGCGAATTCATTTGTCTCTACAGGAGCTTCGGACATCCCTGTCCGCCCCGATCAGCGGTTGCCGTTCCCCTTGCCACCGCTGATGGTGGTGCTGCTGCCGGACAGGCTGACGCTGACGGTAGCCGAGGCGCTGTTCTTGCCGTCGCTGATGGTGTAGCTGAACTGGTCGCTGGATTTGAAGCCCTTGGCCGGGGTGTAGGTGAGGGTGCCGTTGCTGTTCAGCTTGACGCTGCCCTTGCCGCCCTGGGTGAAGGTGACCACGTTGATCGCGTCGCCATCCGGGTCGCTGTCGTTGGCCATGACGGCGATGGTAACGGCGGAGATGCTGGCCAGGGTGGCGCTGTCGTTCACCGCCTTCGGCGCCTGGTTGGCGACGCTGGCCGGGTTGTCCACCACGAAGCTGGCGCTGCCGGTGGCGGACAGACCGTTGGCCGTGGCGGTGGCGCCGACGCTGTAGAAGCCATCGACGGCGGTGCTCGCCGCGCTGACCTGCAGGGTGGTGCTGGCGCTGGCGCCAGGAGCCAGGCTGAGGCTGGCGCTGCCCAGGTTGGCGTTCCAGCCGCTCGGCTTGTTGGCGCTCAGGCTGAAGCTGCTGCTGGCGCAGCCGGCGCTGTCCTTGTTGGTCACGCTGACGGTGTAGGTGTAGCTGCTGCCGGCCGGCAGCCAGGTGCTCTGGCCGGGGGTGACGCTGATGCTCGGCGCGGCACGGGTGCAGGTGGGGGCGGCGGCGCTGCCGCCGAAGTCGACGCTGACCAGGGCCTGGCTGGCGTCGGTCCACTGGGTGGTGAGGGTCATGCCGTTGGCGCTGAAGCTGCGGCCGCCGACCAGGGCGGCATCCTTCATGTCGACGAAGTTGCTGCCGGCGGTCATGTCCAGCAGGTAGCCGCTGTTGCCGTTGGCCGGGCTGGCCTGGCGCACGGAGACGCCCTTGAACACGTTGTTCACGTCGACCACGCCACGGTCGGTGAGCTGCGCGTCGAAGCCGATCGGCTGGCGGAATTCCACATAGAGGTAGCTGGGCTGGCCGCTGGCGTCGGTGCCGTTGGCGATCTTCAGAATCTTGGCACTGCTGGTGGCGCTGCTCATGGGCTTGAGGTAGAAGCTGCCGGCGCTGCCGACGGTGATCAGGTTGCCGCTGGCCAGCCAGCCCAGGCGCTCCTTGGCGAAACCGTTGAAGTGCCCGACGGTGCCGGAGTAACCCATGATGTCGAGGGTGTCGCCATACTCCTGGGCGGTGCAGGTGCTGCCGAGGGTGGTGTCGCCGCAGTCCAGCGCGTGGGCGTGGTGCAGGCCGAGGTTATGGCCCATTTCGTGGGCGACGGTGCGCAGGATCAGGCTGTTATGAATCCAGGCGGCGGAAGGCTTGGTGCCGACCTGGCCCATGCCGCTGTAGCCGCAGGCGTTCTTCGGGAAGACATAGACGAAGCGGTCGTAGTTGGCCAGGGTGTAGCCAGAGGCCTGGGCCGCTTCCTTGGCGTACTTCTCGATGGCGAAGCCGTCGCACACGGTGCTGCTGACCGGAAGGGTGTACCAGCCGGCGACCGTGCCGGTGAGCCAAGTCTGCTGGTTGGAGTTTTCCTTGAAGAAATCGCTGACGCCGCCAGCACCGAACAGCAGGCTGTTGGCCTGGCTGGCGGTCCACGGCTTGTCGCTCGGCGCGTCCTGGAAGTTGACCAGGATGGCCAGGGTGCGCTGGGCGCCCAGGGTGTTGGGCAGGGCGCTGGTGGTGCCGGTGGAGGGGGTGGTCGTGGTGGCGCCATCGGCGAGCAGCAGGGTGCTGTCGTCGGCGATCACCAGGTCGCCCTGGATCGGGTCGAGACCGGGTTGGGCGCTTTCCAGCAGCCAGCCCTGGGCGCGCACCGGGGTGCCGCTCTGCCATTCCTTGTCGCGACGGGCGAAGTGCAGCTCGAAGCGCTCGCCGAAGGGCGTCTTGAGGAAGTGGCGCAGCTTGTGGGAGCCGTCCTCGTAGTCTTCGTAGAGCACGTCCAGTTCGCCTTCCAGGTCCACCCGCTGTTCCAGCTTGGCGAGCACCTCGGCCGGCATGCCGCTCTGGCGGTCTTCCGGAATGACCACGCGCAGCACCTCGGCCGGATGGCTCTGGACCAGTTCTCCGAGCAGTTGGCGGCGCTGCTCGGCCTTGGCGGCGAGCTGCTGGCGCAGGCTGGTGCGTTGGCTGGCATCGGCCTTGAGCCAGCGCTTGTACTGGGTCAGGAGTTCCGTGGTGCGTGCGCTGGCGGCCTCGCGGGCCTCGCTGGCGTGGGCCGCGGTGGCGGTGTGCTCATGGTCCGTATGGGAAGCGGCTGCGGCGAGGGAGGTGCTGGCGACGAGCACGCAGGTGCAGAGCAGGGACGCGGCGAAGGGCCGGGACAGGCGCATGGGTCTCTCCTGAATCGAGTCAGAAGAAAGTCCTCTTCACGGCTGTCCATAGGAGTTCTCCTTCGGCAGTTCGGCGATCCCGGTGGGACCCGTGACTTTGCGTCGCCAGGTTGCCCTGGCTTTGCCTTTGTCGGGAGAGGAGCTTTCTGTCTTGCTGTTACAACAGGGGTAGCGAACTACCCGGTTAAAGCCCCTCGATCAGGGTGCGGGCTTTAACGCCCGAAATCCGACCTTGAAAACCTCAGTGTTCACTGCCGAAGCAGCGGGGAATTTCCTGTTTCACTTACGCATTCGCGGTGTTCAGTTTGCGTACATGCGTAATGGGTGCGGAATCTATCATGGGGTTTGATCATTTTTTATACAGATATGGCATAGGTGCCGCTTCGTTTGGTTAAAAAATGATCTGGAACTTTTGCGTCTAACAAGCGAAACGGCGACGCTAGAGCCTCTGGTTAAAAAATGACCAGTCGAGAGGTGGAAACGACCGCTCATCCCCTCGATGCAGGGATCGTGAGGGCGGTCACATTGCGCTCAGGGCAGCAGGTCGGTGTCGTCGACTTCGTCCCACAGCAGGATCACCGGTTTGCCGCTGGGGTGGATGTGCTGCAGGACCCGCGTCTTGCGATGCAGCTGTTGCCAGGCGAGGAAGGGGGTGTCGCCGAACAGGGGGAAAACGGTCAAGCCGTTGTTGTCCGCGTTCCCGGTGTTCGACCCGGCGTCGCATCGACCGGTCGAGGCCGGCGGTGGGTGGTCGGATGACCTGCGTCCGCTTTCGATCATGACGGTTGCTCCGAAAAAGAGCGTTGCCGCGATTACCTGATCGAATCGCTCGAATCAGGAGTGAAGAATAAATAGCAAAGGCCGCGCCATCGCCGTATCGCCTTGATCTGCAAGGCTTCTGGCGAGAGCGGGGGAGAGGCGGCGGTGGATTTGTTGCACCCGGCTTACAGGCATCTCGACTAGCGGATGCCGTACTTCTCCATCATGCGGTAGAGCGTGACGCGGGAAACACCGAGCATCTTGGCGGCCTGCGAGACGTTGTTCATGGCGTGGCTCAGGCAACTGCGCACGGCGAGTTCTTCGGCATGGGCGCGCGCCTGTTCGAGGGGGACCACCTTTTCTTCCGGCTTGCTTTCCTCCAGGCCGAGGTCCTTCGGCGTGATCATGCGGTTCTCGCTCATCACCAGGGCGCGGCGGATGCGGTTGATCATTTCCCGAACATTCCCCGGCCACTTGTATTGCAGCATGGCGGACATGGCCTGGCGGGTGAAACCGCGTGCGCTGGTGCCGTATTCCTTGCCGAACTTGTGCAGGAAGTAGAGCGCCAGCAGCTCGATGTCGCTGCCGCGCTCGGCCAGGCGCGGGACATTGATGTTGAGCACGTTGAGGCGGTAGTAGAGGTCCTCGCGGAAGCGCCCTTCGTCGACGGCGCGTTCCAGGTTGGCGTGGGTGGCGGCGATCACCCGCGCGTTGCTGGTCAGGCTCTGGTTGCCGCCAAGGCGCTCGATGGTCTTCTGTTCGAGAAAGCGCAGCAGGTAGACCTGCAACTGCGGCGGCAGGTCGCCGATCTCGTCGAGGAAGATGGTGCCGTTCTGCGCGGCCTCGATGCGCCCGATCTTGCGCTTGTAGGCGCCGGTGAAGGAGCCCTTCTCGTAGCCGAACAGCTCGGCATGGATCAGCGTTTCCGGCAGCGCGCCGCAGTTCACCGCGACGAAGGGCCCGCTGCGTTGCTGGGAGCGCTGGTGGATGGCGCGGGCGATCATCTCCTTGCCGACGCCGGTCTCGCCACGGATCAGCACCGGCGCATCGACGGCGGAGACCCGGCGAATCTGGTCGAAGATCGCCAGGAACTGCTTGCTGCCGCCGACCATGTGGAACTCTTCCACCGGCAGCAACACGTTCTGCTCCAGGTCGCGCAGCCGGGACATGCCGTGCAGGTGGCCGAGGGCGCACTTGAGGTGGGTGTTGTCGCTCAGCGGCAGGGTGAAATAGTCGTAGAAGTGCTCGTAGATCAGGCGGCGGAAGTCGAGGTTCTGCAGGTCTTCCGGGCGGGTCAGGGCGAGCCAGGAGACGTGCTCGTCGGCGGCCAGGAGTTCCTCGAGCTGTTCGTAGCGTTCCTCGTTGACCCCGCGCAGCAGGGCGATGCCCACGCGGTAGGTGTGCTGCTTGAGCAGCGACTGGGCCATGACGGTGCCGCTGGCGCGATCGAAGACCCAGTCAGGAATCTGCAAATCTGCATGCAGATGTTCATCGCCGGGCAGATCGAGAAGAAGGGCGCGGCGGGGTGATTCTGGCAATGGACGGGCTGTCGCGGACATTTGTTAAGTCCTTGAAACACTTGGCCTAAAGAAGCTCATGCGAGCCGGTGCGCCCCATGCTTGAGTGTAGATCAGCGGTGACAGTCGCCTGTCTTGACGACGAAAGGTATGGCGTGGCGCCACCACTCATCGGATGCACTGTAACGAACTGGAAACCGCACCTCGGACCTCTATAGTCAGCTGTAGCAGGCCGTTGAAAAACGTAGGCGAGGCAGCCGAGACAAGGCAAAAACAGCCGAAAAAGCGCAGTTTACGTGTTGTAAATGAGCATTTTGAGGCTGTTTTTAACGCCGTATCGGCAACGCAGGTAGTTTTTCATGGCCTGATAGACGTGCGAGGTACATCGCCATGTACAGTCACTACTTCGGCTTCACCGAACTGCCCTTCACCATCGCCCCGGACCCGCGCTACCTGTACCTCAGCGCACAGCACCGCGAAGCCCTGGCCAACCTGCTCTACGGCATCAATTGCAACGGTGGTTTCGTGCTGCTCACCGGCGATGTCGGTACGGGCAAGACCACCGTCTGCCGCTGCCTGCTCGAACAGTTGCCGGCCTCGACCGAAGTGGCCTTCATCCTCAACCCGAAGTACGGTATCACCGAGCTGCTGGAAGCGATCTGCGACGAGTTGAAGATCGATTACCAGCACAGCCGCAACCGTATCAAGGGCTACATCGACGCCCTCAATGCGCACCTGCTGGCGGCCCATGCCCGCGGTGTGAACACCGTGCTGATCATCGACGAGGCGCAGAACCTCGGCCTTGACGTGCTGGAGCAGATCCGCCTGCTGACCAACCTGGAAACCAGCAGCCAGAAGCTCCTGCAGATCATTCTGATCGGCCAGCCGGAGCTGCTGGACAAGCTGGCCCGGCCGGAACTGCGCCAGCTCGACCAGCGCATCACCGCGCGCTACCACCTGAATGCGCTGACCCGTGCCGAGCTGGATGCCTACGTCAGCCATCGCCTTGCGGTGGGCGGCAGCGATGCGCCGCTGTTCAGCCGTGCCGCGCTGCGCCGGTTGCATCGCCTGACCCGCGGCGTGCCGCGCATGGTGAACATTCTCTGCGACCGCGCCTTGCTCGGCGCTTTCGTCGAGCGCCGCAACAAGGTCGGCTGGCGGATCGTCAATCAGGCGGCGCATGAGGTCCTGGGCAGTCGTCCGAGGCCGATGCCGGTCTGGCGGATGGCGTTGTTTTCGCTGTTTCTCCTGGTGCTGTTGCTGGCCGGCTTTCTCTATCCGGGCGGGCGCGACATTGCCGCCCTGGTGCGTCTGCCCGGCCAGGAGACGCCCGCGCCGGCCGCCACGCCCGTGCCGGTACCGGAAGCGAGTGTGGCGCCGGTTGCTGCACCGGAGGTCGAGCCGGACCTGCTGGTCGCCTCGCTGGAGCCGACCGCGGCGGGGCCTGCCGAGGGACTGACGCCCGCGTCCTACGAACCAATGCCTTCGCGCAGCGGCCCGGGCGACTGGCGCTGGCCAGAGGGCACCGATCTCGCGGCCACCGAGCCGATGGCCTATCAGGCGTTGTTCCGTGCCTGGGGGATCGCCTATGACCCGACCACGGCGCCGGTGGTCTGCCGCTTCGCCCGCAGCCATCAGCTCGGTTGCCTGTTGCAGCCGGTGGACCTGGACGAACTGCTCAAGTTGAACCAGCCGGCAGTGGTCAGCCTGAACAACGCGTTGGGGCAGCGTTTCTTCGCCACCCTGCTGCGCATCGATACCCAGACCGGCGTCGCCACCCTGGAGGTCGCCGGGGAAAACCGCGAGGTCGACTTGGCCGAGCTGCGCGTCTGGTTGAACGACCGCCAACTGGTGCTCTGGCGTTTGCCGCCGGGCTACCAGGCACCGCTGCGTCCGGAGGCCAACAGCCCGTTGGTGAGCTGGCTCGACCAGCGTTTCGCGCAGTTGCAGAAGCGGCCGCCGCGCACCTTGAAAGGCGAGCGCTACGACGAGGAACTGCAATTGCTGGTGCTGTCCTTCCAGCACCATTACCAGTTGGTCACCGACGCGGTAGTGGGGCCGCAGACGCTGATCCAGCTGAGTGCCCTGACCGAGCCGGACATCCCGCGGCTGACGGCCACGGAGCCCGAATGGGAGTGATCCATGTCCTACATCCTCAATGCCCTCAAGCATTCTGAAAGCCTGCGGACCCGCAGTGACGTTCCGCACATCGATACCCAGCAGGAATTCGTCGAGCTGCACCAGCAGCGGATGGAGGGCCGCCATTGGAAAGGGCTGGCGTTGCTGGTCGCGGGCGCGCTGCTGGCGAGCCTGGCCGCGTGGCTGTTGCGCAGCCCACCGGATGAACTGGTTGTACCCGCGCCCGTGCCGATGGCGCCCATCGCGAAGGAAGCCCCGCCTCCGGCCTCGACAGCCGTGATCGACGAACCCGCTTCGCCCGCAGAAGCCGCACCGGGAGTCTCCACGTTGCAAGGGATGGCCGGGGTGCGCATCCAGGTCGAGGACGAGGAGACCCAGGCCGCGCCGCTGGCCCTCGAATTGCCGGTGCGGGCCGGACGTGTCCCGGCCGCCGTAGCTGCGCCGGCACAACGGCAGGTAGCGCCGCCGGTTGCCGTCTCGCCTCCTGCGGATGCAGTCGAACCGCCGGCGGACGAACTGGGCGATGCGCAGCACTGGAAGAAGCTGCCCTCGGCGATCCAGAAACAGTTGCGCGACATGGCCTTCAACGCCCATGTCTATTCGGCGAACCCGTCGTCGCGTTTCATCCGTGTCAGCGGCCGGACGCTGCATGAAGGCGATGCGCTCAACGCCGAGCTGCGCCTGCAACAGATCACCCGCGACGGCCTGGTGTTCACCTACCGGAACGGGCGCTACTGGCTGCGTTTGAATTGAGGGGCGGGCAGAAATGAAAAGGGCCGCTGAGCGGCCCTTTTCTTATGTCACTTGGCGTACACCACGCTCGGTAGCCAGGTGATGATCGACGGCCAGAGATAGGCGATCACCAGCATGCCGAGCTGGATCAGGATGAACGGCACCACGCCCTTGTACATGGTGCTGGTCGGCACCGAACTCGGCGTGACCCCGCGCAGGTAGAACAGCGAGAAGCCGAAGGGCGGCGTGAGGAACGAGGTCTGCAGGTTCAGCGCGATCATCACGCCGAGCCATACCGGGTCCAGGCCCATGGCCAACAGCACCGGGCCGACGATGGGTACGACGACGAAGGTGATCTCGATGAAGTCGAGGATGAAGCCGAGCAGGAAGATCACCAGCATCACCACGAAGAAGGCGCCGAACACGCCGCCGGGCAGTTGCTCGAATACGTCCTCGATCAGCACTTCGCCGCCGAAACCACGGAACACCAGGGAGAACAGCGAGGCGCCGATCAGGATCAGGAACACCATCGAGGTGATTTCGGTGGTGCCGTAGGCGACTTCGCGGAGCTGGGTGAAGCTCAGTTTGCGCTTGAGCAGCGCCAGCAGCATCGCGCCGAGGGCGCCGAGCGCCGCTGCCTCGGTGGGCGTGGCGTAGCCGGCGAGGATCGAGCCGAGCACGGCGGCGATCAGGATCAGCGGCGGCATCAGGGCGCTGAACAGCTTGCCCCATTCGATCGGGCCGAGTTCTTCCTGGGGCAGGGCCGGCAGCTTCTTCGGCTGGGTCACGGCGACGAAGATCAGATAGAGGATGTACAGGCCGACCAGCACCAGGCCGGGAATCAGCGCGCCGACGAACAGGTCGCCCACGGAAACGGTCTTCGGCGAGTAGATACCCATCTTCAGCTGGGCCTGCTGGTAGGCGCTGGACATCACGTCGCCTAGCAGGACCAGGATGATCGACGGCGGGATGATCTGGCCCAGGGTGCCGGTGGCCGCCAGGGTACCGGTGGCCACCGCCGGGTCGTAGCCGCGGCGCAGCATGGTCGGTAGCGCCAGCAGACCCATGGTCACCACGGTGGCGCCGACGATGCCGGTGCTGGCGGCGAGCAATGCGCCGACCACGCAGACGGAAATCGCCAGGCCGCCGCGCAGGGTGCCGAACAGCCGCGACATGGATTCCAGCAGGTCTTCCGCGACCCGTGATTTCTCCAGCATCACCCCCATGAACACGAACAGCGGCACGGCCAGCATGGTCTGGTTGTTCATGATGCCGAACAGGCGGTTCGGCAGGGCATGCAGGAAGCCGGCGTCGAAGGTGCCGGTGAGGACGCCGATGCCGGCGAAGGCCAGGGCCATGCCGCCGAGGGTGAAGGCTACCGGGTAGCCCGCCATCAGCGCGACGCAGATGCTGACGAACAGCAGGATCGCCATCAACTCAGCCATGCTTCACCTCCGTGACGGGCTGGCGGCCGGTAAGCAGGTAGCCGGCCTTGATCAGCTCGGCCACACTCTGCAGCAGCAGGCTGACGACCAGAACCAGGATGATGCTCTTCTGCAGGTAGACGAAGGCGAGACCGCCGGCCTCGTTGGACTTCTCGGCGGTCGCCCAGGAGGTGGTCACATAGTCCCAGCTGTTCCAGCCGAGGAACAGGCACACCGGGATCAGGAACAGCAGGTTGCCGACGATCTCCACCAGCGCCTGGCGGCGTCCGGAAAACTTCTGGTAGAAGATGTCCACCCGCACGTGGGCGCCGCGTTGCAGCGTCCAGGCGGCGGCACCCATGAACACCAGGGCATGGGCATAGAGCACCGCTTCCTGGAGGGCGGTCGCGCCGATGCCGAAGCCGTAGCGCAGCACCACGACTACCGCCGTGCCCAGGACCAGGAACAGGGTCAGCCAGGCGCAGCCTCGGCCGAATAGGGAGTTGAGCGCATCGAGCCCGTGCGCGACGCGGAGCAAGGGAGGGACTTTATCGGACATCGGGGGCCCTTTTTTTCTTATGGATAAGGGGACACGACGGCCTTTGTGGGGCCGCCACGGTGTAATACCGCATCCAGCGGCGCCAAAATGCCATGTCCGCAGCACGCGTACTGAGCGATGGCACGTATTTTCCTGTCTGTCTGCGCGACTCGGCCCGCCATTGCGAGTAAGGTTCTTCGCGCGGCCGGCGCGGGATTCTAGGCATGGCGAAGTGATCGCAGCAATGCCGCTGCAACTTTAGTCGTACCGGCTACGCTTGAGAGTCACGTCCCCCGTATGCTAGCAATGCCACGTTTGTCCATCGGCGATCCCGTTGGTCAGACCACTACAACAACAAGGAGTACTGCATGAAACGTCGCGACATACTCACCGCCGCCGGGGTCGGTCTGGCCGCCACTGCGCTGGCCGGTTGCCAAAAGCAGACCGAGACCGCATGCGAACAGCAAAGCACTGGTCAGACCTTCAACTGGAAGATGGTCACTTCCTGGCCGAAGAACTTCCCCGGTGTCGGCGTGGGGGCCGAACGCTTCGCCAAGCTGGTCGAGGAAATGAGCAACGGCCGCCTGAAGATCAAGGTCTACGCGGCTGGCGAACTGGTCCCGGCGCTGGAAGTCTTCGACGCGGTTTCCCGCGGCACCGCCGAGATGGGGCACGGCGCTCCCTATTACTGGAAAGGCAAGGTCCCGGCCGCGCAGTTCTTCTGTGCCCTGCCGTTCGGCCCGAATGCCCAGGAAATGAACGCCTGGCTGCACAAGGGCGGCGGCATCCAGCTGTGGGAAGAGGTGTACAAGCCGTTCGGCGTGCTGCCCATGGCCTGTGGCGCCACCGGCGTGCAGACCGCCGGCTGGTTCAACAAGGAAATCAACTCGGTCGACGACTTCAAGGGCCTGAAGATGCGTACCCCGGGACTGGGCGGCGAAGTGCTGACCCGCATGGGCGGTACCGTGGTCAACATGCCGGCCGGCGAGATCTTCACTGCCCTGCAGACCGGCGCCATCGACGCCACCGAGTGGATCGGCCCGTACAACGACCTGGCCCTGGGCCTGCACAAGGCTGCCAAGTACTACTACACCCCGGGCTGGCAGGAGCCGAACGTCACCTTCGAACTGGACGTCAACATCAAGGCCTGGGAAACCCTGCCGGCTGACCTGCAGGCCATCGTTCGCGCGGCCGCCCGCGACGTCAACGGCGACATGCTGGATGACTACAACGCGCGCAACATGGAAGCGATGGAAACGCTGAAGAAGGAAGGCGTGGATGTGCGCCGCCTGCCCGACGAGGTGCTGGCCAAGCTGCGCGAAGTCGCGGCCGAGGTGGTGGATGCCACTGCCGCCGCCGACCCGGTGGCGACCAAGGTCTGGGAACAGCAGAAGGCCTATCTCCAGCGCCTGTCCGACTACGCGGAAGTCAACGAACGGGATATCTACAACATCCGCCGCAGCTGATGTCCCGCCGTTGAACGAGAACGCCGGCGTGAGCCGGCGTTCTGCTTTCTGCGATTCGGGGATAGTGCGGCGGGGCGAGGATGAATTCGTACGCGGCGGTTCGCCCTGCCTATCCTCGCCGGGCGAATAAATCGCTCCTACAAAGCCGGTCTGGTGCGATGCGTTCCCGCAGACTCAGCTGCGCCGTGGCGGAACCGGGCGGGTACGACCGCTGCCATCGATGGCGACGAAGACGAACACCGCCTCGGTGACCTTGCGCCATTCACTGGAGAGCGGGTCGTCGCTCCATACCTCGACCAGCATCTGGATCGAGCTGCGGCCGATCTCCAGGGTCTGGGTGTAGAAGGACAATTGCGCCCCCACCGCCACCGGGACCAGGAATGCCATGCGGTCGATGGCCACCGTGGCGACGCGGCCGCCGGCCACCTTGCTGGCCATGGCGGTGCCGGCCAGGTCCATCTGGGATACCAGCCAGCCACCGTAGATGTCGCCGAAACCGTTGGTTTCACGCGGCAGTGCGGTGATCTGCAAGGCCAGATCGCCTTGGGGGATCGGGTCTTCCTGTTCTAAATCGTTCATGGTCGGAGGCTCGCGGCGCGGTTGTTGTTCTGTGCGCAGAACCCGCGTGGTGGCGGGCCGGCGATTATACCGACTGGTGGGTCGGCCGACGACTGCGACGCCGTCGAAAACGTCAGGATATGTTGCCGCACCCCCAGCGGAAAGGGCGTCGTTCGCACGTCACGCAATTGTCACATTGAGTTCATAGAGTAGTCACACGGCCTCCCGATACTGGCCGGCGCCAACCAATCACAATCCTTGCTAGGAGCATGGCATGAAACTGAAGCGTTTGATGGCGGCCCTGACTTTCGTCGCCGCTGGCGTGAGTGCCGCAACCGCGATCGCCTCTGTCGATCCGGCCCTGCCGAACTACGAAAAGACTTCCGGCGTTTCCGGTAACCTGTCCAGCGTCGGCTCCGACTCCCTGGCCAACCTGATGACGCTCTGGGCCGAAGAGTTCAAGCGTAACTACCCGAACGTCAACATCCAGATTCAGGCTGCCGGTTCCTCCACCGCGCCGCCGGCCCTGACCGAAGGCACCGCCAACCTCGGCCCGATGAGCCGCGCCATGAAGGACAACGAGCTGCAGGCCTTCGAAGAGAAGTATGGCTACAAGCCGACCGCCATCCCGGTGGCCATCGACGCCCTGGCCGTGTTCGTGCACAAGGACAACCCGATCAAGTCCCTGGATATCGCCCAGGTCGACGCCATCTTCTCCAGCACCCGCCTGTGCGGTGGCGAGAAGGACATCAAGACCTGGGGCGACCTGGGCCTGACCGGCGAGTGGGCGAGCAAGCCGATCCAGCTGTTCGGTCGTAACTCGGTATCCGGCACCTACGGCTACTTCAAGGAAGAAGCCCTGTGCAAGGGTGACTACAAGTCCAACGTCAACGAGCAGCCGGGTTCGGCTTCCGTGGTGCAGTCCATCTCCAGCACCCTGAACGCCATCGGCTACTCGGGCATCGGCTACAAGACCTCCAGCGTCCGCGCCGTACCGCTGTCGAAGAAAGGCGGCGAAGCCTTCGAAGCCAACGAAGAGAACGCTCTGGCTGGCAAGTTCCCGCTGGCCCGCTTCTTCTACGTCTACGTCAACAAGGCGCCGAACAAGCCGCTGAGCCCGCTGGACGCCGAGTTCGTCAAGCTGGTCCTGTCCAAGCAAGGCCAGGAAGTGGTGGTGAAGGATGGCTACATCCCGCTGCCGAAGAAAGTGATCGACAAGACCATGAAGGAACTGGGTCTCTGATCCGGTAATGGCTGCGGCAAGGACGCCGCGGGCGCAAGCCTGACGCCACAGCGTAGCCCGCCTCTCGTTTTCGATGGGCGGGCTACGCTGCGTCACCACGCTGTAACTTTTCTGTCACACATGGCCGCTAGGGTGTGCGCATGAATGACTTGGCTAACGCTTCCATGACCGCTTCCTCGAATTCGCACCGGCTGGACTTCAATACCCCGGCCCTGCAGCGCAAGCGCCGCATCCGTGCCCTGAAAGACCGTCTGGCCCGCTGGTGCGTGTCGATCGGTGGCCTGGCCGTGCTCGGGGCCATCACGCTGATCTTCTTCTATCTGGCCCATGTGGTCCTGCCCATGTTCCAGGGCGCCGAAATGACGGCGCGCAAGCCGCAGCCGGCGGCCTGGCTGGCCGAGGCGGGCGAGCCCCTGTTGCTGGCCATCGAAGAGCAGAACCAGGTCGCGATGCGCCTCAGCCGCAACGGCCAGGTCCAGTTCTTCGACGTGAAAAGCGCCGCGCCGCTGAATCGCATCGAATTGCCGATCCCGCAAGGCGCGCAGGTCGCTTCGGTCGGCCAGGACGTCCCCGGCAGCAACCGCGTCGTGCTCGGCCTGTCCAACGGCCAGGCCCTGGTGTTCCGGCACATCTACAAGGTCACCTACCCGGACAACAAGAAGACCATCAGTCCGCAGATCGAATACCCCTACGGCGAAACGCCAATCGTCCTCGACCCGAACGGCAACGCGCTCGATCACGTGGCGATCAGCGAGAGCAGTTCCGGCCCGATGCTGGCGGGTTCCACCGGCAGCGAAGTGCACCTGATCAGCCTGAGTCGCGAAGAGAACCTGCTGACCGGCGAGGTCAACCTGGAAGAAGAGCGCATCGCTCTCCCGCAGATCGCCGATCCGATCAAGCAACTGCTGATCGACCCGCGCCAGCTCTGGCTCTATGTCTTCAACGGTCGCGCCACCGCTGACGTGTTCGACCTGCGCAAGCGGGTGTTGAACGGCCGCTATACCCTGCTGCAGGACCCCCAGGCCGAAGTCTCCAGCGTGTCCGCGCTGCTCGGCGGCATCTCCCTGATGGTCGGTGACTCCAAGGGCGGCATCCAGCAGTGGTTCATGGTCCGCGACGCCAACGGCAAGGCGGAGCTGAAGAACATCCGAGGCTTCCAGTTGGGCAACGCCGCCATCAGCCAGATCGTTCCGGAAGAGCGCCGCAAGGGCTTCATCGCCCTGGATACCGCCGGCAAGCTGGGGATTTTCCATAGCACCGCGCACCGCACCCTGCTCACCGAGCCGGTCGCCGAAGGCGCCGCCATCGCCGCACTGTCGCCACGAGCCAACCGCCTGGTGGTGGAGTCCAAGGGCCAGTTGCAGCGTTTCCTGGTCGACAACCCGCACCCGGAAATCTCCTGGAGCGCGCTCTGGGGCAAGGTCTGGTATGAGAGCTACGACGAGCCCAAGTACGTCTGGCAGTCCACCGCTGCCAACTCTGACTTCGAGCCCAAGCTGAGCCTTTCGCCGCTGGCCTTCGGTACCCTCAAGGCGGCCTTCTACGCCATGCTGCTGGCGGCCCCTCTGGCGATTGCCGCGGCGATCTACACCGCTTACTTCATGGCCCCGGCAATGCGCCGCAAGGTCAAGCCGGTAATCGAGCTGATGGAAGCGCTGCCGACGGTCATCCTCGGCTTCTTCGCCGGCCTGTTCCTGGCGCCGTACGTGGAGAACCACCTGCCGGGCATCTTCAGCCTGCTGCTGCTGACGCCATTGGGCATCCTGCTCGCCGGCTACGTCTGGAGCCGCCTGCCCGAGTCGGTGCGCCTGCGCGTGCCGGACGGCTGGGAAGCGGCGCTGCTGATCCCGGTGGTGCTGGCGGTCGGCTGGTTCGCCCTGGGCATGAGCGGGCACGTGGAGAACTGGCTGTTCGACGGCAACATGCGCCTGTGGCTGTCCAACGACCTGGGCATCCCCTTCGACCAGCGCAACGCCCTGGTGGTCGGCCTGGCCATGGGCTTCGCGGTGATCCCGAACATCTATTCGATCGCCGAGGATGCCGTATTCAGTGTGCCGAAGAGCCTCACCTTCGGTTCCCTGGCCCTGGGCGCCACGCCCTGGCAGACGCTCACCCGCGTGGTGATCCTCACCGCCAGCCCCGGCATCTTCTCGGCACTGATGATCGGCATGGGTCGCGCCGTCGGCGAGACCATGATCGTGCTGATGGCCACTGGCAACACGCCGATCATGGAAGCGAACATCTTCGAGGGCCTGCGTACCCTCGCCGCCAACGTGGCGGTGGAAATGCCGGAGTCCGAGGTGGGCAGTACCCACTACCGCGTGCTGTTCCTCGCCGCGCTGGTACTGCTGCTGTTCACCTTCGTGATGAATACGCTGGCCGAGCTGATCCGTCAGCGGCTGCGCGGCAAGTATGCGTCTCTATAAGACATGGCCCGCGCAGCGGGCTCATCCGATAGCCCTCTCCCATTCATGGGAGAGGGTGCCCGAAGGGCGGGAGAGGGTTGGTGCGGATGGCGCCGATCCCCAGCGGCAAGCGAATTCGAAAGGTGAAAATCCGTGAAGAAGGATTCCCTGAAAACCTGGTTCAAGAGCGGCTCTCCCTGGGTCTGGCTGAATGGCGGCGCGGTGTCGATCGCCATCATCATGACCTTGGGTCTGCTGGCGTTGATCGCCGTGCGCGGCCTTGGCCACTTCTGGCCGGCCAACATCATCGAAGGCACCTACCAGATTCCCGGCGAGCCGGCGAAGACCCTGGCCGGTGAAGTGGTCCAGGCCGAAGAGGTGCCGCGTGCGCGCCTGGCGGCCACGGGCCTGCCGGTGAACGTGGAAGGCGGCGAATTCATGACCCGCGAGTTGCTCAAGGTGGGCAACCGCGAAATCTTCGGCGCCGACTTCAGCTGGGTGATCGGTGAGTGGCTGAGCGATGTGCGCCGCCCGGCCGAGCTGATGGCTATCGAGCGCCGCGAGTGGGGCAACTTCTACGGCTATCTGGTCAACGTCAAGGAAAGCGGCCAAGTGGTGGCCGAGGGCGAGGGCGCCTGGGACGAATTCCAGAAGCGCATCGAGCGCGTGGACCTGCTGCATACGCAGATCGAGCGCCTGGAGAAAAAGGACATCGGTCGCATCAACGCCGGTCTCGAACGCCTGCGCCTGAAAACCCGCAAGCTGGAGCTGCAAGGACGCCTGGACGCCGTTGCGCAGGCCGAGCTGGACGCCGAGCGCGCCGAACTGGATGCCGAGTACAAGGTGCTGGAGAGCCAGCTTTCCGACCTCCACCAGCAGTTCCAGCGCGACAGCGTCACCGTGAAGGTGAGCGATGGCCGTGAGATCGAGTTGAACATGGGCAAGGTGGTCCGTGCCTTCCGCCCGAACGCGATGTCCATGCTGCAGAAGTTCGGCTTCTACTTCGGCAAGCTCTGGGAGTTCGTCAGTGACGACCCGCGCGAGGCGAACACCGAAGGCGGCATCTTCCCGGCGATCTTCGGCACCGTAATGATGGTGCTGCTGATGGCCGTGCTGGTAACCCCGTTCGGCGTGATCGCCGCGGTCTACCTGCGTGAATACGCCCGCCAGGGTCCGCTGACCCGCGTCATCCGAATCGCTGTGAACAACCTCGCCGGCGTGCCGTCGATCGTCTACGGTGTGTTCGGTCTGGGCTTCTTCGTCTATGTCCTGGGCGGCTCGCTGGACCGGCTGTTCTTCCCCGAGGCCGCACCGGCGCCGACCTTCGGCACCCCCGGCCTGATGTGGGCCTCGCTGACTCTGGCCATCCTCACCCTGCCGGTGGTGATCGTCGCTACCGAGGAAGGCCTGGCGCGGATTCCCCGTGCGGTGCGCGAAGGCTCCCTGGCGCTGGGCGCGACCAAGATCGAAACCCTGTGGAACGTGGTCATCCCCATGGCCAGCCCGGCGATGATGACCGGCCTGATCCTCGCCGTGGCGCGTGCCGCCGGCGAAGTGGCGCCGCTGATGCTGGTCGGTGTGGTCAAGCTGGCGCCGAGCCTGCCGCTGGACGGTAACTATCCGTACCTGCACCTGGACCAGAAGATCATGCACCTGGGCTTCCATATCTATGATGTCGGCTTCCAGAGCCCCAACGTCGAGGCCGCGCGGCCGCTGGTATATGCCACCGCGCTGCTGCTGGTGGTAGTGATCGCCCTGCTGAATTTCAGCGCGGTGTACATGCGCAACCACCTGCGCGAGAAATACAAGGCCCTGGACCATTAACAGCAGCTGCAAGCCTCGAGCCGCAAGCTTCAAAAACAGCGGCTCCCGGCTTGCGGCTTACAGCTTGCAGCGTGCCGCTGCGAACGGAGTGAGCATATGCAACACGAAACCCACAGCCATGGCATCGACATCGCTGCCCTTGGCCGCGACAAGCAGAACCTGCGCCTGGCCGAGGAGACCGTGGCGATCGAAGTGCCCGGCCTGAATTTGTTCTACGGCGACAAGCAGGCGCTGCACGGCGTGTCGATGAACATCCCGAAGCAGCGCGTCACCGCCTTCATCGGCCCGTCCGGCTGCGGCAAGTCGACCCTGCTGCGCTGCTTCAACCGGATGAACGATCTGGTGGACGGCTGCCGTGTGGACGGCGAGATCAACCTGGACGGCCGCAACATCTACCGCAAGGGCGAGGATGTCGCCGAGCTGCGCCGCCGCGTCGGCATGGTGTTCCAGAAGCCCAACCCGTTCCCCAAGAGCATCTATGAGAACGTGGTCTACGGCCTGCGCATCCAAGGCATCAACAAGAAGCGCGTGCTCGACGAAGCGGTCGAGTGGGCCCTCAAGGGCGCCGCGCTCTGGGACGAGGTCAAGGACCGCCTGCACGAGTCCGCCCTCGGCCTCTCGGGCGGCCAGCAGCAGCGTCTGGTGATCGCCCGCACCATCGCCGTGGAGCCGGAAGTTCTGCTGCTCGACGAGCCCTGCTCGGCACTGGACCCGATCTCCACCCTCAAGGTGGAAGAGCTGATCTACGAACTGAAATCCAAGTACACCATCGTCATCGTGACTCATAACATGCAGCAGGCCGCCCGGGTGTCCGACTACACGGCGTTCATGTACATGGGCAAGCTGATCGAGTTCGGTGACACCGATACGCTGTTCACCAACCCGGCGAAGAAGCAGACCGAAGACTACATCACCGGACGCTACGGTTAAAAAGGGCAGCGGCAAGCCGCAAGTTTCAAGCGGCAAGCAAGAGCAACCAGTGCACGAATACTTAGCTTGCAGCTTAAGGCTTGCAGCTTGAAGCTTTCGCGGAGCGAAACGAATGATCGACAAAGACAGCCTTACCCACCATATCTCCCAGCAATTCAACGCCGAGCTGGAGGAAGTGCGCAGTCACCTCCTGGCCATGGGCGGGCTGGTCGAGAAGCAGGTCAACGACGCGGTCACCGCGCTGATCGACGCCGACTCCGGCCTGGCCCAGCAGGTGCGCGAGATCGACGACCAGATCAACCAGATGGAGCGCAACATCGACGAGGAGTGCGTCCGCATCCTCGCCCGTCGCCAGCCGGCGGCCTCCGACCTGCGCCTGATCATCAGCGTGTCGAAGTCGGTGATCGACCTCGAGCGCATCGGCGACGAAGCCTCGAAGATCGCCCGCCGCGCCATCCAGCTCTGCGAGGAAGGCGAGTCGCCGCGCGGCTACGTCGAAGTCCGCCACATCGGCGACCAGGTGCGCAGGATGGTGCAGGAGGCGCTGGACGCCTTCGCCCGCTTCGACGCCGACCTGGCGCTGTCGGTGGCGCAATACGACAAGACCGTCGATCGCGAATACAAGACCGCCCTGCGCGAACTGGTCACCTACATGATGGAAGATCCCCGCTCGATCTCCCGCGTGCTCAACGTGATCTGGGTGCTGCGTTCGCTGGAACGCATCGGCGATCATGCGCGCAACATCGCCGAATTGGTGATCTACCTGGTGCGCGGCACCGACGTGCGCCACATGGGTCTGGCGCGCATGCAGGAAGAAGTGCAGGGCAAGGAATAAGTCCCGGCCGCGGAGGCGAGCCCGTCGGCCGGTAGGCCGATGTCCCGCTTCCGTTGGCCTTTGGCCAGCCTCCGAGGCTATGCTTAGGCCATTCTTCAGGAGTGGCCAATGACTAAAGTCCGTGTGCTGGTGGTGGACGACGCGTCCTTCATTCGTGATCTGGTGAAGAAGGGGCTGCGCGACCACTTTCCCGGCATCCAGATCGAAGAAGCGATCAATGGGCGCAAGGCCCAGCAGATGCTGTCCCGCCAGCCGGTCGACCTGATCCTCTGCGACTGGGAAATGCCGGAGATGTCCGGCCTGGAATTGCTCGTCTGGTGCCGCGAACAGGCGGAGCTGAAGGGCGTTCCCTTCATCATGGTCACCAGCCGCGGTGACAAGGAGAACGTGGTCCAGGCCATCCAGGCGGGCGTCTCCGATTACATCGGCAAACCCTTCTCCAACGACCAGTTGATCACCAAGGTGAAAAAGGCCCTGCACCGCGCCGGGCGCCTCGAAGCCCTGGCCGCCAGCGCCCCGGCACGCAGCCTCGCCGGCGGCCTGCCGAACGATTCGCTGGCCGCGCTGACCGGCGGCAAGGCCGAGGTGATCAAGCCCACGGCACCGGAACCCGCACCCCGTGCCGCCCCCACCCCCGCCCCGACGGCTTCGGCCAAGCCCGCCGCCCAGGCGCCCGGCGGCCGTGGCCAGGGGCAATTGCGCCTGCCGGGCGGCAACATGGCCTGCGTAATCAAGGCCCTGAGCCTCAAGGAGGCCCTGGTGGTGGTGCGTCGCGGCGACCCGCTGCCGCAGGTGCTGGAAAGCGCCGTGCTCGACCTGGAGCAGGGCGAAAGCGCCGAAGTGGCGCGCCTGAACGGCTACCTTCATGCCGTCGCCGCGCTGGAACCCAAGCCCGACAGCGAATGGCTGCAACTGACCTTCCGCTTCGTCGACCGCGACCCACAGAAGCTCGACTACCTGTCCCGCCTGATCGCCCGCGGCACCGCGCAGAAGCACTTCGTACCCGGCGCCTGACGCGGGTCAGCACCACGCCGTACCGCTCGTCAGGCGAAGTGCAACTACGTCACACACCGACGGCTGGCGTCTCGCGAAGGCATTTTGCCGCTGCTAGTCTTACCAGCCCGGATACTCATAAGTACTAGATCCGTGACGTTATGCTAGGGCGCCTGATTCTTCTCTGCGGTTTGTTGACCGCGACCGCGCCGGTCGCGGCCCTGACCATCTACAAGTACACCGATGCCAACGGCGTGGTCACTTACAGCGACAAAGCCGTGGCAGGGGCGGAGGTGTTCGTCTTCCGCGACCGCATGGTCGAGCGGCTGGATAACCTGGTGAAGCTGGAGACCAAGAAGCACGACGCCGGCGAGACGCTGCTGGTGCGTAACGATCTCTATGCACCGGTGGAAGTCGAGTTGAGCCTCAAAGGCGTGGAGAACGCCCTTGGTGCGCCGGAGAAGCCGATCCGCTGGGTATTGCCGCCGCGCAGCAACATCCGCCTCGCCACCCTGGCGCCTCGCGATGCCGACAAGCCGATGCGCTACACGCCCAAGCTGCGCTACGCCATGGGCGACCCCCGCCTGAAGCCGAGCTTGCATCGTTATCCGCTGCCCTGGCGCGGCGGCCCGTTCCGCCTGACCCAGGGCGCCAACGGCAAGTACAGCCACTTCACCCCGAAGGGCCGCTATGCCATGGACATCGCCATGCCCGAAGGCACGCCCATCGTCGCTGCGCGCAGCGGGATGGTGGTGAAGATCGAGAACGGGCAGAGCGGGCGCGGCAACAACCCTTCCGGCAACTACGTGCGCATCCTCCACGACGACGGCACCATGGGCGTCTACCTGCACCTGATGAAAGGTTCGGTCAGCGTCCGCGAAGGCCAACGGGTGGAGGCCGGCAGCTTCATCGCCCGCTCCGGCAATACCGGCAACAGCACTGGGCCTCACCTGCACTTCGTGGTCCAGCGCAACGTCGGCCTGGCCCTGGAGTCGATCCCCTTCCAGTTCGCCCAGCCGGTGGACAGCCTGCCCAACTTTGCAGTTGGCGGCGAATAAAAAAGCAGCGGCAAGCGGCAAACCATAAGCTGCAAGCGACTCAGTGCTGCCTTTACTTGCCGCTTGAGGCTTGTCGCTTGTGGCCGCTTTTAGGCTAATTTAAGGACCTTGGCCAGGACGATCTTCGGGCCTTTCATCTTCTTGATGACGATGCGCAGGCCTTCGGTCTCCACCACTTCCTCTTCATCCGGCATGCGCTTGAGGGTCTCGTAGACCAGGCCGGCCAGGGTTTCCGCTTCGATGTGGTCGAGGTTGAGGCCGAGCAGGCGTTCCACCTTGAACAGCGGGGTGTCGCCACGTACCAGCAGGCGGCCCGGCTGGTAGGCGAGGATGCCGCGCTCGGCCTTGCGGTGTTCGTCCTGGATATCGCCGACCAGCACTTCCAGCACATCTTCCATGGTCAGGTAGCCGATCACCTTGCCGTCGGCTTCCTCGACCAGGGCGAAGTGCGAGCCACCCTTGCGGAATTGTTCCAGCAGATGCGACAGCGGCATGTGCTTGGACACGTGCTCGATGGGGTGAATCAGGTCGCTGAGCTTGAGCGCCGAGGGCAGCATTTCCAGCAGCGACAGTTGCAGCAGCAGGTCCTTGATGTGCAGCAGGCCGATGAACTGGCCGGCTTCCTCGTCGTACACCGGGTAGCGGCTGTACTTGTGGCGGCGGAACACGCTGAACACTTCGTGCAGCGGCGCGTTGCGTTCGAGGTAGACCAAGTCCTCGCGGGAGTTGGCCCAGTCCACCACTTCCAGTTCGCCCAGCTCCACGGCCGAGGCCAGCACGCGCATGTCCTGGTCGCTGGGGTCGCGGGCACGGCTGGAGTGCAGGATCAGCTTCAGTTCGTCGCGGCTGTAGTGATGCTCGTGGTGCGGACCGGGCTCGCCCTGGCCGGCGATGCGCAGAATGGCGTTGGCGCTGGCGTTGAGCAGCCAGATCGCCGGGTACATCAGCCAGTAGAAGGCGTACAGCGGTGCGGCCGTCCACAGCGAGAGCAGCTCGGGCTTGCGGATCGCCCAGGACTTGGGCGCCAGCTCGCCGATCACGATATGCAGGTAGGAAATGATGAAGAAGGCACTGAAGAAGGCGATGCCGTGGATCAGCGCCGGCGAGCCGATGCCGAGGGAGGTCAGCAGCGGTTCGAGCAGGTGGGCGAAGGCCGGCTCGCCGACCCAGCCGAGGCCGAGGGAGGCGAGGGTGATGCCCAACTGGCAGGCCGACAGGTAGGCGTCGAGCTGGCTGTGCACGCGGCGCAGCAGGCTGCCGCGCCAGCCGTGCAGGTCGGCGATGGTCTCCACGCGGGTACCGCGCAGCTTAACCATGGCGAACTCGGCGGCGACGAAGAAACCGTTGAGCAGAACGAGGAAGAGGGCGAAGAGAATCAGGCCGAAGTCGGCGAAATAAGCGCTGGCGCTAAAACCGGAAGGGTCCATGGGGGCGGTTTGTGTCTTGTGATTCCAGATAAATGGGGACGGGAAAGCGTATCTCAAGCCCCGCAGACTAACCGCAGGTGGCTGGCTTGCCCAGGCCCGTGGGAGCCGGTCAGCGCTTGACCACCTGTTGTGCCGGGAAGTGGCAGGTGAAGATGCTGCCTTTGCCGAGCGTGCTGCTGATGTCCAGGCGCGCGCGGTGGCGGATCAGTACGTGCTTGACGATGGCCAGTCCCAGCCCGGTACCGCCGGTGTTGCTGGCGCGGCTGGAGTCGACCCGGTAGAAGCGCTCGGTCAGGCGCGGCAGGTGCTTGGCTTCGATGCCGATGCCGGAATCCTGCACGGCGAGGTGCGCGCCCTGGTCGTCGCCCCACCAGCGGATGCGGATCTCGCCTTCGCTCGGGGTGTACTTCACCGCATTGAACACCAGGTTGGAGAAGGCGCTACGCAGCTCCGTCTCGCTGCCCTTGAGACGCAGGTGCGGGTCGGCCTCCAGGGTGATGCGGTGGTTGCGCTCGCCGGACAGGGCCTGGGCATCGTTCTTGATGGAGAGCAGCAGCAGGTCGACGGCCACCGGCTGGCTGTCCGACGGATAATCCGTGGCCTCCAGCTTGGCCAGCAGGAGCAGGTCGTTGAGCAGGTTCTGCATGCGTCCGGCCTGCTGCTGCATCTGCTGCAACGCGCGCAGCCAGCGCGGATTCACGTCCTCGACATTGTCCACCAGAGTTTCCAGGTAGCCGGCGATCACCGTCAGCGGCGTGCGCAGCTCATGGGAGACGTTGGCGACGAAGTCCTTGCGCATCTGCTCCAGCTGGTACAGCCGGGTGACGTCGCGGACTAGCATCAAATGCTCGCGGTTGCCGTAGCGGGTGATGAGGAATTGCAGGCGCAGGCGGTCGCTGATCGGCGAGGGCAGGTCCAGCGGCTCGCGGTAGTTGCCCTGCTCGAAGTATTCCTTGAAGCGCGGATGGCGGACCAGGTTGGTGATCGGCTGGCCGCTGTCCTGCGGCGTCTTCAACCCGAGCAGGGTTTCCGCCGCGCGGTTCCACCACTCCAGGTTGCCGTCGCTGTCGAGCATGATCACCGCGTCGCGCAGGGCCGCGGTGGATTCCTGTACGCGGTCGATCACCGCCTGCAGGCGCCCGCGGACCTTCTGGTCGCGGCGTTGCAGGTGGTAGATGCTATCGAACACCTCGCCCCACAGGCCGTAGCCGTCCGGCGGTGGCTCGTCGGGTTTGTGTTCCTGCAGCCATTTGTGCAAACGCAGGAGTTGCGTCAGCGTCCAGCCAAGATAGGCGCCGAGGCCGATCACCAGCGCCCAGGCGTATTGCCCCGTGATCAGGCCGAGCAGCAGGCAGCCGCCCAACAGAAGCAGCAGGCGGCGCACCACGGCGCCGCGCCAGTTTTGATTCACCTATCGCGTCCTTGTCGACGGCCCGGTGGGGCGGTCTCAGCTTTTGGTGGAGAAACGATAGCCGGTGCCGCGCACCGTCTGCACCAGGTTCTCGTAGGCATCGCCGAGCGCCTTGCGCAGGCGGCGGATGTGCACATCCACCGTGCGCTCCTCGACGTAGACGTTGCCGCCCCAGACTTGGTCGAGCAACTGACCGCGGGTATAGGCGCGTTCCTGGTGGGTCATGAAAAACTGCAACAGGCGGTATTCCGTGGGCCCCATTTCGGCCGGCTTGCCGTCGATGGTGACCCGGTGGCTGATGGGGTCGAGCAACAGGCCGCCGACCTCGATCGGCGCCTCGGTATCGCTGGGGCCGGCGCGGCGCAGCACGGCCTTCAGGCGGGCGACCAGTTCGCGCGGCGAGAAGGGCTTGGTGATGTAGTCATCGGCGCCGACTTCCAGGCCCTGGATCTTGTTGTCCTCTTCGCCCTTGGCGGTGAGCATGATGATCGGGATGCCGGCGGTCAGTTCGTCGCGTTTCAGGCGGCGTGCCAGTTCGATGCCGGAGGTGCCGGGCAGCATCCAGTCGAGCAGGATCAGATCGGGCTTGCGGTCGACGATCACGGCGTGGGCCTGCTGGGTGTTCTCCGCTTCCAGGCACTCGTAGCCGGCCATTTCCAGGGCCACCGCGATCATTTCGCGGATCGGGGCTTCGTCGTCAACGATGAGGATGTTCTTGCCAACCATGCTAGAGCCTCGGGTCGTTTTCTCTGTTGCGCCGCATTAGATAACGGAATTATTGCAGCGATGTGACAAGTGGGCTGCAAGCGGTGGCGGAAAGCCCGGCGGTAGACACGGCGCGTCGGAAAGCGGAACGGCTTGGCAAACGACGCGCCGGGCGGGGCTCAACGCAGCGCGTAGTCCAGTACCAGGCCGACGAAGATCGCCAGCCCGGCCCAGTGGTTGTGCAGGAAGGCGGCGAAGCACTTCTGCGGATCGTGGTCGCGGGTGCTGCGGTATTCCCAGGCGAAGCAGGCCACGGCGACCAGCAGGCCGGCATGGAACCAGATGCCCAGCTCGAAGCGGCTGCCGGCCAGCAGCAGGCAGAACAGCGCCATGCCCTGGAGGGTGGCGATGATCAGGCGGTCGGCCTCGCCGAACAGGATGGCGGTGGACTTCACCCCGATCTTCAGATCGTCCTCGCGGTCGGCCATGGCGTAATAGGTGTCGTAGGCCACCGTCCACAGCAGGTTGGCGATGTACAACAGCCAGGCTTCGGCCGGCAGGCTGCCGGTCTCGGCGGTGAAGGCCATCGGCATGCCCCAGGAAAAGGCCGCGCCCAGCACCACCTGCGGATAGAAGGTGTAGCGCTTCATGAACGGATAGGTCGCGGCCAGGGCCAGGCCGCCGAACGACAGCCAGATGGTGGCCGCATTGGTGAACAGCACCAGTACGAAGCTCAGTGTCACCAGCACGGCGAACAGGATCAGCGCCTCGCGCGGGCGGACCTTGCCGCTGGCCAGGGGGCGGGCCTTGGTGCGGTTGACGTGGCCGTCGAAGTTGCGGTCGGCGTAGTCGTTGATCACGCAGCCGGCGGCGCGCATCAGGATCACGCCGAAGACGAAGATGAACAGGTTCTTCGCGCTCGGCACACCCTCGGCCGCCACCCACAACGCCCACAGGGTCGGCCACAGCAACAGGTAGATGCCGATCGGCTTGTCCAGGCGCGTCAGTTGGATGAAGTCCCAGGCGCGGGGATGCAGGCGATTGAGCTGTTGCAGCAGGTTCAGGTACATGCGGCTTCTCCGGGCGGACTGCGGCGGATTATACGTGGCCCGGACGGCAGGGGAGCGGTGTGTGCGATGCCGATCACGCTTTTCGTAGGAGCCAGCTCTGCTGGCGATGCTTTTGCGTAGCTTATTTCGCGAGCAGAGCTCGCTCCTACAACAGTGGTGTGGGCGAATTCAACCGCTCACGAAGGCTCAGGCGTCGAGCTCGGCCTTGTGCCAGAGCGCCGGCAGGAAGACTTCCGCCACCAGCACACCCAGCTCGCCCCGGCGGAAGCAGGAGCGTCGGCCCCACAGGCGTTCCGCGCGGACCTCGGCGGGCAACCAGGCGGCGGGATAGCGGGTGACTTCGATGGGACCGCGAACGAAAGCACGGTCGCTGAACAGCAGCTCGCCCAGGGAGCGGCTGCCCAGCTCGCCGAGCGCGAGCCCCGAACCTTCCAGGGCACTGCGGGCGGCCACGCTGCGGGCGAACACCCAGGCGTCACCGTAACCGCGCAGGTAGACCTCGCGTACCCAGCCCTGGCTGCCGGCGGGCACGTCGAGGGCGGTGCACTCGTCGGCACGCAACACCTGCCAGCCCTGCACCAGCGGCTCGACGGCAAAGGTGCCTTGGGACAGGGCGGTCAGGCGGCGGGTCAGCGACCCCTGATCGAACAACCAGTCGCGCACACCGGCGCAAGGCGCGGGATGCAACTGTGCGGCGGTCAGCCAGCGGGGGGGATGGGCAAGGGCGGCGTCAGGCACGGCGGGACAAGGCCAAATAAAGAGCCGGGAGTTTAAGGCAGCCTCAAGCGGCAAGCTACAAGCTTCAAGGCTTCTCTTGCCGCTTACCGCTTGAAGCGTGCCGCTGCCTTTATGTCCAACCTTCCAGCCGCATGGTGGCGCGCACCAGGCGCTGCTCCTCCTGCTCGATCTCCTTGAGGTTGTCGCGAATGCTGTGGATATGTTCGCGGGCGGCGCGCTGGGCCTGTTCCGGCAGGCGTTCGATCACCGCGTGATAGAGGCGCGCATGCTGGCGGTCGATCTGCTTCATCCGGGGTGGGCGGTGGTAGAGGTTGTTCACCGAGGCGAACACCGTGCTCAGCATCAGGTCGGTCAAGGATTGCAGGGTGTGTACCAGCACCGGGTTGTGCGAAGCCTCGCAGATCGCCAGGTGGAAGGCATGGTCGAGGCGGGCATGCTCGTGCGGATCGTGGCTGTGCGGCTCGGCGTGGGCGGCGAGCATTTCCTCGTAGCGGCGGGTGAGCAGGATGAAATCCGCGTCGGTGCCGCGTAACGCCGCCAGACGCGCCGATTCACCCTCCAGTAGCGCGCGGACTTCCAGCAGGTCGTAGAGGGTGCGCGGCTGCGAGCTGAACAAGTGCATCAGGGGGCTGGCGTCGCTCGGTTGGGTCAGGCGGGCAACGAAGGAGCCGCGCCCCTGGGCCGTCTCGACGATGCCGCGCCCGCGCAGCACGCGCAGGCCCTCACGCAGTGCCGAACGCGAGATGCCCAGCTTCTCGCACAAACGCCGTTCCGAGGGCAGCGCCTGGCCGACCTTGAGCACGCCGTCGAGGATCAGTCGCTCGATGCGCTCGGCCACCACATCGGCGAGTTGGCGGCGTTGTTCCGGTGTCGTTTCCAAGGGCATGAGGGGCTTCTCCTGCAACTGGTAGGACCAGTTCGAAAGCGGTTCGCGAGACGCCACTTTACCCCGCTCAATACCCAATGCCATGTGGCTTTCGTCGGAACGGCGGAAAACGCGACCCGAAAGAACTGGTCGGACCAGTGCGCCGCGTCGTGGACGGAGTGACCGGTGCGGACTAATCATGCCGGCCATCCCGTGCCATGCGGCTGTCGTGGCGCGCACAACAACAACGATCCGAGCGAGCCTGCCATGAGCATCCTGTACGACGAGCGCGTCGACGGCGCGCTGCCCAAGGTCGACAAGGCGGTGCTGCTTGCCGAACTGCAGCAGCATCTGCCCGACCTGGAAATCCTGCACCGCCGGGAAGACCTCAAGCCCTACGAGTGCGACGGCCTGTCCGCCTACCGCACGACTCCCATGCTGGTGCTGCTGCCGCGTCATGTGGAAGAGGTGGAGGCGATTCTCAAGCTCTGCCACCGGCGCAAGGTCCCGGTGGTTGCCCGTGGCGCAGGCACTGGCCTGTCCGGCGGGGCGCTGCCGCTGGAGCAGGGCGTGCTGCTGGTGATGGCGCGCTTCAACCGGATTCTCGACGTGAACCCGGAGGCCCGCCTCGCGCGGGTCCAGCCCGGCGTGCGTAACCTGGCGATCTCCCAGGCCGCCGCGCCCCATGGCCTTTATTACGCTCCCGACCCGTCCTCGCAGATCGCCTGCTCCATCGGCGGCAACGTGGCGGAGAACGCCGGGGGCGTGCATTGCCTGAAATACGGCCTGACCGTGCACAACCTGCTCAGCGTGGAAATCGTCACCGTCGAGGGCGAGCGCCTGACCCTCGGCTCCGATGCCCTGGACAGCCCCGGCTTCGACCTGCTGGCGCTGTTCACCGGTTCCGAAGGCATGCTCGGCGTGGTCACCGAGGTCACCGTCAAGCTGCTGCCCAAGCCGCAGGTGGCGAAGGTGCTGCTGGCCAGCTTCGATTCGGTGGAAAAGGCTGGCCGCGCGGTGGGCGATATCATCGCCGCTGGCATCATCCCCGGCGGCCTGGAGATGATGGACAACCTGGCGATCCGCGCCGCCGAGGACTTCATCCATGCCGGCTACCCGGTGGAGGCCGAAGCCATCCTGCTCTGCGAGCTGGACGGCGTGGAGGCCGACGTCCACGACGATTGCGAGCGGGTGCGCCAGGTCTTGGAAGCGGCCGGCGCCACCGAGGTGCGGCTGGCCCGCGACGAGGCCGAGCGGGTGCGCTTCTGGGCCGGACGCAAGAACGCCTTCCCGGCAGTGGGGCGCATCTCCCCGGACTACTACTGCATGGACGGCACCATCCCGCGCCGCGAGCTGCCCGGCGTGCTGCGCGGCATCGCCGAGCTGTCCGCCGAGTACGGCCTGCGCGTGGCCAACGTGTTCCACGCCGGCGACGGCAACATGCACCCGCTGATCCTCTTCGATGCCAACCAGCCCGGCGAACTGGAACGCGCCGAGGCCCTCGGCGGCAAGATCCTCGAACTCTGCGTGAAGGTGGGCGGCAGCATCACCGGCGAGCACGGCGTCGGCCGCGAGAAGATCAACCAGATGTGCGCCCAGTTCAACGCCGACGAGCTGACCACCTTCCACGCGGTGAAGGCGGCCTTCGACGCCACCGGCCTGCTCAACCCCGGCAAGAACATCCCGACCCTGCACCGCTGCGCCGAATTCGGCGCCATGCACGTCCACCACGGCCAGTTGCCGTTCCCCGACCTGGAGCGTTTCTGATGACTGCCCAAGACACCAGTGAAGCCCTGCTGGAACAGGTCAACCGCGCCCTGGCCACGCGCACGCCGCTGCGCATTCGCGGTGGCGACAGCAAGGCTTTCCTCGGTCTCGAGACGGCCGGCGAGACACTCGACCTGCGCGCCCACCGGGGCATCGTCACCTACGACCCCACCGAGCTGGTGATCACCGTCCGCGCCGGTACGCCCCTGGCCGAGCTGGAAGCGGCGCTGGACGCCCAGGGCCAGTTGCTCGGCTGCGAGCCGCCGCACTTCGGGGACGCCACGGTGGGCGGGATGGTCGCTGCCGGGCTGTCCGGCCCGCGCCGGCCCTGGTACGGCGCAGTGCGCGATTTCGTTCTCGGCACCCGGCTCATCACTGGCCAGGGCAAGCATCTGCGCTTCGGTGGCGAAGTGATGAAGAACGTCGCCGGCTACGACTTGTCGCGGCTGATGGCCGGCAGCTTCGGCTGCCTCGGCGTGATCACCGAAGTCTCCCTCAAGGTGCTGCCCAAGCCGCGCCGCCGCCTGAGCCTGCGCCTGGAGCTGGACGTCGAGCGCGCCCTGCTCAAGCTGGCCGAGTGGGGCCAGCAGCCGATCCCGATCACCGCCGCCAGCCATGACGGCCAGGCACTGCACCTGCGCTTGGAAGGCGGCGAAGGCTCGGTGGCCGCCGCCCGCGAACGCCTGGGCGGCGAGGACCTGGACGACAGCTACTGGCACGACCTGCGCGAGCAGCGCCTGGACTTCTTCCGCGGCCCGCGCCCGTTGTGGCGGCTGTCGCTGCCCAACCACACGCCGGCGCTGACGCTGCCCGGTACGCAATTGATCGACTGGGGCGGCGCCCAGCGCTGGCTGAAGTCCGAGGCCGAGGCTGACGTCATCCGCGCCATCGTCGCCGAGGTCGGCGGCCATGCCAGTTGCTTCACTCCCGGCCGGGCCGCCAGCCCGCTCCACCCCCTTTCGCCGACGCTGCTGCGTTATCACCGCCAGCTCAAGGCACAACTCGACCCGCTGGGAATCTTCAACCCCGGGCGGATGTACGCGGGTCTGAGGTCGAGTCATGCAAACCAACCTGAGTGAACACGCCAAGCGACTGCCGCGCGCCGACGAGGCCGAGCGCATCCTGCGCAGTTGCGTGCATTGCGGCTTCTGCAATGCCACCTGCCCGACCTACCAGGTGCTGGGCGACGAGCTGGACGGCCCACGCGGGCGCATCTACCTGATCAAGCAGGCGCTGGAAGGCGGCGATATCAGCGAGAGCACCCAGGCGCACCTGGACCGCTGTCTCACCTGCCGCAACTGCGAGACCACCTGCCCCTCCGGCGTGCAGTACCACAACCTGCTGGACATCGGCCGCGCCTACGTCGAAGCGCGCGTGCCCCGGTCGCTGGGCGAACGGGTCCTGCGCGAGGGGCTGCGCCGGATCGTGCCGAATCCGACCCTGTTCACGACGTTGTTACGCACCGGCCAAGCGTTTCGCCCGCTGTTGCCGGAAGCACTCAAGGCCAAGCTGCCGCGTGCGGTGAAGTCGGCGCGGTCGAGGCCGCAGACGGACCATCCGCGCCGCGTGCTGATGCTGGAAGGCTGCGTGCAGCCGGGTCTGTCACCGAACACCAACGCCGCCACCGCCCGCGTGCTCGACCGTCTCGGCATCGCCGTCACGCCGGCACGGGAAGCCGGCTGCTGCGGGGCGGTGGACTATCACCTGAATGCCCAGGACGCCGGCCTCGAACGGGCGCGGCGCAACATCGACGCTTGGTGGCCGGCCATCGAAGCCGGTGCCGAAGCCATCGTGCAGACCGCCAGCGGCTGCGGTGCCTTCGTCAAGGATTACGGCCACCTGCTCGCCAGCGACCCGGCCTATGCGGCCAAGGCGGCGCGGGTCAGCGCCCTGGCCAAGGACCTGGTGGAAGTGTTGCGCGCCGAGCCGTTGGAGCGCCTCGGCGCGCACGGCGACCTGCGCCTGGCCTTCCACTGCCCCTGCACCCTGCAGCATGCCCAGAAGCTGGGCGGTGCGGTGGAGGACGTGCTGCGCCGCCTCGGCTTCCACCTGACCGAGGTACCCGATGCGCACCTCTGCTGCGGTTCGGCCGGCACCTACTCGATCACCCAGCCCGAGCTGTCGCGGCAGTTGCGCGACAACAAGCTCAACGCCCTGGAAAGCGGCCACCCGGACGTGATCGCCACCGCCAACATCGGCTGCCAGACCCACCTCGACGGCGCGGGCCGGACGCCGGTGCGGCACTGGATCGAGCTGGTGGACGAGGCGATGGGATGAGCCAACGTATCGCCAATCCCGAAAGCATGTCGGCAACGAACCCCGGCAGATCGAACGATGAAGAAGGAGACCGCATGTACAGCAAAGCCGTCCTGACCCAGCAGGAAGTCAGCCGAATCCTCGCCGCCGCGCGGGCCGAGGCCGAGCGCAACCAGTGGGCCGTGGCCATCGCCGTGGTCGATGACGGCGGCCATCCGCTGGCCCTGGAGCGCCTCGACGGCTGCGCGCCGATCGGTGCCTACATCGCCACCGAGAAGGCGCGCACCGCCGCCCTCGGCCGGCGCGAATCGAAAGGCTACGAAGAGATGGTCAACGGCGGGCGCAGCGCCTTTCTCTCCGCGCCGCTGCTGACCTCGCTGGAAGGCGGCGTGCCGATCAGGGTCGACGGCCAGGTGATCGGCGCGGTCGGCGTTTCCGGTGTCAAAGCCGAACAGGACGCCCAGGTGGCGAAAGCGGGAACGGCGGTGCTCTGACCGCCTCTTCGCCGACCTTCACCTTACCGGAGAGCTGAAATGACCGAACGCTTGCAACGCCACCGCCTGCACATCGCCGCCAACCTGCTGCGCTTCATCGAGGATGAAGCCCTGCCGGGTTCCGGCCTGGACCCGGAGAACTTCTGGCAGGGCTTCGACGCCCTGGTCCACGACCTGGCGCCGAAGAACCGTCAATTGCTGCTGGAGCGCGACCGCCTGCAGGCCGAGCTGGATACCTGGCATCGCGAACATCCGGGGCCGATCGCCGACATGCCGGCCTATCGTGCCTTCCTCGAATCCATCGGCTACTTGCTGCCAACGCCCGCTTCGGTGCAGGTCCGCACCGCCAACGTCGACCGCGAGATCACCGAACAGGCCGGGCCGCAGCTGGTGGTGCCGGTGATGAACGCGCGCTACGCGTTGAACGCCGCCAACGCCCGCTGGGGCTCGCTGTACGACGCGCTCTATGGCACCGACGCCATCGGCGAAGAGGGCGGTGCGCAGAAAGGGCCGGGCTACAACGAAGTACGCGGCGCCAAGGTGATCGCCTTCGCCCGTGCCTTCCTCGACCAGGCTGCACCCCTGGCCGATGGCAGCCATGCCGATGCCACGGCTTACACGGTGGTGGACGGACGCCTGCAGGTCGCCCTGAACAACGGCAGCCGCACCGGCCTCGCCCAGCCGGAGAAGTTCGTCGGCCACCAGGGCGATGCCGCCCAGCCCGTGGCCGTGCTGCTGAAGAACAACGGCCTGCACATCGAGATCCAGATCGACCCGGCCAGCCCCATCGGCCGGACCGACGCCGCCGGCGTGAAGGATCTGCTGCTGGAGTCTGCGCTGACCACCATCATGGACTGCGAAGACTCGGTGGCCGCCGTCGATGCCGAGGACAAGGTGCTGGTCTACCGCAACTGGCTGGGCCTGATGCGCGGCGATCTGGTGGGAGAGCTGGACAAGGGCGGTCGACGCATCACCCGCCGGCTCAACCCGGACCGCACCTACACCGGTGCCGACGGCGCGCCGCTGACTCTGCATGGCCGCTCGCTGCTGTTCGTGCGCAACGTCGGCCACCTGATGACCAACCCGGCGATCCGCGACGGCGACGGCCGGGAAATCCCCGAAGGCATCCTCGATGGCGTGCTGACCAGCCTGATCGCCCTGCATGACCTGCAACGCCGCGGCAACTCGCGCACCGGCAGTGTCTATATCGTCAAGCCGAAGATGCACGGTCCCGCCGAAGTGGCCTTCGCCGACGAACTGTTCGGCCGCGTCGAAGACCTGCTCGGCCTGCCGCGCCACACCCTGAAGATGGGCATCATGGACGAGGAACGGCGCACCAGCATCAACCTCCAGGCGTGCATCGCCGCCGCTTCGGCGCGGGTGGTGTTCATCAACACCGGTTTCCTCGACCGCACCGGCGACGAGATGCACAGCGCCATGGAAGCCGGTCCGATGCTGCGCAAGGGCGACATGAAGAACAGCGCCTGGATCCAGGCCTACGAGCGCAACAACGTGTTGGTCGGGTTGGCCTGCGGGCTGCGCGGCAAGGCGCAGATCGGCAAGGGTATGTGGGCCATGCCGGACCTGATGGCGGCCATGCTCGAACAGAAGATCGCCCACCCCCGCGCGGGCGCTAACACCGCCTGGGTACCGTCGCCCACCGCCGCTACCCTGCATGCCCTGCATTACCACCAGGTCGATGTGCAGGCGGCCCAGCGTGAGCTGGAGGCCGTCGATCCGGCCGCCGAGCGCGACGCGCTGCTCAAGGGCCTGCTCAGTGTGCCGGTGGTGGCCCAGCGGCACTGGAGCCCGCAGGAAATCCAGGAAGAGCTGGACAACAACTGCCAGGGCATCCTCGGCTACGTGGTGCGCTGGGTCGAACAGGGCGTCGGCTGCTCCAAGGTACCGGACATCCACAACATCGGCCTGATGGAAGACCGCGCCACCCTGCGCATCTCCAGCCAGCACATCGCCAACTGGCTGCACCACGGCGTGGTCAGCGAGGCGGCGGTGCGCGAAACCCTGGAGCGCATGGCCAAGGTGGTCGACCGGCAGAACGAAGGCGATCCGGCCTACCGCCCGATGGCCGCGGACTATGCCGGTTCTGCCGCGTTCCAGGCGGCCTGCGACCTGATCTTCAAGGGCCGCGAACAGCCCAGCGGCTACACCGAGCCGCTGCTGCACCAGTGGCGGCAACGCTTCAAGGCCCGGGGGTGAAGGCAACGGTTAGATAGATCGCGCCCCGCTCACGCAAGTGTTCCGGGGCTTTCGAGCATTGGCGCCGGCGTGGGTCGATCCCCGCACCGGCGCTTCTGGAGCGGCCGGTGACCGCCGGTGCGTTCCCGTGCGTGGCACCGGGGCATCCCCGGGGAAAGTGGTTCACAACAACAACAAGGGACCCAACATGAATCAGACGCTGCTCTCTCTCCTGGCCTTCTCGCCACTGGTGCTGGCCGGCGTGCTGCTGGTCGGCTTCCGCTGGCCGGCCAAGTACGCGATGCCGGTGGTCTTCCTGCTCACCGCGGCCATCGGCCTGTTCGCCTGGGACATGTCGCTGACCCGGGTGATCGCCTCCAGCCTGCAAGGGTTGATCCTCACGGCGGCGATCCTCTGGATCATCTTCGGCGCGATCCTGCTGCTCAACACCCTCAAGCATTCCGGCGGCATCAGTGCGATCCGGCGCGGCTTCTCCGGCATCAGCCCGGACCGCCGGGTGCAGGCGCTGATCGTCGCCTGGCTGTTCGGCTGCTTCATCGAAGGCGCTTCCGGCTTCGGCACCCCGGCGGCGGTGGCCGCGCCGCTGATGGTGGCGCTGGGCTTCCCGGCCCTGGCGGCCGTGGTGGTGGGCATGATGGTGCAGTCCACCCCGGTATCCTTCGGTGCGGTGGGCACACCGATCCTGGTGGGCGTCGGCGCCGGCCTGGACAAGACCGGCCTCAGCGCCCAGCTGATCAGCGTCGGCAGCGACTGGGACACTTTCTTCCAGCTCATCACCTCGCGGGTGGCGATCACCCATGGCCTGTGCGGCATCCTCATGCCGCTGGTGATGGTCATGGTGATGGTGCGCTTCTTCGGCAAGAACCAATCGTGGAAGGAGGGCCTGGCCATCGCGCCCTTCGCGATCTTCACCGGCGTCAGCTTCGTCGTGCCCTACATGGCGGCGGGCGTGTTCCTCGGCCCGGAATTCCCCTCCATGATCGGTGCCCTGGTCGGCCTGGCCATCGTGGTGCCGGCGGCCAAGGCCGGCTTCCTGCTGCCCCGCGAACAGTGGGATTTCGCCGACCCGAAGGACTGGCCGGCGGAGTGGATGGGCAGCATCCAGATGAAGCTCGACGAAGTGGCCGGCAAGGCACCGATTTCCGTGCCCATGGCCTGGGCACCGTACCTCATCCTGGCGCTGCTGCTGGTGATCACCCGCGCTTTCCCCGAGGTCAAGGCGACGCTGATGGCATTCAGCTTCGGCTGGAAGGACATCCTCGGCGAGATCGGTATCTCCGGCACGCTGGAGCCGATCTACCTGCCCGGCGGCATCCTCTGCATCGTCGTGCTGCTGACCTACTTCCTGCATCGCATGCGCTTCGCCGAACTCCGGGCGGCGGTCAGCGAATCCAGCCGCACCCTGCTCGGCGCGGGCTTCGTGCTGATCTTCACCATCCCCATGGTGCGCATCCTGATCAACTCGGGGGTGAACGGCGCCGACCTGGTGTCGATGCCGGTGGCCATGGCCAAGCTGGTGGCGGACAGCGTGGGCGCGGTCTATCCGTTCTTCGCCCCATCGGTGGGTGCCCTCGGGGCCTTCATCGCCGGCTCCAACACGGTGTCCAACCTGATGCTCGCGCAGTTCCAGTTCAACACCGCGACGCTGCTCAGCGTCTCCGGCGCCATGCTGGTGGCGGCGCAATCGGTGGGCGCGGCGGCGGGCAACATGATCGCCATCCACAATGTGGTCGCAGCCTCGGCCACCGTGGGCATGCTCGGTAGAGAGGGCATCACCCTGCGCAAGACCATTCTGCCGACCCTCTACTACCTGATCCTCGCCGGCAGCCTGACCATGCTGGCGCTGTATGGTCTGGGGATCAGCGACCCATTGGTGGCGGCGAACCCCTGAGAACCTGTTTACGATCTGCTGCGCGTCGGCCCTGCTGCGTTAAAAACCGACTCGGACTGCTCATTTACAGCTCGTAAAGTCGAATGCGACCCCAGCGCGTCCTCGTCGGTTTTTGCCTTGCATGGCTCTAGCTCGCGAGATCGTAAACAGGTTCTGAGAGTCCGCCAGTCTTTGGTTGGCCGGCTTCCGCCGGACGGCGGCTTGGCGAGCGCGGGCGAATTGGTATAGGTTGCCCGCGCAAGCCCGTTGGGGATTCACCGAGGTTAGTTATGAAGAAGTGGCAATGTGTGGTCTGCGGCCTGATCTACGACGAGAGCCTGGGCTGGCCCGACGAGGGCATCCAGGCCGGAACGCGCTGGGAAGACGTGCCGGAAGAATGGCTGTGCCCGGACTGCGGCGTGGGCAAGGCCGATTTCGAAATGATCGAAATCGCCTGATACGGCGATGGATTGCGAAACGGCGGCCGATGGCCGCCGTTTTTGTTTCTTCAGTAGGAGCGAGCTCTGCTCGCGATTGGGGGCCGCGCAAAAGCTTCGCCAGCAGAGCTGGCTCCTACGAAAAGCCATCCCTCGTTGGAATGGAAATCAGGCGTTTGGGCCGCTCAATCCGTCGGTTCGATGGCCTCGAACAGGGCGTACACCTGGTCGAAGTAGCGCTCCAGGCGGCGGGACAGGATCGGGGTGAGGGTTACGTGGCGGACGCGTTTGTCGTCCTCGGTGCCGCTCTCGTCCAGCAGGCCGACGTCGATCATTTCCTGCACGTATTTCACGGCGGTGCGCCGGCTGATGCCGGGCATGAAGGGGTAGAGATCGGTCTTGCGCAAGGATTCGCTGCGGCGCAGCCACATGTTGACCAGCAGGTCGCTGTAGCAGGAATCGCCGATGCCGAGTTCGCCGAACAGGGCTACCCAGTGTTCATCCATGCTGACGATCGCCTCGGCGATGGCGCGGCGGGTGTTCTGACTCTGTCGAAGGGGCATGCGGGCCTCGCTATGACTGCTCGGGAAATACGCGCTGCAGCGAGCCGGTCGGCAGCCCTGGCAGGGTGCGGAAACGCCGCCCTGGTGGCAGTCACCCCGGTGACAGGTCACCGGCCGTTGCACCGCTCCCACCGCCATCCGGGCGGCTAGAGTGCCTTGGAGTGTAAGTGATCCCCGGCGTTCCGTGGGCAGGGCGAAGGCGTGGCGGTTGCGATTCGTTCACATTTCCGGATATCCGCGCGGACCCGTACCTCCGTCGGGCCTGCAGGCCCATGCCTTGGCGATAATGGCGGATTTGGGGTAGGGTCAGGCGATCGCTGCAAAGAGGCATATGTACCTATGCGCAAATGGCAATGCGTGGTGTGCGGCTTCATCTACGACGAGGCCGAAGGCCTGCCGGAAGAGGGCATCGCGCCCGGTACCCGCTGGGAAGACATCCCGCCGGATTGGGTCTGCCCGGATTGCGGGGTGGGCAAGATCGACTTCGAGATGATCGAGATTTCCTGAAAGGCCACCGGCCTGACTCATTTCCTTGACCGCGACGGCCCCTGGCCGTCGCGCCGTTTCGCAGAACAACAAACAGGAGTGGATATGCGTGCACCCGTCGTGATCGTCGGTACCGGCCTGGCCGGCTACAACCTGGCCAAGGAGTTCCGCAAGCTGGACAGCGATACGCCCCTGCTGCTGATCAGCGCCGACGATGGCCGCTCCTACTCCAAGCCGATGCTGTCCACCGGCTTCGGCAAGAACAAGGATGCCGACGGCCTGACCATGGCCGAACCCGGCGCCATGGCCGAGCAGTTGAACGCCGAAATCCGCACCCATACCCGCATCACCGGGATCGATCCGGGGCACAAGCGCATCTGGATCGGCGAGGAGGCGGTGCCCTACCGCGACCTGGTGCTGGCCTGGGGAGCCGAGACCATCCGCGTGCCGGTGGCCGGCGAGGCCCTGGATGCGATCTACCCGATCAACGATCTCGAGGACTACGCCCGGTTCCGTGCCGCGGCCACGGGCAAGCGGCGCGTGCTGTTGCTTGGTGCCGGCCTGATCGGCTGCGAATACGCCAACGACCTCAGCGTCGCCGGTTATCAGGTGGAACTGGTGGCACCCTGCGAGCAGGTGATGCCGGCGCTGTTGCACCCGGCCGCCGCCGCGGCGGTCCAGGCCGGGCTGGAAAGCCTCGGCGCGCGCTTCCACCTCGGTCCGACCCTGGCCAGCCTGAATCGCCTGGACGACGGCAGCCTGGATGCGCACCTGTCCGACGGCACCCGCATCGCCTGCGATCTGGTGCTCTCCGCCGTCGGCCTGCGCCCGCGCATCGAGCTGGCGGCGGCCGCCGGCCTGGCGGTCAACCGTGGGGTGATGGTGGACCGTTATCTGCGCACGTCCCACGAGAACATCCATGCCCTCGGCGACTGCGCCGAGGTGGATGGCCTCAACCTGCTCTACGTGATGCCGCTGATGACCTGCGCCCGCGCCCTGGCGCAGACCCTGGCCGGCAACCCGACGGCGGTGAGCTACGGGCCGATGCCGGTAACGGTGAAAACGCCGGTCTGCCCGCTGGTGGTATCGCCGCCGCCACGCGGCATGGAAGGGGAGTGGACGGTGGAGGGCTCCGGCGCCGACCTCAAGGTACTCTGCCGGGATGCCGAGGGGCGTCTGCTTGGCTATGCGCTGACCGGTACGGCGGTGCAGGAAAAACTGGCGCTGAATAAGGAGCTTCCGCCACTGTTGGCGTAAATGTCTCCTGTTCTGTCGGTTGAGTCATCATTTTGGCCTTACAAACTGTCTGACAAGACTGGCGCAGGTGCCAGCGGCGTGCCATCCTCCCTCAGTCTGCCGCGGCGCAGAGCCGTCGCGGTATCTAGGGCGCTGTTCGGGGCAGAACAGCACGGCAACAACAACAACAAAACCGTAAAAAGAGGCATTTATGCGTAAACCGGAACTCGCCGCCGCTATCGCCGAGAAGGCCGATTTGACCAAGGATCAAGCCAACCGCGTTCTCAACGCCGTTCTCGAAGAAATCACCAGCGCGCTGAACCGCAAGGACAGCGTGACCCTGGTCGGCTTCGGAACCTTCGTGCAGCGTCATCGTGGCGCCCGCACCGGCAAGAACCCGCAAACCGGTCAGCCGGTCAAGATCAAGGCCAGCAACACCGTGGCTTTCAAGCCGGGGAAGTCGCTGAAAGAAGCGGTAAATTAAACGTAGATCGTTTCATTTTCTGTGGATAAGTTCTGGAAGGCCCCGTAAATCGGGGCTTTCTGCTTTCTGGCTAAATCAAAAATCATGAAACAGTGTTTCATTTTTCTATCAAAAGGAAAAGTGATCGTATTGAAAAGGGCGCGTTTCATTATTGACGCTCTCTCGGCCGGGTTATAGGCTGCCGCGCTCGCAAAAAAGCACGGTGTTTCATTTGAAGGATTCAGTCTATTCGCTCACAACCGTCGTATTCGAAAAGTTGGGCGGCCTTAAACTCAAGTTAGTAACTGCAGATAACCAAGTTGATGCATTTGCAGGCGCATATGCCTTGCAGCGATTCGATAATGGTTCGAAGCCAAACACAATAAGAATTGATCAGAGCGCCATTCTGATCCTTTATCGGTTCTGCGAAACTCAGAAAATAGATTTAATACAGCGCATTGCTGGTCTTAGCCCTCTTACAATTGGGGAGATCGAGTCCCTCTCATCTTACTGCGGCTTAGCACAACAGACGGGCGAGCGAGTAGATCCCAATTGGTACAGTGCACGCATGCGTTGCGCAAAAAAATTCATAGACTACCTATGGTTGTTCTATGAGGGCCGGTGCGCCCGAAACCTAGAGCAACTGAAAATTGCTAAGCGCTTGTATGAGCGGATGGCTGCGGGTTTCAAGTTGTATATGAAGGCGCCCTATAGAGGCGACAGGAAAGACAAGATTGGCCTTACTCCAGAACTCCAAGCGAAATTCATCGCCATTATTGATCCGAGCGACAACAATGGATTGAACCCCTGGAAGACTTATAAGGTCAGATGGAGGAACTATATCCTCCTACTTCTTTTGATGTTAGGCGGAAATCGCAAGGGTGAAACCTTGCTATTGAAACTAAATGACTTTCAATTGACCGGGCGTCGAAAATATTTCGACATCTTCAAAAGTAGGGACGTTGTTGATTATCCCCGGGCAGAGTCTCCCTCCGTCAAGACACTCGGTAGGCAAGTGGAATTGCATGATAAATTCGCTGCGCTGGTCGAGCATTACATTGTGAATGTCAGAAAAGAATTTATCGGTTGGCAGTCAACAAGCTATTTGTTCTTGTCATATCGAGATGGGCGACCTCTTTCAGTGCAAACACCAAATTCAATTCTTAATGAACTAATTCAGCAGCACCCAGAGTTTTCTGGCCTGTTAAGTCCGCATCGTTTGCGAAATACTTTTCATGATCTTTTGAATTGCGCGCTGGATAAGAAGTTTAAGAATTCGAGTGGTCTAAGTCGTAAAGTGATGAAGGCTCCCATCCAAGAGGCAGCAGGAGGTTGGGCTAGAAATAGTGATATGCCTGAGCATTATGCGAAAGGATCAATACAATCAAAAGTTTCTGAGTTACAAATCTTGCTTCAACAGGAAGCTCTTCAGCAGCTGGCGGTCAATTAAATGGAATCCACCCAGAGTCAACTATCGCTGACCGCCCCCGGTGAACTGCAAGGTTTATGGAATGACGCCACATTCATCAAAAGTCGTCTGGGATATGACATTGAGTTGTTTGATGATCATGGCTTCTTTCGTCAAGTAATAAAACTGCCGGATGATACCAGTGATTTCGTGTACCTCAAGTCCCAGTATCTTAATCTAATGGATTTTGAATTGAGGGAGATTGCTGCGAGTTATCTTCGCTATATCATTGAGCGATATCACGCTTCAACTGTGCGACTGAAGTTTAAGTTTCTTGAGGTGTTTGCCCGTGAAATGTCAAAGGGCATACACATCAATCAGTTCTTGGATAGCCTTCCTGTCCAAGAGGGTAGAGATAAGGCCGAGCATATTACTGCGTGCAAGGAATTTTTGAGGTTTGTATTGCTTCATGGCTATGAAGGTCTAGCGCTTGAGGTATATGAGGACTTTCAAAAACTACGCAACTATGCGTCTAAGCAAAATACCTACCTAGCTCTCTTTGTGATGGACGAAGATAGAGGTCCGTTTACCAGAGAGGAAGTATCCGTGCTATCGGCCCAGGTGGACAGGCAATCACTTCCGCTGGGTTTTCGTTTGGTCTTGGATCTGTGTTTATGTTTTGGTCTGAGGCCGATCCAAATTTCTCTGTTGAGACGAAAGGATTTTATTAGGGACAAAAAGTCGGGCATTTGGTATCTAAATGTCCCACGCGTGAAGCAAAAATCACGTGATAGGCGAACCCAATTTAGCTCACGAATACTCACAGAAAGAACAACAAAACTTATCCAGGCTTACATAGATTCAGCCCCAACTCTGGATGGAGTCGACCCGGCAGAGCTTCCAATTTTCATGACGTCCAAGCCTGTGGACCTCGAAAGAGATGGAAACTCCTTAGGTAGCCACTATTGGGATGATGTAGAACGGTTGTCAAGCGACTACTTTTCGGATCAATCGAAACGGGCTGTGCTGTATCACAAGTCAATCTGTAGAATAAATTATATGCTGTGGGGAAATGAGCATAGGCTCCCATTTTCTCCTCGTACCGGTAAGCGATTCAATTTATGTGCATACAGGTTTCGCTATACCGTGGGTACGCAAGCAGTAATGTCGGGCTGTACACCAGAAGAGCTGGCCGATTTACTTGATCATAACGATACGAATAGTATTAAGCACTACTTCAGATTCACTCACGAGATGTGGGAGATTCTAGAGAATGCCACACTGAGTCGCGTTGAGCAGAAGCAATTCACAGCGGCTTGGATGAGAGAGGGTGACCTCGAAGGCAATATCTATAGCCAGGTCTGTGAGCCAATAAACTTTAATGTAATTGGGAAGTGTGCATCTCGCTCAATCTGTTTCGAAGAGCCGGCTGTGGCTTGCTATTCATGCGATAGGTTTTGCCCAAACGAGAACACTGCAGCTCATGAAAGTGCGCTGGAAGGTTTGGTTGCCCGGAAGAGTCATCTGCTGACGGTGAGTACTGCTAATGTCGTTTCGGTTATTGATCAGGCGATAGCCGGCTGTCGCGCTGCAATCGCCTACTCCGAAGGGCATGACGTTGTGCTGATTAATGTCAAGGAAATCTGAATGCAAAATATAGCGGTTAAGGACATTTTGCATGAAGAACTACGATTAAAGCTGAAGGGACTTGCTCTGATCGCGGAGAAGCGCTTTACCAAGCTTAGTTGCTTTAAGGGGGAGTGCTGGGGGGATTCAGTTTGGCTTTATAAAGGCCGGCATAAAATATATTTGCTAGCTCGTGGCGAGCTCAATTCTGAGTTAATTCTACTAAATAAGGTATTTCTGGTTTCATATCTTTGGGATAGAAGATCTGAAAGCAAGCAGATCACTGCTGGGCGCGTCACTGACCTGGCTTCAGCGCTTAAGTACATGGTTGCGCAGGGTGCTGTCAATCTTCAAGGCCTGAGTCAGTCGTCCTACATGAAAACGTTTGGCTTTCTTCGGTCGCATTACAAGTCGCCGGCCGGGGTATGTCGCTCGTTAAATATATTTATTAAGTTTCTCTTTGAGTCTTCCTTAATAGTTCAAAACTTTGATCTTATAGGTACGAAAGATCTTCAGGAAAAGGATCAGTATGGGCGTGTCGCGCTTGAGCGTAAATTGCCACTTCCTGAGTTAGTGAAAGCAATCATCTCTTTGAAATGGGCAGTACAGGAGCAATGGGATGGTAGCTTTCGAGCACAAATGGATATGCTTGCGGTTTTGACTCAGGCATTTCAGTATGGTTTGGGTTTAAGGATCGGAGAAGTTCTGCGGTTACCTAAGAACTGCCTGATTTCAATGAACGGTGAGATGTATTGCCGGGTGTGGACGGAAAAAGGATCTGAGCCAGTGGCTAGGTACGTACCGACCATCTGGAGAGCCGCATTGCGCGATGCAGTGGACAGGATTGATGCCATTTGCGAGCCCTTCAGAAAGCGGGCTATGAGCATTGAGGATGGATCTTTTGCAGGAAACTTAGATGATCGCTTCTTGGCAAGGATAGAGACCATCGGGCTTAGAGTTGCGTCAGCCCTGGATCGTCTTTCTCAAGCTGTGGAGTCTAATGTTTCCGCAGCCGAAAGCCGATTGCGTGTTCTGAAGCATCTACCTGATAACGAACTCATAGAGCTTAAGAAGCTCGGTGAATACTTGCCTTTCGCGTCCACAGGTTCTGACGCTCAAACACTCCTTAAATTCTACGTTAACAATGGCTTCAATGTAGTTTCTAAACCCCTCGGAAAAGTAAAGCGTGCCCACTATGTGCGGGGGCGTGATGTCAAGGATCGTATAGCCCGCTTGGTCGAGCTTAGGCGTAGCGTGCTATTTTATGATGAGTTCTTTGAGATACTCCATGAACGCAAGCCTGAAAATAGTCGCTCAAAAGATACCTGCGCGCTTGATGGGAGGCTAAAGTTTAAGAACATGCCTTCGGTGGAGGCTTTTGCGTTCACGGGCGAATCTTGCCCGTATGGCAGAAGAGTCGTCTATCTAAGTTATGCCGACGCAGTGGCGGCGATGCGCACTATTGTTGGCGGCGGTTATGATGCCGAAACTCATATTCCGGTAAATGATGCTGAGGAGCTCTATCCCGAGTTATTTAACCGGAAAACTATGACTTCCATTGCCGCAGGGAGCTCAAGCAGTTATTACTCGTTTCTACGGATTTCCGAAGGTCGGCAACATTTCTACAAGCCTTCGGCTGTCAGTTCGGGTCTAAAATACCGTGCCGTATCTGGTTTTTTAATTGAACAGGCTAGTATTAAGGATGCAGTCGTAAGTGCTTTCGTTTCGGTCAACACTAAAGTTAGCTCTGAGCTGATCCAGGAGATTCGAGACGAGCTTTTGGCTGAAGGAATAGAGATCAGCTCGGCCGCGCTTGGCATCAACCAGAGAGTATCTGACTATTTGTTCGTTGTGCCGAGCAATCTTGGGGGTGTATATAACGAGCATATCCCATGTGTTCTTGGTTACTTTTCTGTCCTGTATGCAATAAAGCCAGCTAGGGAGGGGCAGTCAGCATTCATTCGCTACGGTGTTAGTGCTGATAAAGAGATTTTAAAGACGTTCCAGACTCATAAGGGGCGACATTGGCAAACGAATTCACTTTTCCGGGCGGGCTTGGCTGCAAGCATTGTGAATAAGTGGATGGGAAGGACTGATGGCCAAGGCGACCACTACGACCATCAGACGGCAAAAGAGCGCGCCACGAAAGTTAGTGAATTGATGCTGTCTGAGCAGTCCCGTTTTATTGGAGATTTGGCAAATAAGGTAAAGAATTGGTCTGAAAATAATGTCCCCGCTGAGGATGTGCAGCATTTTTTGAATGCTATGCTGCAAACCGTACATTACGGTCCGCTCGGACATTGTTTTCGTGATCTAAATTTGAGGCCTTGTGAATTTCATCTTAAGTGTCTAACTGGTAATTCTGGCAAGGGATGCAGGGAGTTTGTTGTGGATCTTTCTGATCCAGTTCAAGTCAAGCAGATTGAATCAGAGCGAAGTCGGGCAGAAATCGAACTTGCAAGGCTTTTCGAAGTATTGAATAGACCGGATGTGCCAGTTGAGTCTGTTGAAATGCATATCGAACATCAAATGACAGTTTACAGGAACGCATCCTATATATTGGATCGCTCCGAGATTGTGCTTACTGACGGCCAGGTTGAGCAGAGTAAGGACTACCAGCCCTTTAGGCTTGAGGGCTCGATTCCAAATGATTGCGTGTTTCAGTGTGGAGCGGCTTGATTGTGACTATTCCTGCTGACCAATGGGACAAGGCCTTTTCCATCCTCCAACAGTTCGAAAGACAGCTGATATCTCCTTCATTTTTCAGTTGGAAGTTCATTACCGAGAAGTGTGGTGTCTCTAAACCTACTTTGTGGCGGAACAAGGAATTCGAAAAGGAGTTCCAGCGCATCAAGGAGGTGGTCAAAAGTTATGCCCGAGGCGAAAAACATTTCGATCAGGAAATATCGCTAAAAGCAGCGAAGGATCGTGAGCGAGAGCACCAAATCGAAGCACTCAAGGCGCAGGTCGAGGAACTGACGAAGCAGTTGAATAGGGAGCGTGAAAGGGTCCTTTACGCCTCAATGATTGCTCGACGCAAGAACATTGATCCAGCGGAGTTTTTAGATGAGAGTCCGGTTTTCCGCAAACCCACCAAAGGTGGCGCGGTGGTCAAACTCCCTTCGAAGGAAACCTAGTGAATAGGGGATTCCGGATTGCACTGCTTGGGTTTTACGAGTGTCAGCCGACCAGCAATGCCTTTGTTCACATGCCAGATGCGGGGCTGAGGGCTTCGGCTCAATGCTCAGTTTAAGTGGGCCCTCTCCCCAATTTTGGCTGGATGAGTGCAGTACTCACAGTTGGGTCTAAGCACCAAAGGGAAGAAGTTTGTTGAGCCGTTCTTGATCCATGTCGGGTCGTCAATCGAGGCCAATGGATACTGGGGGCAGCAGAAATCCTGGCTCACACTGCAGGACACCGGCTATGGAATACAACTTCTCCACGGTGAGGTTAACTTCACCGCGCTCAATTCGCCCCATGTAGCTTCGGTCGATTTTGCAGGCCAACGCCAAGGCATCCTGAGAAAGCCCCTTGGCCTTCCTCTGTGCTCGGATGTTCTTGCCCAATGCGTTCGCAAGCTGACCCATGGCCGCCTCGATTCCCCTGAGGCGGCAATATCCTGCGTTTGCGGACGCATCGGCCACGGACTATAATCCGTATTTTTAGCTGCTCCGCGACACCCGCTCCAGGTACCCGCATGAAATCGGAATCGTTCATCTTCGACAGGCGGCTGTACGACCTGCTGCAGCAGGAGAGATATGTGCAATTCACAACCCGTGACCTGCGCGATGCCTATGCCAACTGTCTTCCGGGAACAAGCTTCAACCTCAGCGAGGTGCGGCGGTACGTGTATGAGCAGATTCGGCGCATGCTGCGAGTTGGGTGGATCACTCAGGACGCCGATCGGCGCAGGCGGGGACAGGTTTATCACCTGCTGCCAGTCCCTGAAGGCTTGAATCTTGACCTCGTCGACAACGGATTCGGGAGCACTTCCAAGCCGGAGGACAAGCCGTTGCAGCAGCAGGCTGAGGACATCGGTCATGGGGTTCCACCAACCTCAGACCTCGATGTCTTGGAGCATCTGGAATCGCTGTTGAAGGAGATACGGCTCGACTTTCTGACTTCAATGGGCGAAACGGAGCGCTATAAGCAACTCCTCGACGAAATGCCGCACCTCAAGGATCGGGTGGAGGGTGACTATCTTGACGCACGGGATCGCAGCTCTCGCCTGCTGGGGCATCTTCGCGCTGTCGAGAAGACGCTCAAGACATTTGTGCCAAAGCAATGAAGGCGTCATTGAGAGACTGGCAGCGTCGATGCATTACGACGGCGCTGGACCACTATGTCACGACGCCACACTTCTTCTGCCAAGCGACACCCGGCGCTGGAAAGACGTGGATGGCAGCAGAACTGGCCAACTGCTTGCTCCAACAGGGCGAGATTGATCTGGTCCTCTGTTTTGCCCCTTCGTGCCAAGTCGTCGAAGGGTTTCGGTCCACCTTTTCGAGAGTGTTAGGCAAGCGACTTGATGGCCTCATCGGCGCCATCGGCGACGCTTGCACTTATCAGGCGATGGAGTATCAGGCAGAGGCGTTCTGGTCGCTCCTGGACGACTATCGTGTGTTGGCTGTGTTCGATGAGATTCACCACTGCGCCGGCCATGATCCCCTGCTGAGCAATGCCTGGGGGCAGCAGATCATCCAGAAAATACAGGACCGTGCAGCATTTACCTTGGCACTCTCGGGCACGCCGTGGCGTTCCGACGACAAGGGCATTGCGCTGGCTCGTTACTCAGAGCCGGAGGGTCGATTGATCTGTGATTATCGGTACGGGTTGGAAGAGGCTATCGCGGACAATGTCTGCCGCTCGCCTCGAATCGTGCTGCTGGATAACCACGCGGTGAAGCTGACAGAAGAGCTAGAAGATGACAGCGCGGTCAGGCTCTTTCCTAGTATCGACCAGCTGCTGAACGAGTCGCCGGTCTCGTACGAGGAGCTTCTTCGCCATCCCGATATGATCAATCAAATGCTCGGTCTTGGGATTGCCAAGCTCGATGAGCTCCGGGCGATCAAGCCGGATGCAGCCGGACTAGTAGTTGCCACCGACGTCGAGCACGCCCACCAGGTGGCTTTTGCACTTGAAGCCAAGGGGGAGTCTTGCCGCATTGTTACCAACAGAGATGCACGTGCCCAGCACCTGATAAACGAATTCCGGAGCGGCAAATCCCGCTGGATCGTTGCAGTAGGGATGATCAGTGAAGGGACGGACATTCCTCGTTTACAAGTCTGTTGCTACCTCAGCCGCATTCGCACGGAGCTGCACTATCGGCAGGTATTGGGGCGTGTGCTGCGGCGCACGGGCACATGCGATGATCAGGCTTGGTTATTCGTTCTAGCAGAGTCAACACTCGAGGGATTCTCCCAGCGAGTGGCCGATGATTTACCAGAGGATTTAGCCCTTTTAAGCCGGGTGCTCTCGACTGCTCCGGTCGCTGGTGAGGCCACTGGTGAAACGGTTGTCAGTTTCCACCTGAGTAACCTGCACAACCATGGCGCTGAGCATCCAGTGCGTACGAGTGCGGCCCCGGACTTGTCGTTGGGTAGTTCGGACTCCACACCGACCTACCAAGTCAGCTTTTCACAGCGTTATCACCATCAGCTGTTGGCGCTCTTTTAGGTTTTCGCTCAAGCGCGCTCACATCGAGATGGCGCGCAGACGGAAGAAGATGAGGGTTCGTACCTTCGGGCGAGATGGTCTTTCCATAAATTATGAATTTCCGCATAAAGCCGCATAATTCCGAGTTAGGCGCCCAGGGGCTGAGCAGGTAGTACGTGCGTGGCTTTATGAAACCATCACTCAGCAAGACCAGGTCTGCTACCTCTGGGCCGCGCCGCACAACCGGGTCTCGCCTAATTGCTCCCAGTAGTGCTCAACCACGTGCAGTTGCCTCGCCTGCTCTGATCGGGGCGCAGATCCACAACCGATAGGCGGGTTGGCTCAAGCCGAGCCCTAAACAGCGATCGGCTTGAGTGCTGGGAAGGACTAGCCGCCGAAAACCTTCTTGCGTTGAGCTGTCCGTTCGTTGCGCTGAGTCTCGTAGGCCTTACGACGTGCCGTCGCACGGTCAACCAGATCAATGACCAAGGCGATGTCGTGGAGCAGGTCCTCGCGCGGTGGCAGCGGGAGTTGGCGCTCCCCGGGGGTATCGTGGGCCTCGGTCGCCTCGCAGGCCCGCGCATAGGCCGCCTGCAGCGCCTCCCACTCGTCCTGAGGGTGCCCAACGACAGCACCGAACGAATCCACGCTGACGACGTCGCTGAAAGGCTGGACCGTGTTGTTCAGGAAAACCTCACGAATCGCCCGCTCGATCGTTCCTCTCAAGCTGGTATAGCCGGCTGAGATCTGGCGCTCGATCTCATCAGCCGGGTACTCACTTAGATCGGCGTTCAGCGCCTTTGTGCGCGCCCGCAGATCATTCAAGCGGGCCTTGGTGTCCATCGTGGCCCAGGCCAGCCCATCGCTCACTAGCCCTGGCGCTTCATCCCAACTGATGGTCTTGTAACTGGCGGGGCGATCAGCCTGCTGGAGGGCCATGGCGAGTTCAGTCAAGAACACGGCATCGTGGGTGAACACCAGTACCTGGCGCGTGGCTGCCATCGCGACCAGGCGCCTGGCAATGGCGCGACGGTAAACGTGGTCCAGTGAGGTGGAGGGGTCGTCAAAGACGACCGTGGATGTATGGGCCTGCGATTCGAGCTCGGCGAGGAACATGGCCAATCCCATGGCCCGTTGCTCACCTTCAGAAAGCACCTTCGAGGCCTTCAGGGCGATGTCGCTGAGTCGAAGCGTGACCTTGGTCAGGCCGAGGTCCGTACGACCGGTCAGTTCGGGTTGCACCCGGCGCCGATAGCCCAAGGCTTTCAGCTCGGCATTCATAGCGGTCGCCAGGGCATCGGTGACATGCGTCGTGGCGAGTGTTGTCAGCTTGCGCGACACTGCCTGTGGGTTAAGGGCGGTATGGCATCGACTCAGTTTCTGGTTAGTCTGGCTGTCCTGAATAAAGCGCTCAATCGCGGCGCGGTGTCCAGTAAGAAGCTGCCGCGCCTCCAGCTCCGCCAGTTCTCCTACCAATGCCTGACGTATTGCAGGATTGGCCGACGTCCGTAAGGTGGTAGCGTCGGCTCGCAGCGCGGCAGCGTTGGCTGCGAAAGACTGATCCAAGTTGGTCTCGGGAGGCAGTTCCTCGGCATCGGCGGCCCAATTGCCGGACTCCAACACCTGAGTCACCCAGGCATGCCGCGTTGCCCACACCGCCGCCGCTTGCGTTATCGCGGCATGCAGCTCGGGCAGGCGCTCCCCCACGTCAGCCAGCGTTGGCTCGTCCAGCACGCTGAGATCAACTGCTTTCACCCGGCCAAGCGCCTCCAGCCGCGCGCTGTGCGCAGCCTGGGCTTCGGCCGTTGCGCTATCCGCGACGAAGGCTGCAAAACGACGCATGCGCTCGGCGGCATCGGTCGAATAAGGCTGCTGGCAGAGTACGCAGTGCGCGTCGGCATCGAGGTGTGGAAACGGGTGGTCCGGGTACGCCGACTGCTGTGAAAACGCCTCGGCGGCGCGGAACAGGGTTTGCCACAGGGCATTCCCCGTTCCCTCCAGTAAGGGGGCGGCGGGCGCCGACACTTGCGAAGCGGGTTCTCCGGGCTGCGCGGCGGTGCCCTGAAGCCTGGCTTGGGCCAGGGTCATGGCGAAGTTCGCTGTCTTCTCGGCATCGAGCAGCTCTTTCGCACGCGTGATGGCCCGATCGTTCACCCAGCGTTGTGCAATTGTTGCCCGCTGCTGTGCTTGGTCCAAGCGAGTGGCCAGACGCTCCAGGGCCAGCGCCTTGGGCCCTGGATCAGTTTCTAGCAGCGTCTGTTTGAGAAATATGAGCCGCTGTGCTTCCGCTTCACTGAGCGTACCCAACCGAGCGAGCGTAGTCAGGTCGGAACTGTCTCCTAGGTCGGCAATGAAACGGCCGACGTCGGTGTTTCCTTTCAACGGTTCGAATTGCCGGGCGTCCAGCGCAAGCGCACCACGCTCGGTGTTGATACGGGCCTGGAGGTCGCGCTGTAGGGCGACCAGACGGGTCAGATGTGGCAACCCGTAGGGTTGAAAGGCGGGAACGCCTTCGGCATCGATGTAGTCGTTGGCACAGGCAACGTCGTACACCGAGACAGAACTGAGGTGAGGATGGGCCGGACTATTTTGCACCCAGCGTGCAGTATCCAACTCCCCGTCCACCAGAATGGCGAAGTCTGCAGAGGGTGGCCCAGGCGCTGGATCGAGCGCATTAGGCAGTACTTCCACCCGATGCCGGGCCTTGCATGCATTCTTCAGAACCCGGGCATAACCGGATTTACCGGCACCATTGTGACCAAACAAGATGGTCATGCCCTCCGGTGCCAAATCAAAGGAGCGGCCGGACGGGAAACCGTTGACCTGATCGAGACCGGATAGCCCCACCAACCGCACCGTGGCGCCACTACCGGCACCCGGGACGTCGTCCACGGTGAAAGGTCTCAACTCCGCGGGCGCCGTGCCATCGCCTTCCTGCTCGCGAACCAGCTGCAAGATGGCATCCACGTCAGCCTGAGAAAGCTCTGGTCGCGCAAAGATGCGACGCAGTGCTTCTTGCTGCCACGGTCTCAACCCGCCGGCCCAGCCGACAATCTCATCCAACAGTGCCATATCAGCCTCCTTTGCCTGAGACGCCGATTAAAGAGGTCCGCGTCGAGGAATGGCAAGGGGCCAGATGAATGGCGGGTCGGCACTGCTATAGTCCCAATAGCAGCCTTGCTTCCTCGGTGATTGCGGCCAGCCAGCGCCGATTCGGCAGTTCAAAACGACAGTTGCTCGTGAGGTGTGCCATGACCAGCGCGTCTCCCTGCTCCATTTACCTGGTCTCAGGTAGCACGGGATTGCCTTGGCATCTACGAGCCTGCGGGCTGCTGCTGTGCCTTCTCTTGCCGATGGTTGGGGCTCGTCTTTCCTTCGGCGCCGAGCCATCAACGGAAAACGGCACTCGGGCGGGGTTGATCATCTGGCCTGAGCCCAAACCGTTGGATGCGGTCAGTTTCGTCGATGGCGAAGGGAAGCCGCTCAGCCTGGCTGACTTCCGCGGCAAAGTGGTTCTGCTCAACCTGTGGGCCACTTGGTGCGTCCCTTGCCGTCAGGAAATGCCGACCTTGGATCGCCTGCAGGCAAAGCTGGGCGGTAACGACTTCCAGGTGGTGGCGCTCTCGCTCGATCAAGGCGGATTGCCGGTGGTGCGGGACTTTTACCGGGAGATCGGTATCCAGCACCTCGCGATCTACCTCGATGAGCACATGCAAGCCATCCAAAGCCTCGGCGCCTTCGGCTTGCCGGTCACCTTGCTGCTGGATCGCGAGGGACGAGAGCTCGGCCGTAAAGCCGGTGCGGCCGAGTGGGACAGTCCGGAGGTCATTGAGTTTGTGCAAGAGGTAATGGCTTCCCCATCGAGGAAATAGTCCGCGATGAGCCTAAGTGACATCGGCATCCTGAGTGCGTTTGCGGCGGGCATGATCTCGTTCTTGTCTCCCTGCGTGCTGCCCTTGGTTCCCGGCTACATGTCCTTCATTGCCGGTCGCTCGGTGGATGAGTTGCAGGTGCTGGAAAGCCGCCGGGAGCGGCTCGCAGTGATCGGCATGAGCCTGAGCTTCGTGCTGGGCTTTTCCACCATCTTCATTGCGCTGGGGGCCAGTGCCACTGCCATTAGCCAATTGCTGATCGCCTATCGGCAGGAAACCAACCTGATTGGCGGCGTCATCGTGATTGCCTTCGGCCTGTTTATCACTGGTTTGATCAATCCGCGCTGGCTGAATATGGACGTGCGCTTCGTTCACCAACTCAAGTCCAGCGGAGGGCCGCTGGCCGCTTATGTCTTGGGCGTGGCGTTTGCCTTCGGTTGGACGCCCTGCATCGGTCCTATCCTGGGCAGCATTCTGACGCTGAGCGCCGCCACCGGCCGTACCGGTGCCAGTGGCGTCGCCCTGCTGTCGATTTACTCGCTCGGTCTAGGTCTCCCATTCCTGCTGACGGCCTGGTTCACCAACCATTTCCTTGCCCACCTGAAACGTCTTCGTCGTTGGAGTCGGGCCATCCATCTCAGCGCTGGCGTCGTCCTGATCCTCATGGGAGTCGCCATGGTGACCGGCCAATTGACTGACTTTGCCTGGTGGTTACTGGAAATATTTCCGGCTCTAGGTCGGATTGGTTAGCGCGATACGTCCCCCATGGTAAGCAGGAGCGCCGCGCCATGGTGCCCAAGCGAATTTGTTGACGGCGATCAAGAGTTCCCCTGCATTTCACGCATAGCTTGAGCTGAGGTCCTGGCCTGTTCGGCTCAAATGCGATGTCTTGCGGTGGAGAAAACATGATGAAAGCTAAGCGGTTTACCTCTCTGGCTTTAGGTCTATCCTTCTTGACGCACTTGGGCCTGGCCTTGGCAAACCCAGCTGGAAGCGTCTACACGGCCAATGAGCGGGCCGCTTCCATCAGCCAGGTGGACCTCTCTACAGGTGCGGTAAGCACGGTTGCATTGCCGATCGCTCCGCACAACGTGCAGGTTTCTCCCGACGGCAGCCTGCTCCTGGTCGTTGGAATATCCGGACATGCCGGGCACTCGAGTGGTGACAAAACCGGTGGGCAGTTGCTTGTCTTCAGTACTACCGCTCTGGACCGGCCATTGTTCAGCCTGCCGGCAGGCGACCACCCGGCGCACGTGGTCACCGACTCCAAAGGACAGCTCGCTTTTGTGACCGATTCGGCCGCCAACCGCGTACGAGTTTTCGACCTCACCCAGCAGACCGAGCTATCGAGCATCCCGACGGGGCGCTATCCCCATGGGCTGCGCTTAAGCCCAGACGGCAAAACCCTTTACGTCGCGAACATGCGCAGCGATAGCGTATCGCTCATTGATGTCGCAACGCTCAAGGAGACTGTTCAAGTACCGGTGGGTAAAGCGCCGGTCCAGGTCGGTTTTGCGCCTGATGGACGACTCGCGTTTGTCTCGCTCAGTGCAGCGAACCAGCTGGGCATCATCGATACCGCTGGACGCAAGGTAGTCGGCACGGTTGATGTGGGCCGTACGCCAATCCAGATGATGGCCACCGTAGATGGTCGTCAGGTCTATGTGGCGAACCAGGGCAGCGCCCAGAACCCGGATGATCGCGTCTCTATCGTCGATCCCCAAACGCGGAGTCCTATCGGCACCGTGACGACCGGCAAAGGGGCGCATGGTGTGGCCATCAGTACCGATGGCAGTTATGTGTTTGTCAGCAACATTGAAGCGGGCACTGTCTCCGTGATCGATACGGACAGCCGCAAGGTCGTTGGCACGTACAAGGTTGGCGCCGGACCTAATGGGATCAGCTACAAGCCGCCGAAAGCCGAATAAGGAGATGATGATGTCCAACATTCGCACTGTGCTGATCGGACTCTGTTTGACAGCAACATCACTTGGCGCCATGGCGCAAAACACCGATGAGCACTCAACGCACCACCCGGCCAACACTGCCGGTTCGGACGCCGCCGCGCAGACACCCGCCGTCCAGCAAATGGACAAGGGGCAAATGGCGGCGATGGACCAGCACATGAAGGCCATGCAAGCCATGCACGAAAAAATGGCCGCCGCCAAAACCCCGGAAGCGCGTCAGGCACTGATGGCCGAGCATATGACGCTGATGAAGGACGGCATGGCCATGATGAAGTCCATGGGGGGTGGAATGCCGGGTATGGGGGGAATGCAAGGCGACGGTGATATGGCCGCACGTCAACAGATGATGGAAAAGCGCATGGACATGATGGAATCCATGATGCAGATGATGATGGACCGCATGCCTCCTGCGCCGTCGAAGTAGCTCATCACCCTTCCGAGGAGACGCCATGAACCAACCATCCGATAAACATGGTTCGCCCCCCAACTTCTGGCGATCCCGTTACGCAATCGGCCTTGTGGTGATCGGTGGAGTCGCAATCTATTTCCTGCTGACCGAGCACCTCGCCCATGTGGTCGGAGCCCTGCCGTATCTGCTTTTACTCGCCTGCCCACTGATGCATGTCTTCATGCACCGTGGGCACGGGGGGCACCATCACCCAGGCCAGAACAATTCCGGCCCCTCCGGGAAGACCGATGCGCGTAAGCCGGGAGATCCATCATGAACCACGGTGAAACTGCATATGGTCTCTGGTCTCTGGTTTTCCTCAACTCAGCCATCTTCATCATGTTCGCATTCAGTTTCTTCAAACCGGCGACTGCCAGAGATTGGAGGAGCTTCGGTGCATTTTCTGCGTTCATCGTCGCCCTGTTCGTGGAGATGTATGGCTTCCCGCTGACGATTTACCTGCTTTCAGGCTGGTTGCAATCCAAGTTCCCTAACCTCGATCTGCTGTCCCACGACGTTGGCCATCTTTGGTCGACGTTGCTAGGTGAAAAAGGCGATCCGCATTTCAGTGTGCTGCACATTGCCAGCTACGTGTTCTTGGGCTTCGGCTTCTATCTGCTATCGGCCGCCTGGAACGTGCTGTACCACGCACAGCGCCGACATTCACTCGCCACGGCTGGGCCCTATGCGTGGCTTCGACATCCTCAGTACGTAGCCTTTGTCCTGATTCTCCTGGGCTTTCTGCTTCAGTGGCCAACACTTCTGACGTTGGTGATGTTCCCGGTGTTGCTGGTGATGTACGGGCGCTTGGCGGTTGCCGAAGAGCGGGACATGCGCAAGGAGTTCGGCGCCGCTTATGACGCCTATGCCCGTGCTACACCCAGGTTCATTCCGCGCTTTCGAGCACGGTTGAGAGCGGGTCAGGGAGGCTGAAGCATGGAGCAGCAAAGTTTCAATCAGCGTCACACAAGAGCCGCTGCACACAAGGAGTCCGGTGTGCGAGAGTTCCATGAACGAGCAGAGGAGGATTTTGTTCGGCGCAAGGGGCGTACATGAGCGTGAAAAATGGGCAACGTGGAGTCCTCGATCAACCTCGGCGAACGCGCTCCAGCCTTACAGAATCGTAATTGTTAGCCCCTAGAGCCCGGTCTAAACTGTCCCGCATGCAACGCTACTTGCGCCTGTGTCTGCTCCTGCTGATCGCCTTCGCGCTTCCCTTCAACGGGATGGCGGGCGAGCAGTCGCCGTCGGAGCCCTGCCCGATGAAGTCCGCGGGTATGAGCAAAATGATGGACACGGGTGCGGACTGCTGTCACGGCAACTCCGATCATGGCAAGCCGTGCAAGCCTGGCCTGGAGTGCAAGACCGTCAGCATCCTGCAGGTGAGATTCCTGAAGCCTGTTCTGGACCTGGCTTTCCCCGTAGCAATGACCTCGATCAGCGACTTCCTGCCTGAGCGAACGCCATCCAGTATCTGGCATCCCCCCCGCGTCTGATTCCTGTTCCCGACTGACTGCCGCGCTACTCACGCGGCGCAGCTAATCTCCGTACGTGCCGTACGCCGCGCAGCGGAACTTCACAGGAATCGTGATGATGAACCCCACACGCTATTGCACCGGCTGGCCGATCGCCGCCTTGGTGGCATCTGTAATTGGTGCACCCAGCCACGCCGCCGACTTGACCCTCGACGAAGCCTTGCGGCTGGCTGAGGACAACGCTCCATCGCTCGCCGCGCAGACTTACAAACTTCAGGCTGCCAGCAGTGCGGCCATCCCTGCCGGTGAACTGCCAGACCCCAAATTGATCCTCGGCGTGCAGAACTACCCCGTTAGCGGCCCCGACCGCTGGATGCTCAAGGAAGACTTCATGACCATGCAGATGGTCGGGGTCATGCAAGAAATGCCCAACGGCGACAAGCGCCGGGCGCGCAGTGAAGTCGCCAATGCAGCCGTCGATCGCGCGGCCGCAGATGGCCGCATCGAGCGCCTGAAGGTTCGTCAGGGTACCGCTGAAGCCTGGATCACCCGTTATTCGGTCGAGCGCAAGCAAGCGCTCTTTGGCGAGTTGTTCCGGGAGAATCGGCTCCTGGCCACCACGGTAAACGCGCAAATTGCCGGGGGACGGGCCCAGTCAGCCGATGCGGTGACCGCGAAACAGGAGGCGGCCCAACTCGCCGAGCAGGAGGACGAACTGGTTCGCCAGCAGGCCGAGGCACGTGCCGCGCTGCGCCGCTGGATCGGTCCTGCCGCGGACGAGCCTTTGGTCGGCGAACTGCCAGCCTGGCCGATTGCGGCCTCGGAATATGCCGGCAAGCTGGAGCGGAATCCTGAGCTGGCAGCGTATGCGCACATCACCGGCGAGGCGGAAGCCAAAGTGCGCGAGGCAGAGGCAGACAAGAAGCCTGACTGGAGCTGGGAGGTCGACTACCAACGCCGAGCCCGTGAGTTTGGCGACATGGTGAGCGTGGAGTTCACCTTCGACCTTCCGCTGTTTCCAGGGTCCCGACAGAACCCCACGATCGCTGCCCGCCGTGCCGAGCTCAACCAGCTGGAGGCCGAGCGCGAAGCTCGTACGCGGGAAAGCGCCCAGCAACTGGAAGCGGACCTTGCTGAATACGAGCGCCTGAACCGCTCGGTCCGTCGCAGTCAGGACAGCCTGCTGCCGCTGGCGAAAGAGAAGGTCGACCTGACCACGGCCAGCTACCGCGCCGGCACGGGTGACCTGTCCGCCGTTATTGCGGCACGCCGCGAGCTGATTGAGGCACGTCTGAATCACATCGACATCGAGGGACAGCGTGCCCTGACCGGCGCCAAGCTCCACTTCACCTACGGGGAGAGTCACCAATGAGCGCACAATTCTGGAAAGGTGCGCTACTGAGCGGCCTCTCGATCGCCCTGGGGTTAGCAGGCGGGTACTGGTACGCCTCCTCCGGCATGGACGACGCTTCCAAGGCGACTGCCGAGCACTCCACCGCCGCTCAGGACGGACGCAAGGTGTTGTACTGGTACGACCCCATGAGCCCCCAGCAGAAGTTCGACAAGCCGGGTAAGTCGCCCTTCATGGACATGGAGTTGCTGCCCAAATATGCCGACGAAGGCGCTGACAGCACTGCCATCAGCATCGACCCCAGTCTGACGCAGAACCTGGGCCTGCGACTGGCCACCGTCACTCGCGGCCCCCTCACCAACTCTCTGGATGTAGTCGGCGTGCTGGCCCTCAACGAACGAGAAGTTGCGGTGGTCCAGGCGCGAGCTGGCGGCTTCGTCGAACGGGTCTACGCCCGGGCGCCAGGGGATGTGCTCAAGGCTGGGGCGCCGCTGGTGGACCTACTGATCCCGGACTGGGCTGCCGCCCAGGAGGAGTTCCTCGCACTGAAAAACAACGGCGATGCCGGCCTGTTGGCAGCTGCACGTCAGCGCCTGCAACTCCTGGGCATGCCGACGGCACTGATCAGCCAGGTCGAACGCAGCGGCAAGTCTCGACCGGTTCTGACGTTGAGCAGTCCGATTGGTGGCGTCATCCAGGAACTGGATGTGCGCACCGGCATGACCGTGGCGGCCGGCACCAATCTGGCGCGCATCAATGGTCTGAGCAGCGTCTGGCTGAGCCTTGCTGTCCCCGAATCAGAAGCTGGCTCGATTGCGCAAGGCCAGGCAGTTGAAGCACGCCTGCCGGCTTTTCCTGGCGAAGTGCTCGCCGGGACAGTCGATGCGATTCTGCCGGAAACCAATCCGGACAGCCGCACGCTGAGGGTTCGCGTCGAATTGCCCAATCCCGATGGTCGCCTGCGTCCCGGCCTGACTGCCCAGGTCCGTTTGAATCGTTCCACCGCGCAGAGCGTCCTTTGGGTGTCCAGCGAAGCTGTCATGCGCACGGGTCGCCGGGCATTGGTCATGCTTGCCGAGGACGGCGGTCGCTATCGTCCGGTGGAGGTCCGGCTTGGGCCGGAAAGTTCCGGCCGCACCGTAGTGACCCAAGGGCTCACGGAAGGCCAGCAGGTGGTCGCCTCCGGGCAGTTCCTGCTGGACTCCGAGGCTAGTCTCAAAGGCCTAACCGCGCCCACCGAGAGCAAACCCACCTCCACCGCCGCCCCCGTGCGGGACGAAGCCGACGCGCAGGTCACGGCGATCGACGCTGCCAGCGTTACCCTGGCCCATGGGCCATTCGAGACCGTGGGCATGCCGGGCATGACCATGGCCTACCCGCTCGCCGATCCCACCGTGATGGCTGGGATCAAGGCGGGTGACAAGGTCCGTGTCACGGTACGTCAGACCGACAGTGGTCTGGTGGTCGAGCGTTTGGAAAAACTCGGAGGCCAGCCATGATTGCCGCGCTGATTCGCTGGTCGTTGGCCAACCGCTTCCTGGTCATACTGGCCACCCTGTTCGCGACGGCCTGGGGCGTCTGGTCGGTGCAGAACATGCCGATGGATGCGCTGCCCGACCTCTCCGACGTCCAGGTGATCATCCGCACCCCTTACCCGGGCCAGGCGCCACAAATTGTTGAGAACCAGGTTACCTATCCGCTGGCGACCACCATGCTCTCGGTCCCGGGGGCGAAAACGGTGCGGGGCTATTCCTTCTTCGGGGACAGCTTCGTCTATGTGATTTTCGAGGATGGCACCGACTTGTACTGGGCCCGTTCCCGCGTGCTGGAATACCTCAGCCAGATCCAGAGTCGCCTGCCGACCACGGCGAAACCGGCGTTAGGTCCGGATGCCACCGGAGTGGGCTGGATCTTCCAGTACGCCCTGGTGGATCGCAGCGGTAGGCACGACCTGGCGCAATTGCGCGCCTTGCAGGACTGGTTTCTCAAGTTCGAACTGAAGACCCTGCCCAACGTCGCCGAGGTGGCCACCGTGGGTGGCATGGTCAAGCAATACCAGGTGGTACTCGACCCTGTGCGTCTGGCCAGCCAGGGCATTACCCAGGACGCGGTGATTGAGGCCATCGGCAAGGCGAACCAGGAAACTGGTGGCGCCGTGCTGACCCTGGCCGAAGCCGAGTTCATGGTGCGCGCCACCGGCTACCTGAAATCGCTGGACGATTTTCGCGCCGTGCCGCTCAAACTCGTTAACGGCAGCGTGCCAGTCACCCTTGGCGACGTGGCGACGATTCAGCAAGGGCCGGAGATGCGCCGCGGAATCACCGAGTTGGATGGCCAGGGCGAGACGGTCGGCGGCGTGGTGATTTTGCGTAGTGGCAAGAACGCTCGCGAGACCATCGGCGCCGTGAAAGCCAAGTTGGACGAGCTGCAGAAAAGCCTGCCGGCCGGGGTGGAAATCGTAACTACCTACGACCGCAGTCTGTTGATTGATCGCGCGGTGACAAACCTCAGCCACAAGCTACTGCTGGAGTTCATCGTGGTCGCTTTGGTCTGTGCAGTGTTCCTCTGGCACCTGCGCTCCTCGCTGGTGGCGATCATCTCTCTACCGATCGGCGTGCTCATCGCCTTCATCATCATGCAGAAGCAGGGAATCAACGCCGACATCATGTCCCTGGGCGGGATTGCCATTGCCATCGGCGCCATGGTGGACGCCGCAGTAGTGATGATCGAGAACGCCCACAAGAAGATCGAGGCGTGGCATGCCGCCCACCCAGGCGAGGAATTGAAGGGCAAGCATCACTGGCAGGTGATGAGCGATGCCGCCGCCGAGGTCGGGCCGGCGCTGTTTTTCTGCCTGCTGATCATCACCCTGTCCTTTATCCCCGTGTTTACCCTGGAGGCACAGGAGGGCCGCCTGTTCGGGCCGCTGGCCTTCACCAAGACCTACGCCATGGCGACTGCTGCTGCGTTGTCGGTGACCTTGGTTCCAGTGCTGATGGGCTATTGGATTCGCGGGCGCATTCCGAAGGAAGAGCAGAACCCGCTGAATCGCGGGCTAATCCGAATTTACGAGCCCGCACTGGAGTGGGTGCTACGCAATCCCAAACTGACTTTGGTGGTGGCTGTGGTGGTCTTTGTCAGCGCCCTGTGGCCGATCTCGCGGTTGGGCGGCGAGTTCCTTCCGCCGCTAGACGAAGGCGACTTGCTCTACATGCCCTCGGCACTGCCAGGCCTGTCCGCACAGAAGGCCAGCCAGCTGCTGCAGGTGACCGATCGCCTGATCAAGACAGTACCGGAAGTCAAACACGTCTTTGGCAAGGCGGGCCGCGCCGAGACGGCCACCGACCCGGCGCCTTTGGAGATGTTCGAGACCACTATCCAGTTCAAACCACGCGAAGAATGGCGCGCGGGCATGACCCCGGAAAAGCTAGTGGAAGAACTGGACCGGGTGGTGAAGGTGCCGGGACTGACCAACATCTGGATTCCACCGATCCGCAACCGTATCGACATGCTCGCGACCGGGATCAAGAGCCCGATTGGAGTTAAGGTCGCCGGTCCCAACCTGGCGCACATCGATGCCGTTACCCAGGCGGTGGAACAGGTCGCCAAGACAGTACCAGGTGTCAGCTCGGCGCTCGCCGAACGCCTCACCGGCGGTCGCTACGTCGATGTCGACATCGATCGCCAGGCCGCCGCGCGCTATGGGCTGAACATCGCTGACGTCCAGTCCATCGTGGCAAGTGCCATCGGCGGCGAGAACATCGGCGAAACCATCGAAGGCTTGGCGCGCTTCCCGATCAGCGTGCGCTACCCACGGGAGTGGCGAGATTCGCCAGAGGCTCTGGAGCAGTTGCCGATCTTCACTCCGCAGGGTCTGCAAATCACCCTGGGCATGGTGGCGAGGATCAAGACCACCGACGGTCCGCCCATGTTGAAAAGCGAAAATGCCCGGCCCTCCGGCTGGGTGTATATCGACGTGCGTGGTCGGGATATCGCCTCGGTGGTGGCCGACCTGCGCAAGGTCGTCAGCGAGCAGGTCGAGCTGAAACCGCGGATGAGCCTTACCTACTCGGGGCAGTTCGAGTTTCTCGAACGGGCCAATGCACGGCTTAAGTTGGTGGTACCGGCCACGCTGCTGATCATCTTCGTTCTGCTTTACCTGACCTTTGCTCGTTTCGACGAGGCCTTCCTGATCATGGCTACCCTGCCGTTCGCCCTGACCGGAGGGATGTGGTTCCTCTATCTGCTCGGCTACAACCTGTCAGTGGCCACCGGCGTTGGATTCATTGCTTTGGCCGGCGTCGCCGCTGAGTTCGGCGTGATCATGCTGCTCTACCTGAAGAATGCCTGGGCCGAGCGCGAAGATGCCGGCGACGCGACTGAGGAGGGTCTGCTCGCGGCAATTCGCGAAGGCGCCGTGCAGCGTGTGCGACCGAAGGCCATGACGGTGGCGGTGATCATCGCCGGTCTGCTGCCGATCCTCTGGGGCAGCGGCACCGGCAGCGAGATCATGAGCCGTATCGCCGCTCCGATGGTCGGCGGCATGGTGACTGCACCCTTGCTGTCGCTGTTCGTCCTCCCGGCAGCCTACTGCCTGATGCGTCGCCGGCACCTACGAGCGCCCTTGAACAATCGACACGCAGTCTCGGCGCGATCTTAAGCGAGTAACAGCTAACTGCAGGAAGGAAAAATTCTTCCTGCAGTTAGCGCTTTAACTGCAACTTGATTTACTTCAAATTTTGCGCGAATTGTAAGTTTTAATCTCCATGCTTAATAAGCGCCTGAAAGATTGCCGCTTGCCTCCTGTTATTTGCCAGTTTCTGGCATATCGCTTACCAAAATGTAATTTTCGCCTCAGCTTTATGACAGGTGGGTTTTCTAACATTCCAGTGGGTAAACCGACATTAAGGTGGATGGAATGAAAGCAATCCAAACAGTCATGACGATATCCCTTCTGGCAGTTTCATCGTTTGCATTAGCCGAAGGCGGAGCCGACCGGGTATTTGGGCGAATGCTCCAGTCCAATGAGAAAGCCATGGCGCAGTATGCTGAAACACAGGGCAAGGCTGTGCCGGACGTAAAGCACTATAAGTACGGGATGAATTTGGACATCGCCAAAGTTGTGAGCGTTACGCCCAGCAGCAGTGCCTGCGGCGTGGTGCCGGCACGTATGACTTATGAGGACTCCCAAGGCGAGCTGCACACCATTGAATACCGCGTCCAAGGTTTTGGCTGTCCCCATGGCGGTTAATTAATGAACAAAAGCGCAGGTGGATTTGAACGCTACTTGCTTACTTTTTGCTGACAGAAAAGTAATTTTGAAGTCATCCTGGCGTTAGTTGGCGTGTGGAACTATGGCCGTGGTGCGTATCAGCGGACTTGGCGCATCACCTGTTCTTAATAAGAAACCACTAACAGAAGAACTGCCAATCACGCCAGGAGTATAAAATGAACAACAAGAGCCTGTTTGGCCTCTCGCTCATTGCGTTGGGCATCAGCGTTGGACACGGCGCAATGGCCGATGAGCCAAAGCCTGAAGGATTCATTGAGGGCAGCAGCCTCACCATCCTCAACCGCAACCTTTACTTCAATCGCGATTTCCGCAAAGGACAGTCGAGTCGCACCGGCAACGGTTTTTCCGAAGAGTGGGCCCACGGCATCATGGGACGCTTCGAGTCGGGCTTCACCGAGGGCACGGTAGGCTTCGGAATCGATGCCTTTGCGATGCTGGGGATCAAGCTCGACTCGGGTGACGGCCGCTCAGGTGCCGGTGGCTCGGTCGACGTCATGCCATACAACAGCGCGGGTCAGCCCGAAGATGATTACTCCAAGGTCGGGAGCGCAGTGAAAGCCCGCTTCATGGATACCGTCATCAAAGCCGGAGATGTGTTCCCGGTGACGCCGGTGGTGCAATACGGCGATTCGCGCCTGCTCCCGGAAAGCTTCCGGGGTATTACCCTCGCCAATACCAGCATCGATGGACTGACCCTGCAGGGGGGGCGCTTGCATGCGATGAGCCAGCCTAACTCCAGCAGCATGCGGGACGGTTTTGCCACCTTCTACGCCGGCGCGGTGGACTCGCCCTGGATCGCCTACTTCGGCGGCGACTATTTGATGAATGACAGCGTTGCCGTCAGCTTGTACAGCAGCCGCCTCAAGGACGCCTGGAACCAGTACTACTTTGGCACCACGCTGAGCTATCCGCTTGCGGATGACGTAGCGCTGATTGGTGGGTTCAACTACTACAAGGCTGTAGACGAGGGCAAACAGCTCCTCGGTAGCTTCAACAACAACATCTGGAGCGGTAAGGCCGGGGTGAAGTTTGGCGCCCACAGCGTCATCGTGGCGTATCAGCGCAACAACGGTGACGATGACTTCGACTACCTGCGGCAGTCTGATTCGATCTACCTGGACAACTCCATCCAGTACAGCGACTTCAACTCACCGAAGGAACAATCCTGGCAGGTTCGCTATGACCTGGATATGGAATCCTTCGGCGTGCCGGGCCTGAGTTTCATGACCCGCTATGCGCAGGGCTGGGACGCGGACTACACCAACGCCAACGCCGTCTACATGCGTCGGGATGCCAACGGCGATCCGCTGACCAACCAGAAGCGCTGGGAGCGGGATATCGAGGCCAAGTACGTGGTCCAGAGTGGTTCACTCAAGGACCTGTCTTTCCGTATCCGCCAAGCCACCACGCGCGCGACCGACTTTGAGTCGGACCTGGATGAGTTCCGACTGATCGTCGAGTACCCGCTTGAAGTGCTGTAAACGGCACTGGGATGAACGGCTCGCAAGGTGTTCACCCCGATCCATCACCATTACCTCCATTGTGCTCCCTTGGAGGTAATCCTCGGCGCCTACGGGCGCCTCTTTTTTCGCTGGTCCGAAAGCTCAGCCAGAGCGCCGACTGTAGAGATCTCGCTGTGCCATGGACCTGATTAGACAGTCACATTAAACGACGCAACAAGCCCCTTACCGAATGCCCAGCGTGTGGTTGGTCCCCTACGTTGTGCATGCTTTAAAGAGCCTGCATCCGTCGATCAAGGCTATCCCGAAAAACAGTCAGCAAGGTCCTCCAACCGTTGGGAGCAGCGCAGCGCTCAGGGTGAGTGCAATTGCGCGAGGGACGTAACAAGGAAAACCCGGCAAACCTGATGGCTGGCCGGGTGCGCAGGCGGAACGAACTGTCCGTTACTTGGCCGGATACTCGGCGATTACCTGGTCGGTTCCCGCCTGGGTCAGGCCAATGACCTGATAAGCGTCTTGCTTCCCACCGACTTCCATCCCGGGAGAGCCGGCCGGCATGCCGGGCACAGCAATGCCACGCAGATCGGAGCGTTTGCTGAGCTCGATGACTTGAGCGGCCGGGACATGCCCTTCGATGAATTTGCCGTCAATCACTGCGGTATGGCAGGACGCTAACCGTGGGGCTACGCCCAGGCGCTGCTTGACCGAAGCCATATTCGACTCGACATGATCGATGACTTTGAAGCCATTGGCTTCCAGATGCTCGACCCATTTCTTGCAGCAGCCGCAACTGGCGCTCCGGTGGACATCAACCGTCAAGGATTCTGCAGCCTGGGCCGCGGACACCAGGAACAGGGAGGTGAGCGCTACGAGGCGCAGCTTTCGATGAGACTTAGCTTTCATGGTCGTGCTCTTTGCCATCGGCATGGGTGTGCGTCTTTGAGGACGGAGGAGTTTCGTCCTGGGCCTGCTCCATCTCGTGGTGGTGTGCTTCACCTTCCTCGCCAGCATGGTGACTCTCATCAGCCTGGCCGCCTTGTTCAGCCGCATGATGATCCGCTTCCTGGCTGGCCGATTCGCCCATGTGGTGATCGTCACCTGCCTGCCCAACTGCGTGGTGATCTTCGCCAGCGCTGCCATGGTGGCTGCCGGCCGCCGACACGTTGTCGCCGTGCTGGCCTTCGTGGTTGTGCATCTTGGATTCGCCACCGCCGTGCTGGTGACCACTACTGCTGGCAACTAGGGCCCGGTACTGGGCGGCGTCCAGCGAAGGCAGCTGCTGCAGGAAGGCGACCATACCCCAGATGTACTGGTCACCCATGCTCTTGCCCCAGGCTGGCATGCCCGTGGCCTTGATACCGTGCTTGATGATCCAGAACGCACTGGCCGGACTGCCATCCACGCCGACCTTAGTCAGATTCGGCGGCGACGGGTACAGGCTTTTACTGAGTTCGGTTTCAGCGACGCCTGGAGCAAGGTGGCACCCGATGCACATGGAGTTGTAGTTACCGGCACCGGCGCGAATCAGCGCCTCGTCCTCCAGGTTCGGCACCTGGAGGTCCCGCGCCCTCACCTCGATCGATCGCTCGCGGACCATCGTCAGAAACGCGTGGACAGGGGCTAGATGGGGGTCGTCGGCACCGACGTTCACTACGCCAAAATAGGCGACACCCATGATCGCGGTTGCACCGACAACACTCGCAATGGCTAAGGTTTTAATTGTTCTTTTCATGTCAGGTACTCAAAACCACATCCGGATACCGGCAACAAAGCGTGCCTCTTCTCGGTCTTCACCTTCTTCGTGCAGCATGTCGGCGGTATTGCCGTAGGAGCGGTTCCAGGTGACACCGATGTACGGGGCGAATTCTCGGAGGATTTCGTAACGCAGACGCAGCCCGACTTCGGTGTTGGCCAGGCCCGAGCCAACGCCGCGCTCGTGATCGTTCTTGCCGTAGAAATTCACTTCCGCGGTCGGCTGCAGGATCAGCCGATTGGTGAGCAGAATGTCGTAGTCACCTTCCAAGCGTGCAGCGGTCTGGCCATTCTCGCCCACAAAGGCGGTGGCTTCGGCCTCGAAAGCGTAGAGCGCCATACCCTGAAGGCCGAAGGCACCCCAGGTCTGGGGCGAGCCGGGTTTGAAGTCCTGGCGAACACCCGTGACGACATCCCACCAAGGGCCGATGGAATGCCCCCAGAGCGCTTGCACTTCGGCCTCTTCAGTCACCCCGTTTGTGCGCTCGCCCTCAGAACGCAGCCAAAGGCGGTCGACGTCGCCGCCAATCCAGCCGGAGGCATCCCAACTGAGCACGCTGCCCTCGTCGGCGTCCTGGTATTCCAGTTGGTCAAGCAGGAAGAAGGTGTTGACCTTGCTGTCGTGGATGCCGTGCCCGGGTAGCGGAGGGAAGGCCGCTGCGCGATCAGCATCGGTCAGGACCGGAATAGGCGTCCGACTGGTTGTAGTAGGGGCGGCGTCAGCCGAGCCATGGTCCATGCCCTGCATCTGGCTGTGGTCCATGCCTTGCATCTGATCTTGGCCCATCTTGCTATGGTCCATACCCTGCATCTGGCTGTGGTCCATGCCTTGCATCTGGTCCTGGCCCATTTTGCTATGGTCCATACCCTGCATCTGGCTGTGGTCCATGCCTTGCATCTGGTCCTGGCCCATCTTGCTATGGTCCATACCCTGCATCTGGCTGTGATCCATGCCCTGCATCTTGCTATGGTCCATTTCCTCAGCGGCGCTCGCTAGGCCTGCATGCAAGGCGCTGAACGAGACAATCAGCGCCAGGGCGGATGGAGCTGAAATCCTAGTCATCATGATCCTGGCTCGCTTTAGCCTTGTCCGCGTTTTGCTCGTGCTTCATCGAGCCGTGATCCTTCATCTTGCTGTGATCCATACCTTGCATCTGGTCATGGTTCATCTGGCTATGGTCCATCTGCTGCCCTTGAGCAGACTGCCCCTTCTCGTGATCCGCGTGAGTTTTCTCACTCGCCATCGCGGCGGGTACCAACAGGACGGCTAATACAGCCGCGGACAGTGCGCCGGCGACCCAGGATGTGCGCTTCATGATTTGGCTCATACAAACTCTCCTTTACTCGTCCACACGAACTTCACGGAACATGCCCATTTCCATGTGGAACAGCAGGTGGCAGTGGTAAGCCCAGCGGCCCAGGGCATCGGCAGTAACGCGGTAGCTGCGTTTTGAGCCCGGCGGCATGTCGATGGTGTGCTTGCGTACCATGAAGTTTCCGTTCTCATCCTCCAGGTCACTCCACATGCCGTGGAGGTGGATGGGGTGGGTCATCATGGTGTCGTTGACCAGGGTGATTCGGACACGCTCCCCGTACTTGAGACGCAGGGGTTCGGCATCGGAGAACTTGATCCCGTCGAACGACCACGCGAATTTCTCCATGTGGCCCGTGAGATGCAGTTCGATGGTGCGGCCGGGTTCGCGGCCATCCGGATCGATGAAGGTACTGCGCAAGTCGGAATAGGTGAGCACGCGGCGGCCGTTGTTGCGCAGGCCGATGCCGGGATCGTCGAGCTTATGGGTCGGCGTCATGGTCTGCATGTCGACCAGCGGGTTGTTGGTTTCGGACGCCGGGTGAGCCTGCATCTGGCCACCCATGCTGCCATGGTCCATTCCCGCCATCTTGCTGTGGTCCATGCCGGCCATGTCGCCCTGCATGGCGCTATGGTCCATGCCAGCCATCTTGCTGTGGTCCATGCCGGCCATATCGCCCTGCATGGCGCTATGGTCCATCCCGGCCATCTTGCTGTGGTCCATGCCGGCCATGTCGCCCTGCATGGCGCTATGGTCCATGCCAGCCATCTTGCTGTGGTCCATACCGGCCATATCGCCCTGCATGGCGCTATGGTCCATCCCGGCCATCTTGCTGTGGTCCATGCCAGCCATGCTGCCGTGATCCATACCACCCATGCTGCCATGGTCCATGCCCATGTCCCCCATGCCAATCAGGGGACGGGGATCAATCTCAGGTACCGTCGCGCTTAGCCCTTCACGTACGGCCAAGGTACCGCGTGCATACCCGGTGCGGTCCATGGACTGGGCGAAGATGGTGTAAGCCTGCTCGCTTTCAGGCTCGACGATGACGTCGTAGGTTTCTGCCACGGCAATGCGGAACTCGTCGACGCTCACCGGTTTGACGTGCTGACCGTCCGCCGCCACCACGGTCATTTTCAGCCCGGGAATGCGTACGTCAAAGTAGCTCATGGCCGAACCGTTGATGAAGCGCAGCCTAATCTTTTCGCCCGGCTTGAACAGGCCAGTCCAGTTCCCGTCAGGTGCCTGGCCGTTCATCAGGTAGGTGTAGGTGTAGCCACTGACATCGGCGAGATCGGTGGGGCTCATCTTCATCTCGGCCCACATCTTTCGGTCCGCGACGGTGGCGGCCCAGCCTTTCTCGCTCACATCGTTGATGAAGTCGCCAACGGTGCGCTTGTGGAAGTTGTAGTAGTCCGACTGCTTCTTCAGCTTGGCCATGACGCGGGTCGGATTTTCGTCGGTCCAGTCACTCAGCATCACCACGTAGTCGCGGTCGTACTGGAAGGATTCTGGTTCCTTCGGTTCGATCACGATGGGGCCGTAGACGCCAACCTGTTCCTGCATCCCGGAGTGACTGTGGTACCAGTAGGTGCCGTTCTGGTGGACCTTGAACTTGTACTCATACATCCCATCCGGGGCGATGCCATGGAAGCTCAAGCCCGGCACGCCGTCCATGTTGGCCGGCAGGATGATGCCGTGCCAGTGAATGGAGGTGTCTTCGCTCAGGCGGTTGCGCACGCGTAGGGTGACAGTGTCGCCTTCGCGCCAACGCAGAATCGGCCCAGGAATGGTGCCGTTGATCGTCATGGCCGTACGCGCGGAACCCGTAATGTTCACTGGAGTTTCGCCAATGAACAGATCGAATTCGGTACCGCTCAGCACAGTGGGCTGACCAGGGCTGGTCACCGCCCAGACGGGGGTACGCCAAAGGCCCAGTCCGCCCAGAATGCCGCCGGCGGCTAGGCCTTTGACGAAGGTTCGCCTTGAGGTTTTGCAATGCATGCCGTGTATGTCCAATGAGTCAGTGGAGCCAGCGCTGTGCAACCAACGCGATTAGGCTGCCGCACCAGATGATTCCTACACCCTAGTGGGCGTGCCCGCGGTCGATCCTTGAGACACGCTCCCGCGAGCATAAAACTGCCATATCCCGACCTTTCAGAAGATTACATTTCTGTAAGGTTGGCCGACTCGCTCTGGACTCAGCAGTTGGCGTGCTCAGCCGATTTGGCCTTTTCAGCGACCGACGACTCCGCCTTTTGCTTTTCCAAGCGGTAGGCTTCCATCGACGCCTGGGCGAGCTTGTCGGCACGGGCCATGGTCCGATCACCGCCACCAGCGGCCATGGTGAAGGACGAGGCGGTCAGGGCGGCAACAACAATCAGGGCTTTCATGGATTTCATGTGGGTATCCTCGAATTTGTACGGGTTAGCCCGGTATGTCCGGGCTGAGTGTCAGACTCGAAGTCACCTTAACCGCCCCGTGCTGTCAGCAACCTGAGCTGAACATTACAGTTCTGTCAGGTCAGCATTTCCTGTGTGTAGCGGCTCCCGCTTGCTCTGTAGTGTCCATGGCATGCCGGAAAGAAACTTCCCTTCGCATTCTCTGGACGGGCTGCCAACCGGCGCTACAGCGCAATCCGAATGAGCTGCAGAGCCGCTAGGTGTCCGGGATAAAACAGGTACCCCCAGCGCCGAATCGGCCAAATGGCGGGGTCAATTGCCTGACGTAGTAGCCAAAGTCCCGCTATCGGTGTAGCAAACGCAGTGATGAGGGGGGCAAGCGTCTCTGTCGTGAGTCCGGTATCGGCAAGCCATCGATTACGACTATTGGCCAGCGCCGCCACGGCAGCAGGGAGCAACCACCAGCCCCAGAATCGCTGAAGGCTGAGAAGCAAAGCGGCCGGCAATAGCACCCCGAATGCACCGTACATCAAGCGTGAGTGCAGTACCGTAGCGATCAGCATCGTCGCCAGGGCCAGGCACAAGCTCGGACGGTCGCGGTGGTGGAGGCCCCAAGCCACGAGCAACCCAAGCATCAGGGTTGGCATCACATTGAGTGTGCTGCTCAACGGCGAAAGCATTCGGTAGGGCAACTCAGAAATAACGGAGAAGGCGAGCAGCCAGCCCAGATAGTGAACGTTGCTGTCGGTATACAGATCACCGACACGGGTGCGAGCGACGTTGGTGGCAATTCCCAAACAGAACAGCGGAAAGGCCAACCGACCAATGACGAACAACCAGTTCGCGTCCGGCCACAGATAGCGGAGGTGATCCATTAGCATGGTCGCCATGGCGACCCATTTGATGAGATCCAGGCTGCCATTGCGACTTGAGGCCTCTGGCCGGTGCATCAGCGCGCTCATCTGTACCCCTTGATCGCAGGACCGTGATCACTCGGTAGCGACTGGCTTTGACCCTCTGCAATCGGTTTCTAGGGCAACCATGCTCACCGGCAAGTCACCGCCACCCTGCAAGCCCAGGGCGACTCATTTAGCAGCAAGCGTGTGAGGCAGGGTAAGCACCGGCCCCTCTCGGAGCCGGTCTGAAAGCAGGACCACTAGGCGCTGACTCTGGTGGGATAGCCCAATGCCTGAACCAGCTTACTCACGCCTTCGGCTGCCATGACACTTTCAACACTCACTTTGCCGGCAGCGCGATCGACCGTAACCTTGGCCTCCGAATCTGCTGCCTGGATGGCCTTGGTGATTTTGCTGACACAACTGCCGCACCCCATACCGGAAACTTCCAAGACGAACATCGCGGGACCTCTCATGCTGGAACGGCATCTTTTGCCGCACATCCAGCTTCAACCTTGACCTCGTGGGAAGGTCAAGCCCGATTGGAGTTTATTTCGGCCCCAGAACTTCTGTCATCGCCTGGGCGGGCGGTAATCCCTTCTGCATTTGCAGGCGGCCCTTCGCATCGCGATAGACGATTGTGGGCGTTGCCTCGCTGCCCAGTTCCGTCATCAGTGCAAGATTGGCGTCGAGTTGCGCCTGGACATTGTTGGGCACCATTTCCAGAGCCTTGAGCGTGCTCGTGTCACCAGCCATCTCATGCTGTTTCAGTGCGGCTTCTGGCTGTTTGGCGGTCAATAGGGCCGCTGACTTGCCGGCGCTGTCGGGGCTGAGCAGACCCACCATGATGTGGCGCAACTGGATCTTGCCGGACTCAACCCACGGGCGCGCCTGGTGCCAGAACTTATTGCAGTAGGGGCAGTTCGGGTCATCGAACATGTAGACGATGCGTGGCGCATCCTGGCGCCCGTCGGCAATCCAGGTGCTCTTTTCCAGGCGTGCCCACACCTCCTTGGCCATCGGCTCAAAGACCAGACGCTCCAGCGTTGCACTCGTCAGATCCTCGCCTTGGGCATCGAATAGGGTCCCCACCAGCACGTGCTGGCCATCGGCCGTGAGGTAAAGGGCCAACCCTTGGCCGTTGTAGCGCGCGGCATAGCCTCGCAGACCGCTAGGTGCCGTGAACTCGCCCACGATGGTGACGCCACGGGCCTCAATCGCCTTGATGGGCGCTGGCAGCTCCGCGGCCTGGGCGACGGCGGCGAGCAGAAAGCTGACAAAGGTGAGCAACAGGGGGAGGTACTTGTGGCGCATCATGGCTGAGGCCTCTCTCGCGTAATCGCCAGGGTCCCCGCGAGACTCGCGGGGGTATCTCACCGATCAGGTACGACCTGGCGACAGGTACACTATGCATCTTCGCGCCGCTGGCCGTACCTTGGAAGCTGGCCGGTTCAGCCGATGTCAGTACGCCGTAGGCGCAGCGCGTTAAAGACTACCGAGGCCGAGCTGACACTCATGGCCAGGGCGGCAATCATCGGCGACAGCAGATGCCCCGTCAGCGGATAGAGCAAACCAGCCGCCAACGGTATGCCCATCGCGTTGTAGAGGAAGGCAAAACCCAGGTTCTGACGCATGTTCTTCACGGTGGCCACGGAGAGCTGCCGTGCCCGCAGGATGCCCGTCAGGTCACCCTTCACCAGAGTCACTTGGGCACTGTTCATCGCCACGTCGGTACCGGTACCCATGGCGATGCCGACATCGGCACGCGCCAGTGCGGGGGCGTCGTTGATCCCGTCGCCGGCCATTGCCACACGACGGCCGTACGCCTGCAGGTCGGCTGCCAGCTTCTCCTTGTCCTGGGGTTTCACTTCGCCGTGGACTTCCTCGATCCCCAGCTGCTTCGCTACCGCGCGGGCCGTGGTCACCCCATCTCCGGTGGCCATGATGACCTTCACATCGTCGGCCTGAAGGCGGGTTACCGCTTCCTTGGAACTTGGCTTGATCGGGTCGGACACCGCCAGCAGACCGGCCAACACTCCATCAACAGCCAGGTACATGATGCTCATACCATCCAGGCGGAGCAGCTCAGCCCGATCTCTGAGCGCGGAAATATCCAGCCCGGCGTCCTCCATCAAGGCGGTATTGCCAAGCTGCAGTTGCATGCCCTCCACCTGGCCACGAACGCCAATGCCGGAGCCGGACTCGAACGCTTCGGGTTTACTTAGGACCACCCCGGTGGCCCGTGCATGGTCGACGATCGCATGGGCCAACGGGTGTTCGCTGCCCTGGTCCAGGCTGGCTGCCAGGCGCAAGACCTCGGCCGGTGCGAACCGACTGGTACCCACGACGCTGTGGAACACTGGGCGCCCCTCGGTCAGGGTGCCGGTCTTGTCCACGATCAAGGTGTCGATCTTGCACAGGTTTTCGATGGCGCTTGCGTCCCGGAACAGCACGCCACTACCAGCAGCCTTGCCCGTTGCCACCATGATCGACATAGGCGTGGCGAGGCCCAATGCACACGGGCAAGCGATGATCAGTACCGCAACGGCATTGATCAGGCCATAGACCCAACCGGGTTCTGGCCCGAAAAGCCCCCAGCCGAGGAAGGTCAAGACCGCAATCAGCACCACCCCCATGACAAAGTACCCGGCGACGATATCAGCCATTCGCTGCATGGGCGCCTTCGAGCGCTGAGCACGAGCGACCATCTGCACGATCTGCGACAGCATGGTTTCGGCGCCGACTTTCTGCGCTTCCATCACCAGGCTGCCGTGGGTATTGAGCGTGGCTCCAATGAGGGGCTCACCAGCTTTCTTCATTACTGGTACGGGTTCACCGGTCAACATGGATTCATCAACCGCGCTTTCGCCTTCCAGTACTATCCCATCGACCGGGACTTTCTCCCCCGGGCGGACCCGCAGGTGGTCGCCTGTGTGTACGTGAGTCAGGGGAATATCTTCCTCGCCACCATCGGCATTGATACGCCGCGCAGTCTTGGGCGCGAGGCCCAGGAGAGCCTTGATGGCCGCCGAGGTTTGCGAGCGTGCCTTTAGCTCAAGCATTTGCCCCAACAGGGTCAACGAGATGATGACTGCGGCCGCTTCGAAGTAGACACCGATGCGGCCGTCCTCCATGAAGGTCGCCGGGAAGACTTGAGGGACCAGGGTCGCGGCCACGCTGTAGAGGTAGGCGGCTGCTGTCCCTAGGCCAATAAGCGTCCACATGTTGGGGCTGCGGTGGCGGATCGAGGCGACCCCGCGTACGAAGAAGGGCCAGCCGGCCCACAGGGTCACCGGCGTCGCCAGCACGAACTCAACCCAGTTCTGGGTCGCGCCATGCAGCAATTGCAGCTGGTGCGCGGTCATGGCCAGCAAGGTCACGATCACGGTCAAGGGCAGGGTCCACCAGAACCGACGGGTGAAATCCTTGAGCTCCGGATTCTCCTCCTCTTCCAGCTCGGGAATGACCGGTTCCAGAGTCATTCCGCAGATCGGGCAAGTGCCAGGGCCGGGTTGGCGGATCTGCGGGTGCATGGGACAGGTGTATTCGGCAACGCCTGCACCGGGCACCTGCGCAACGGCCGGCTGGGTATGGTTAGCATGCTCGTGGCCCGCATGCGCGTGGTCGCCTGTTGGGGCGACGTATTGCGCAGGTTCCGCCTGGAACTTGGTCAGGCACTTCTCGCTGCAAAAGCGGTAGGTTTGACCTTGGTATTGCTCACGAAAGCGACTGTCCGGCGGCACTGCCATGCCGCACACCGGATCGCGCTGACTTCCATCCGGTTGCTCATGCTGGTGTGAGTGGTCATGGCCGTGCTGGCACGAAGCGGTGTGCATGGATTAGTTCCCTCTGTTGTCCGGCTTGCTGGGGTCTTCGCGGTCCTGGTGAGAATGCCCGCCATGGTTATGTCCGAAGAGATGCATTAACGGGCAAAGCAGCAGGATCAAGTACGGTAAAGCGAGGGAAAGGTGGCCGTAGTGCTCCCGTGCCACATAGAACAGACCGATCACCGCCAGCATGATCAGCGCGACTCCCGCTTTGCTCCGCCAGAAGGGTGTAGTCGGTTCGGTGCCATGGTGATGGGATTCCGTCATGATTCAACTCCCGAGCTGAGGGGGGAAGTGTCGTCCGCTGCCGCGTTCCTCAGCCTAGACGACACCTCGTGAACAGCAGTTGACGCCAATCAATACCGCTCACTGCACGTTGATCGGGCCGACCATGCCGAGTTGATAGTGGCCGGGCACGTTGCAGGCAAATTGCAAACCGGTGGTTTTGCTGAAGGTCCAGATCAGCTCCTGAGTGGCCCCCGGTTCGACCAGCACGCTGTTGGGGTCGCTGTGCTCCATGCCGACCATCTTCATGCCCCCCATCGTATGGTCCATTGCCTGCATGTCGTGATTGCGTCCCGTTGGGCTAAGCGTGCCGTTCTGGAACATGGTGGCCATTTCCTTCTGGTGAGCGGCGTGGGAGGCCGCTTTACCCAGGTTGAATTCGTGCAACGTCGTGCCATCGTTCTTCAGCACGAACCGGATGGTTTCTCCGTCTCTGACATCGATACTTTCCGGGGCAAAGTAGACATCGCCCATCGTCACCTCGATGGTGCGGTCAACCTCGGCCAGAGTGCCGGGTCGTCCAACATCGTCCTTCGCGTGGCCAGCATCGGCCTGGGCGATTGCACCGGTGAGCAGGGAAACAATGGCAATCAGGGAAGAAGCGGGCTTGGCCTTCTGCATGATGAACCTCGCAACATAGTGTGGGTTGAAACGTCTTCGATGCTAGCCAGCCAGAGCTGCCAGCAGGATTACGCGAACGCTACATATCTGTAAGGCTTGACGAGGTGCCGCCCCCCGGTCCGAAGACCTGGGGGCAGACGAATCGTCGGTCAACGCATCACAAAGTCGCCAATCATCCCGGCCTGAGTGTGGCCTGGCAGGGTGCAGGCAAAAGTTAAGTTGGTTGCGTCAGCAAAGGTCCAAACGAACTCCTTCGTCGTCCCGGGCTCGACTAGGACGGCATTCGGGTCGTCGTGTGTCGCTTCAATGACTTCTGGATAGCTGGGCGGGGTGGAGTCACCAGGACCGGTATTGCGCTCGCGCCAAACGATGGACTTCGCCTTGCCCGTCGGTGTCAGGGTGCCGTCCTGCATCAGGGCCGCCATTTCGCGTTGATGCTCGTGTTGCAATGAGACACGGCCGATGTTGAATTCGTGCATCAGCGCCCCTTCGTTCTTCAACACAAAGCGGACAGTCTCGCCGGGTCTCACGTCGATCGACTTCTGGCTGAAGCTAATGTCGTCCAGCTTGATGAACACGGTGCGCGTGGAGGGCGAGGCCTGGGCTTGCCGAGGAGCATTGGATTCGGTACCCGCCGCGACAGCGAAGCCTTGCGTAGCGGTGCCGAAGAACAATGCGGCGATCAACATAGTGGGACTTAAGCTATTCATGATGAGACCTCTCAGGATTGGTTGAAATCTCATGCTATTGCCCGACGGCTGTCGGGCGGCTTACCCCGAAACTACATCTCTGTCAGGTGAAAAAAGTGCGGCGCCGCGAAGGCGCCGCCAGGCCAAAGGAGCAATCACGAAAGGCCTTGAAGATGGGGAAATTCGTTAGGGATGGCATTCTTTGTCAGCCAGCATCAGCTTGTGCTCACGCATCATTTGCCCGAGTACGTCGTCCACCAGCTTGTCGTGCTGCTCCATCCACGCCAGATGTTCCTCGGCCGTCATCCCCGGCTTGGGATGTTCGTTGTGGAGCTGCGTCATGATGTCGTCGAGCATTTTCATGTGCTCTTTCATGTGCACATGACGCTCGCTGGCCGGCGCCTTTTCTGCCTGGATCAGCACGGCCTCGGCCTTGTCGCGCATCTGCTCGATGCGTTGAAACGTGCGATCGCTCCCGCCTTCAGCCCACACTGCAGAAGACAGCAAGAGCGACCCAACCAGAAGCAGGGGTTTCAGTGATCTCATAGGGCAGTCTCCATACAAGTAGTGGGGCCGGCCCTGCTGGCTTGGTCGTTTGGGGCCGGGCGAGCGCACACTCATCGCTCATGCTTGAACCCTAGCCAGCGTTCCCTGACAGAGGCCTGAAGCCAGAATTACATTTTTGTAAGCTTGTGGTTGGGGGGTGGTATTCACTGCAAACTGCGTCCATTCGACACATGGATACTGCGCAATGAAATTACTGGTTGCTGAAGACGAACCTAAAACCGGCACTTACCTGCAACAGGGGCTCAGCGAGGCTGGGTTCAATGTCGATCGGGTCATGACGGGGACTGATGCGCTTCAGCATGCCCTCAGCGAGTCCTATGACTTGTTGATCCTGGACGTGATGATGCCGGGGCTGGACGGTTGGGAAGTGCTGCGGATGGTACGCGCCGCCGGGAAAGACGTTCCGGTGCTTTTCCTGACTGCCCGGGACGGGGTCGATGACAGGGTAAAGGGGCTGGAGTTGGGCGCCGATGACTACCTGATCAAGCCCTTCGCGTTCTCCGAGCTCCTGGCGCGGGTGAGGACACTCCTGCGCCGTGGTAGCAGTGTGCCAACTCAGGCGATCCTGCGAATTGCTGATCTGGAAGTTGACCTGCTGAAGCGCCGCGCCACGCGCGGTGGAAAGCGCGTCGAGCTCACCGCCAAGGAGTTTTCCCTGCTGGAATTGTTGATCCGACGGCGCGGTGAAGTCCTGCCGAAGTCCCTGATCGCCTCGCAGGTCTGGGACATGAACTTCGACAGCGATACCAATGTGATCGAGGTAGCGGTGCGCCGTCTGCGTGCGAAGATTGATGATGACTTCGCGGTGAAGCTGATCCATACCGCCCGCGGCATGGGCTACATGCTCGATGGGCCCGACCCGGAATGAGGCATCTCTCCCTGACGGCGCGGATGAGCCTGATGTTCATGCTCGCCGTGACTGCAGTTTTGACCGTGGCCGGGCTGAGCTTCAACCATCTGAGCCAGCGTCACTTCAAGTCGCTCGACTACCAAGTCCTGGTGGAAAAGCTGGAGTCGGCGCAAAGCATCCTGCAGGGATTACCCAGCGTGACCGACTTCACCGATCTGAAGCCGCAGCTCAGTGCGCTACTCGGCGCACACCGGGACCTAGCTGCGATCATCTTGGACAGCGATGGCAAGGTCCTGTTCGCGGAGCCGACCATGGTGAATGTTCCCCAAGGGCTGCGCGTCAGGTCGGCCCCCACCATGTGGGAGTGGGAGGATCAGGAGTACATGTACCGCGGCTTGACGGCCGAGCTCAACGTCCCGGGTCTGGCAGCACCATTGACCTTGTTGTTGGTGTTGGACGTGACCCACCACATGGCCTTTTTCGAGGCCTTGCAGCGCTGGTTCATCATTGGGCTGGTCATCAGCGCCCTGGTCAGTGCTGGGCTGGGCTGGGTCGTGGCACGCAGTGGCTTGCGGCCTCTGCGGCAAGTCACCCAGGTGGCGGCCTCGATGTCGGCCAAATCGCTAAAGGAGCGCATTCCAATGGAGCCGGTGCCCTTGGAGCTGCAGCAGTTGATGACGTCATTCAACGCGATGTTGGCCCGGTTGGATGAGGCCTTCGTGCGGCTCTCTAACTTCTCCGCCGATATCGCCCACGAGTTGCGGACACCCGTTAGCAACCTGATGACGCACACGGAGGTCGTGCTGTCCAGGAAGCGGGACATTGAGGCGTATGAGGAAAATCTCTACTCGAACCTCGACGACCTCAAGCGCATGTCGCGGATCATCGACGACATGCTGTTCCTCGCCAAGGCGGATAATGGCTTGATCGTGCCGCAGCGTGAATTGGTCGAACTGGAGACGGTGGTCGCCAAGCTCTTCGAGTACTACCAACTGATGGCAGATGATCGTGGGATAGCACTCAAGCTTACAGGGCTGGGCAGTGTTCGCGGTGATGTGCTGATGCTGGATCGCGCCATTTCGAACCTACTTTCCAATGCCCTGCGCTATACCCCGCCCGGAAAGAGTGTCACGGTGAGAATCGCCCAGACGGCTGCGTCGACCAGGCTGAGTGTCGAGAACCCGGGCGAATCCATTCCTGCTGAACACCTCAAGCGCCTGTTCGACCGGTTTTACCGCGCCGACCCCGCACGGCGAGAAGGCACTCCCAGTAATGCTGGTCTCGGGCTGTCGATCACCCGGTCAATTGTCGAAGCCCACAGCGGTCGGATCTGGTGCACGTCGGCGCACGGTCATACCACCTTTCACATGGAGTTTCCTCGGCTAAACGAGACAAGGGAGACCGTATGACCAAAGAGCAACTTCGGGCGGAGCTGGAGCAGCAAGCGCGCAGTTTCGTCGAGCGCGACGGAGGTGAGGTGGTGCTTTACGCCGCCCAGCGCAAGCCTGATCGCCAGCCTTGGCGCAAGAAACCCAGCGTGCTCGATGAAGCGTTCCAAGCGGAAGTGCAAAAAATTGCCAACCAGCGGAACGCGGAAACCTGAAGGTCTTCCGCGTGAACACAGTGCAGGGTGTTGGATGGCGTGGCCAGGCTTGGATATCCCCCGGACTGGGCGTCTTCCTTGGGCAGGCCGGAGGCCAAGATTGGCATTGCCATATGGCCCACCAGATTACTATTGGCCTAGCCACCGAGCTCACTGTGCATACCCCGGGTTCCGAAGTCAGGGCCCGAGCTGTTTGCATCCGCGCCGGCGTCATGCATCGGATCGAAGCGATAGAGATCCTTTCGATCTACCTCGACGCATTGTCCGAAGAGGCCTTTGCCCTACATGCCGGGGCGGACGCGATAACCGTGGACATCGACATGGAGGCTATCTTCGCCCTGCAGAGCTTGCTGGCAGAACCGAACGTTTCAGCCCAGCAGATGCGAGATCGGGTTCGCCAAGCCCTCAGCCTGGCCAACGCCTCTGTCATTGATCCGAGACTGCAGACCGTACTCGCTGCCGTGCGTGAGTCGATACATGGTCGACAGTACCTGGCCAGGCTGGTCCATCTGTCGCCGACTCGGTTTTCGCATTGGTTCGTTGAGCAGACTGGTTTGCCACTGCGCAGCTACCGGAAGTGGAGCCGTCTGGTCGCGGCGCTTCAGAATATTGCTGCCGGCCGCAGCCTGACCGAGGCCGCCCATGCTGCCGGTTTTGCCGATGCCGCGCACTTCTCCCGGACCTTCCGAAACCTGTTTGGCCTCGACCCGACTTCGGCGCTGGGTCACGTCCACCTGATCGGCTGAGATCAGCTTTTTCGTTCAAGCCTAGCCCCACCTGAGTGGCTCAAAGTGCTAGTCACTGCAGGGAGGACTGTGCGATGAGCAGCTACCTCAGGTTCATGATCCGTTGGTTCAGCTATCCCGTGGTCTTTGGCGGCACGGCCGGCTGGATGCTCTGGCTGCTGTACGAAGGCCTTCCATATTGGCCAACCACCCCACTCATTGCCGCAGTGGGGCTTCTTTCGATCGCCATGCTGGAGCGACTGCAGCCCTTTCGGGAGAGCTGGTTGGAAGATCGCCAAGACACTCTGACCGACCTGCTGCATACGCTCGTCAACCTGTCCGTTATTCAGTTCACCGCCACGGTGCTGGCTCGACTGGGTGATTGGGTGCCTGATGCGGTTCGCACCTTCCCAACAGAGCTGCCCTTGTGGTGCCAACTGCTTATCGCAGCAGGGGTTCTTGACCTCAGCTTTTATGCCATGCACCGGCTTAGCCACCATGTGCCGTGGCTGTGGCGTCTGCATAAACCCCACCACAGTGCCGAACGGCTCTACTGGATGAATGGCGAACGCCGGCATCCCTTGCATGCGGTGATCATGGCGGGGCCGGGGCTGCTAGTGCTGTTTGCGACGGGCGCGCTGTCCGCCGTCGTGGCGGCCTGGCTTGGCATCCTGACCGTGCATTTGGCTTTCCAGCACTCCAACCTCGACTACTCCCTCGGCTGGCTGCGCTACATGATTGGGGTTGCGGAGACGCACCGCTGGCACCACAAGCGCGAATTCGAGGACGCCCAAGTCAATTTTGGTGAGTTCTTTCTGGTGTGGGACCACTTGTTGGGGACCTTCTACGACAGCGCGGGCAAGCTCGGCGAGGCGCAAGTGGGGCTTCTGGAGCGGGACTACCCAGTGGGCTATCGGGCGCAGTTGGTCGCGCCGTTCAAACGGAAGTAGCAAGGCAGGCGGCGTCGACGCCACACCACACTAATGCTCATATGCATCGGGAAAAAATTCCCCAGCGATCGTCACGATGAGTAACAGGCCATGACTAGGGCCTAGTGTGCTCATTCACTCGCGACCTCTCTATTTCAGTGCGGCACGGCAGATTTCACTTGGGTTGCCTGAATTGGCCCATGACTTGCGTGCATGTATATACAGGCACGCGCAATGAAGTACGTGTCAATACAAAGCCGCACTCATCCAACAAGAAGAGATACCCATGAGAAAACTCCTGACGATGCTTCTGCTTTCTACCTGCGCGCTTACCGGGCTTTCCGCCCATGCCGGCATGGTCGACGACGCAGTCAAACGCGGCACCCTGCGCGTTGGCATGGACCCGACCTACATGGGGTCGCCTCAGAAAACGGAAAATAAAGCACGCTAAGCCGGTTGCAGCGGTCGTAGCGGCCTGAACTTGCCCGCGCCGATCTTGGCGCTGCTGCGCCAGAGGTAATCGCCGGTGAGGTTGATGTGCTCCCAACCGAGCGGCGACAGGTACTGCAACAGCGCGTCATCAACGGCATGGCCGTTGCCACGCAGCGCGTGCGCAGCCCGTTCCAGATAGACCGTGTTCCACAACACGACGGCAGCCGTTACCAGATTGAGGCCGCTAGCCCGGTAGCGCTGCTGCTCGAAACTGCGGTCGCGGATTTCACCCAGGCGGTTGAAAAACACTGCCCTGGCCAGCGCATTGCGCGCCTCGCCCTTGTTCAGGCCGGCATGCACGCGGCGGCGCAGTTCCACGCTTTGCAGCCAGTCCAGGATGAACAGCGTGCGCTCGATGCGGCCCAGCTCGCGGAGCGCCACGGCCAGGCCGTTCTGGCGTGGGTAGCTGCCGAGCTTTCGGAGCATCAGGGAGGCCGTCACCGTGCCCTGCTTGATCGAGGTGGCCAGCCGCAGGATTTCGTCCCAATGGGCGCGGACGTGCTTGATGTTGAGCGTGCCGCCGATCATGGGTTTCAGCGCGTCATAGGCGGCGTCGCCCTTCGGGATGTAGAGCTTGGTGTCGCCCAGGTCGCGGATGCGCGGCGCGAAGCGGAAGCCCAGGAGGTGCATCAGGGCGAAGACGTGATCGGTGAAGCCCGCCGTGTCGGTGTAATGCTCCTCGATCCGCAAGTCGGACTCGTGGTACAGCAGGCCGTCGAGCACGTAGGTCGAATCGCGCACGCCGACGTTCACGACCTTGGTGTGAAATGGCGCGTACTGGTCAGAAATGTGGGTGTAGAACGTCCGCCCTGGGCTGCTCCCGTATTTCGGGTTGATGTGGCCGGTGCTCTCGGCCTTGCTGCCGGTGCGGAAGTTCTGGCCGTCCGACGATGAGGTGGTGCCGTCGCCCCAGTGCTCGGCGAAGGGATGGCGGAACTGTGCGTTGACCAGATCGGCCAGCGCCGCCCCGTAGGTTTCGTCGCGGATGTGCCAGGCTTGCAGCCAAGCCAGCTTGGCGTAGGTCGTGCCGGGGCAAGACTCCGCCATCTTGGTCAGGCCCAGGTTGATCGCGTCGGCGAGGATCGTGGTCAGCAACAGGTTCTTGTCTTTGGCCGGGTCGCCCGATTTCAGATGCGCGAAATGCCGAGTGAAGCCCGTCCATTCGTCCACCTCCAGCAGCAGTTCGGTGATCTTGACGTGCGGCAGGATCATTGCCGTCTGGTCGATCAGCGCTTGGGCGGTGTCGGGTACCGCCGCGTCGAGCGGCGTGATCTTCAAGCCTGACTCGGTGATGATGGCGTCCGGCAGCTCGTTGGCCGTCGCCATACGGTTGACGGTGGCAAGCTGTGTTTCCAGCAGCGTCAGCCGGTCGTTCAGGTACCGGTTGCAGTCGGTGGCCACGGCCAGCGGCAATTCGCTGGCCTGCTTGAGGCTGGCGAATTTCGCGGGCGGCACCAGGTAGTCCTCGAAGTCCTTGAACTGGCGCGACCCCTGCACCCAGATGTCGCCGGAACGCAACGCGTTCTTCATCTCCGACAGCGCGCACAGTTCGTAGTAGCGCCGGTCGATGCCGGTGTCGGTCATGACCAGCTTCTGCCAGCGCGGCTTGATGAACTCGGTCGGCGCGTCGGCGGGCACCTTGCGGGCGTTGTCGCTGTTCATGCCGCGCAGCACCTCGATGGCGTCGAGCACGTCCTTCGCGGCGGGAGCGGCCCGCAGCTTGAGCACGGCAAGGAATTCCGGCGCGTAGCGGCGCAGCGTGGCGTAGCTTTCGCCGATGCGGTGCAGGAAATCGAAGTCCTCGGGCTGCGCAAGCTTCTGCGCTTCGGTGACGCTCTCGGCGAAGGCATCCCAGGACATGACGGCCTCGATGGCGGCGAACGGATCGCGGCCCGCCTGCTTGGCCTCGATCAGCGCCTGGCCGATGCGGCCGAACAACCGCACCTTGGCGTTGATCGCCTTGCCGGACGCCTGGAATTGCTGCTGATGCTTGTTCTTGGCGGCGTTGAACAGCTTGCCCAGGATGCGGTCGTGCAGGTCGATGATTTCGTCGGTGACGGTGGCCATGCCCTCGATGGCAAGCGCCACCAGGGTGGCATAGCGTCGCTGCGCCTCGAACTTGGCCAGGTCGGCGGGCGTCATCTGGCCACCCTCACGGGCGATCTTGAGCAGGCGGTTCTGGTGCACCGACCGCTCGATGCCAGAAGGCAGGTCGAGCGCCTGCCACGCTTTGAGGCGTTCGATGTGTTCCAGCATGTGCCGCGAATTCGGTTTGACGGGCGATTGGCGCAGCCAGGCCAGCCAGGTCGTTTTGCCGTTGTCCCGACGCTTGAGCAGATCGTCGAGGCGGCGGCGATGCGCGTCCGACAGCGGTTCGGCCAAGGCATCGTAGATGCGCCGGTTGGCGCGGGTGATTGCTTCGGCGCTCGCCCGCTCGACGGCGTTGAGGGCAGGCAGAATGACCGACTGCTGCCGCAGGTGCTCGATCAAGGTGCTGGCCAGCACGATGCCCTTGTCGGTCTGCAAGGCCATCTCGGTCAGCAACTGGACGGCCTGCCGGTAGTGGCCCATGGTAAAGGGCTGGAAGCCGAACACCGTTTGCAGTTCGACCAGGTGCTCGCGCCGGGTCTGCTCCCGCTGCCCGTATTCGTCCCAGCTTTCGACGCTGACCTTGAGCTGGTCGGCGACCAGTTTCAACAAGGGCGGAAACGGCGGCTCATCGACGCCCAGGATGACACCAGGAAAGCGCAGGTAACAGAGCTGCACGGCGAAGCCCAGCCGGTTGGCCGGGCCGCGCCGCTGCCGGATGATGGAGAGGTCGGTTTCGCTGAACGTGTAGTGACGGATCAACTCATCCTTGGTGTCCGGCAACGCCAGCAGGCTTTCGCGCTCGGCGGCGGACAGGATTGAACGACGTGGCATATTTACTGATCCGTTCTCAAGTATTGATACAGGGTTTCGCGACTGATTCCGAATTCACGAGCCAGCTTGGTCTTTTGCTCGCCAGCCTCGACACGTTGGCGCAGTTCGGCAATACGCTCAGACGACAGGGATTTCTTCCTGCCACGGTAGGCCCCGCGCTGCTTGGCGAGCGCGATGCCCTCGCGCTGCCGCTCGCGGATCAAGGCGCGTTCGAACTCGGCGAACGCGCCCATTACCGACAGCATCAGGTTCGCCATCGGCGAGTCCTCGCCGGTGAAGGTCAAATGCTCCTTAAGGAACTCGATGCGTACGCCGCGCTGGGTGAGGCCCTGCACCAGGCGGCGCAGGTCGTCGAGGTTGCGCGCCAGACGATCCATGCTGTGCACCACGACCGTGTCGCCTTCGCGCACGAAGGCGAGCAGCCGTTCCAGTTCGGGCCGCCGTGTGTCCTTGCCCGACGCCTTGTCGGTGAACACTTTATCCACCTGGATCTGTTCGAGCTGCCGTTCTGGGTTCTGGTCGAAGCTGCTGACGCGGACGTAACCGATGCGCTGACCGTGCAAGGTATCCTCCTGAGGGAAATGTGTCAGGAAGAAATCTATGACCCTTGACGGCGTATGTCAATCAATTCGGAAGGCAACTCTATTCTGACGATTTAGCGCCGGATGGTCTGACGCCAAGTTAGGGTATGCCTCAATCTGACGGTAGCGAGTCGCAGGCGTTCGGATCGGCATCGGTTTCGTTCCCTGTCTTGGCACGCGCTTCGAAGCGTTGATAACACTCCAACCCGCAGAAGTGCTCGACGTATTCCGCGCCTTCCGGGGTGAAGGCGGCATCGAGCGGGATTTCCTTGCAGCACACGCAGCAACTGGTGGTGGTCGAGTCACTTGCATTCATGGTGGCACCCCTCCATTGACTGACGAAGACGGCGAATGCCGCCGCCGGCATTGGCTTCGCGAACAGGAAGCCTTGTCCTGTGTCGCAGTCCGCTTGTCGCAATAGATCAAGACTCGCCGATGTTTCCACGCCTTCAGCCACCACATCCATGCCCAGCCCGTGCGCAAGCTGAATCACGGTGTGCACGATGGTTTGGTCGCGGCGGTCGTTGGCGAGCCCGGCGACAAACGATTGGTCGATCTTGAGCGTGCTGATTGGGCAGCACTTCAGATGTTGCAGACAGGAATACCCCGTCCCGAAGTCATCGGCGGCGAAGCGCACACCGATCTGCCGCAAGGCGTCCAGGGCGGGGAAGATCGCCGGATCACCAAACGCGACCGATTCGGTCAGCTCGATTTCGAGATACTCGGCGGGCAACTCGGCATCAGCCAGCACGCCCTTTACCCACCCGTCGAAGTCCGGTCCCACTTGGCTCGCCGAAACATTGACGGCCAGCCGGAACGGTCGCCATGCCAGCATTCGCCAGTCACGCATCTGGCGGCAGGCTTCGCCCAGCACCCAAGCGCCGATTTCAGGCATCAGGCCGGACGATTCGACCACGGGCAGGAACTGGCCCGGTGGCAATAGTCCAAGCGTCGGATGACGCCAGCGCAACAGGGCTTCCGCGCCGACAATCCCACCACTGCGCAGATCGACGACGGGCTGGTAGTGCAGTTCAAGCTGCCCGCGCTCGACCGCTTGGGCCAGTTCCGGCGTCGTCCATCCATCCGGCCGGAAAGCGCTCATTCTCTTTCCCTGAATGCCCGCAACGCCCGCGACAGGGACAGAAGGAACAGGCCGGTCAAACCGAGCGCCGCGATGACCCAATGCTCGCCGAGGAAAGCACCGGCGGTTGTGCCGGCCAGCACGACAGCGAGGATGGGCAGGTGGCAGGGGCAAGTCAGCACAGCCAGTCCGCCCCACAGGTAGCCGGTGATCGGTTTGTGCGTCTCGGACGGCAAGCGCTCGGGGTTGTTCATGGCAGACTCTCCGCGTGCTGTGCCGGCTCGGTCGGCAGGGTGGCCAACTGCACTTCCAGATCGGCCAACGCTTCGCGCCGACGCTCGACGAACTGACGCAGCAGGGCAAGCTGCGCGGCCGCTTCGTCGCCGTCCGCCGCATCCAGCGCCCGGCACAGCCGCGCCAGCGCGTCGAGGCCGATGCCCGCCTCGAAGGCCGCCCGCACGAAGCACAGCCGTTGCAAGGCGGCATCATCGAACAAGCCGTAGCCGCCTGGTGTGCACGCCACCGGGCGCAGCAATCCGCGCAGCAGGTAGTCGCGCACGATATGCACGCTCACCCCGGCATCAAGAGCCAGCCGGGACACCGTGTAGGCGTTCATTGAACACCTCCTTTTTCTCACCCGGCGCAGCAGGAAAGCTGCTTCACATCCTTGTTGAAGGTCTGCGCCGCGAGCTTCAACCCCTCGACCATCGTCAGGTAGGGGAACAACTGGTCGGCCAGTTCCTGCACCGTCATGCGGTTGCGAATGGCCAGAGCCGCCGTCTGGATCAGTTCACCCGCTTCCGGCGCGACCGCCTGTACGCCGATCAGCCGATGGCTGCCTTCCTCGATAACCAACTTGATGAAGCCGCGTGTGTCGAAGTTGGCGAGCGCACGCGGCACGTTGTCCAAGGTCAAGGTGCGGCTGTCGGTCTCGATCCCGTCGTGGTGGGCTTCCGCCTCGCTGTAGCCCACGGTCGCCACTTGCGGATCGGTGAACACCACGGCCGGCATTGCGGTCAGGTCGAGCGCCGCATCGCCGCCGGTCATGTTGATCGCGGCACGGGTGCCGGCCGCTGCCGCCACATAGACGAACTGCGGCTGGTCGGTGCAGTCGCCGGCCGCGTAGATGTTCGGGTTGCTCGTGCGCATGCCTTGGTCGATGGCGATGGCACCTTGCGCATTGACAGTGACCCCCGCTGCGTCCAGCGCGAGGCTGCGCGTGTTCGGTGTCCGACCGGTGGCAACCAGCAGTTTGTCGGCGCGCAATTCACCGTGCGTGGTGGTCAGCACGAATTCACCGTCCATATGGGCGACCTGGCTGGCTTGCGTGTGCTCCAGCACCTCGATGCCCTCGGCACGGAAAGCGGCTGTCACCGCCTCGCCGATGGCCGGGTCTTCACGGAAGAACAAGGTATTGCGCGCCAGGACCGTGACCTTGCTGCCCAGCCGGGCAAAGGCTTGCGCCAGCTCCAGCGCCACCACCGACGAGCCGATTACGGCAAGGCGTTCGGGAATGGTGTCGCTCGCCAGGGCCTCGGTGGAAGTCCAGTAGGGTGACTCTTTCAAGCCCGGAATCGGCGGGACCGCCGGGCTGGCACCCGTGGCGACCAGGCAGCGGTCGAACATCACGACGCGCTCGCCACCCTCGTTCAAACGGACGGTAAGGCTCTGGTCGTCCTTGAAGCGCGCCTCACCGTGCACAACGGTGATGGCCGGATTACCGCCCAGGATGCCTTCGTACTTGGCGTGCCGCAGTTCGTCGACGCGGGCCTGCTGCTGGGCCAGCAGCTTACTGCGGTCAATCGTAGGCACAGTTGCCGCAATACCGCCATCGAACGGGCTTTCCCGGCGCAGATGGGCGATGTGGGCGGCGCGGATCATGATCTTGGACGGCACACAGCCGACATTGACGCAGGTGCCGCCGATGGTGCCGCGCTCGATCAGCGTGACCTGCGCGCCTTGCTCGACGGCTTTCAGCGCCGCCGCCATCGCGGCTCCACCGCTGCCAATGACCGCTACCTGCACCGGGGGCTCGTTGCCACTGTGCTTTTCGGCGGCGGCCATCCATCCCCGCACCTTGTCGAGCAGTCCGACGCGGTTGTCCGCCAGTGGCGCATCGGCTAGCGTTGCCTTGTAGCCCAGTCCGGCCACGGCGGCAGTCAGCGCGTCCGGCGATGTGCCCGGCACGATGGCGAGTTGCGCTGTGCCCTTCGGATAGGACACCAGCGCCGACTGCACGCCTGGCACTTTTTCCAGCGCTTCCTTGACGTGCGCCGCGCACGAGTCGCAAGTCATGCCGGTGATTTTTAGATGGGTCATGCAACAGATCCTTTATCGTTTGTGGCGCCAGACAATGACGTCCGTTGTGCTGCGGTGCCGTTTTCAGTGACTCACTGCTTGACGCTGGACGGATAGCCCGCGTCTGCGGTTGCCTTGGTCAGCTTCTGCACGCTGGTCTTGGCATCGTCGAAGGTGACGACCGCTTGGCGTGTCTCGAAAGTCACGTCAACTTTGCTGACGCCTTCGACCTTGGAAATCGCCTTCTTGACAGTGATCGGGCAGGCGGAGCAGGTCATGCCCGGTACGGACAGCGTGACGGTCTGGGTGGCGGCCCAGACGGGGGCAACAACGGCGGCGAGGGCGAGGGAGGCAAACAGTTTCTTCATGGTGAACTCCGATCAGTAGAAAAATGGCATGACGTAGGGAAATCCGAGCGCGACCAGAACCAGCGCGGCCACGATCCAGAAAATGAGCTTGTAAGTAGCTCGCACTTGGGGAATCGCGCAGACCTCACCCGGTTTGCAGGCCGCTGCCTGCCGGTAGATGCGCCGCCAGGCGAAGAACAACGCCACCAGCGCCACGCCGATAAAGATGGGGCGATAGGGTTCCAACACCGCCAAGTTGCCGATCCAAGCGCCGCTGAACCCCAAGGCGATCAGAACCAACGGCCCGAGGCAGCAAGCCGAGGCGAGGATGGCGGCAAGCCCTCCAGTGAAGAGCGCGCCGCGCCCGGTTTTTGGTTCAGACATGCGCTTGTCCTTTCGAATTGAAATTGGATAGCGTAACCTTACTTCCGTACTCATGTACGGAGTCAAGCGATATGGAAAACAATTTGGAGAACCTGACCATTGGCGTTTTCGCCAAGGCGGCCGGGGTCAATGTGGAGACCATCCGTTTCTATCAGCGCAAGGGCTTGTTGCTGGAGCCTGACAAGCCCTATGGCAGCATCCGCCGCTATGGCGAGGCGGATGTAACGCGGGTGCGCTTCGTGAAATCAGCCCAGCGGCTGGGCTTCAGCCTGGATGAGATCGCCGAGCTGCTGCGGCTGGAGGATGGCACCCATTGCGAGGAAGCCAGCAGTCTGGCCGAGCACAAGCTCAAGGACGTGCGCGAGAAAATGGCTGACCTGGCGCGCATGGAGGCCGTGCTGTCTGAGTTGGTGTGCGCCTGCCATGCGCGAAGGGGGAACGTTTCCTGCCCGCTGATCGCGTCACTACAGGGTGGAGCAAGCTTGGCAGGTTCGGCTATGCCTTAGCGTGCTTTATTTTCCGTTTTCTGAGACGACCCCTACATGCCCTTCGAGATGACCAACAAGCGCGGCGAGATCATCGGCTTCGAAGTCGATGTGCTGAAGGCCATGGCCAAGTCCATGGGCGTCAAGCTGGAACTGGTGTCCACCAGCTACGACGGCATCATCCCGGCCCTGCTGACCGACAAGTTCGACATGATCGGCTCCGGCATGACCCTGACCCAGGAGCGCAACCTGCGCATCAACTTCTCCGAACCCTTCATCGTGGTCGGCCAGACCCTGCTGATCCGCAAGGAGCTGCAAGGCCAGATCAAGTCCTACAAGGACCTGAACGATGGTCAGTACCGCATCACCTCGAAGATCGGCACCACTGGTGAGATGGTCGCCAAGAAACTGATCGCCAAGGCCCAGTACCACGGCTTCGACAACGAGCAGGAAGCGCTGATGGATGTGGTCAACGGCAAGGCCGATGCCTTCATCTACGACGCGCCCTACAACGTGGTGGCGGTGAACAAGGCCGGCGCCGGCAAGCTGGTGTTCCTGGAAGAGCCCTTCACCTTCGAGCCCCTGGCCTTCGGTCTGAAGAAAGGCGATTACGACAGCCTGAACTGGATCAACAACTTCCTGCGCCAGAGCAAGCAGGACGGCACTTACGATCGCATCCATGCCAAGTGGTTCAAGAAGACCGACTGGCTCGCGGAAATGGAGTAAGCAATCCGAAATCCGGCAGGGCCTGGCTTCAACCCAGGCCCTGTTGCGTACAACCTCAACGCCCGCGCTCGAGATCTCTCTATGAATACACTTATACGACGCCTGCTGCCCGCCGGTGCACTGGCGGGGCAGCCCTCCCGGGCGAGTCTTAAGAAGTTTGACCAATGGCCATGGCACGCCCTGACGGCTTTCCTGTTGTTAGCGCTGGCCTATGGACTCTGGTATTCCACTTCGCTGATTTCCTACGAATGGCGCTGGAATCGCGTACCGCAGTATTTCGCCTACCAAGCTGAGGACGAGCATCGTGCCAGCGACTTCGGACGCGTCGAAGACATCGCGGTACGCGGCGCAACCTCTCAGGTCGTCCTGGTCAGTGAAGCGGGAAACCGGCAAGCACTGGAAGTCGCAGGAGACAGCCTGAAGCTCGCCAAAGGGGATGAGGTGGCCGAGGGCGATGTCGTGGGCGTCACCCGCCATTGGAAACTTGGGCCGCTGTTCTGGGGGCTTTGGACCACTCTGTGGATCTCCGTGGTCTCCGGCGCGCTGGGCCTGGTGATTGGCCTGTTCACCGGCCTCTGCCGGCTGTCGAACAACCCTACGTTGCGCGACCTGTCCACGGTCTACGTCGAGCTGGTGCGCGGCACGCCGCTGCTGGTGCAGATCTTCATCTTCTACTTCTTCATCGGTACCGTGCTGAACCTCTCCCGCGAATTTGCCGGGGTGGCGGCGCTGGCCTTGTTCACCGGCGCTTACGTCGGCGAGATCGTCCGTGCTGGGGTGCAGTCCGTCGCCCGAGGGCAGAACGAGGCGGCCCGTTCCCTGGGCCTGACCGGCGCCCAGTCGATGCGCCACGTAATCCTGCCCCAGGCGTTCAAGCGTGTGCTGCCGCCGCTGGCCGGCCAGTTCATCAGCCTGGTCAAGGACACCTCGCTGGTCTCGGTGATCGCCATCACCGAACTGACCAAGAGCGGCCGTGAGGCGATCACCACCTCGTTCTCCACCTTCGAGATCTGGTTCTGCATCGCCGCGCTCTACCTCGTCATCAACCTGCCGCTGTCGCAAATCGCCAGCCGCCTGGAACGGAGGCTCGCTCAAAGTGATTGAAGTCCGTGAACTGATTAAAACCTTCAACGCCCGCGGCCATCTCGTACGCGCCGTGGACAAGGTGGATACGGCAGTGGCCAAGGGCGAAGTGGTGGTGGTACTGGGGCCTTCCGGCTCCGGCAAATCCACCTTCCTGCGCTGCTTGAACGGCCTGGAGGAGTTCGACGCCGGTTCGGTGGTCATCGATGGCGTCGACCTGGCCCACCCGAAGACCGATGTGAATGCCTACCGCCGCGAGGTGGGCATGGTGTTCCAGCACTTCAACCTGTTCCCGCACATGACGGTGCTGGAGAACCTCTGCCTGGCGCAGAAGGTTGTGCGCAAGCGCGGCAAGGCCGAGCGCGAGGCCAAGGCCCAGGCGCTGCTGGCCAAGGTGGGTATCGCGCAGAAGGCCAACGAGTACCCCTCGCGCCTGTCCGGCGGCCAGCAGCAGCGCGTGGCCATCGCCCGCGCCCTGTGCATGGAGCCCAAGGTGATGCTGTTCGACGAACCCACCTCGGCGCTGGACCCGGAAATGGTCGGCGAGGTGTTGGACGTGATGAAGGGGTTGGCCCAGGAAGGCATGACCATGGTCTGCGTCACCCACGAAATGGGCTTCGCCCGCGAAGTGGCCGACCGGGTGCTGTTCTTCGACCACGGCAAACTGCTGGAGGACGCGCCCCCCGCGCAGTTCTTCGATCAGCCGCGGGACCCACGGGCACAGAGTTTCCTCAGGCAGGTGCTTTGACGAGGGGGGCTGCGACGCGGCCCCAACTCTCTGTCACTTATCACCGCCGCTCTCGGCTTGCTCATCGAATAAGGTTTGGTGAGCTGCAGGCAGGGAGCTACTTCCTGCCCTCAACGTCGCCCCAGAAAGTGCCCGCCAACCTTACTGAAATGTAATCGAACGGTCGGCGGTGATGTGGCATCGTGTCCTAGCTCTACGAAGTGGCTAGCTTGATCCATAACCTCGGTTCAGTGCCTACCAGGACGCAGCATACGCTTGGTGTTGGCGAGTGGTTCTAACCAGGATCGAGAAGTAAAAACTAGAAATTCCCCACCAAACCTCGTACCAACAGCTAACGCTGTGAGGAGTCTTGCATGTCATTCTTTAAAACCACTACCGCAGCTGTTGCACTGGGCGCTGGTTTGCTGTTGAGCGCTATGGCCCAAGCACATCCAAAGCTAGTGTCCTCTACTCCTGCGGAAGGCTCGACTTCCACCGCACCATCCAAGATTGAGCTGCATTTCTCGGAAAACCTCACGGCTCAGTTCTCCGGTGCGAAGCTGATCATGACCGATATGCCCGGCATGCCGAATTCCCCGATGGGTGTTAAGGCGAATGTTTCCGGCAGCGATGATCCAAAAACGATGGTCATCACACCCGCCGCTCCGTTAACCACGGGTACCTACAAGGTTGAATGGCGAGCAGTCTCTTCCGACACTCACCCAGTAACAGGCAGCCTTGTTTTCAACGTGAAATGATCCATGAGCGACTCAATCAACATCGCCGTTCGCTTCGCTCTTTATATGGACCTCATGCTGCTGTTCGGATTGGCCATTTTTGGTTTGTACAGTCTCAGGGGGAAAGAGCGAGTATCCGGCGCTGTCTTGAACTTTGAGTCGCTTATCTTTGGTGCAGTATTTGCTGGCATACTCCTGTCACTCGCTGCCATGTTGTTGCTTGCCAAGGCAATGAGTGGAGTTTCAGAGCTTACGGAGCTTAATCACCATATCTTCGAAATGGTGATTACCGGTACTGACGTTGGGCTCACGTGGATGGTTCGTCTAGCTGCCCTTGTTCTGGCGGGTATGGCCTTGACAGTAAACCGACGCCTTCCGACCTTGAGCCTTTGGCTAGTTACTGTGTGCGGTGCCATCGCGCTATCAACCCTCGCCTGGACTGGGCATGGCGCGATGGATGAGGGCAATCGCCGCTATATACATTTCGCTAGTGACATCTTCCACCTCTTGGCTGCAGGTGGTTGGCTGGGCGCATTGGCGGCATTCGCTCTATTGCTCAGGGCAAAGATACTCAATGGCGAACAGGAGGTGCGAATTCTTTCCAGAGTTCTTACCGGATTCGAGTCTGCGGGTGCATTGATCGTAGTGAGCCTGGTTATTACAGGTGCTGTAAACTATCTGTTTATCGTTGGCCCGACGCTGGATGGGATAGCGATTAGCACTTATGGCGCACTGCTTTCTCTGAAAGTTTTACTATTTGTAGCGATGCTCGCACTAGCCACGCTGAACCGCTTTCACTTGAGCCCACTTTTGGCACGCTCGATCCAGAGTGGAGAGTACGATGGCGCGGTTAATGTTTTGCGGCGCAGCATGGCCATAGAATTCTCAGTAGCAATAATCATTGTGTGCCTAGTCGCTTGGCTGGGCACCTTGAGCCCTGAGGTGGATATGGGCACTGTATAGAACTCAAGAAGCTGCACAGAAAGGCCCCCTTGATCCGTTGATTTCCCTCCGGCACGTCGATTACCTCGCCGGTAAAATCGGTGATTAAAAGTATGGATGCGAAATACGAACTCGAAGTCCTTGAGTGTGGGTGGTTGTAGTTAATTGCGAAGATCAAGGCAAAATCAATGCACTACGCCCAACACCGCTTGGGTACGGCCCACTTGTTCAGCGGGATGCGAAAGATCTTGAACAGCGCGACAGCAAAGGCCGCATAGGTGAGTGCAAGCAGAAGGTCCATGGCTCAGACTCCCTCGCCGGAATCGACTGTACCCGAGACAAGTGGCGGCTCTGCTGCCCTCTCCAGCCTTTCGATACGCTGTTGCAGTTCAGCAATTTGTTGCTCCAGGCTAACGGCATGACTTTGCGGCGACTTGCCATCGTCAAAGCCCCAGCCACGCTCTTCTCGGTACAGCATCGCCCAAATCCACAGGAACGGCCAGAGCGCATGCAATGTGAACATACTGACCCAACCGGCAGCATGGATCGCATCCTGATGGGGGTGGTTGCGGTGCTTGGCAATTTCGCAAGGGATGTCATGAATCACTATCATTCCGTAAAACAGCACTAGCCCGACGAAAATCAACAAACCCAGTGCGAAGTAATCGAGCATAGTCTCTTCCGTTCGTGATGAACTAAGCGTTTAAGGCAGTGTAGTGCAAAGCGCTAGAGAGGCTCTGCACAAATATGGGCACCGGCTATCCAGTTGATGCAGAGACGCAGCGCCTCCCTCAACCGTTGAGTTTGCCGATACAACCGTCGAGTCGGAAGCCATCTTTCCCCTTCCGGATATGGTCTCGGGTAATATCACGAGGTCATGACCGTAATGCTTAAACTTGAACGTCTCAGTTGACGGTGCGACGCGTTGCGCATAGTGGCTCTTGTGGAAGACACAAAAGGCAAGGACGAAAACCGGGTAGTTTGGATAGACGCTTCCCTGGCCGTGGTCACCGCTTTCGTCCACGTACACGAAATATTTTCTGAACTGATTTTACGGAAAATCGGACTCTGGACCTTTAACGGGTCGGTCAACAGTAGCTGGGAACAGAGGTAGCTGCCCTGTCAGTGGGCCTGTTGCTTCTGGGAAGAAACCTGAGAGTTTATCAGTCAGTCATTCTTACGACTGTAAATGGGGGCGGCGATAGTAACGGTCCCTGCCGTATTGTGAATTTGTAGATTTGCTATTCCTTTCAATTAGATCTACCTCCGCACCTGAAGCTGGCTAGTACCGATGTCGCTATCGGTAGGCGGGTGGCCCATGCGGATACCTGATCTTGAGTCTACCTCTACTCTGCCACTGGCCTTCAAGAGCAATTAGAGCAGCTTCAGTTCGTTCATGATGGAGAACGAGCAATCCGGGGCGTTAGCCTTCTCTGAGGTTTGGGGAGCCATTCGATCCATATTGCAGCGAGAGGCTGCTGATGAGACGGCTGTTGTCACTCAACTCAGCACACGAGCGGAACGCATGGAGTTTTCTTGGCTGATCGGTTGCGCCATTAAAATATTGCAATTTGGATATTTACCTTTTGCTGACTGAGACCTTGTACCCCACTCCTCGAATGCATTTTATGCGCACATCGCAGCTGGCAGCGCGCAGTCGCTTTCGTAAACGAAATACCAGCGACTCAACAGCCTGTTTGGGCTGGGTTACCTTCATATTAGGCAGGTATAGGGTCTCTGCGAAGTGTTGCTTTTTAATTACTCTTGGTGAATTGCTTATTAACGTGTAAAGCAGTTCCATTTGCTTGCGTGGAAGCGCGGATGTAGATCGGTTGATTGTTATTGTGCACGACGTCCTGCAGACCGTGACGCTGCCAAGTGTTAGTTTCGGTTTTCCGTGATGCGTGTTAAATGTGGCCTTTACATGGTTGTCGAGTTCGGTGATCTTGAATGGCTTTAACAAATAATCATCCGTTTCTGCATTGAAGTACTTCGAGGGTTTTTGAAGTATGCGGCTAGTCGCAAGTACGATGCAGGGTACGTTGGAATTCCTTGTGAACTTCCGTTCGGATAGAGGGGATGCGCTCTCAAAGTCGTGCGCATCATTGTCAACAATCATTGCTGAAAATTCAGAGGAATGTAGGAGGCCAACCGCTTGTTTACAGCTATGTGCCTCAATCACCTCATATCCGGAGCCTTCTAGGCTTATGCGAATCTGGGATCGGAGTGCAGGATGCTCGTGGACAACAAGGATCTTGAGGGGAGCCGGTTTCGCGATGGGGGTCATTTTCTGATGGCGCAAGAAGTGAAGGAGGCAGCCAGCGGGCGATGAGTGTTTCAAAATCCCTGGGAGTTTGAGGTTTCGGTGACGGAATCCTATGGTGTAGCCGTGGATTGAAACCAATACATCAATCTTAGACAGATTTCATTCGTAAGTGTATGATTGTTATATGGATTTCGTCTCGGCATGAATCTGATACGTTTTCCTAATGGTTATTCAAGGACGCAGTGAACTAAGCACAGAACGTTTTTCTGTGAACATGAAAAGCCCCCGTAATCGGGGCTTTTCTATTTCAAATAGTTAACGTTGTAATCCCGTTCTGCGCTTGATCAGAGGCTCGAGTGATTCAGCCTGCCTGCGAACTCTTTGCAGTTAAGCTCATCTTTTTCACCTCGGTATTGGGTGCGATGAGGAAATTTCTGTCAGTTTTCGATTTTGTTAAATACTTCAAGAAGTAGCGGGAAAGTTTGCCGCCGTTCGCAAAATAAAAACGATCAATACCAGGCATTCTGCCAAGTTCATTCGGGCTGCTAGGCTTTCGAATTATTGGAGTTTTAACTTTTAATTCGCCCCTGAATTCGGTGAATAAAAGCGCATTCGTCTAATGACAATATATCGTCCCGTCAATGATGACGTTCCGTGAATAAAAAGGAGCTTAAGAGAATGCACAATAATAGGCCTCTTGTACTGCGAACGATTTTCTTGGCCATATTAATAGGCAGCGTCAATCCGGCCGTTGCGAAGAGCCCTCTTTCTGATTTTGTTCCGGTGACGGACAAGATGTTGCAGAACCCGCCCGATGGCGACTGGCTGATGTGGCGGCGTACCTTGGACTCATGGGGTTACAGCCCGCTTTCCCAGATCAACCGCGACAATGTCGGCAATCTCCAGGTGGCCTGGACCCGGACGTTTGGCGATGGCGGCCTGATGGAGTCAACGCCGCTCGTTCATAACGGTGTCATGTATTTCGCCACCGGCGATGATGTCATTCAGGCGCTCGACGCCGCCACCGGCGATCTTCTTTGGGAATATCGTCGAGAACTCCCGGCAGATAAGGTACTCGGTGCCCGCATCACCCGCTCGATTGCGATTTGGCGGGATCGTCTCATACTCCTCACCAAGGACAGCTACATCATCGCTGTCGATGCCAAGACCGGAAAGTTGCTTTGGGAAAAGTCGACGGGCCCGATCGGCAAGATTCATAGTTCCGGACCCATCATTGCCAATGGAAAAGCGATAGTTGGCAGCAGTTGCGCCAATACAAAATCACCCGGAGATGCAGATGGCTGCTTCGTTGCCGCTCACGATCTCAAAACGGGCGAACAACTTTGGCGCACCTATACCATCGCACAACCTGGAACGGACGCTGACGCAACTTGGGCCGGTGTTCCCTACGAGACGCGGCGCCATATCGGTACATGGATCGCGCCTAGCTACGATCCGGAACTCAACCTGATCTACATCGGCACGTCGGTGACATCGCCGAATTCGAAGTTCCGTTTCGCCCCGCCGGGCCATTACGACGATGAGTTCTTGTACCAGACGTCAACGCTCGCCATCGATGCTGATACGGGCGCGATCAAATGGCACCAGCAGCACTTCCGCGATCAATATGACATGGACCATACGTTTGAACGCATCCTGATAGATACGCCGGTCGAACCGGACCCCAGTGAAGTGGACTGGATCAATCCAAAGATGCGCTCCGGTAAAGTACGCAAGGTCGTCGCGGGAATTTTCGGAAAGACAGGCATCTTCTACTCGATCGATCGCAAAACGGGTGAGTTCCTGTGGGCCCGCGATACGGTTTATCAAAACCTCATAAGCAGTATCGATCCCTTGTCAGGGCGCGCGGATATCCCGGTCGAGCAAATCCCAACGGGAGTGGGCCAGCAATTTACACTCTGCCCGAGCTGGGTGGGCGGAAAGAACTGGCCAGCGGGAGCCTATAGCCCGCTTACCAACACCATTTATTACCCGGAATCGAATCTCTGCATGAATGCCGTGATGGGCAATGAAGATGTGGAAAATGGAGGATTTCAATTCGCACCCGGTGCGAATGACAACGTCGGTACCATCCGCGGCATCAACGTGAAGACGGGCCGGCAGTTGTGGCAGTTCGATAACAGGGCTGGCGTGACGTCGCTCCTGACAACGGGCGGCGGCTTGGTTTTCGGCGGAGACGTGAATCGTCGATTCCGCGCGCTCGACCAAATGACGGGACAGGTTCTGTGGGAGCAAGTCGTGCCGGCGCAGGTTGGCGGTTTCCCGATCAGCTATGCGGTCGACGGTCGGCAATATATCGCGGTGCCGGTTGGATCGTTCCTGACCAGCGGTGCGTATCTCCGCCTCACGCCGGAACTTCAGCCTGGCAGTGGTGGTAATGCCGTGGTGGTCTTCGCCCTGCCGGATTAACCGCGCCGATGTGAGACAAGCATTCCACGGCGCCGCCAACTGAATGACACGAGCCCGGAGCCCCAGGGTTCCGGGCTCCTCGCCGAACCGCCGGTCACCCACTGAAAGGTCGGTGTAGTCCCTTCCGCAAACCGCTACAATGCGCCGCCTTTTCTTACCCGCCCGAGGCTGTGCGCATGAAATTCCGCTTTCTTCTCTGGATGCTGGGCCGCCTGATGGCCAAGGCCAGCCGCGACAATCCCGATTTCCAGCAGCAACTGGCAGGCAAGGACCTGACGTTCCAGTTGCACACCCTGGACGGGAAGATCGCCCGTCATTTCATCGTCAAGGACCAGCGCATCCAGAGCAAGCGCGGCCCCGCCCGGGAGCCGGCGTTCTCCCTCGGCTTCAAGGATGGGGCCTACGGCTTCGCGACCATGACCGCTAAGAACAAGCAACTGGCCTTCATGCAGGGCATCCAGAACAAGGACATCCAGATCCAGGGCAACCCGGCGCTGGTGATGTGGTTCCAGGGCTTGACCAAGTACCTGGTGCCGAAGAAAAAGCCCGCCGAAAAGAAAGCCGCCTGACCGCGCGGCCCGTTTCACAGGAACCCCGCTCGAGGTTTGCCGCGGGCGGGCGGTCCCGTTAGGCTGTGGCGCAATCTTCTCGGTGAAGCCTGCCCGCATGCGTGCTCTCTTTCTGCTCCTGGCCCTGCTGCCCGGTCTGCCCGTTCAAGCGGCCGAATCCACTTCGGCGAAGCCCGGTGCTTCGGCCGTTTCACCTTCCCCCGTCGCCCCCCTGGCGCTGGCCCGGTTCTTGGACTTGGCCGGTGTCCGGCTGCTCTGCGAACAGGCCGCGCCACTCCTGCAGAACGGCTTTCCCGCCGAGCAGCAGGCCCGGCTCGGCGAGGCGTTCGCCGCCGATACGCTGTGCGGTGATCTGGCGGCCCGGTTGGCGCCGCAGGTGAATGCCGAGCAGCTCCAGGAGGCGGAGCGCCTGCTGGACAGCCCGCTGGCCCGGCGCTTCACCGAAGTGGAGCGGGCGGTGGGCGAGAGCGGCGCCGAGGGGCTGGCCCAGTATCGGGCGCAATTGGGCGACCGTCCGCCGCGTCCCGAGCGGCTGGCACTGGTCAAACGCCTGGACGCCGCCGCGCGGACCAGCGAACTGGCAGCGCTGCTGCGCTATGAGGTGGGCAAGACCCAGGCATTGCTGGCGCTGTGGGCGCGCAATCAGGACCTGGACGAGGTGGCGCTGGCCAAGCAGACCGCCAGCCAGGCGGAAAAGCTGCGCGAGTCCAGTCGTCAGGGAGTGGAGTCCTACATGCTGTACGCCTACCGCCAGCAGCCCAGCGGCCAGTTGGCTGCCTATGCGGAACTCTACGAGCGGCCGGAAGTGAGCGATCTGCTCGGGGCTTGCGTGGCGTTGCTGCCGGAAGTCTTCGCCGCCCGCCGTGCGGCCTTGAGGTGATTGGGCCCCGCTCGTCGCAGCAGCGACGAGCGGTGGTCAGGCCCAGCCGGCATCAGCCATGGGCGCCAGGGAACTGCGACACCAGTTCGCGCAGGGCGACTTCGGCATCCAGTACCTTGCGCACGACCTCTTCGGCCTTTTCCTGACTCAATCCCAGACGCTCGAACAGTTCCGGCGGCAACGGCCGCTTCGGGCCCTCGCCGATGTCGTGCTCGCGCAGCAGGCTGACGGCCAGGTAGATCAGGTTGGGATAGACGGCGTTTTCGCTCTGGTGCTCGGAGTCGTGCTGGAAGCGCAGCGCGGCGACCAGCTCTTCCGGCATGTCCCAGTAGCGCATCAGCCAGGCGCCGATCTGTTCGCGGGTGATGCCCAGCAGGTGCTGTTCCACATAGCTATGGTCGAGGTGCGGGTTGACCTCGAGATGGCGGCAGATCAGCGAGAAGTGTGGCGGGAAGACGTGGGCCAGGACCAGGTAGCCGAAGTTGTGCAGCAGGCCGGCGAGGTAGGCGAGGCCGTTTTCCGGGCGTTGGGCGCGCGGCATGGCGCGGGTCAGGCCCTCGATCACCGCGGCGGTGTAGATCGCCTGCTGCCAGTAGGGGGTGGCCTGCTGCGGCTGGTCCTTGGGCAGGCTCAGGGTCTTGCCGAGAGCCAGGCCCAGCGCCAGGTTGATCACCAGATCGAAGCCCAGCACGCGGACGATGGCGTCTTCCACCGAGCGGATCTTGCCCGGTGCGGCGTAGTAGGGTGACGAGGCCCAGCTCACCACCTGGGCGGCCAGGGCCGGGTCGGTTTCCACCACGCCGGTGATGTCGTCGACGGTGGCGTCCGGGTCGACGCGCAGCTTGATGATCTTCTGCGCGGTGGCCGGCAGCGGCGGAATCTCGATGGTTTCTTCCAGGCGCTGCTGGATGCGCCGGGCGGTGAAGGCCTGCACGGCCTGGGTGATCTCGGCGCGGTCGTCGTGCGGACGGTCGAGGTTCGGTCGGATGTTCTCCAGGGGTTCGCCGAAGCGTGCGGCGCTGGCCTTGCTCAGCAGGTTGCGGTACGCGTCGATGCCGATTTCCAGCAGCACGCCGGCTTCGCCCGACTCGACCAGCAGCGAGGGCACCTGCAGCAGGCGTTCGTCGTACAGGCAGGGGGAAACGGTCAGCGGCGGCAGCGCCGGCAGTACGCAGAGGCTGTGCTTGCCGAGCATGCGTTCCAGGCGGTCCGGCTTGACCGCGGCGAGCTTGCGCCCGGTGAGTTCGGCGAGACGGTTGAGATCGAGCAGCTGGCTCTGCGGGAAGAGCACCAGCAGCGAGCCGACCGCGTCCTCCAGCAACACCGCCTGGGCCCGTTGTGCCGGTGCCAGGTCGACCCGGTCGCGGCGTACCTGGTAGGGGATGCCGAGTTTTTCCAAGAGTTGCTGGATCATGGCAGGCGGTTGCGGGGCGGCGGGAGCGAGGGCGGCTTCGGTCATAAGCGGGGTCCGGCTGGGAGAACGTGTGCCCGGAGTATAACCAGCTTGGAGCGGCTCTACCGGGCAGGCGACAAGCGCCCCTGGTGTTGTATCACACTTGTCCGTACTGCTGACCATGCCGCAGCCAGCGTTCGAGCAACGGGCTGACATGCTGGGGCCAATGTGCCAGCAGGGCCTGGGCGGCATCGCGTACCGCCGGCAGTAGGTCTGCGTCGCGCATCAGGTCGGCCACCTTGAACTGCAGCAGGCCGGTCTGGCGGGTGCCGAGCATCTCGCCGGGGCCGCGCAGTTCGAGGTCTTTCTCGGCGATGACGAAGCCGTCGCAGGTCTCGCGCATGATCGCCAGGCGCTCGCGGCCGAGTTGCGACAACGGGGCGTGGTAGAGCAGTACGCAATGGCTGGCGGCGCTGCCCCGGCCGACCCGGCCGCGCAACTGGTGCAATTGGGCCAGGCCGAGCCGTTCGGGGTTCTCGATGATCATCAGGCTGGCGTTGGGCACGTCGACGCCCACCTCGATCACCGTGGTGGCCACCAGCAATTGCAGCCGGCCTTCCTTGAATTCCTGCATCACAGCGGCCTTTTCCGCCGGCTTCATGCGCCCGTGGATCAGCCCGACACGCAGCTCGCCGAGGGCCGAGGAAAGTTCTTCGAAGGTAGTTTCCGCCGCCTGGCAGGTTAGCTCCTCGGATTCTTCGATCAGCGTGCACACCCAGTAGGCCTGGCGGCCTTCGCGGCAGGCGGCGCGGACGCGCTCTATCACTTCCAGGCGGCGGCTGTCGGCGATCACCAGGGTGTTCACCGGGGTACGGCCGGGCGGCAGTTCGTCGAGGATCGAGGTGTCCAGGTCGGCGTAGGCGCTCATCGCCAGGGTCCGCGGGATGGGCGTGGCGGTCATGATCAGTTGGTGCGGGCAGAGCCGGCCGTCGACGCCTTTCTGGCGCAGGGCCAGGCGCTGCTGCACGCCGAAGCGGTGCTGTTCGTCGATGATCACCAGGGCCAGGCGCTTGAACTGCACCTCATCCTGGAACAGTGCGTGGGTGCCGACCACCATCGGGCAGCCGCCGGCGATCTGTTCCAGTGCGGCCGCGCGGGCCTTGCCCTTGAGCTTGCCGGCCAGCCAGGCGACTTCGATGTCGAGCGGCTCCAGCCAGCGGCTGAAATTGAGGAAGTGCTGTTCGGCGAGAATCTCGGTTGGCGCCATCAGCGCCACCTGATAGCCGGCCTCCAGCGCCTGCAAGGCGGCGAGGGCGGCCACCACCGTCTTGCCTGCGCCGACGTCGCCCTGCACCAGGCGCAGCATGGGCTCGTGCTGGCTGAGGTCGTAGGCAATCTCGGCGCCGACCCGCTGCTGCGCGCCGGTGGGCTTGAAGCCCAGGTTGGCGAGGAAGCGTTGCGGCAGCTTCTTCGCCGACGGCAGTGCCGGCGCGGCCTGGGCGCGCACGGCTTCGCGCAGGCGTTGCAGGGACAACTGATGGGTGAGTAGTTCTTCGAAGGCCAGACGGTGCTGGGCCCAGTGGCGGCCTTCGGCGAGCTCTTCCAGGTCGGCGTCCGGTGGCGGCCGGTGCAAGTAGCGGATCGCTTCGTCGAGCGGGCCGAGACGGTAATCGCGGGCCAGCTCCTCGGGCAGCCAGTCGGGCAGGCTGTGCGGTCCGAGACGCGCCAGGGCCTGCTGGCTGAGGCCGCGCAGGCGCTGCTGGGTCAGGCCCTCGGTGGTCGGGTAGATGGGCGTCAGGGTCTGTTCCACCGGGGGCGGCTCGGCACCGGCCAGGGCACGGTATTCCGGGTGGTAGATCTCCAGGCCGGAGGCTCCCGGACGGACTTCGCCGTAGCAGCGCAGGGTGGTGCCGCGCTTGAGCCCGTCCTTCTGCGCCTGGCTGAAATGGAAGAAGCGCAGGCTGAGGGTGCCGCTGCCGTCCTGCAGGCGGACCAGCAGGCTGCGCCGACGACCCATGACCACATCGGCTCCGGCGATGGTGCCCTCGACCACGGCATCCTGGCCGGGGCGCAGCGCGCCGATGGGGGTAATGCGGGTGCGGTCCTGGTAGCGCAGCGGCAGGTGGAAGAGCACGTCCTGCAGGGTTTCCAACCCCACCTTGGCCAGCTTTTCGGCCAGTGCCGCGCCCACCCCTTTCAGGGTGGTGACCGGGATTCTCGCCAGTTCGGTCATGCCGGCTGCTTTTCTTCCACTAATTGCGGGCGCGCCACCGAGCAGAGGCGGATCGAGTCGGCGAGGATTTCGATGGCCTTGGGCCGCGGGAAGCTGGCGCGCCAGGCGATGGCCACGGTGCGGTAGGGCACTGGCGGGGTGAACGGACGCACTTCGAGCACGCCGGGGGAATAGTGGTGGCTGTCCACGGCGGAAAACGGCAGAACCGAAACGCCGAGACCGGAGGCGACCATGTGGCGGATGGTTTCCAGCGAGCTGGACTCCACCGTGGTGTGCTTGCTGGCTTCCTCGCCCTTGTGCAGGGTCGGGCAGGCTTCCAGCACTTGGTCGCGGAAGCAGTGGCCTTCGCCGAGCAGGAGCAGGCTCTTGTCGTTGAGCAACTCGCTGTCGATGGTGTGCTTGCCGGTCCAGGGGTGGCCGGCGGGCATCAATACGTAGAAGGGTTCGTCATAGAGCGGTTTGGTCAGGACGTCCGCTTCCTGGAAGGGCAGCGCGATGATGATGGCGTCCAGCTCGCCCGTGCGCAGCTTGTCGCGCAGCACATGGGTGAAGTTTTCCTCGATGTACAGCGGCATCTGCGGTGCCACTCGATGCAGTTGCGGGATCAGGTGTGGGAACAGGTAGGGCCCGACGGTATAGATGGCGCCGATCTTCAGCGGGGCGGCCAACTGGTTCTTGCCAGCCTGGGCCAGTTCGCGGATGCCCTGGGCCTGTTCGAGCACCTTCTGCGCCTGGGTGACGATGTTCTCTCCCACCGGGGTCAGGCGCACCGCGCTCTTGCTGCGCTCGAAGATCAGCACGCCGAGTTCGTCCTCCAGTTTCTTCACGCCGACCGAGAGCGTGGGCTGGCTGACGTGGCAGCGCTCGGCGGCACGGCCGAAGTGCTGTTCCTGGGCGAGCGTGACGATGTAGCGCAGTTCGGTGAGGGTCATAGTGTTTTTCCATCAGATTGCGCCCAAGCATAGCCTTTGCACAGCGCCGAACCAACCGGGCTACACTGCGCGCTGGCGAAAATTCGGAGAGTGTCACCATGACCCAGGCGCCTACGATGCTGATCGCCGGTTGCGGCGATGTCGGCAGTCGGCTCGGCGAGGCGTTGGCCGTCGACGGCTGGCGTGTATATGGCGTGCGCCGTAACGTGGCGGCGCTACCGCGATCGATCCTGCCGGTGGCCGGCGATCTACAGGCGCCGCAGTGTCCGCCGGACTGGCCGGAGGGGGTGCTGGATTACCTGGTCTACAGCGCGGCGGCGAGCCAGCACGACGAGGCGGGCTATCGTGCCGCCTACATCGACGGGCTTCGCCATGTGCTGACTTGGTTGGCGCATCGGGGACAGAGGCCGCGGCGACTGCTGTTCGTCTCCAGCAGCGGGGTCTATGCTCAGCAGGGCGGCGAGTGGGTGGATGAGAATTCGCCCGCCGAGGCCGAGGGCTATTCCGGCCGGGTGATGCGCGAGGCTGAGCAGATCGCCCTGGCCAGCGGCATTCCGGCGACCGTGGTACGCCTGACCGGCATTTACGGGCCGGGCCGCGAGTGGCTGCTCAATCAGGTGCGCCAGGGCTACCGGGTGGCCAGCGAGCCACCGTTGTTCGCCAACCGTATCCATCGCGACGATGCCGCCGGGCTGCTGGCCTTTCTGTTACGCGCCGATGCCGCCGGCACCGCCCTGGCCGATTGCTACCTGGGGGTGGACGATGCGCCGGCGCCGTTGCAGGAAGTGGTCGCCTGGCTGCGCAACCGGCTGGGCGTGACCGAGTGGGCCGAGGAGGCCACGGTGCGCCGGGCCGGCAGCAAGCGTTGTAGCAACGCACGGGCCCGCGCCCTGGGTTGGACGCCGCGCTATCCGAGCTACCGGGAAGGTTACGCGGCGATCCTGGAGAGCGCCGGATGAGCGCCAACCGCCTGCTGGCGCGGCCCTGGTTGCCGGGGGTGGAGTTGTTCCATGCCGATTTTTCCGGGCAGGCGTTCGGTCGCCACAGCCACGATGCGTTTGCCATCGGCGCCATCCTGCACGGTGTGGGCGGCTATCAGTGCCGTGGCGCGCGGCATGCCATCCCGGCCGGCAAGTTGTCGCTGATGAATCCCGAGGAGCCGCATACCGGGCATGCCGAGTCGGAGCGGCTGGTCTACCGCATGCTTTATATCGAGGAAGCGCGCCTGCCGGTGCTGCTCGGGCGCAAGGTCCTGCCGCGCGGCTTTCGCGAGTTGAACCCGGCGGATGACGGCGCGGTGGCCGCCGGGTTGGCTCGGCTGGCAGCCGAATTCGAAAGGAATGACGCCCTGGCCCTGGAGAGCGAACTGCTGGCGGTGCTGGAGCTGGTTTTCGTACGCCATGGCGGCTTGCGTGCGGCGGTGCCGGCGAGCCGTGACGGCGGCGTTACGGCACGCCTGCGCGACTATCTGGAGACGCACTACACCGAGGCGATCGGCCTGGAACAACTGGCGGCGCTGGTCCAGCGCCATCCGCGTCATCTGATCGACGCTTTCCGCCGTGCCTACGGTGTGCCGCCGCATACCTACCTGTTGCAGCGGCGGGTCCGCGAGGCCAAGCGCCGCCTGTTGCAGGGCGAGCCACTGCTGGATGTGGCCTTGGCGCTCGGCTTCTACGATCAGGCGCATTTCTCCGGCACCTTCAAGCGTTTCACCGGGGTGACGCCGGGGCATTTCCGGCGCAGCGCGGGCATGCCGGCCTGACAGCTATCACCTGAGTTTTCTCCAAGACTTCCCACCCCGCGCCATCGAGACTGTCCGCCGTGTTCGCGGAGGTCGTCCATGTTCGCTCTGTTCCTGTTGGTCGCCGGTACTCATTTTGCGGCGCTGCTCTCGCCAGGGCCGGATTTCTTTCTGTTGATCCGGGCGGCGCTGCTGCAAGGCCGGCGCCAGGCCGATGGCTGCGCTGGCGGGATCGCCCTGGCCAATCTGATCAGCATGTCGATGGTCCTGCTCGCCTTGAGCCTGCTGCCGGGAGAAGGCGGCTGGCTGTGGCGGCTCATCCAGGGTATCGGCGGAGGCTATTTCGTCTGGCTCGGTCTCCAGGCCCTAGGCTCTCGCCGGGAGCTGGCATTGCCGGAGCAGGGTGAGCGGGCGGGTGGGCGCTGGTCCGACGGGCTAATCCAGGGGGTGTTGGCCAGCAGCCTCAATCCGAAGCTGCCGATTTTCTATGCCGGGCTGTTCGGCGTACTGCGCGAAGCGGCCATGCCGGGTTGGGCCCTGGCCTTGAGCATGGGCTGGATGACGCTGGTGGTGCTGCTCTGGGATATGGCGCTGGTCCGTCTGCTCGACCATGCGCGCTGGCGGACCTGGCTGCGGCGCCGGGTCGGCCTGCTCGACCGGATCTGCGGCGCGCTGCTGCTGGTACTGGGCGGCTGGCTGGCGATTGGAGCCGTGCAGCCGGGCTGGTCGTGATCAGTCGCGTTCCAGCAGCCAGGCACGGGCGCCGGGATGGTAGTCCGGCATTTCATCGAACTGGGCGCGGTTGCGGGCTTCGAGGATTTCCAGGGTGTCGCCGTCGCGCCTGAACAGCCATTCCCGGCCCTGTTCGCCGAGCTGTAGCCAGAGGGCATCGTTCTCGCCGCTCATGCTGGCGCAGTCGCCGGCCAGGCAAAGTGCATAGCGGTCGGCGCCGGGCAGGCCTTCGAGACGGCCATCCGCATGGAAGCGCACCAGTCCGCCCTTGCCCTGGCCCTCGCGGATCAACCAGTCGCCGCCGAGGTAGGCGGCATACAGTGCCGTTTCGAAGCGGCTGCCCGGTGGGGTACCGCCTGCGCGCGGTTCGGCACGGGCAAAGCGTTGCTCCGGCCAGACTTCGCTGCCTTCCTGCAGGAGCTCGCCGCCTTTCAAGCGCAGGTATTCGTGGTAGTCGCCGTAGAAATCCACGCGCCAGCGCTTGCCGTCATCGAGTACCAGTTGGCCTTCACCGAGTTCGAAGCCATTGCTGTAGCTAGCGATCCCGCGTTGCCCGTCGATCTGCCATTCGAGGTTGGGCCCATAGGCCATCAGGGCTTCGCGGAGACTCTGGCCTTCGGCCGCGGCATCGATGGCCGCCTGGTTGATCCAGACTCCGCTGGGGTCCTTGGGCTGGTTGGCGCAGCCAGCGAGCAGCGCGGCGCAGGCGAGCAGGGCGAGGGGGTAACGCATGGGGTTCCTTCCAGAATGGAACGGCGGAGCCTTGGGCTCCGCCGGAGGGGCTTACTCGATGACCAGGATGGCGTCCATTTCCACCTGGGCGCCGCGCGGCAGCGCAGCCACGCCAATAGCGGCGCGAGCCGGGTAGGGCTGCTCGAAGTAGCGGCCCATGACTTCATTGACCTTGGCGAAATGCGACAGGTCGGTGAGGAAGATGTTCAGCTTGACTACGTCCTTGAACGAGCCACCGGCCGCTTCGGCGACGGCCTTGAGGTTTTCGAACACCTGCACGGTCTGGGCTTCGAAGCCTTCCACCAGTTCCATGGTCTTCGGGTCCAGCGGGATCTGCCCGGACATGTACACGGTGTTGCCGGCCTTGATCGCCTGGGAATAGGTGCCGATGGCGGCGGGAGCCTTGTCGCTGTTGATCACGCTCTTGCTCATGGGGAACTCCTTGGAAGAGGCAGCTCAAGCGGTAAGACGGATGGCCGCCCCCCGCAAGCTGCAAAATAAAGGCGGATCAGGCTACAGGCTGCAAGCCAAGGGCTGCAAGAGCCGGGGGCCGTGGCTTGCGACGTGTAGCTTGCCGCCGCCGTCACGCGCGAACGCGGGTGATGCGGACCACACCCTTGAGTGCACGCAGTTTCTTGATCACGCGGGCCAGATGGACGCGGTCATGCACGCTGACCACCATCTGCACGATGCTGATGCGGCCGTCGCGCTCGTCCATGCTGATTTTTTCGATGTTGCCGTCGGCGGCGTTGACGCTGCCGGCGAGCAGGGCGATCAGGCCGCGCTGGTGTTCCAGCTCTACCCGCAGTTCGACGTTGAATTCGCCGGTGACGTCCTTGGCCCAGGAGAGCTGGATGCACTTCTCCGGGTTGTGGCGGATTTCACCGATGTTCTTGCAGCTTTCCAGGTGCACCACCATGCCTTTGCCGGCCGACAGATGGCCGACGATGGGGTCGCCGGGGATCGGTGTGCAGCACTTGGCGTAGCTCAGCACCAGGCCCTCGGTACCGCGGATCGCCAGCGGACCTTCGCTGCTCGGCGCTTCCTCGCCGTCACTGGCCAGCAGGCGGCGGGCGACCACATAGGCCATGCGGTTGCCGAGGCCGATGTCTTCCAGCAGGTCTTCCAGCACTTCGAGGCGGTACTCGCCCAGCACTTGCTGGATGCGTTCGGCGGGAATCTTGTCCAGGTGGCTGTCGAAACCGGCCAGCACCTTGTTCAGCAGGCGCTCGCCGAGGCTGATGGACTCCGAGCGGCGTTGCAGCTTGAGGGCGTGGCGGATGTGGGTGCGGGCCTTGCCGGTGACCACGAAGTTCAGCCATGCCGGATTCGGCCGCGCGCCCGGCGCAGTCACGATCTCCACCGTGGCGCCACTTTCCAGCGGCTGCGACAGCGGCGCGAGGCGGCGGTTGATGCGGCAGGCGATGCAGGTGTTGCCGACGTCGGTATGCACGGCGTAGGCGAAATCGACCGCGGTGGAGCCTTTCGGCAGCTCCATGATGCGGCCCTTGGGCGTGAACACGTAGACCTCGTCCGGGAACAGGTCGATCTTCACGCTCTCGATGAATTCCAGCGAGTTGCCCGCGCGCTGCTGCAACTCCAGCACACCCTTGACCCACTGCCGCGCGCGGGCATGGGTGCCCTTGGGCGAGTCGTCTTCGTTGGACTTGTATAGCCAATGCGCGGCAATGCCGTTGTTGGCCATTTCTTCCATCTCGCGGGTGCGGATCTGGATCTCGATGGGCACGCCGTGCATGCCGAAGAGGGTGGTATGCAGCGACTGGTAGCCGTTCGCCTTGGGAATCGCGATGTAGTCCTTGAAGCGGCCGGGCAGCGGTTTGTAGAGACTGTGCACCGCGCCGAGCACGCGGTAGCAGGTGTCGACTTTGTCGACGATGATGCGGAAGGCGTAGACGTCCATGATCTCGTTGAACGCCCGTCGCTTGCCGCGCATCTTCTGGTAGATGCTGAAGAGGTGCTTCTCGCGGCCGATCACTTCGCCTTCGAGCCCTTCGCGCTCCAGGCAGTGCTTGAGCGACTCTTCGATCTTATTGACGATTTCCTTGCGGTTGCCGCGGGCGCGCTTGACCGCCTGACGGATGCGCTCGGAGCGCATCGGGTGCATGGCCTTGAAACCCAGGTCTTCGAACTCCACGCGCATGCTGTGGATGCCCAGCCGGTTGGCGATGGGGGCGTAGATTTCCAGGGTTTCCTTGGCGATGCGTCGTCGTTTCTCGCCAGACAGCACTTCCAGGGTGCGCATGTTGTGCAGACGATCGGCCAGCTTGACCAAGATCACGCGGATGTCGCGGGCCATGGCCATGGCCATCTTCTGGAAGTTTTCCGCCTGGGCTTCGGCCTTGGTCTCGAAGTTCATCTGGGTCAGCTTGCTGACCCCGTCGACCAGTTCCGCCACCGTCTCGCCGAACTGGGAAGACAGCGCTTCCTTGGCGATGCCGGTGTCCTCGATCACGTCATGCAGCATGGCGGCCATCAGGCTCTGATGGTCCATGTGCATGTCGGCGAGGATACCGGCGACGGCCAGGGGATGGGTGACGTAGGCTTCGCCGCTGCGCCGGCGCTGGCCGTCATGGGCCTGCTCGGCATAGAAATAGGCACGGCGGACCAGGTTGACCTGGTCCGGGCCGAGGTAGGTCGACAGCCGTTCGGCGAGGGTATCTATGCTCGGCATGGGTGTACCCCCTGCCGGACCGTTTGCCCCTGCGCCGCGTGACTTCGACCGGGCATGGCGTTACAGGGCCTCGTTGGCCTCGTCCTCGAAGGCAGCGAAGATCGGCTCTTCTTCGACGATGTCGTCCTGGGCGATCACGTCGTAGTCGACCAGGCCGGCGGCGATTTCGCGCAGAGCGACGACGGTCGGCTTGTCGTTTTCCCAGGCGACCTTGGGTTCCTTGCCACCGGTGGCGAGTTGACGGGAACGCTTGGTGGCGAGCATGACCAGCTCGAAGCGGTTATCGACGTTTTCCAGGCAGTCTTCAACGGTGACGCGGGCCATGGTGTTCCTCAACTGATAGCGAAAAGTGCCGAGCCCGAATGGGCGAGCGGACTGGATAGTCTAAAAAATCACCACCATTAAGGGAAGCCCCGGCTCGCGCGGCAAGCAGCGGTCGGGACATCGCCTCGCGGTGGGTTCATGCCAAAAGCTGGCTCAATAGATCGGCGTGGCGCTGTTGCTGCGAGCCTTGCTGCAACTGGTTGGCGCGGAAGATGGCTTTGAGATCATCCAGCGCGGTGGCGAAATCGTCGTTGATCACCAGGTAATCGTACTCGACGTAGTGGCTCATCTCGTTGACCGCTTCGCGCATGCGCCGCTCGATCACCTCGTCGCTGTCCTGGCCGCGGTTGGTCAGGCGCTGGCGCAGGGCCTGCTGGGTAGGCGGAAGGATGAAGATGGAGCGCGCCTGGGGCATCAACCGGCGGACCTGCTGGGCGCCCTGCCAGTCGATTTCGAGAATCAGGTCGTAGCCTTCGGCCAGGGTCTCCTCCAGCCAGCGCTGGGAGGTGCCGTAGAGATTACCGAAGACTTCGGCATGTTCGAGAAACTCGTTGCGATCGAGCATCTCGATAAAGGACTCACGGCTGACGAAGTGGTAGTTCACCCCGTCCACTTCGCCCGGACGCATGCCCCGGGTGGTGTGCGATACCGATACGCGGACCTGGGGCAGGGCGTCGATCAGGGCCTTGACCAGGCTGGTCTTGCCGGCGCCGGACGGTGCGGAAACGATGTAGAGGGTGCCGGTGGTGGCGGGCATGGAATCTTCCTGCAAAGACTGTGGGCGGGACTGTGTCCGTTCGTGGTCCGGGCAGCCCCGGTATTCGGTTGTCACGCTGCGTTGGCGCGATGGCCGTCACGCTCTGACAGCATGACGTGCCGTTTCATTCGATGTTTTGCACCTGTTCGCGCATCTGCTCGATCAGCACCTTGAGGTTTACCGCCGCCTGGGTGCTGCGCGGGTCGAATGCCTTCGAGCCCAGCGTGTTGGCTTCGCGGTTGAGTTCCTGCATCAGGAAGTCCAGGCGCCGACCGGCGGCACCGCCAGCCTTGAGCACGCGGCGCACTTCGTTGACGTGAGTACTCAGGCGATCCAGTTCTTCGGCGACGTCGCTCTTCTGGGCCAGCAGGACCAGTTCCTGCTCCAGGCGCTGCGGGTCCGGCTCGATCTGCAGTTCGGCGAAACGGTCGAGAATCTTTTGCCGCTGGGCGGCGAGCATCTGCGGAACCAGGGTACGCAGGGCGGCCACTTCGTCGAGAATGCTATCCAGGCGCTCTTCCAGAAGGCGGGCCAACTCGGCGCCTTCGCGGGCGCGGCCGGTCTTGAGCTGGGCCAGGGCTTCGGCGAATACGCCCAGGGCTTCGGCATTGAGTGCCTGCGGATCGGCTGCGTCGGCCACCAGCACGCCAGGCCAGGCCAGGACTTCCAGCGGGTTGAGCGGAGCCGGCTGGCTGATCAGGGCAGAGACGCTTTCGGCGGCGGCGATCAGTTGGGTGGCGCGCTCGCGGTTCACCTGCAGCGGTTTGCCTGCGGTTTCCTCGGCGAAGCGCAAGGTGCATTCCACCTTGCCGCGCGACAGGCCCTGGCGCAGCGCCTCGCGCACCGCGCCTTCGAGATCGCGAAAGGCTTCGGGCAGGCGCAGCAGCGGTTCCAGGTAACGGTGATTGACCGAGCGCAGCTCCCAGCTCAGGGTGCCGTGGGCGCCGGCCCGCTCGGCCCGGGCGAAGGCGGTCATGCTGTGCACCATGGGGTTACCTCGGAATTCCAGTTCGAAAGGGGCAGGATTGTAGCGCAGTGCGTCGGCCTGCCCAATCTGCGATGTCCGCGCGGCGACCGGGGCTCTATAATGCCGGGCAGGTATCCATCCGAACGAAACAGGTATTTCCCGATGAAGCGTCCCAGTGGCCGCACCGCCGATCAGCTGCGCTCGATCCGCATCAGCCGAAACTACACCAAGCATGCCGAAGGCTCCGTGCTGGTGGAGTTCGGCGATACCAAAGTGATCTGCACGGCCAGCGTCGAATCCGGCGTGCCGCGTTTTCTCAAGGGGCAGGGGCAAGGTTGGCTGACGGCCGAATACGGCATGTTGCCTCGGGCCACCGGCGAGCGGACCCAGCGTGAAGCCAGCCGTGGCAAGCAGGGCGGCCGGACCCTGGAGATCCAGCGTCTGATCGGCCGCTCGCTGCGCGCCGCGCTGGACATGTCCAAGCTCGGCGAGAACACCATCTACATCGACTGCGATGTGATCCAGGCCGACGGTGGCACCCGCACCGCATCCATTACCGGCGCGATGGTGGCGTTGGCCGATGCACTGAAGGTCCTGAAGAAGCGCGGCACCCTGAAAGGCGGCGAGCCGCTGAAACAGATGGTCGCCGCGGTGTCCGTGGGCATCTACCAGGGCGAGCCGATCCTCGATCTGGATTATCTGGAAGATTCCGCGGCCGAGACCGATCTGAACGTGGTGATGACCGACGCGGGCGGTTTCATCGAGGTGCAGGGTACCGCCGAAGGCGCGCCGTTCCAGCCGGAAGAGCTGAACGCCATGCTGGCCCTGGCGCAACAAGGCGTGCGTGAGCTGTTCGAATTGCAACGCGCGGCACTGGCCGACTGAGCGAGGAGCGCCGAATGAACGACGAGCAGGTTCCCGCCCCCATGCCGAGCCAGGAGGCTCGCCAGTGGGCCATGTTCTGCCATTTCGCGGCCTTTCTCGGCCTGGTCTTTCCGTTCGGCAATCTGCTAGGTCCGCTGATCGTCTGGCAGATCAAGAAGGACTTCGATCCGTTCGTGGATACGCAGGGCAAGGAGGCGCTGAACTTCCAGATCACCGTCGCCATCGCCGTGGTGGCGTGCTTCCTGCTGATGCTGGTGGTGATCGGCTTCCCGCTGCTGGCGCTGGTAAGCATCGGGGCGCTGGTGCTCACCATCATCGGTGGGATCAAGGCCAATGAAGGCCAGGCCTATCGTTACCCCTTCTGCCTGCGCCTGGTGAAATGACGTGACCCGCCCCGGGCGCAGGCCCGGGGCGGGTGTAATGGTCATCGGTTATCGCTGGTCGCCTTCAATGCGGTCGGGGTCAGACGCTCAGCATCCAGTCGTAATCGACGATCAGCGGAGCGTGCTGCGAGAAACGCGGCTGTCGCGGCAGGCGGGCGCTGCGCACGAAGCGGCGAAGGCCGGGCGTGAGCAATTGATAGTCGAAGCGCCAGCCGAGATTGAGCATCTCGGCCTGTTCGCTGTCCGGCCACCAACTGTACAGGTCGCCCTCGCGGGTGACTTCGCGTAGCGCATCTACATACCCCATGTTGCCGACCACTTCGTCCATCCAGGCGCGCTCGGGCGCCAGGAAGCCAGGCAGTTGCTGGCAATCGCGCCAGTTCTTCACGTCCAGCTTCTGGTGGGCAACGTAGAGCGAGCCGCAATAGATGTACTCGCGGCGCTTGCGGCGCTGCTTGTCCAGATAATGGGTGAAGTCGTCCATGAACTTGAACTTGTGGTTCAGGTTCTCGTCACCGCCCTGCCCGGAGGGCAGGAGCAGGGTGGCAATACTCACCTTGTCGAAATCGGCCTGCAGGTAGCGTCCGTAGCGGTCGGCCATTTCAAAGCCGAGGCCGCTGATCACCGCCTTGGGTTGCAACCGCGAATAGAGCGCCACGCCGCCTTGGGCGGGCACTTCGGCATCGCAGGCATAAAGGAAATAGCCATCCAGTTGGAAGGCTGGGTCGTCCAGTTCAAAGGCGGAGGCGCGGGTATCCTGCACGCAGATGACGTCGGCATTCTGAGCTTGCAGCCAGCTGAGGAGTCCTCGCTCGGCGGCAGCTTGAATACCATTCACGTTCACACTGATGATCCGCATAAATGGCCCCCAAAAACACCTGCGTGTATGATACCCGAGCTCATCCCAATAAGCTAAATCCGTGCCGTCCGGGGCTTTTTTCATGCAGGCGTATCAACGCGATTTCATTCGTTTTGCCATTGAGCGCGGTGTATTGCGCTTCGGCGAGTTCACTCTCAAGTCCGGGCGGACCAGCCCTTACTTCTTCAATGCCGGCCTGTTCAACAGCGGGCTCGCCCTGGCCCAGCTGGGGCGCTTCTATGCGGCTGCGGTAGTAGACAGCGGTATCGCGTTCGACGTGCTGTTCGGGCCAGCGTACAAAGGCATCCCCCTGGCGGCGGCGACTGCCGTGGCCCTGGCCGAGCGACATCAGCTCGACGTGCCTTGGTGCTTCAATCGCAAGGAAGCCAAGGATCACGGCGAAGGTGGCACTTTGGTCGGCGCACCCTTGAAAGGTCGCGTATTAATTGTCGACGATGTGATCACTGCAGGTACGGCGATCCGCGAAGTGATGCAGATTATCCAGGCGCAAGGCGCCCAGGCCGCCGGTGTGCTGATCGCTCTCAATCGACAGGAGCGCGGACAGGGGGAGCTGTCGGCGATCCAGGAAGTGGAGCGGGATTTCGGCATGCCGGTGGTCAGCATCGTCTCTCTGGAGCAGGTGCTGGAATACCTGGCCGGCGACACCGAGCTCAAGCGGTATCTGCCGGCGGTGGAGGCCTATCGCGCGCAATACGGAATTTGACGCCAACCGACCGAGAGTCCTTATGACCAAGGGTGCGATCCGCTTTACCGCGCTGTTGACGCTGTTGCTGCCCTGCTGGGCGAGTGCCGCCGAGCTGTATCGTTATGTCAATGACAAAGGGGTGACCGTGCTGGACCGGCAGGGTGTGCCGCCTCAATACATCGGCAAGGGTTATGAGGTGCTTAACGAGCAGGGCCGTGTGGTCCGGGTCGTGCCGCCTGCGCCGACACCCGAAGAAGTACGGCGCATGCTGAAAGCCAAGGAGCAGGCCAAGTCGGATGCTCAGCTGATGAGGCTCTACACCAGCGTGGATGACGTCGACCGCGCCAGGAGCCGCAGGTTGGCGGAGCTGGACGGTCTGATCGGCGTCACCCGGGGCAACCTCCAGTCGCTGCGCACCCAGCAGGACAACCTGCAGCGTCAGGCTGCCGATCACGAGCGGGCTGGCCGCCAGGTTCCGGAAGAGCTGGTCAAGCAGATCGAGAATGTGAAGAGCGACCAGCGGCGTCTGCAGAAGGACGTTGCTCGCTACCAGGCCCTGCGTGAGCAGGCCGAGACCAGTTTCGCCGCGGAGCGTATCCGCGTCGGTGAGTTGCTGGGGGGAAGCGCTCGCTAAAGCGCTTGGGTCGACTGCGGAGTGGCGGGGCCAGTCCGGTATTTCTTGAATAACCGAAAATCGAACGCCATGAGCCGGATGAGTCCGGCTCATGGCGCATTCGTATTCAGTGGCGCTTGCGGTTGGTGATCAGGGTGCCGACGCCGCTGTCGGTGAAGATTTCCAGCAGCACGGCATTCGGTACGCGACCGTCGATGATGTGCGCGCTGGTCACGCCGCCTTGTACCGCCTCGAGGGCGCAGCGAATCTTCGGCAGCATGCCGCCATAGATGGTGCCGTCGGCGATGAGCTCGTTGACCTGCTCGGTCGACAGCCCGGTCAGCACTTCGCCCTGCTTGTTCATCAGGCCGGCGATGTTGGTCAGCAGCATCAGCTTCTCGGCCTTGAGCGCCTCGGCCACCTTGCCGGCCACCAGGTCGGCGTTGATGTTGTAGGACTCACCGTTGGCGCCGACGCCGATCGGGGCGATCACCGGAATGAAGTCGCCCTTGACCAGCATGTTCAGCAGTTCGGTGTTGACCCCGACCACCTCGCCGACATGGCCGATGTCGATGATTTCCGGCTGGGTCATTTCCGGCGTCTGACGGGTCACGGTGAGCTTCTTCGCGCGAATCAGCTCCGCATCCTTGCCGGTCAGGCCGATGGCGCTGCCGCCATGGCGATTGATCAGGTTGACGATGTCCTTGTTCACCTGGCCGCCGAGCACCATTTCCACGACATCCATGGTCTGCGCGTCAGTGACGCGCATACCGTCGATGAAGTGGCTTTCGATGGACAACCGCTTGAGCAGGTCGCCGATCTGCGGGCCGCCGCCGTGTACCACCACCGGGTTGATGCCGACCGCCTTCATCAGCACCACGTCGCGGGCGAAGCCGGTTTTCAGCTCGTCGCTCTCCATGGCGTTGCCGCCGTACTTGATCACCAGCGTCTTGCCGACGAAGCGACGGATATAGGGCAACGCCTCGGACAGTACCTTGGCGACTTGGGTGGCGGCGTCACGGCTGAGGGTCATGCAGGGCTCCAGTGGAACAGGCGCCGTCCGGTCAGAACGGCAGATTGAGGTCAGGGGCTACATTGTAGAGCTGACTGCGGAAGACGTCCTGGATGCGCTTGAGTTCGTCGTCGCTATCGGCCTCGAAGCGCAGGACCAGCACCGGCGTGGTGTTGGAGGCGCGGACCAGGCCCCAGCCCTTGGGATAATCGACGCGCACGCCGTCCAGGGTGGTGAGGTTGGCCTCGCCCCACTGGGCATCGCGCTGCAGGGCGTCGATGATGGTGAACTTGCTTTCTTCGGTCACCTTGACGTTGATTTCCGGCGTGGACACGTCGCTGGGGAATGCGGCGAACACCTGCTCCACGTCGCGCTTGTCCTGGCTGAGAATCTCCAGCAGGCGGGCGGCGCTGTAGATGCCGTCGTCGAAGCCGAACCAGCGCTCCTTGAAGAAGATGTGACCGCTCATCTCGCCGGCGAGCAGGGCGCCGCTTTCCTTCATCTTCTTCTTGATCAACGAGTGGCCGGTCTTCCACATCACCGGGCGGCCGCCATAGCCACTGATCAGGCCGGTCAGGCGGCGGGTGCACTTGACGTCGAAGATGATGTCGGCACCGGGGTTGCGCGATACGACGTCCTTGGCGAACAGCATCAGCAGGCGGTCGGGATAGATGATGGTGCCGGCATTGGTCACCACGCCGACGCGGTCGCCGTCGCCGTCGAAGGCCAGGCCGAGGTCGGCGCCGGTTTCCTTGACCTTGGCGATCAGGTCTTCGAGGTTCTCCGGCTTGCCCGGGTCCGGGTGGTGGTTGGGGAAGTTGCCGTCCACGTCGCAGAACAGCGGGATCACTTCGCAGCCCAGGGCTTCGATCAGTTTCGGCGCAATCACGCCGGCGACGCCGTTACCGCAATCCACCACCACCTTGAGCTTGCGGGCCATGGCGATGTCGTCGCGGATCTGCTTGAAGTAGCGGTCGAGCACATCGATCTGCTCGATGCTGCCCACGCCGCTGGCCAGGTCGTTGTTCTCGATGCGCTGGCGCAACACCTGGATCTGCTCGTTGGCCAGGGTATCGCCGGCCACCACGATCTTGAAGCCGTTGTAATCCGGCGGGTTGTGGCTGCCGGTGAGCATCACGCCGGACTTGCCGGCCAGGATATTGGCCGCGTAGTACAGAACGGGGGTCGGCACCATGCCGATGTCGCTGACCTTGCAGCCGCAATCGAGCAGGCCCTGGATCAGTTGTTGCACCAGCTCGGGGCCGGACAGACGGCCGTCGCGGCCAACCGAGACGTTCGGCTCGCCCTTAGCCAGGCTCTCGGAGCCGATGGCGCGGCCGATCCAGTAGGCGGTTTCCGGGGTCAGGCTGTCGCCGACCACGCCGCGGATGTCGTATGCACGGAAGATGCTGGCGGGCAGCTTGGGCGCTTGGGTGCTCATGGCGGAATCTCGCTCCAGAGTGTCGAGGCCAAGGAGGTCCTGGTCCTCGTCGAGAATATCGATGTCGAGAATGTCAGTGTCCTGGAATAGCGGATCGACCAACTCGGCGGGTTTGCTTGGCTTGGCGGGTCGCGGGGGCTCGACGGGTTTGCTGGACGCCGTCTTCTGGCTGGTGCCGTTGGCCATCGCCGGCTCGTTCCTGCGCTTGGACAGGCGGGCCAGGCTCTGAGCCAGGGCGCCAAGTGCCGCTACGCTCAAGCTGGGAGTTTTGATGGTCTTGCCGCTGGAGAGTTCCTGAATCATCTGCCCAAGAAGGAGAACGTCGTCACGCAACCGCTTCTGCTGTCCGCTCAGGACCAGTTGCAGGCCCAGCAGGGCGCCGGCCAGGGCGATCAACGCTGCAATGATCAGGATGACCGGCGAGACGCCCACCTGGCTCAGAGCCGGGCCCGGAATCAAGCTCATCTTCCAGTTCGGGTTGCCGCTGCTGAAAATGAACGGGCTGCCTTGCCCTTGTCCGCGTTGCAACAGGACCTGCTCCGGAGCGTTGCCGAACTTCTGGGTGAGCTGCAGTTGGCCGATGTCCGCCGGCATGGGCGGCAAGGCGCGCAGCAGCCGCTCCAGGTCGAATACCAGCAGCAGGGAGCCCTGGGTTGGCATGTTGTCGTTCAGGCGCAGCGGCGCGGCGCTGTAGAGCAGCCAGCGCTGCCCGACCTTATAGGCTTCCGGCGCGGGATTCTGTCCGCTTTCGGCACGTTGCAGCAGGTCCAGCGCCGCGAAGTTCATCGGGGCGGGGCGGGTGGTGTTCTGCGTGGCCTGGCCACGTTGATTGATATAGGCATCGACGACGCCGTCCCAATACGCCAGGCTGCGCTCGGCCGCCTGGATTCTGGAGCTGTCCTGGCTCTGCAGCGCTTGCAGCAGCGCCGGGTTGCGCGCGGCGGCACGGGTGTCCGCGCCGATCTGGTCGAGGGTCTGTTGCAGAGCGGCGGCCTGGCTGCTGCCCCAGGCCTGGGCGAGCTGGGCCTGCTGCTGCTGGCGGGCACTGCCGAGCGTGCCGAACCAGAGCAGGGCCGATGCGGCGAGCAGCCCTATAGCGGCGGCGGCCAGGCCGGGCAGCAGGGGGCGCAAGCCCGCGCCGGTCCGGGTGGATTTGTCCGATTCGCTGGGCACGGCGATCGCCCCGCTGTCCTTGGCGCTGCGCTTGAAGAGTTTCACGGTGTCTCCCCGGCGTTCATCGTCCTGAGGTGGGTGTCATTGCTTGCCCGAATGGCCGAAACCGCCGGCGCCGCGCAGGCTTTCGTCGAACTCGTCGACCAGCTCGAAATGCGCCTGCACCACCGGTACCAGCACGAGCTGGGCGATGCGTTCGCCAATGGCGATGGTGAAGGCGTCGTTGCCACGGTTCCAGCAGGACACCATGAGTTCGCCCTGGTAGTCCGAGTCGATCAGGCCGACGAGGTTGCCGAGGACGATGCCGTGCTTATGGCCGAGGCCGGAGCGTGGCAGGATCAGCGCGGCCAGCCCAGGGTCGGCGATATGGATGGACAATCCGGTCGGGATGAGCACGGTCTGGCCCGGCTCCAGGGTCAGGTCTTGCTTGAGCATGGCGCGCAGGTCGAGACCGGCGGAGCCGGGCGTGGCGTACTGTGGCAGCGGGAATTCGCTGCCCAGGCGGGAATCCAGAATCTTGGCTTGCAGAGCGTGCATGGGGTCAGTTCTTGTTCAGGCGTTCGGCGATAAAGGTAATCAGCTGCCGGGCGATCTTGCCTTTGCTGGTCTGGGCGAAACGGGTTTCCAGCAGCTCGCGGTCGATCACGCTCACGGCGTTCTCCTCGCTGTTGAAGCCGATGGAGGGGTTGGCGACGTCGTTGGCGACGATCAGGTCGAGATTCTTGTCCTTCAGCTTGCGGGCGGCGTATTCGAGGAGGTTCTCGGTTTCCGCGGCGAAGCCGACGCTGAACGGGCGATCGGACCGTCGGGCCAGCGTGGCGAGAATGTCCGGGTTGCGCACCAGCTGCAACAACAAGCCATCACCGCTGGTGGGGTCTTTCTTCAATTTGTGCTGTGCCACTACTTCCGGGCGGTAGTCGGCCACGGCGGCGGCGGCGATCAGCAGGTCGCAGGGCATGGCGGCTTCGCAGGCGGCCAGCATGTCGCGGGCGCTGACCACATCGATGCGGTCGACACGATCCGGTGTCGGCAGGTGCACCGGCCCGGTGATCAGGGTGACCTTGGCGCCGGCTTCGGCAGCGGCTTCGGCCAGGGCGAAGCCCATCTTTCCGGAGCTGTGGTTGGTGATATAGCGCACAGGATCGATATTTTCCTGGGTCGGTCCCGCGGTAATCAGCACGTGGCGCCCGCTCAGCGCTTTACGCTCGAAGCAGTCGGCGGCAAGCTGCGCCAGGTCGTCCGCTTCGAGCATGCGGCCCAGGCCGACGTCCCCGCAGGCCTGGCTGCCCGAGGCTGGCCCGAAAAGGCGGAAACCGCGTTCGGCGAGCAGTTGGGCGTTGGCCTGGGTGGCCGGGTCGCGCCACATCGCCTGGTTCATAGCGGGTGCGAGGGTGACCAGGGCATCGGTGGCCAGCACCAGGGTGGTCAGCAGGTCGTCGGCGACACCCTGGGCCAAGCGGGCCATGAGATCGGCGGTAGCCGGTGCGATCAGCACCAGGTCGGCCCAGCGGGCCAGCTCGATATGACCCATGGCGGCTTCGGCGGCCGGGTCGAGGAGGTCCAGGTGGACGGGGTGCCCGGACAGGGCCTGGAGCGTCAGCGGTGTGATGAATTCCCGGCCGCCCTGGGTCATCACCACGCGGACTTCCGCGCCCTGGTCACGGAGTCGGCGGACCAGTTCTGCGCTCTTGTAGGCGGCAATGCCGCCGCCGACGCCCAGGACGATGCGTTTCCGATACAGCCGCTGCATAGGCCTGCCTTAATCGAGGTGGATGTGACGCGGCGGCGATGACGCCTCCCCAGGCCGATCGCCGCGCAAAAGAGGGGGCTAAGATAGCACAGCGTCCGTTGCGGAGCAGCGGACCGGATTTTTCCACAAGGAGGTGCCATGAGTATTCGCGATTGGCCTGCGGCGGAACGCCCGCGGGAGAAACTGTTGAACCTGGGCGCGGCGGCCCTCACAGACGCCGAACTTCTCGCCATCTTCCTGCGCACCGGTGTCTCCGGGCAGAGCGCCGTGGATCTGGCGCGCCATCTGCTCAACGACTTCGGCGGCCTGCGGCAATTGATGGAGGCGGACTTGAAGACCTTCAGCCGCCACCTCGGCCTGGGGCCGGCCAAGTTCGCCCAGCTACAGGCCGTTCTGGAAATGGCGCGGCGGCATCTGGCGGAGCGCATCCGCCGTGATTCGGCGCTGGAGAGTCCGCAGGCGGTGCGCGATTACCTCAAGGCGCGTCTGCGGCATGAGCATCACGAAGTGTTCGCATGCCTGTTCCTCGATGCCAAGCACCGGGTGCTGGCGTTCGAAGTGCTGTTCCACGGCTCCATCGATGGCGCCTCGGTGTACCCGCGCCAAGTGGTCAAGCGCGCCCTGGCGCACAATGCGGCGGCATTGATTCTCACGCACAACCATCCTTCCGGCGTCGCCGAGCCCAGCCAGGCCGACCGCCATCTGACGTTGCGCCTGAAAGAGGCGCTGGCCCTGATCGATGTGCGGGTGCTGGATCACTTCATCGTCGGTGACGGGGAGCCGTTGTCCCTGGCCGAATACGGTTGGCTTTAAGTTGAGGCCGGGCTGACGCCCGGCACGTTTCAGCGACCCAGGCTGATCTTGGAGAAATCCTGCCGGCCGAACGGGTTGACCTTGTAACCGCTCACGCCGGCCCGCAGCAGCGCGCTGGCGGTGGGGTGGGCCAACGGCAGCCAGAGCGCCTGTTCCTGAATGATTCGCTGGGCCTGTTCGTAGCGTTGGGCACGCTCGGTCTGGTTGCTGAGGCGCTTGCCTTCGGTGATCAGGTTGTCCAGCGCCTTGTCGCAATAGCGGGCGAAGTTGAGTCCGGATTCCACCGAGGCGCAGGAAAACTGCGGCGTGAGGAAGTTGTCCGGGTCGCCGTTATCGCCGGCCCAGCCCATGAACAGCAGATCGTGCTCGCCGGCTTTGGCCCGGCGGATCAGCTCGCCCCATTCGATCACGCGGATCTCCGCCTGGATGCCGATCTTCGCCAGGTCCGCCTGCAGCAGTTGCGCGCCCAGGCTGGGATTGGGGTTGAGCAGGCTACCCGAGGGACGCGTCCAGAGGGTGGTCTTGAAGCCATCCTTGAAGCCGGCTTCGGCCAGCAGGGCACGCGCCTTGGCCTGGTCCTGTGGATAACCCGGCAGCGAGCGGGCATAGCTCCAGGTATTCGGCGGGTAGGGACCGTTCGCTGGAACGGCGCTGCCTTCGAAGACCGCCTTGAGGTAGTTGGTCTTGTCGAAGGCCAGGTTGATTGCCTGGCGCACCGCTGGTTTGTCCAGCGGTGGATGCTGAGTATTGATGGCGACGAAGGCGGTCATGAAGGCCGGTGTCTCGATGACCTGCAAGGCGGCATCGCCGCGGGCGCTGGCGACATCCTGTGGCTTGGGCGACAGCGCGACCTGGCATTCGCCGCGCCGCAGCTTCTGCAGGCGCACGTTGGCGTCGGGCGTGATGGCGTAGATCAGGTCGTCCACCTGGGGCTTGCCGCCGAAGTAGGCGTCGTTGGCCTGGTAGCGGACCACGGCATCTTTCTGGAAACGGCGGAACACGAACGGTCCGCTGCCGATTGGTTGGGCGTTGAGTTTTTCCGGCGTTCCGGCGGCCATCAACTGGGCAGCGTATTCGGAGGAATAAATGGAAGCGAAACCCATGCTCAGCGTGGCGAGGAAGGTGGCATCCGGGTGGCGCAGGGTGATGCGGACATGATGCGGATCGGGGGCTTCGATCTTGTCGATCAAGGTGGGCCACTGCATCGACTGGGCGTGGGGGTAACCGGTCTTGGCGACCTTGTGCCAGGGATGCTGTGGATCGAGCATGCGCTGGAAGCTGAACAGAACGTCTTCGGCATTCAGCTCGCGGCTGGGGCTGAAGGCATCGGTCGTGTGGAACTTCACGTCCTGGCGCAACTGGAAGTCGTAGACCAGGCCATCGGCGGAAGCCGACCATTCCTGGGCGAGGCTCGGTACCAGTTCACCGCGCTCGGCATCGAATTCCACCAAGCGATTCATCAGTACGTCGGCGGAGGCATTGGTCGTGGTGAGCGAGTTGTACTGGACCACGTCGAAGCCTTCCGGACTGGCTTCGGTGCACACCGTAAGGCTGGCGGCCTGGCTATATAAGGAAAGGGGAGCAAGCAGCAGGGCGAGGGCGGCAAGTCGCATGACGGACTCCTGGCGTGACGATGGGATGCCCATCCGAGGACTGGGCGAGTCATGCAAGACCGTTGGCGGCCTTGAGTGGGTTACCCTAGTCCACTGCGTTGCGTAGGACAACGATAAGAAGGCGACGAGTGGTCGTTCTGCCAACAAGCGCGCAGGCGCTGCGGGCGCGGAGGAACGGGCTGTGGGTAACTCGCCCCGACCCTTGCTGCTCAAGGGGCTTTCTGATATAAAGCAGCGCTCTTTTCTAGGGGCCCGGTTCCAGCGTCGATGGATGTGGCCGGTAAGACCCCGAAGAAACGCGGCGCAGAGCGCCAAATGACTGAGAGTTCAAGCGGCCAACCCATGCCGGGTTGGGCATGTGGTTTAGAGGGCTGAGGCATGTCGAGAGTCTGTCAAGTGACCGGTAAGGGTCCGGTTACCGGGAACAACATTTCCCACGCGAACAACAAAACCCGTCGTCGTTTCCTGCCGAACCTGCAGCATCATCGCTTCTGGGTCGAGTCCGAGAAGCGCTTCGTGCGTCTGCGCGTTTCCGCCAAGGGCATGCGCGTGATCGACAAGCGCGGCATCGATGTAGTGCTGGCCGAGCTGCGCGCTCGCGGCGAAAAGGTTTAAGGAGCTAATCATGCGTGAACTGATCCGTTTGGTGTCCAGCGCCGGTACCGGCCACTTCTACACCACCGACAAGAACAAGCGCACCACGCCCGACAAGATCGAAATCAAGAAATTCGATCCGGTCGTGCGCAAGCACGTGATGTACAAGGAAGCCAAGATCAAGTAATTGATCCTGTCTCCGCGAAGAAGCCCGCCCTATGGCGGGCTTTTTCATGGGCGTAGGAAAAGCGCGCGCATAAAAAAGCCCGCGGGACGCGGGCCAAGAGGGTGACACACAGGGAGAAAAAACGATCAGTCCGGCTTCTGCTCGAAGATCACATAGACCTTGCGGCAGGGTTCCAGCACCTCCCAGGTACCGCTGAAGCCGGCCGGGATTACGAAGCGATCGCCGGCGCGTATGGTTTTGGCGGCACCCGTGGCGTCGCGTATCACCGAAACGCCCTGGAGGATTTCACAGTACTCGTGCTCGGTGTAGGCGACTGTCCAGCGGCCGACCGCCCCTTCCCAGATTCCGACGTTGAACTGGCCGCAAGGGCTGGCGTAATGGTTGCGCACGCTTTGCGCGGGATCGCCGGCGAGGATTTTTTCCGCGGCGGGGCGGTAGTGCTCGGCGGCCGTCGTGGCCTGGGCGAGGTCGATCAGGGTGTCAATGCTCATGGGCATTTCTCAGGCAGCCTTGCGAATGGCGTCGGCGAGTTTTCCGACCATGCTGTCGATCTGCACCTTCTCGACGATCAAGGGTGGCGACATGGCCAGGGTATCGCCAGTCACGCGCACCATCAGGTCATTCCAGAAGCAGTCTTCGAAGACTTGGTAGCCGCGCTTGCCGATGCCCTTGTCGCTGGGCGCGAGTTGCACGCCGCCGACCAGCCCGACGGCGCGGATGTCGATGACGTTGGGCAGGCCCTTGAGGCTGTGCAGCGCATCGCTCCAGTACGATTCCAGGTCGATCGCCTGGCGGAACAGACCATCGCGTTGATAGATGTCCAGGGTTGCCAGGGCGGCGGCGCACGCCACCGGATGGCCGCTGTAGGTGTAGCCATGGAAGAACTCGATACCGTCCGGCCCTTGCATGAAGGCATCGTGGATGCGCTCGTCGACGAACACCGCACCCATGGGAATGGCGCCGTTGGTCAGACCCTTGGCGCAGGTGAGAATGTCCGGCGTCACGCCCCAGCGTTGCGCGGCGAAAGCCTCGCCGACCCGGCCGAAACCGGTGATCACTTCATCGAAGATCAGTAGGATGCCGTGCTTGGCGGTGATCTCCCGCAGCCGCTGCAGGTAGCCCTTCGGCGGCAGGATGACCCCGGCCGACCCGGCCATCGGCTCGACGATGACCGCTGCGATGTTCTCGGCGCCATGCAGAGTGACCAGTCGCTCCAGCTCGTCGGCCTTTTCCACGCCGAATTCCGGCAGGCCCCGGCTGAAGGCATTGCGCGGGATATCCAGGGTATGCGGCAGGTGATCCACACCGGGAAGTTGCAGCGGGAAGGCACGGCGGTTGTTGACCATGCCGCCGACCGACAGCCCGCCGAAGCCGACACCGTGATAGCCCAGCTCGCGGCCGATCAGGCGGGTACGGGTGCCCTGGCCGATGGCGCGCTGGTAGGCGAGGGCGATCTTCAGCGCGGTATCCGCGGATTCCGAACCGGAGTTGGTGAAGAACAGTTTGTTCAGGCCTTCCGGTGCGATCTCGGCGAGCCGTTCGGCCAGCTCGAAGGGGAGCGGGTGACCCATCTGGAACGTGGGGGCGAAATCCAGCCGGGCGACCTGCCGGCTGACCGCCTCGCTGATTTCCCGGCGACCATGGCCGGCATTGCAGCACCAGAGGCCGGCGGTGCCGTCCAGGATTTGCCGGCCATCGCTGGCGGTGAAGTACATGCCCTCGGCACTCTCCAGCAGGCGCGGTCTGGCCTTGAACTGGCGATTGGCGGTGAAGGGCATCCAGAAATCGTCGAGGTTGTGGTTTTTTCTGTTCATCGCCGGCACGTCTGTTGTTCTGATTGTTATCGCCCAAAGGCCAACAGGGCGGATGGATGGAGTCTATGTTTGATAAAACGAACAAGGCAAGGGCTTTCTGTTCGGCTTTGTCAAAAATATTGAAATGCCTTGCGTGCTGGTTTAGGGTTGCTCACAGTCTGGGGTAGCCCCTGGCCTTGCAGAATTTTTGACAGCGTAGCCCGACATTGGCTGCGCGTTTCGACAATAAGAGGATGCTCGAATGACTACCCTGACCCGCGCCGACTGGGAACAGCGTGCCCAGAGCCTGGCGATCGAAGGCCGCGCCTTCATTCATGGCGAATACACGGGCGCCGCTTCCGGCGAGACGTTCGAGTGCATCAGCCCGGTCGACGGCCGTCTGCTCGGCCGTGTGGCGAGCTGCGATGCGGCCGATGCCGACCGCGCGGTGAGCGATGCGCGAGCCGTCTTCGAGTCCGGCGTGTGGTCGCGCCTGGCGCCGGTCAAGCGCAAGGAGACGATGATCCGCTTCGCCGACCTGCTGGATGCCCATGCCGAGGAGCTGGCCCTGCTGGAAACCCTGGACATGGGCAAGCCGATCGGCGATTCGCTGAATATCGACGTGCCCGCCGCATCCCGCGCCATTCGCTGGAGCGGCGAGGCGATCGACAAAATCTACGACGAAGTGGCCGCTACCCCGCACAACGAGCTGGGCCTGGTGACCCGTGAGCCGGTGGGCGTGGTCGCTGCCATCGTGCCGTGGAACTTCCCTCTGCTGATGGCCTGCTGGAAACTCGGCCCGGCACTGGCCACCGGCAACTCGGTGGTGCTCAAGCCGTCCGAGAAGTCGCCGCTGACCGCCATCCGCATCGCCCAATTGGCCATCGAGGCCGGCATCCCCGCTGGTGTGCTCAACGTGCTGCCGGGCTATGGCCATACCGTGGGCAAGGCGCTGGCGCTGCACATGGATGTCGATACCCTGGTTTTCACCGGTTCGACCCGGATCGCCAAGCAGCTGATGATCTACGCCGGCGAATCGAACATGAAGCGGGTCTGGCTCGAGGCCGGTGGCAAGAGCCCGAACATCGTCTTCGCCGATGCGCCCGATCTCCAGGCGGCCGCCGAAGCCGCGGCCGGTGCCATTGCCTTCAACCAGGGCGAAGTCTGCACGGCCGGTTCGCGCCTGCTGGTGGAGCGTTCGATCAAGGATCGTTTCGTGCCCATGGTGGTCGAGGCCCTGAAGGCCTGGAAGCCGGGCAATCCGCTGGACCCGGCCACTAATGTCGGCGCGCTGGTGGATACCCAGCAGTTGAACACCGTGCTCGGCTACATCGAAGCCGGCCATGCCGAAGGCGCCAAGCTGATGGCGGGTGGCAAGCGCACCCTCGAGGAAACCGGGGGCGTCTATGTCGAGCCGACCCTGTTCGACGGCGTGAGCAATGCGATGAGGATCGCCCGCGAGGAAATCTTCGGCCCGGTGTTGTCGGTGATCGCCTTCGACTCCGTCGAAGAGGCCGTGCAGATCGCCAACGATACGCCCTATGGCCTGGCCGCGGCCGTCTGGACCAGCAACCTGTCCAAGGCTCACCTCGCCGCCAAGGCGTTGCGCGCCGGCAGCGTATGGGTGAACCAGTACGACGGCGGCGACATGACCGCGCCGTTCGGTGGCTTCAAGCAGTCGGGCAATGGCCGCGACAAGTCGCTGCACGCTTTCGACAAGTACACCGAACTGAAAGCCACCTGGATCAAGCTGTAAGCGAAGGCGCGGCGGAACCCGCAAGGTTCCCCGCGCTCTATCGGTCAGGGCTGCCGCCCGTATCGGGGCGAGCGCCTGATCGGTAAGGTCGGCTCTTCGGGGCCGGCTCACACGAGCCATACCCGCGGCCGGGTTTCCTTTGGGGAACCCGGCCGCGTGCATTTCGCGCCGAGCGATTCGGACGGCTCCGGAGGGAGTGGGAGAAGAGCGATGCGTTGGGCAACCTATTTCGCGGTTTGTATGTCGGTAATCAGCGTCGGTTTGGCGCTGGGCGTGACCCTGCCGCTGGTATCGTTGCGCCTGGAAGGTTGGGGCTACGGGCAGTTCGCGATTGGTGTGATGGCGGCCATGCCGGCGGTGGGCGTGCTGTTCGGCGCCAGCCTGGCCGGGCGCCTCGCCGCCTGGATCGGTACGCCGCGGCTGATGCGCCTGTGTCTTCTGGCCGGGGCGCTATCCGTAGTCCTGCTGGCGCTGCTGCCGAGCTATCCCCTATGGCTGCTGCTGCGACTGTTGATCGGTGTGGTGCTGACCGTGGTGTTCATCCTCGGCGAAAGCTGGATCAACCAGCTCGCTGTCGAACAGTGGCGCGGCCGTCTGGTGGCGCTGTACGGCACCGGTTATGCCCTCAGTCAGTTGTCCGGCCCTCTGCTGCTGGGCCTGCTCGGCACCGCCGATGATGTCGGCTTCTGGACCGGCGCTTGCCTGCTGGTGGGTGGGTCCCTGTTGCTGCTCGGGCGCGATGGCGCGCCCAGTGTGGAAGCCCACGGCAATGCCTGGCGCGACCTGATCCGGTTCTCCCGGCGGATGCCTGCGGTGGCTTGGGCCGTGGTGTTGTTCGCGGCGTTCGAGGCGATGATCCTCACCCTCTTGCCGATCTACGGGCTGCGCCAGGGGTTCAGCCAGGAAACCGCCTTGCTGATGGCCAGCGTCGTGGTGGTTGGCGATGCCGTGTTGCAGTTGCCGGTCGGCTGGCTGGCCGACCGGGTGCCGCGCCAGTCGTTGTTCCGTACCTGCGGCGTGGCGTTGCTGGTGTCGAGCCTGGGCATGCCGGTGTTGCTGCAGACGCCGCTGATCTGGCCGTTGCTGGTGCTGTTCGGCGCGAGCGCGGGCGGCCTGTTCACCCTGTCGCTGATCCTCATCGGCGAACGCTTCCGTGACGATGCCTTGGTGCGTGCCAACGCCCATGTCGCCCAGCTCTGGGGAATTGGCTGCCTGCTCGGCCCGTTGACCACCGGCGCTGCCAGCCAGTGGTTGAGCAGCCATGCCTTGCCGTTGGTGATGGCCCTGGGCGCAGCGGGCTTCGTATTCCTGGCCTGGCAGCGTGCGGCGATCGGCGGGCCGGCGGAGGCGATGGATTGATCGGTCCCTGGCTGGCGACCTGCGCCCCGTCAGTCTAGGTTTGTTGGGCGCGGCCGAATCCACGGCCGGATCGCCGAGGGACAAGGCATGTACAAGGGCATGGCTGTGTTGGGCATGGGGATCGCCGGCGTTGCAGCGGCGTTGGCGGCCGATCTTCCGGGGAGCGCCGATCATCCGCTCATTCCGCGTTACCAGGACGCGGAGATCATCAAGTACGAAACCAAGGCCTACACCGACCGGCGCTTTTTCAACACCCCGGCCAAGGCGTATGGCGGTCTGGAGAAGAACCTCGAGTCGACCGTTGCCCTGGAGGGCAAGCTCACTGGTCTGGTCTATCGCGCCCCGGCGGAACGCACGCCGCTGGAAGTGCTGCGCAACTACCAGCAGGCATTGCAGGAGGCCGGCTTCGAAGAGCTGTTCGCCTGCGAGAAGGAAGCCTGCGGTGGACGCAACTTCAATCATGCCGTCACCACCGACAACGACTTGCGCGAATACCAGCAGGACCAGCGCTATCTACTCTCGCGCCTCTCGCGTCCGGAGGGGGATGTGTATGCCGCGCTCTACGTGGTGCTGAACAAGAGCGGTGGCGGGGAGAACCGAGGGCGCAGCATGATCCAGTTGGACGTGCTGGAACAGAAACCCATGGAGCAACGCATGGTGGTGGTCGATGCGCCCGCCATGCAGCGTGATCTCGATAGCAAGGGCCGGGTCGCCCTGTATGGCATCTTCTTCGATTTCGACAAGGACAGCATGCGCGCCGACTCCAAGCCACAACTCGATGAGATCGCTGCGCTGCTGAAGGCCGGTCCGATGCGCGTGCTGGTGGTCGGGCACAGCGATGCCAAGGGTGCGCTGGATTACAATCGCGAGCTGTCGCAGCGGCGTGCCCAATCCATTGTCGAGGCGTTGGTACGGGACTACGGCATCGCTCGCGAGCGGCTCAGCGCGGTGGGTGTCGGCATGGCTGCCCCGGTGGCGAGCAACCGGACCGAAGAGGGACGGGCGCAGAACCGGAGGGTGGAGCTGGTCGACCGCGGCGAGTGACTCAAAGCATCTTTTCCAGGCCGATCGCCTGGGACAGCCAGGCATTGAAGCGCCGCCAGAGGCCGCCGGGTTCCTTGTCCAGGGTATGCCGGCGGCCGTCGTCTTCGGCGATCCAGACCAGGCGCGAGCGGCCGTCACGTTTTTCCAGGCGCACTTCGTAGCTGATCGCCGGCGACATACCCTCCAGCGTTAGCGCTCGCACTTCCTCGGCCAGGGGCCGGCTGTCCACCACGATGCCCACCTCGGTGTTCCAGAGCACCGAACGCGGGTCCAGGTTGAGCGAGCCGATGAACACCTTCTGCCGGTCGAAGACCATCGCCTTGCTGTGCAGGCTGGAGTTCGACGAGCCGCTGCTGCCCAGTGAGACCCCGCTCGTCTGGTCCGGCTGCCGGCGCAGTTCGAACAGCTTCACGCCGTGTTCCAGCAACGGTTTGCGGTAGGGGGCGTAGCCACCATGCACGGCGGGAACGTCGGTGGCTTCCAGCGAGTTCGTCAGCAGGCTGACGGCAACGCCGTGGTCGGCGCGGTTGGTCAGGTAGCCGAGGCCTGTGTCGGCGGGCACCAGATAGGCGGAAACCAGCAGCAGTTCCTTGCTGACCTTTGCCAGCTCCGGCCCGAGCTGATGGGTGAGGAGGAGCTGCGGGTCCGGCTCGCCGCGCGCCAGCACCTTGCTGGGAGCGTCCCAGAGCGCCTGGCTGTGGGCCCAGGTCAGTTCGTTCAGCCAGTCATGCAGGCGCGGGTTCTGCTGATAGGCCATCAGGCGGCGGTAGATGCGCGGGCGGTCCTTGCGCGAGGCTTCGAGGTAGGCGCTCAGCTCCTGGCGCAGGTCGAGCAGGTCTTCGACGGTCGGCGGGCTCCAGAGGAACTGTTGGATCGGCTTGCTCAGCGCGCTGTTCCAATACTGGTCGAAGCTGTGCGCCAGTTGTTCGGCCACTGGCCCGGCGCTGAGCAGGTCGATATCGGTGAAGTTCAGGTCCGGCTTGGCGTCGAAATATTCGTCGCCGAGGTTGCGCCCGCCGACGATGGCCACGCTGCTGTCGGCCAGCCACAGCTTGTTGTGCATGCGCCGGTGCTGCCGCGACAGGTTGAGGAGACGCCCCAGGGTGCGGGTCACGCCGGTACTGCGCCCCAAGTGCAGCGGATTGAAGACGCGCACGTGGATTTGTGGGTGGGCGGCAAGCACGGCGATCTCGGCGTCGATATCCGCGCTGGTGGTGTCGTCCAGCAGCAGGCGCACGCGGACGCCGCGGTCGGCCGCTTGCAATAGCTCGTGCACCAGCGCACGGGTGCTGAAACCGTCGTGGACGATGTAGTACTGCAGGTCGAGGCTGCGCCGGGCTGCGCGGATCAGCTCGGCGCGAACGCTGAAGGCCTCGGTGTTGTCGGCCAGCAGGCGAAAGCCGGACTGCCCCTGCGGATGCTCGCGGGCGAGCCGCTGCACCGCGGCGCCGAGCAGCGACTCCCGTGACGCCAGGGCTTGGGTTGGTACCGGCTGGTTCGTGCTGGCGCAGCCGGCCAGGCAGAGTAAGGCCAACAACAGTAGGCAGACGCGCACGGAACCTCCGTGGCGGATGATTGTTTCCAGGTTAGACGCCGGTTGGCTGGCAAGATTCAGCGGACCGACATTTCCTCCAGCCCGGTCTCCTGTTCCGCGAGCAGCGCCGAGACGGTTTCGCCGACGCGGCGCACGGCCTGTTCCTGCCGTGCGTCGGGCTTGGGAGCGAAGTTCATCCGCAGGCAGTTCCGGTATTTGCCCGCGGCGGAAAAGATGCTGCCCGGCGCCACCTGCACCTTGTGCGGCGCCAGCAGACGGTTGAGGCGCTGGCTATCGAAGCCCTGCGGCATCTCCACCCAGAGCATGAAACCGCCCTGCGGCTGGCTGACCCGGGTGCCGGCGGGGAAGTACTGGCTGACCCAGCCGGTCATCAGTTCGCGACCACGGGCGTACTGGCTGCGCATGCGCCGCAGGTGCGGCTCGTACAGACCGCCCCCGATGAACTCGGCCAGTGCCAGCTGCGGTAGTTGGGCGCTCATGCCGGTGCTCATGTATTTCATGTGCAGCACCCGCTGCAGGTAGCGGCCGGGGGCGATCCAGCCGATGCGCAGGCCCGGCGCCAGGGTTTTCGAGAAAGAACTGCACAGCAGCACACGGCCGTCTTCGTCGAATGACTTGATGGTGCGCGGACGTGGGTAACGGTAGGCCAGCTCGCCGTAGATATCGTCCTCGATGATCGCCACGTCGTAGCGTTGGGCCAGCTCCAGCAGGGCGCGCTTGTTGGCCTCGGGCATGATGTAGCCGAGTGGGTTGTTGCAGCTCGGCGTCAGTTGGATGGCCTTGATCGGCCACTGCTCCAGCGCCATTTCCAGCGCCTCCAGGTTGATCCCGGTGAGCGGATCGGTCGGCAGCTCGAGGGCCTTGAGGCCGAAGCCCTTGAGCGCCTGCATTACACCGTGAAAGCTCGGCGAGTCCACCGCCACGATGTCGCCGGGCTGGCAGATGGCGCGCAGCGCGGCAGATAGCGCCTCGTGGCAGCCGGTGGTGACGACGATGTCTTCGGGCGGGATACGGCAGCCGGAGTCCAGCACCAGGCGCGAAATCTGTTCGCGCAGGCTGATCTCGCCTTCCACACAGCCATAGCTCAGCTCCTTCAGGCTCTGGCGCCGGCTCAGGCGCGACAGGCTGCGCAGCAGGGGCTTGAGGGTCGGCGCTTCGATGTCGGGAATGCCGCGGCCGAGCTGCACCACGTCGCCATAGGGCGGCGTGCTGACCAGCTCCAGCACCTGGTCCCACTGCGACACCTCCACCGGGCGCTGTGCTGTACGGCTCACCATGGGCAGTGCCGGCTTCTGTCTGCTTGGTGGCACGAAGTAGCCGGACTTCGGTCGCGGCTCCACCAGGCCGTCGTCTTCCAACTGTCGATAGGCCTGCTGCACGGTGCTCAGGCTGACGCCGTGCTCCTGGCTGAGGGCTCGGACCGAGGGCAGGCGGTCGCCCGGCAGATAGAGCCCTTGCTGGATGCGGGAGCCGATCAGCTCCGCGAGCGTTACATACAGAGTCATGATGAAGAGTCGTTGACCATACAGATGGAAAGCAAAATAGACCATTCAGAGGCATTTCGCCCAGATCTGTATGACGGAAATTTGCCTGCTGTGAATCTGTATCGGCGATGGGAGAAGGCGCCATCCTGTCTACTCGGACAGAGGAGGACAGACGATGCGCGAATGGAGCGAGGTACTGGTTGTCACGCGGGAGCGGGATGCACAGGCGGGAGGCATCCGCTTCACCACGGGAAATGCCGACGAAGGGCGCTGGCAGCGCTTCTGGCGCCGCCTGACCACCCGGCACGCCCTGGCGCGCTTGGATGATGCCCAATTGCGCGACATCGGCCTGACCCGCCAGGAGGCGCTGGCGGAGGTGTATAGGCCGGTCTGGCAGCTCTGGGACTAAAAGAAGTCCTTGAGCCGATACCAGAGCATTCCCAGCGCCAGCAGCGGCGAGCGCAGGCGCGGGCCGCCGGGGAAGGTCAGGTGTGGGACCCGGGCGAACAGGTCAAGGCCGCGGCTCTCCCGGCCGGCGATGGCCTCGGCGAGCAGCTTGCCGGCCAGGTGTGTGGCGTTCAGCCCGTGGCCGGAGTAGGCCTGGGCGAAGTACACGTTGGGCTGGTCCGGCAGCCGACCGATCTGCGGCAGGCGGTTGGCGCCGATACCGATCATTCCGCCCCATTGGTAGTCGATGCGCACGTCGGCGAGCTGCGGAAATACCTTCAGCATCTTCGGTCGCATGTAGGCGGCGATGTCGGCGGGGTCGCGTCCCGAATAGTGGCAGGCGCCGCCGAACAGCAGGCGGCGGTCGGCGGACAGGCGGAAATAATCCAGCGCGACACGCTGGTCGCAGACCGCCATGTTCTGCGGCAACAGCTCGTGCGCCAGGGCTTCGTCCAGCGGCTCGGTGGCGATGATGTAGCTGCCGGCCGGCAGCACCTTGCCGGCCAGCTCGGGTTGCAAGCCGTTGATGTAGGCGTTGCAGGCGATTACCAGGGTGCGGGCGCGCACGGTTCCCCGTTCGCCATGGATGCGCAGCTCGCTGCCGTGGTCGATGCGCGTGACCGGCGATTGCTCGAACAGCCGCACGCCCAGGCTCTGCGCCACGGAGGCTTCGCCGAGCGCCAGGTTGAGCGGGTGCAGATGCCCGGACCCCATATCGATGAGACCGCCCAGGTAGCGGTCGGAGCCAACTACGCTGCGCATCTCTTCCGCCGGAACCAGGCGCAGTTCGTGACGGTAGTCGAGCGCCTTGAGGTCGTCGTAACTGGCCTGGAAGTCCTCCACATGGCGTGGTTTGGTGGCCAGGTCGCAGTAGCCCCAGGTCAGATCGCAAGGAATGGCATGGCGGGCGATACGCTCGCGAACGATCTCCACCGCTTCCAGGCCCATCAGCTTGAGGGCTTTCACGCCTTCGTCGCCGATCACTGGGCGGAACTGTTCGAGATCGTGACCGACGCCGCGGATCAATTGCCCGCCGTTGCGTCCGCTGGCGCCCCAGCCGATTTGACGGGCTTCCAGCAGTACCACCGACAGACCGCGCTCAGCCAGTTCGATGGCAGTGTTCAGGCCGGTGAAGCCACCGCCGACGATGCAGACATCGGCCTGCTCGTTCCCGGTCAGGGGAGGGAAGGCCAGTTGTCGATTGGCCGTGGCGGCGTAATAGGAAGGGGCATGCTGCTCGGTGTGAACGGGCTGGCGAGCGCGGGCATCCATGTGCGAAATCCTGACGGAAGTGTTTGGAAAGTTTTACAGAGTCGTCAGGCTATAGAGTTTTAGCTGCAAGCGGAAGCCGCCCGGACGTCGACCCCGGGGCGGAGTCCCGGATCAGTCGGGGATCGGCAGGTTCAGCGATTCCTTGACCTCTTCCATCACGATATAGCTCTTCGACTCCCGCACGTGGGGCAGCTTGAGCAGGATGTCGCCGAGCAGCTTGCGGTAGGAGGCCATCTCATTGATGCGCGCCTTCACCAGGTAGTCGAAGTCGCCGGAGACCAGGTGGCACTCCAGCACATGGGGCAGCTTGAGCACGGCGCGGCGGAATTCCTCGAAGATATCACCGGACTTGTAGGCCAGGCTGATCTCCACGAACACCAGCAGGTTGGCCTTCAGGTGCTGCGGATTGAGCCGCGCGGAGTAGCCCATGATGATGCCTTCGCGCTCCAGCCGGCGGACGCGCTCGGTGCATGGCGTGGTAGACAGGCCGACGCGCTCGCCCAGCTCGGTGAAGGAAATCCGTCCGTCCTGCTGCAGGATGCGCAGGATATTGCGGTCGATCTTGTCCAGTTCCCGCTTGGTCTGATGCTGGGTACGCATGGGTAATGCCCCTCCGTCGAAAGCGTTTCCACCAAGAATTCTCGCCAAATATAGCTCTCAATATAGTGAAAAGCACTGGACATGCCTCCCTATACTGCGCCGCATCACGGTTCTATTCAGCGACGCCCGGAGAATCTCGGGTCGAGGAGGCAGCGATGCGTGTTCTGGTACTCGGCAGTGGTGTGATCGGTACTGCCAGCGCCTATTATCTGGCCCGCGCCGGTTTCGAAGTGGTGGTGGTCGATCGCCAGCCCGCCCCGGCCATGGAAACCAGCTTCGCCAACGCCGGCCAGGTGTCTCCTGGCTATGCCTCGCCCTGGGCCGCGCCGGGCATTCCGCTGAAAGCCATGAAGTGGCTGCTGCAGCGCCACGCGCCGCTGGCCATCAAGGCCACCGCCAACATCGACCAGTACCTGTGGATGGCGCAGATGCTGCGCAACTGCACTGCCGCCCGCTACGCGGTGAACAAGGAGCGCATGGTGCGCCTGTCCGAGTACAGCCGCGACTGCCTCGACGAGCTGCGCGCGGAAACCGGCATCGCCTATGAAGGCCGCACCCTCGGTACCACCCAATTGTTCCGTACCCAGGCCCAGCTCGATGCCGCGGCCAAGGACATCGCCGTGCTCGAGCAGTCCGGCGTGCCTTATGAGGTGCTGGACCGCGCCGGTATCGCCCGCGTCGAGCCCGCCCTGGCCAAGGTCACCGACAAGCTGGCCGGCGCCCTGCGCCTGCCCAACGACCAGACCGGCGACTGCCAGATGTTCACCACCAAGCTGGCCGAAATGGCGGTCAAGCTGGGCGTGGAATTCCGCTTCGGCCGCAACATCGAGCGTCTCGACCATGCCGGCGACCGCATCAACGGCGTATGGATCGACGGCAAGCTGGAAACTGCCGACCGCTACGTGCTGGCCCTCGGCAGCTACTCCCCGCAGTTGCTCAAGCCGCTGGGCATCAAGGCGCCGGTCTATCCGCTCAAGGGCTATTCGCTGACCGTACCGATCACCAATCCGGGCATGGCGCCGACCTCGACCATCCTCGACGAGACCTACAAGGTCGCCATCACCCGTTTCGACAATCGCATCCGTGTCGGCGGCATGGCCGAGATCGCCGGTTTCGACCTGAGTCTGAACCCGCGTCGCCGCGAGACCCTGGAAATGATCACCGGCGATCTCTACCCTGAAGGTGGCGATCTGACCCGGGCGGAATTCTGGACCGGCCTGCGCCCGGCGACCCCCGACGGTACCCCCATCGTCGGCGCCACGCCGATGCGCAACCTGTTCCTCAACACCGGCCACGGCACCCTCGGTTGGACCATGGCCTGTGGCTCCGGCCGCCTGCTCGCCGACCTGATGGCCTCGAAGCGCCCGCAAATCAGCGCCGAAGGCCTCGATATCTTCCGTTACAGCACTCGTAAGGAGTCCCCCGAGCATGTCAATCCGGCGCCTGCGCACTGAAGCCCGCTACAGCGAAATCGTCATCCATAACGGCACCGTCTACCTGGCGGGCCAACTGGACGAACACCATAGCGCCGGCATCGAAGCCCAGACCCGCGAGACCCTGGCGAGCATCGACCGCATGCTCGCCGAGGCCGGGACCGACAAGACCCGCATCCTCTCGGTGACCATCTTCCTCAAGGACATGGCCACCGATTTCGCCGGCATGAACGCCGTCTGGGACAGCTGGGTGCCGAAAGGCGCCGCGCCGGCCCGCGCCACCGTCGAGGCGAAGCTGTATTCGCCCGATGTGCTGGTGGAAATGACCGTCATCGCTGCACTGCCCTGATTCACACTGATGCCCGGGTCACCGGGCTTTTTTTCGGATATCGAAGATTGCCATGCGTCCCGCCCGTGCCCTGATCGACCTCCAAGCCCTGCGTGCCAACTACCGGCTGGCCCGCGAAGCCTCCGGCGCCCGTGCGCTGGCGGTGATCAAGGCGGATGCCTACGGACATGGCGCGGTGCGCTGCGCCCAGGCCCTGCTGGACGAGGCGGGCGGGTTCGCCGTGGCCTGTATCGAAGAGGCGCTGGAACTGCGCGAAGCCGGCATCCGCGCGCCCATCCTGCTGCTGGAAGGCTTCTTCGAGGCGGAAGAGCTGGAACTGATCGTTCGCCATGATTTCTGGTGCGTCGTCCATTCGATGTGGCAACTGGAAGCCATCGAGCGCGCCAGCCTGGCCATGCCTCTGTGCGTCTGGCTGAAGCTGGATACCGGCATGCACCGTGTCGGCCTGGAGCCCGCCGATTACCAGGCTGCTTACCAGCGCCTGCTGGCCAGTGGCAAGGTCGGCAAGATCGTCCTGATGAGCCACTTCGCCCGCGCCGACGAGCTGGGCTGTCCGCGCAGCGCCGAGCAGCTGCATGTCTTCGAACAGGCCCGCCAGGGGCTGGTGGCGGAGGTCAGCCTGTGCAACTCCCCGGCGATCCTCGGCAACCGGCTGCTGTTCCCGAAGCCGCTGAGCAGCGATTGGGTGCGTCCGGGCCTGATGCTCTACGGCGCTTCGCCTTTCGAGGGCCCGCAGGCGGCGGCCGATGGCTTGCAGCCGGTGATGACCCTGGAATCACGGATCATCGGTGTGCGCGAACTGCCGGCAGGCGAGCCGGTGGGCTATGGCGCACGCTTCGTCAGCGAGCGGCCGACCCGCGTGGGCGTGGTTGCCATGGGCTATGCCGACGGTTATCCGCGCCACGCACCGACCGGGACGCCGGTGAGCATCGATGGCCAGCCGAGCCGTCTGATCGGCCGGGTGTCCATGGACATGCTCACCGTCGACCTGACCGATCTGCCCCAGGCGGGTCTGGGCAGCCGGGTCGAGCTCTGGGGCCGGGAAGTACTCGCCAGTGACGTTGCGGCCTGGGCCGGGACCATTCCTTATCAACTGTTCTGCAATCTGAAACGGGCGCCGCGCGTCTATTCCGAGAGGTAGTCGAGCCACTGAGCAGGATGTGCGGTCAGGCTGTTGAAAATACTGAACGCTGGCGCCATGATACGGCCACTTCGCAACCTGCTCCCCCTGGAGGACTCCCGCATTGGACGTCGGTGTTCGACTGCAATCCATTCGCAAACTCAAAGGCCTTTCCCAGCGTGAACTCGCCAAGCGGGCCGGCGTTACCAACAGCACCATTTCGATGATCGAGAAGAACAGTGTCAGCCCCTCGATCAGCTCGCTGAAAAAAGTCCTCAGCGGCATTCCCATGACACTGGTGGAGTTCTTCTCCATCGACTACGAGCAGGACACTCCCCCTCAAGTCGTCTACCGGGCCGACGAGCTGACCGACCTCTCCAGCGGCGCCGTGACCATGAAACTGGTCGGCAAGGCGCAACCCAACCGGGCCCTGGCTTTCCTCGACGAGACCTACCCGCCGGATGCCGACACCGGCGAAGAGATGTACGCCCACGAAGGCGAAGAAGCCGGCATCCTGGTGGAAGGCCGACTGGAACTGACCGTCGGCAGCGAGGTGTACATCCTCGAGGCGGGCGACAGCTACTACTTCGAGAGCCACCAGCCCCACCGTTTCCGCAATCCGTTCGACAAGCCGGCACGCCTGATCAGTGCCACCACGCCGGCGAATTTCTAGGGCTTCGGCGCCTGCCTGCGACGTAATGCCGCAAGGCCCTGCACGGCGCAGGGTTGTTTCGGCGAGACCGGCTTATCGTTATACTGGCGCCCGCTCGCGTAACCGTGGCCGCGGGCGTGACTAGCCACAATGAGGGTGAGACGTGAACCTGATTAACAAGATGCTGGTGGCCAAAGCCGCTCTGTTGGCCCTGTGGGCTGTTAGCGCCCAGGCTGCGACCAACGACGATATCGCCGAGCGCATCAAGCCGGTAGGCGAGGTCTGCGTGATGGGCCAGGAATGCAAGGGTGTCGAAGCCGTGGCGGCTGCCGCGGGCGGTGGCGCACGCAGCGCCGACGACGTGATTGCCAAGCACTGCAACGCCTGCCATGGCGCCGGTGTGCTGGGTGCGCCGAAGATCGGCGACGGTGCCGCCTGGAAGGCACGTGCCGATGCCGCCGGTGGTATCGACGGCCTGCTCAAGCATGCCATCTCCGGTATCAACGCCATGCCGCCGAAAGGTACCTGCGGCGATTGCTCGGACGACGAGCTGAAAGGCGCCATCGAGAAAATGTCCGGTCTCTGATTCCGGTCTTTTCGCCAGCGAAGCCGCCTCCGGGCGGCTTCGTCGTTTCCGGGCTCCGCTGAGCAAAGCCGGAGAGGCGCGGTCAAAGCTCCCAAGCAAAGGTCAACGCCGCTGCCGAGGAGAGTCCGGTGCCACGCTGCTCGCTGGAACAGGCCGTCGAACAGGTCCTGGCGCGAATCGACGGTCCCATCCGCCTGGGGCTGCCGTTGGGCCTGGGCAAGCCGAACCGTTTCGCCAATCTGCTCTATCGCCGGGTCAAGGCGGACGCTTCGCGCTCGCTGACCATTTATACCGCTCTTTCGCTAGGGCGTCCCCAGGGTGGCAGCGAGCTGGAGCAACGATTCAGCGCGCCGTTCTTCGAACGCGTCTATGGCGACTACCCCGAACTGGATTACCTGTCCGATCTGAGGCGGGGTGAGTTGCCGTCGAATATCCGGCTCGAAGAGTTCTACCTGAGCCCGGGCAGCCTGCTCGGCAATCCGTTGGCGCAGCAGCAGTACGTCAGCCTGAACTACAGCCAGGTCGCGCGCGGGCTGGATCTCAAAGGCATCAATGTCATTGCCCAGTTGGTCGCACGTTCGCCGCACCGACCGGGGTGGTTGAGTCTGTCGTGCAACCCCGACATCACCCTGGACCTCTTGCCGCGGCTGGCGGCTCGACGTGCGGCGGGCGAGCCGATTCTGTGCGTCGCCCAGGCACATGCGGAACTGCCGTACATGCCGGGGGATGCGGAGCTGGCCGAAGAGGAGTTCGATTTCGTCATCGAGCCCGTCGAGCGCAGCACCCTGTTCTCGACGCCGAACATGCCGGTGAGCCTGCAGGACCATGCCATCGGGCTGCATGCCAGTACCCTGGTGCGGGACGGCGGCACCCTGCAGGTCGGCATCGGCGCCATGGGCGATGCACTCACCGCGGCGCTGCTGGCGCGGCAGGGCGACAACGCGGGTTATCGCGCCCTGCTGGAGGATATGCAGGTGCCGCAACGCTGGGAGCGGCTGATCGGGCGGGAGGGTGGGCTCGCGCCTTTCGCCGAAGGGCTCTACGGGTGCAGCGAGATGTTCGTCCTCGGCCTGCTGGCGCTGATCGAGGCAGGGGTGATCCGCCGGCGGGTCTATCCCGACGAAGGCCTGCAATGGCTGGCCAACCTCGGTGTGCTGGATGCCGAGGGACGTCCCCGCAGCCTGAGGCTGCTGCTGGAGGCGGGGCTGCCGACCCACCTGGAAGAGCCGATGTTGGCCTGGTTGCAGGAGCGTGGCCTGCTGGCCAGCGAGATCGAGCGGTTTGGCGACATGCTGTTCCTGCCGGACGGGCGCCGCGTGCCCGCCGATCTGCGTGACACCGCCACGCAAGAGGCGCTGGAGCCTTATCTGAAGGCTGCGCCGGGCGGAGTACTGGTGCATGGCGGCTTCTTCCTCGGCCCGCAGGCATTCTACGAACGCCTTACTGAATTGAGCGATGCCCAGCGTGAACGCATCGGTATGACCGCCATCGGCTTCATCAACCGGCTGTATGGCAATGAGCGGCTCAAGCGTCTGCAGCGGCGCGATGCTCGCTTCATCAACAGTGCGTTCGCCATGACCCTGTTGGGGGCAGGAATCGCCGATCAGCTGGAAGACGGCCGGGTAGTCAGCGGCGTCGGCGGCCAGCACGACTTCGTCGCCCAGGCCCACGAGCTGGAAGGCGCGCGTTCGATCCTCATGCTGCGCAGTTGGCGCGAGAGTGGCGGCGAGGTCACTTCGAACATCGTCTGGCAGTACGGGCATGCCACCATTCCGCGTCACCTACGCGACATCGTGGTCACCGAATACGGTATCGCCGACTTGCGCGGGAAGAGCGATGCCGAGGTGATCGAGGCGTTGATCCGCATCGCCGATTCGCGCTTCCAGGAAGACCTGATCGACCAGGCCCAGCGGGCCGGCAAGCTGCCCGAGGATTTCGAGCTGCCCTGGGCGTACCGGCAGAACACACCGTGGCGCCTGCTGGCCTTGCAGGCGCAGCATCCCCGCCTGTTCGCCGAATACCCGCTGGGCAGCGACTTCACCGGACACGAGCAGGACCTGTTGCGTGCCCTGCGCTGGTTGAAGAGCAAGCTCAAGCTCAGCGAAATCCTCGAATTGGGTATGGCCACGCTGTTCGACCTGCCCGATCCGCAGACTTATGCCGGCCATCTCCAGCGCATGGGCCTGGCCGAGCCCGAGGGGTTGCGCGAGCAGCTCTATCAGAAGCTAGTGCTGGCCGGTCTCAAGGCTACCGCCACCTGAAGAGGTGCGGTGGCGGACGTCAGTCGAGGAACGTGATCTGGCCATCCTTAAGCGAGATCACGCGGGCCAGGGATTCGATGCGAAAGCCCATTTCCTCTAGCTCGGCGCGGCCCTGCTGGAAGGATTTCTCGATCACGATACCGAGCCCGGCGATGCTCGCGCCGGCCTGCTGGATGATCGAGATCAGGCCCTTGGCGGCTTTGCCGTTGGCCAGGAAGTCATCGATGATCAGCACCCGGTCATGGGCCGACAGGTGGGTGGTGGAAATGGCGATGGTACTTTCCACTTGCTTGGTGAAGGAGTACACCGAGGCGACCAGCAGATTGTCGGTCAGGGTCAGGGACTGATGCTTGCGGGCGAAGATCACCGGTACGCCCAGTTCCAGGCCGGTCATCACCGCCGGTGCGATGCCGGAGGCCTCGATGGTGACGATCTTGGTGATGCCATCCTCGCGGAAACGCGCGGCGAATTCACGGCCGATGGCCTGCATCAGCAGCGGATCGATCTGATGATTGAGAAAGGCGTCCACCTTGAGCACCTGCTCGGAAAGGGCGATGCCGCGCTGGCGAATGCTCTGCTTCAGTAACTCCACGACCGTACCTCGTTGCGTCGAATGGCGGGCGCCGGCGTCGGGCGTCCTGTCGAAGCAGGCAATTTTTTCACCGAGCGGGTGGGAGCGCCAGTGCCAGCCACATGATCGGTGCTCCGCGCGGGTAATCGTTCCCGTTGGACCGCGGAAAATGCCGTCAGCGCTTGAGCATGGCGCGGATATCCGCCAGGGCGTTGTTGCCGCGAGCGGCCTTGACCTCCACCGGGGCGTCTTCCTGGCCTTCCCAGATGAGGTCTTCCGGCGGCAGCTCATCGAGGAAGCGGCTCGGCGTGCAGTCGATGATCTCGCCGTACTGCTTGCGCTTGGCGGCGAAGGTCAGGGTCAGGTTCTGCCGCGCGCGGGTGATGCCGACATAGGCCAGGCGGCGTTCTTCCTCGATGGTGTCGGCCTCGATGCTGGAGCGGTGCGGGAGAATTTCCTCCTCGACACCAAGGATGAACACCGAGGGGAACTCCAGGCCCTTGGAGGCGTGCAGGGTCATCATCTGCACCCCTTCGGCGCCTTCTTCCTCCTCCTGCTGGCGCTCGAGCATGTCGCGCAGGACCAGCTTGCCAATGGCTTCCTCGATGGTCATCTCGCCATCTTCGTCCTTCTCGAGGGTGTTCTTCAGCGCCTCGATGAGGAACCAGACGTTGCCCATGCGCGCTTCAGCGACCTTGTCGCTGGAGGCGTTCTGCCGCAGCCAGTTCTCGTAGTCGATGTCCATGACCATGCTGCGCAGCGCGGCGATCGGATCGTTCTGTGCGCATTGCTGACGCACGCTGTCCATCCAGCGGGTGAAGCGCGCCAGGCGTTCGGTGAAGCGGCTGTCCAGGTGCTCGCCGAGGCCGATTTCGCCGGCGGCGGCGTACATGCTGATCTTGCGTTCGGTGGCGTAGTTGCCGAGCTTCTCCAGGGTGGTCGAGCCGATCTCGCGGCGCGGCACGTTGATCACCCGCAGGAAGGCGTTGTCGTCGTCCGGGTTCACCAGCAGGCGGAAATAGGACATCAGGTCCTTCACCTCCTGGCGGGCAAAGAAGCTGGTGCCGCCGGAGAGCCGGTAGGGGATCTGGTGGTGCTGCAGCTTCAGCTCCATCAGCTTCGCCTGGTAATTGCCACGGTAAAGGATGGCGAAATCGCTGTACGGGCGCTGGGTACGCAGGTGCTCGGTGAGGATTTCCATGGCCACCCGCTCGCACTCGGCCTCTTCGTTGCGGCAGCGGATCACGCGGATTTCGTCGCCATGGCCCATCTCGCTCCACAGCTGCTTCTCGAACACGTGCGGGTTGTTGGCGATCAGCACGTTGGCGCATTTGAGGATGCGGCTGGTGGAGCGATAGTTCTGCTCCAGCATCACCACTTTGAGGGAGGGATAGTCCTCCTTCAGCTGCATCAGGTTTTCCGGCCGCGCGCCGCGCCAGGCATAGATCGACTGGTCGTCGTCGCCGACCACGGTGAACTGGTTGCGCATGCCGACCAGCAGCTTCACCAGCAGGTACTGGCTGGCGTTGGTGTCCTGGTACTCGTCCACCAGCAGGTAGCGGATGCGGTTCTGCCACTTCTCCAAGATGTCCGCGTGTTCCTGGAACAGCTTCACCGGCAGCAGGATGAGGTCGTCGAAGTCGACCGCGTTGTACGCCTTGAGGGTGCGCTGGTAATGCAGGTAGACGATGGCGGCGGTCTGTTCCTTGGGGTTGCGCGCCTGGGCCAGGGCCTCGTCGGGCAGCACCAGATCGTTCTTCCAGTTGCCGATGTAGTTCTTGATCTCGTCCGCGCCGTCATCGCCGGCGTATTCCTTCTGCATGATGTCGGTCAGCAGCGCCTTGATGTCGCCCTCGTCGAAGATCGAGAAGCCCGGCTTATAGCCGAGGCGGGCGTGCTCCTTGCGGATGATGTTCAGTCCGAGGTTGTGGAAGGTCGACACCGTCAGGCCCTTGCCTTCGCTACCACGCAGCAGGGTACCGACCCGTTCCTTCATTTCGCGCGCGGCCTTGTTGGTGAAGGTCATGGCGACGATGTGCTGGGCCCGGATGCCGCACTGCTGGATCAAGTAGGCGATCTTGCGGGTGATGACGCTGGTCTTGCCGGAGCCGGCGCCGGCGAGCACCAGGAGAGGGCCGCCGACATAGGTCACGGCTTCCTGCTGCCGGGGATTGAGTCGGGACATGGCGAAACGGACTGATTGAAAGGGCGGAAGATTCTATCAGGCTTGCCCGGCGCTGCAGTGTCCCGTGTGTCGATAGGGGGCTATACAAATAAAAAATTGCAATGTATTAGATATATAGGGCTATAACTTAAAGTAAATTATTAGATTGCGCGGAGGGGGTGTTGTGACGTGCCAGACCGATTTCTCCCGACTGCTCATCCTTTCGCGGGAATCCCATTGGATCTCCCTGCTGGATCGGCTGTTGGCCGAGCAACCGGAGCCGGTCTGGCTGTTCGCCGCCAGTAGCTGGAGCGACGCCCAGCACCTCTATCAGGACCACCTGCCCGATCTGGTCTTCGCCACGCCCGATTGCCTGCCCACCGCCAGCCAGTGCCCCTTGCCGCCGATCCTGCTGCTGGACAGTGCGCCGAGCCAACTGCCGGCGGACATCTGCGACTGGCTGGCGCGCGACAGCCTTAATGGCGAAGTGCTACGACGCTGCCTGCACTATAGCCGGCAATTGCTGTCCATGCAGCGTTTGTCGAAACAGGACGCGCTCACCGGCATTCCAAACCGCCAGGGCTTCCAGGCGCTGCTGCCCAAGCGCCTGCAACTGAACCGGGGGCGTGGCCTGTTGCTGGGTTATCTCGACCTGGACAACTTCAACCACGCCAACGACAGCCTCGGGCACCAGGCCGGCGACGAACTGATCCAGCAGGTCGTGGAGCGTCTGAAGCCCCTGCTGGAGCCGCAAGACATCCTGGCGCGGATCGGTGGCGACGAATTCGCCCTGTTGCTGGACGTGAGCGCCGATCCGAAACGGGTCGACTGCCTGGTGCAGAACATCCTGGAGTCGTTGGGCGAGCCGTACTGGATCCAGGGGGAGAGCCTCTCGCTGGGATGCAGCCTGGGCCTGGCCTATTGCCGTGCCGGCGAGGACGCCGATGCGTTGCTCTGGCACGCCCACCTGGCCATGCAGCAGGCTAAGAGTCGCCAGGGTTGCACGTGGCATCTGTACGACGAGCGTATTTCCAGCGACGTGCGCAGCTTGGCGGACCTCGAAGCGGAACTCCGCCGGGCTCTGCGCCGCGATGAACTGGAACTGCACTACCAGCCGCGCCTGCATCTGGAGAGCGGCGAGATCGTCGGTCTCGAAGCACTGGTGCGCTGGCGTCATCCGGCGCGGGGGCTGCTCTATCCGCAGGATTTCATTCCCCTGGCCGAGCAATGCGGACTGATCGTCCCCCTCGGCTACTGGGTCATTTCCCGTGCCTTGCAGGACATGCGCTGGCTGGCCGAGCAGGGCCGCGGGCTGCACATGGCGGTGAACCTGTCCTTCAGCCAGTTCCAGGACAGCCAACTGCTGACCACCGTGCAACGCCTGATCGAGGGCTGCAAGGTGGACACCCGCTGGCTGGAGTTCGAGCTGACCGAGACCGCAGTCATGCAGCGCAGCGACTACGTGCTGGGAACCATGCATACCCTCGGTGAACTGGGCGTGCGTTTTTCCCTGGATGACTTCGGCACGGGCTTCTCCTCCTTCGTCCACCTCGCCAGCCTGCCGATCGCCCTGCTCAAGCTGGACAAGAGTTTCGTCTCCGGCATGCACGTACGGCCCGAGCAGTGCCGGCTGGTCAAGGCCATGATCAACCTGGCCGGCAATCTCGGCCTGGAGGTGGTGGCGGAGGGCGTCGAGTCGCCGGAAGAGCTGGAACTGCTGCGCCAGTTCGGCTGCGACCAAGCCCAGGGTTACCTGATCAGTAAACCCCTGCCGTTGCGCGAGCTTGAGCGGCTGCTGCAGCATCGGCACGGTCATCCGTCGGTACGTGCGTCTGCCCTGCAGTGACGCCCGGCACTCACTCCGTCACTTTTCATCCGTTCATGCATGATGCCGCTCACAGGATCGACGGCAGGTGCTGGCGATTGCAGGGATGTCTGGATAACTTGCGTCATTCACGTGATGCCGCACCGACGCGGCCGGGCCTTCTTTCGGACAGATTCCCGCGTAGGGATGCGCATGCGGCACGTTGTTCGCGACGTGCCGCGATGGTCCGCGCGTCCAACCTGACTCGGGGGATTTTCTTTGTCTGCGCTCGTCGAACCTCTGCGCCTGTTGCTCCTGACCGACGATCCCTCCTGGGGCCGCTTGCTCGATCAGTGCCTGGCAACGCTGGGTGCGCCGCCGGTCATCACCGCGCCGTCCTGGGATATCGCCAGCAGCCTGTTCGATGAAACCCCCGAAGGATTGGTGCTGGCCACGCCGGATTACCTGCCCTCCGGCAGCGAGTGCCCCTTGCCGATGGTGGCGCTGCTCGAGGCCGAGCCGGAGTTCTCACCGGCCGGTGCCTGCGACTGGCTGGTTCGCGGCAGCCTGACCCCCGAACTCCTGCGTCGCTGCCTGCGCTACGCGCGCGAACGCTGCACATTGCAGGGCAGCCTGGACCGGCTCGCCGAACAGGACCCGCTGACCGGCATCGCCAACCGCCAGGGCTTCCACACCCTGCTCGCCGCCCGGCTGGCCGAGTGCCCGGAAGGGCTGGTCCTCGGCCATCTCGATCTCGACAACTTCCGCCATGCCAACGACGCCCTCGGCCACCAGGCCGGCGATCACCTGATCCTCCAGGTCGTCGCCCGGATCAAGGCCGAACTGGAGGCTGGCGACCAGTTGGCGCGTTTGGGCAGCGACGAATTCGCCCTGCTGCTTGACGTGCGGCGTGACGGCCAGCGGGCGCAGCGGGTCGCCGAGCGTATCATCGAAGCCCTCGCCGAGCCGTACCGGGTGGACGACGAGAGCCTGCTGATCGGCTGCAGCCTGGGATTGGCCCATGCCCAAGCCGGGACGGGCGCCGACCCGCTGATGTGGCACGCCCACATCGCCATGCGCCAGGCCAAGAGTCGCCAGGGTTGCACCTTCCATTTCTACGACGCGCGGATCAACCGCCACGCGCGCAGCCTGGCCGATCTCGAAGGCGAGTTGCGCAGGGCGCTGCGCCGCGAAGAGCTGGAGCTGCACTATCAGCCGCGCCTGCACCTGGAGAGCGGCGAGATCGTCGGGCTCGAGGCGCTGGTGCGCTGGCGCCACGCCGAACGCGGCCTGCTGGGGCCGGACGAGTTCGTGCCGCTGGCCGAGCAGTGCGGCCTGATCGTGCCGCTCGGCTACTGGGTCATCGCCCGTGCCCTGCGCGACATGCAGTGGCTGCGCGGGCGGGGCCTGCCGAGCCTGCACATGGCGGTAAACCTGTCGTTCCGCCAGTTCCAGGACAGTCAATTGCTGCCCACCCTCAAGCGTCTGATTCGCGAACGGGGCGTCGCCGCCGAGTGGCTGGAATTCGAGCTGACCGAAACCGCCGTGATGCGCCGTAGCGACCAGGTGCTACAGACCATGCAGGCGCTCGGCAAGCTGGGCGTGCGCTTCTCCCTGGACGATTTCGGCACGGGCTTCTCCTCCTTCGTCCACCTCAACAACCTGCCGATCACCCTGCTGAAGATCGACCGCAGCTTCGTCGCCGGCATGGGTGAGCGCCCCGGGAACCGTCAACTGGTGCGGGCCATGATCAGCCTGGCGCACAACCTCGACCTGAAGGTGGTCGCCGAAGGCGTGGAGAATGACGAGCAGCTGGAGACGTTGCGGGAATTCGGCTGCGACCAGGTGCAGGGCTATCTGATCAGCAAGGCGCTACCGATCAACGATCTGGCGCGCTTCCTCATGTTCGGCATCCGTCGTTCGCTGCTGGAAGGCTCGCCAGTCGCTTAAAGCAGTGCGGCTCGCGCGTCGGTAGCATCGCCGCGCTCCGGATCGAGCAGGCGCGAGGTCTTCCACTCGAAACCCAGGGTCAGGCCGAGCGCCGCGCAGGCCAGGCCCAGGGCCAACCCCCACCAGACGCCGGTGGCGCCCCAGCCGAGGGGGAACGCCAGCAGCCAGGCCGCCGGCGCGCCGACCAGCCAGTAGCAGGCGAGGCCGACCCAGAAGGTGGTCTTGGCATCCTTCAGGCCACGAATCGCGCCCATGGCGATGGTCTGGGTCCCGTCGAACAGTTCGAACCAGGCCGCCACGGCGAGCAGGGCTACGGCCAGTTCGAAGACGTCGTGGAACGCCGGGTCGGCTCCATCGAGGAACAGGCCGACTACCCAGGCCGGGGCCAGCCAGAACAGCGCGGCGAAGCCGAGCATGCAGGCAGCACCGAAGACGATGCCCAGGCGCCCGGCCCGGCGCGCATCGAGCAGGCGCCCTGCGCCATAGTGCTGGCCAATGCGGAAGGTCACGGCGTAGGAAATCCCCACCGGCACCATGAAGGCCACATAGACCGACTGAATGGCGATCTGGTGTGCCGCCAGTTGGGTGCTGCCAAGCGCGCCCATGCACAGCGCGGAGAACGCGAAGAGACCGGATTCCACCGCATAGGTGCCGCCGATCGGCAGGCCCAGGCGCAGCAATTCGCCCAGGGCCGCGCGCGACGGCCGCCAAAGCCCGGCAATCAGTGGATAGACGTCGTAAGCGGGATGCCGGGCGATATGCCTTGCCAGTAACAGGGCCATGCCGTTCATCACCAGCGCGGTGACCAGGCCGATACCGGCCAGGCCCAGGCGCGGCAGGCCGAACCAGCCTTGGATCAGTGCGTAGTTCAGAACCACATTGGCCAGCGCTCCGCCGATGCTGATCGCCATGACCGGGCCGGCGCGGCCGATGGCGCTGGTGAAGCCGCGCAGGGTCATGAAGCTGAGGTAGCCGGGCAGGGCGAACACCAGGGTGGAGAGGAACTGCATGGCGCCCTCGACGCTGTCCGGCGCCTGGCCGAAGCGCAGCAGCAACGGCTGCAGATTCCACAGGAGCAATCCCGCCACCAGCGCCAGGCCCCAGCCGAGCCACAGCCCTGTCTGTGCCAGGCGCGCGGCGCCCAGCGCATCGCCGGCGCCATGACGGATCGCAACAAGGTTGCCCACCGAGGCCAGCACGCCGACGCAGAAGATCGACACGAACGAATAGCTGGCCGCGCCCAGGCCGCCGCCGGCCAGGGCGTCGGGGCCGAGCAAGCCCATCATCACCGTGTCGGTGAAGACCATCAGTACGTGCGCCAACTGGGCCGCGATGAGCGGGCCGGCCAGGTGCAGGATGGCCCGGAGTTCGTTGCGAAGGGGTTGCGTCATATGAGTAGGGCTCAATGGCCAGGCTTGTCGCTGTTTTTCGGCCGGGTAGGGAATGCCGGTTATTCTTATGAGCCAACGTCTGACGCACAAAAGGATAAAAGCGATGCCAGACATGACTGAAACTCATGAGTTGAATCAGTGATGCGTCGCCTGCCGCCGCTCTATGCCCTGCGTGCTTTCGAAGCCGCTGCCCGGCATGCCTCCTACACCCGTGCCGCCGAAGAACTGGCCATCACCCAGAGCGCGGTGAGCCGGCACATCCGCACGCTGGAAGAGCACTTCGGCTGCCGGCTGTTCCAGCGCCAGGGCCGCAACCTGCGGCTGAGCGAGCAGGGCCGCCTGCTGCTGCCGGGGATCAGCGACGGCTTCGATGCCCTGGCGCGGGCCTGCGCGACCCTGGAGGTGGACGACCGCATCCTGCGCTTGAAGGCGCCCTCGACCTTGACCATGCGCTGGCTGCTGGCGCGCCTCAGTCGTTTCCGTCACCAGCACCGTGATATTGAAGTGCAACTGACCAGCGCCTGGATGGATGTGGACAAGGCGGATTTCGCCAACGAGCCCTTCGATTGTGCAGTGCTGCTTCTGGGCGAAGGTGCCGCTCACCCGGACTGGGAAATGACGCTGCTGTTTCGCGAATGGCTGATCCCGGTCTGCGAGCCATCGCTGGCCGCCGAGGAGACCTGGACGGCGGAGCGTCTGGCGCAGGCGGAGTTGCTGCACCCGACACCGGACCGCCGCGACTGGCGCAAATGGCTGCAGCGCATGGGTTTGGGAGAGCAAGTCTCGATCAAGGGCGGGCAGGTATTCGACACGCTGGAGCTGGGCATGGTCGCGGCGGCACGAGGATATGGCGTGTCCATCGGCGACCTGGTGATGATCGCCGAGGACATCGAGCAGGGCCGCATCGGCCTGCCCTGGCCGAGTGCAGTCGCCAGCGGCGAAAGCTACTACCTGGTCTGGCCGAAGGGGCGGGGCGGGCAGGAGCGGCTGCAGCGGTTGCGCGACTTTCTGGTGGCCGAGGTGGCGGCGATGTGCCTGCCAGCGGTGAAGCTGTTGGACTAGATACGGTGGACTAAGCTCAGGCGACGGAATCCCGCGAAAAGGAATTCACCCATGAGCCCGCATTTCATCGCCTACAGCGAAGCCTTTCACGACGTCACCGGTCCCGATCCGCGGTTCTTCACCCTGGTAGAAACCAATGCCCACGAGGGGCCGGTGTATGTGCGGGACGAGGACGCGCTGTATTTCACTACCGTCCCGCAGAATGTCGAGGTTCCGCTGCCGGGTTTCCAGCGGGTCGATATCAAACGGGTCTCGCTGGCCGGCGAGATATTTCCGCTGCCTGCCGAGGCGGTCACGACCGTCCGCGCCAACGCCAACATGGCCAACGGTATGACGCTGGACCTCGAGGGCAACCTGGTGATTTGCGAGCAGGGCAGCAAGACCGAGCCTGCGCGCATCACCCGGATGAGCCAGCAGGGCGGGGCAGTGGAAACCCTGGTCGACCAATGGTGCGGGCTGCGCTTCAACTCGCCCAACGACGTGGTGGTTAAAAGCGACGGGACGGTGTGGTTCACCGATCCGAGCTACGGCGCCTTGCAGGGCTTCAAGGATGCGCCGCTGCTGGGGGATTTCGTCTATCGCTACGATCCGCGCAGCGGGATGCTGTCAGTGGTGGCGGATGGTTTCGACAAACCCAACGGGCTGGCCTTCTCGCCGGACGAGTCGGTGTTCTATGTCACCGACAGCGGCGCGATCCAGGGTCCTGGCAGCTATGTGGTCGACCGCCCGCACCATATTCGTGCCTTCGATGTGCGCGGCGGTCGCCACCTGGCCAACGAGCGACTGTTCGCCGTGGTCGCGCCGGGCATCCCCGATGGCATCAAGCTGGACAGCGCTGGGCGCGTCTACAGCTCGTCGGCCAGCGGTATCCAGGTATTCGAGCCGTGCGGCGACCTCATCGGCGAGATCGTCGCGCCGGGGGTGGCGAACTTCTGCTTCGGTGGCCAAGGGAACGACACGCTGTTCATTCTCGCGGACACCGTCATCTGGGCTGCGCGCATCCAGGCGGTGGGCGCGGCGCGGAGCTGAGTCAGCCGAGGTTGGTGCGGTATTGCAGCGCTTCGGCCAGATGCTGCCGGCCGATCCGTTCGGCCTGCTCCAGATCGGCAAGGGTGCGCGCCACCTTGAGGATGCGGTGAGCGGCGCGCAGGGACAGGCCGAGACGCTCGCAGGCGGTTTCCAGCCAGCGCTGGTCGTCTTCGTCGAGGGCACAGTGCTGGCGCAGGCCGGGCAGGTCGAGGAAGGCGTTGGCACGGCCCTGGCGACTCAACTGGCGCTCCCGCGCCCGGGCCACCTCGCGGGCGGCGCCGGCACTGTCCGGGCCGTCGATAGTGCGGGCATTCAGCACCGTGGCTTCGCGGGCGACCGTCACGTGCAGGTCGATGCGGTCGAGCAGCGGCCCGGAGAGCTTGGCGCGGTAGCGCTGGATCTGGTCTGGCGAGCAGCGGCAGCGTCCGCTGGGGTCGCCCAGGTAGCCGCAAGGGCAGGGATTCATCGCCGCGACCAACTGGAAGCGGGCCGGGAAGCGGACTTTGTCGTGGGCGCGGGCGATCACGATTTCGCCGCTTTCCATGGGCTCGCGCAGGACTTCCAGGACCTTCCTGTCGAACTCGGGAAGCTCATCTAAAAAAAGCACGCCCTGATGCGCCAATGTGATCTCGCCGGGACGCGGGCGACTGCCTCCTCCCACCAGGGCCGGGCCCGATGCGCTATGGTGAGGCTGGCGGAACGGGCGCTGTGGCCAGGCGTCCAGCGGCGTGTGGCTGGCCACCGAATGGATGGCGGCGACTTCCAGCGCCTCACGCTCATCCAATGGTGGCAGCAGGCCGGGCAGTCGGCTGGCCAGCAAGGTCTTGCCGGTGCCGGGCGGGCCGCTGAACAGCAGATTGTGCGATCCCGCCGCAGCCACCAGCAGGGCGCGCTTGGCGGCGCTCTGTCCCTGGACCTCGGCGAGGTCCGGGTAAGGGCGGGTTTGCCGCAGCAGACCTTGTGCCTGGTAGGGCGACAAGCACGTATGGCCGTTGAAATGCGCGGCCAGCTCCAGCAGGTGGTCGGCGGCGATCACCGTCAGGCCGCTGGCGAGGCAGGCTTCCTCGGCATTGGCCCGCGGCACCACCAGGGTGCGTCCGGCGTCGCGGGCGGCGAGTGCAGCGGGGAGGACGCCCTGGACGGGGCGCAGGGCACCGGAGAGCGCCAGCTCGCCCAGGCATTCGACGCGGTCCAGGCTATCGGGCGGCAACTGGCCGCTGGCGGCAAGAATGCCCAGGGCGATGGCCAGGTCGAAGCGTCCACCGTCCTTGGGAAGGTCGGCTGGCGCGAGATTCAATGTGATTCGACGCGGCGGAAATTCGAAGCCGGAGGTGAGGATGGCGCTGCGAACGCGGTCCTTGCTTTCCTTGACAGCGGTTTCCGGAAGGCCGACCAGGGCCAGGGAGGGCAGGCCGTTGGCCAGGTGGGCTTCGACGGTGACGGCCGGTGCTTCGACACCGACCTGGGCGCGGCTATGGACGATAGCCAGGGACATGCATCGCTCCTTGATCGCATGCCGCCCGGAGGTGCATCACTCGGTGGGCGGCGTGGTTTCCTGGGTGAGTCTTACTTCCAGTTCGGCGACCTTGGCTTCGAGCGTTTCCAGGCGGGAGCGGGTCCGCGCGAGCACGGCCATCTGGCTGTCGAATTCTTCCCGGCTGACCAGGTCGAGCTTGCTGAAAGCGCTCTGCAACAAGGCCTTGAACTGGGTTTCGAATTCCTGGCGCGGCAGCGGCGCATCGCCGTTGAACAGGCGCGAAGCATGGGTGCCGAGGGCATCGAGCAAGGCTTTGGGCGGCAGCATGGCATAGTTCCGTGGATAAAGGCGGCAGTGTATCACGCAGTGGCTATAGTGATTTTCAGTGGCGGGTGTGCACAGTTTTCGAGCAGTGGTGGTTGGTGGTCTGCACTGTTGTTGTGCGTTGTGTGCGGCGCAAAGCCAGATGTGACGCGGGTCTCAGGCGGCAATCGCTTGAAAATCAAACGGTTGTCCCATCTGGCAAGAATTCTGCTTGGGCCCCGGTGACGCATGCACCGATGCAGTTCCGGTGCACTGGCGAAGCGGGGGAGGAAGCTTCGCTGGAAGCGATGGTTGAGCACCGAGCGGCCGGTCCAGGGCGGTCGGCGCGTTACAAAGCCAGACACTGCGCTTAGACTTGAGCCGGGTTCGTATTCCTGGGGCAAGTCCACCTTACACGGGAGAGAGTTTCATGAAGCTAGTCACTGCCATCATCAAGCCGTTCAAGCTGGACGACGTGCGCGAGTCGCTGTCGGAGATCGGCGTGCAGGGCATCACCGTCACCGAAGTCAAGGGTTTCGGTCGGCAGAAAGGCCACACCGAGCTGTACCGTGGCGCCGAATACGTCGTCGACTTCCTGCCCAAGGTGAAGATCGACGTGGCTATCGCCGACGATCAGCTCGACCGCGTCATCGAGGCCATCACCAAGGCTGCCAACACCGGCAAGATCGGTGACGGCAAGATCTTCGTGGTGAACCTGGAACAGGCTATCCGTATCCGGACCGGCGAAACCGGCACCGACGCGATCTAAAGCCTCCGAACCCCACGCCCCAGGAGTAAACCATGACTCTGCGAAAAATCGCAGGGCTAGGAGCCCTTTTGTCCCTCGTACCGGGCCTTGCCCTGGCCGAGGAACCGACCTTGAACAGTGGCGACACGGCCTGGATGCTGGTCGCGACTGCGTTGGTGCTGTTCATGACCATCCCCGGCCTGGCATTGTTCTACGCCGGTATGGTGCGTTCCAAGAATGTCCTCTCGGTGCTCATGCAGTGCTTCGCCATCACCGGGCTGATCAGTGTCCTATGGGTGATCTACGGCTACAGTCTGGCGTTCGACACTACAGGCATGGAGCAGGGCGTCACCAATCTCAATTCCTTCATCGGCGGCCTGTCGAAAGCCTTCCTTGCCGGTCTGGGTACCGAGAGTCTGGTGGCCAGCATCCCGGAAAGCGTGTTCATCACCTTCCAGATGACCTTCGCCATCATCACGCCCGCCCTGATCGTCGGTGCTTTCGCCGAGCGCATGAAGTTCTCCGCCATGCTGATCTTCATGGCGGTCTGGTTCACCGTGGTCTATGCACCCATCGCCCACATGGTCTGGAGCGGTGACGGCGCACTGATGTGGGACTGGGGCGTGCTCGACTTCGCCGGCGGCACCGTGGTGCACATCAACGCCGGTATCGCCGGCCTGGTGGCCTGCCTGGTGCTGGGCAAGCGCAAGGGGTATCCGACCACCGCCATGGCGCCGCACAACCTCGGCTACACCCTGATCGGCGCCAGCATGCTCTGGGTCGGCTGGTTCGGCTTCAACGCGGGCTCCGCCGTGGCCGCCAACGGAACCGCCGGCATGGCCATGCTGGTCACCCAGATCGCCACCGCTACTGCGGCCCTGGCCTGGATGTTCGCCGAGTGGATCACCCACCGCAAACCCAGCGTCCTGGGCATCGCCTCCGGTGCTGTCGCCGGCCTGGTGGCCATCACCCCGGCTTCCGGCACTGCCGGCCCGATGGGGGCGCTGGTGATCGGCCTGGCCGCCGGTGTCATCTGCTTCTTCTGCGCCACCAGCCTGAAACGCAAGCTGGGCTACGACGACTCGCTGGACGTCTTCGGCGTGCACGCCGTCGGCGGCATTGTCGGTGCGATCCTGACCGGTGCGTTCGCCGCTCCGTCGCTAGGCGGTTTCGGTGAGGTGGAAAGCATCGCCGGGCAGCTCTGGGTGCAGATCGAAGGCGTGCTGTTCACGGTCATCTACACCGCTGTGGTGACCTTCGTGATCCTGAAAGTGATTGACCTCGTGATGGGCTTGCGTGTCAGCGAAGAGGAAGAGACCGTCGGCCTCGATCTCTCCCTGCACAACGAGCGCGGATACAACCTATAAGTACACGAAGCGCGCCCGGAGCCAACCCGGGCGCCTCAACCGCACGGCGCCGCAAGCGCCAGGGCAAGGGGTAAACCATGGAAAACACCGCTTTGATTCCTTTGCAGTACGCATTGGATACCTTCTACTTTCTGGTTTGCGGCGCGTTGGTGATGTGGATGGCGGCGGGGTTCGCCATGCTCGAAGCCGGCCTGGTGCGGGCCAAGAACACCACCGAGATCCTCACCAAGAACGTGGCGCTGTATGCCGTCGCCTGCGTGATGTACATGCTGATCGGCTACCACATCATGTACTCCAGCCCGGAAGGCGGCATCCTCCCCAGCATCGGTTTCCTGCTCGGTGACGAGCATGCCGTCGACGTGGTCGCGGCCGGTGGCGAAGACGCGCCGTATTACTCCGCGCGTGCCGACTTCTTCTTCCAAGTGGTGTTCGTTGCCACCGCCATGTCGATCGTTTCCGGCGCCGTCGCCGAGCGCATGAAGCTCTGGACCTTCCTCGCCTTCGCGGTGGTGATGACCGGCTTCATCTACCCGGTGGAAGGCTACTGGAAGTGGGGGTCGGGCTTCCTCAACGCTGCCGGCTTCCTCGACTACGCCGGTTCCGGCGTGGTGCACATGACCGGTGCCGCCGCGGCCCTGGCCGGTGTCCTGCTGCTCGGCCCGCGCAAGGGCAAGTACGGCGCGAACGGTCAGGTCAACGCGATTCCCGGCGCCAACCTGCCGCTGGCCACCCTTGGCACCTTCATCCTGTGGATGGGCTGGTTCGGCTTCAACGGCGGTTCGCAGCTCAAGACCAGCACCATCGAAGACGCCAGTGCCGTGGCGAACGTGTTCGTCAACACCAACATGGCCGCTGCCGGTGGCCTGATCGCCGCGCTGATCGTTGCCCGCATTCTGTTCGGCAAGGCCGACCTGACCATGGCCCTCAACGGCGCCCTGGCCGGCCTGGTGGCGATCACCGCCGAGCCGCTGACCCCGAGCGCCATCCAGGCCACCCTGATCGGTGGCGTCGGTGGCGTGCTGGTGGTGTTCAGCATCCTGGGTTTGGACAAGCTGAAGATCGACGATCCGGTCGGTGCCATCTCGGTTCACGGCGTGGTTGGCATCTGGGGCCTGCTGGCCGTCTGCCTGACCAACGCCGATGCGAGCATCGGTGCCCAGTTGCTGGGGATCGGCTGCATCTTCGCCTGGGTGTTCGTAGCCAGCCTGATCGTCTGGGGCATTCTCAAACTGGTCGTCGGCTTGCGTGTCAGCGAGGAAGAAGAATACGAAGGCGTGGATATCGCCGAATGCGGCATGGAAGCCTATCCGGAATTCACCAAGCAGTGATTCCGCGATAACGTTCAAAGGGCGCTACGGCGCCCTTTGTTTTTTTCGGGGCCGCGCTAGAATGCCGCGCCAGACCTGTGCGGGAGATCCGAACATGTGGCAGCAGAGCCTGATTACCCTGCGTGCGCGCCCTCGAGGTTTTCATCTGATCACCGATGAGCTGGTGGCGGCATTGCCGGAACTGTCTCGTTGCAAGGCAGGTCTGTTACATCTCTGGCTGCAGCACACATCGGCATCCTTGACCATCAACGAGAATGCCGACGCTGCGGTGCGGCGGGACTTCGAGCGGTTCTTCAACCGTCTGGTGCCCCAGGGCGCGGAAGGCTACGAACACGATTACGAGGGTCCGGACGACCTGCCGGCGCACTTCAAGGCGAGCCTGCTCGGCTGTCAGGTGAGCCTGCCGGTGAGCGAGGGGCGTCTGGCGATGGGGACCTGGCAGGGTATCTACCTGGGGGAGCACCGCGATCACGGCGGCGCCCGCCGGGTCCTGGCGACCCTGCATGGCGATTTTTGAACGGCACCCCCTTCACGGGGCGCCCTGGATCGGGTGGAATGCGACCGTGGCGTCGCTCCGCGGAGCAGTACCGAAGGTCGCGGCCACTCGATCGGAACGGTTGTTGAAATTTTTCCGGTGGCGCACGTAGCGTGCGCGGCTGGGCTATAACTAACCTGCTTTTCGCAAGTCATGAGGTTGAACATGAGCGACGAAGAACTGGAACAAGACGAGCTGGAAGGGGCTGACGAGGAGGACGGCGAGGAACTGGCCGCCGCGGATGAGGGTGATGCCGAGGTCGAGAGCGATGACGAGCGCGTAGCCGCGCCTGGCAAGAAAGCCAAGGCGGCTGTCGAGGTCGACGAATTGCCGAGTATCGAAGCCAAGCAGAAGGAACGCGAAGCGCTGGCCCGGGCGATGGAAGAGTTCCTCGCGCGTGGCGGCAAAGTGCAGGAAGTCGAGCCGAACGTAGTCGCTGACCCGCCGAAAAAGCCGGACAGCAAATACGGTAGCCGGCCTATCTGAGCACCCGGATGCTGACGAAAGAGCCCGCGCATGACGCGGGCTTTTTCATGCCCGACGTTTATGCCGCCGGTAGCGGATGGCGGTGGTTCGGCCGGGTGACGATCACCAGCCCGACAGCAGTGCCGGCAATTCCGCCAGGCTGCGGATTTCCGCATCCGGTGCGCGTTCGGCTGGCCAGGCCTTGCCTTGCGGGTTGTACCAGATGGCCCGGAGTCCGGCGGCCTGTGCGCCCTGGATGTCGTCGCTGGGATGGTCGCCGATATGGACGGCATATTCGGCCTCCACAGCGGCGCGCTTGAGCGCTTCGCGGAAGGGGTGGGGATCGGGCTTGCCCACACCCAGCTCCTCGGCGCAGAGAGCGAACTGGAAATAATCGGCCAGTCCCAGGCGGCGGACGTCCGCATTGCCGTTGGTGAGCACGCCGAGGCGGTAGCGATTGGCGAGGACTTCCAGGGTCGGGTGCACTTCGGGGAACAGCTCTACCTTATGCCGTGCGGCGAGAAAGACCTGGAAACCGCCTTCGGCGAGCGCCATGGCCTCCCGATACGGATAGCCTGCGTCTTCGAGGGCATGGAAGAGGATGCGCCGGCGCAGCTCGCTGAGTCGATGCTTCAAGGCGGGCTCTTTTTCCAGCAGGCGGGCGCGGATCGCCCACAGGTGTTCGATCGGTACCGGGCCGAGGCGTGGGGCGTACAGGCCGAGCCATTCGCGCAACGCCGCCTCGGCGTTGTTCATCACCGGCGCGACGTCCCAAAGGGTGTCGTCGAGATCGAAGGTGATCAGGTGAATCGTCATTCGGTGTTGTCCTTACTGCGTTTGGCCCGGGGATGGGCGCTGTCATACACCGTCGCCAAGTGCTGGAAGTCCAGATGCGTGTAAATCTGCGTGGTAGCAATGTCGGCGTGTCCAAGCAGCTCCTGTACGGCCCGCAGGTCCTGGGACGATTCCAGCAAATGGCTGGCAAAACTGTGTCGGAGCATGTGCGGGTGCAGGTGCTGGCCCAGTTCGCGCACGCCGGCCTGGCGCACCCGCAACTGTACGGCACGGGGACCGAGACGCCGGCCCTGCTGGCTGACGAAAACCGCGCCGTCGGCCGGACGGGCGAGGGCGCGCAAGGGCAGCCAGGCCTCCAGAGCTTCGCGTGCTTTGCTGCCCACCGGCAGCTCACGCACCTTGTTACCCTTGCCGCGTACCCGGACCAGCCCCGCGGGCAGATCCAGGCCATCCAGGTCGAGCCCCACCAGTTCGGAAAGACGCAGCCCGGAGGAATAGAACAGCTCCAGCATGGCCTGGTCGCGGCGGGCGATGAAATCGTCCTCCACGGCACCTTCCAATAATTGCAGGGCGCGGTCGGTGTCCAGCGTGCGGGGCAAGCGGCGCTCGCCCTTGGGTGGGCTCAGGCCGGCGGCCGGGTCGTGACGACAGCGGCCTTCGCGCACCAGGTACTGATAGAAGCCGCGCACGGCCGAAAGCAGCCGGGCCAGACTGCGGCTGGATTGGCCACGCATGTGCAGCTTGGCGACGAAGCGGCGCAGCCGCGGCGTATCGAGCCCGGACCACTCACCCAGCCCTTCGCTCTCGCAGAACTCCAGCACCTTGCGCAGATCGCGGGCATAGCCATCCAGCGTATGCGACGAGACCTGCCGCTCGCGGCGCAAGTGTTCGAGATAGGCGTCAAGGTCAGCAGCGAGCTTCAAGCTTCAAGCTCCAAGCGGATGGAAGGCAAGGCAAGCTTCAAGCTTTAAGCCGCAAGCTTCAAGCGGAGCGCATCGCTTGTGCTTTTTCTTGCCGCTTGAAGCCTGTAGCTTGCCGCCGCTTCTAGCGCACCGAGCGCAGCGGGGTGGCGAAACGCGGGAGAACGCGGGAAAGCACCTCGGCGACATAGCCGAGGAACAAGGTTCCCAGGGAACTCTTGTAGTGCTGCGGATCGGGGCTGCCGATCGCCAGCACGCCGTGCAGTCCTTGGTGGGTGAGGGCGACCACCGCCGCCGAACCCACCTGCGGGCCCTGGTCTTCGCCGAAGAGATACGCCAGCTCATGCGGGCGCAGTACGCCGCAGATGGTCTTGCCGCCGGTGAGCAGGCCGCCGATCGCCTGGTGCGCTTCGGCGATGCTGACCCAGCGGCCCACCGGCAGGGCCGATTCGCTGAACAGGATCAGGCTGACGAAGGGTACCTGGAACTCATGGCGCAGGCTGTCGTCCACCGCGCTGACGACTTCCTCGAGGCTGGCCGCATCGAGCAGGTCGAGGACCAGACGGCGGGTCTTGTCGAACAGCCGGTCGTTGTCGCGCGCCACGTCCATCAGTTGGGACAGACGGTGGCGCATCTCGATGTTGCGCTCGCGCAGCAGCTTGACCTGGCGTTCCACCAAGGAAACGGCTTCCCCCGGCAGGTGCGGGATGCGCAGTTCCGGGATCAGCTCTTCGTGATCGACGAAGAACTCCGGGTGCAGGCGCAGGTAGGCGGCGACGGTCTCGGAGTCGAGCGTGACGGGCGGGTCCTGGCGCTGGTCGGTCATAAGCGGTTTCCGGTCATAGACGAACCTGTCCTTCATACACGCGGACAGCGGGCCCGGTCATCATAACCGGCTGCCCCGGGCCTGCCCACTCGATGGACAGGCGGCCGCCCGGCAGTTCGATCTGCACCGGCGAATCCATCCAGCCCTGGCGGATCGCGGCGACGGCGGCGGCGCAGGCGCCGGTACCGCAGGCCTGGGTTTCCCCGGCGCCACGTTCCCAGACGCGCAGCTTGGCATGCTGGCGGTCGACCACCTGCAGGAAGCCAACGTTGACGCGCTGCGGGAAGCGCGGGTGATGCTCCAGCTTCGGCCCCAGCTCATGCACCGGCGCGCTGGCGACGCTATCGACGCGCAGCACGGCGTGAGGGTTGCCCATGGAGACCGCGGCCAGCTCGACCTGCTGGCCGTCGACCTCGACCGGATAGCTCAGCGCTTCCGCCTCGGCCTGGAAGGGAATCTGGGCCGGGGCGAGGCGCGGCGCGCCCATGTCCACGCGGATCTGCCCGTCCGGGCGCACGTCCAGTTCGATGATGCCGCTCTTGGTCTCGACGCGGACGCGTCGCTTGACGGTCAGCCGCTTATCCAGCACGAAACGGGCGAAGCAGCGCGCGCCGTTGCCGCATTGCTCCACTTCCGAACCGTCGGAATTGAAGATGCGGTAGCGGAAATCCACGTCCGGGTTGGTCGGCGGCTCGACGATCAGCAATTGATCGAAGCCGATGCCGGTGTGCCGGTCGCCCCACTGCTTGGCGTGCTTGGGTTGGATGTGCGCGTGCTGGCTGACCAGATCGAGGACCATGAAGTCGTTGCCGAGGCCGTGCATCTTGGTGAAGCGCAATAGCATGGTTGCGGCCTCACTGCGGAAGCAGGCTTTCGCCGGCGTAGAGTTCCTCGAGGGTTTCGCGGCGACGGACTTCGAAGACCTGCGCACCGTCGACCATCACCTCGGCAGCGCGGCCGCGGGTGTTGTAGTTCGAACTCATGACGAAACCATAGGCGCCGGCCGAGCGAACGGCCAGCAGGTCGCCTTCGGCCAGGGCCAGTTCGCGATCCTTGGCGAGGAAGTCGCCGGTCTCGCAGATCGGTCCGACCAGATCGTAGCGGCGCGATTCGCCCTCGCGCGGCTGCACGGCGGACACATCCATCCAGGCCTGGTAGAGGGCCGGGCGGATCAGGTCGTTCATCGCCGCATCGATGATGGCGAAATCCTTGTGTTCGGTGTGCTTGAGGTACTCGACACGGGTCAACAGCACGCCGGCGTTGGCCACGATGAAGCGGCCGGGCTCGAACACCAGGGCAAGGTCGCGGCCCTTGATGCGCTCGCGCACAGCGGCGATGTAGTCGCCGGCCAATGGCGGCTCTTCATCCTTGTAGCGCACGCCCAGGCCGCCGCCGAGATCCAGGTGGCGGATCTGGATGCCGCGCGCGGCGAGGCGATCGACGAGGACCAGCAAGCGATCCAGTGCATCGAGGAACGGCGGCAGGCTGGTGAGCTGCGAACCGATGTGGCAATCGACGCCGAGGATGCGCAGGTTCGGCAGTGCGGCGGCACGGGCGTAGACCGCCTCGGCCTGCTCGATATCGATGCCGAACTTGTTTTCCTTGAGGCCGGTGGAAATGTAGGGGTGGGTACCGGCATCCACATCCGGATTGACCCGCAGCGAGATGGATGCGGTGGTGCCCATGTCGGCGGCGACCCGTTGCAGGCGCTCCAGCTCCTCGGTGGATTCGACGTTGAAGCAATGCACGCCGACTTCCAGGGCGCGGCGCATGTCCTCGCGGCTCTTGCCGACGCCGGAGAAGACGATCTTGTCCGGCGCGCCGCCAGCGGCCAGGACGCGTTCCAGTTCGCCACGGGAAACGATATCGAAGCCCGCGCCGAGGCGCGCGAGGACATTCAGCACGCCCAGATTGGAGTTTGCCTTGACGGCGAAGCAGACCAGGTGCGGCATGCCGGCCAGGGCATCGGCATAGGCGTGGTACTGGACCTCGATGTGGGCACGCGAATAAACGTACGTCGGGGTGCCGAAGCGCTCGGCGATGGCGGACAGCGCTACGTCCTCCGCAAACAGCCGACCGTCGCGATAGGTGAAGGCTTGCATGACGCCTCCTTAGAATTCGTAACGGTCTTTGCTGTGTTCTTTGGCGGCTTTTTCATCGTCCGGGTGGTAGAGCGGGCCTTTCTGGCCGCAGCCGGTGAGGCCGGCGCCGAGGATGACGAGCGCGAGGAAGGGAAGCAGCAGGCGCTTCATGGCGAAATCCTTGTAAAAGCGTGAATTGGGCCGGAGTATACCGGCCCCCCGGCGCCTTGCCTATGCGCCGGGCTCCCGCCCGGCGCGGCTTCCAGCTGAGCGTGGGGCGCCGCCGGGTTGCCCGGTTGGCGCGGTGGGGGTGTACTGGATGGTGGGATCGTGAGGACGGGAGGCTCGATGGAGATTGCCGAACCGCTGGCCAGTTCGGTGTCGGTGGCTTATCTGCAGGGATTGGTGGATTTTCTGCAACGCCGGGGCGTCGAGCCGGCGGCTTTCCTCGCTCGCGTCCAGTTGCCTGTGACAATCCTCGCCCAGCGCGACCAGCGTATCGCCGCCAGTGCCTACCTGGAGCTGCTCGGCCAGGCCGTCGAACTGACCGGCGACCCGGATCTCGGCCTGCACCTGGGTGAGGCGGTGCGACCCGGTTACTACGGCGTGCTCGGTTATCTGGTGATGAGTTGCGCGACCCTGGCCGATGCGTTGCACCGGCAGGCGCGCTATGCCTCGCTGGTGGGCAATCTCGGCCGTGTCGGGCTGGCCGACGAGCCGCCGCGGGCCGGACTGGAGCCCCAGGTGGCGCACAGCTGGGAGCCGTTGCTGCCGCAGCAGCAACGGCAGATCAGTGAGGAGACCCTGGCCGGCTGGACCACCTTCGGCCGTTGGGTCAGTGGCCTGGACATTCCGCCCACCGAGGTCCGCTTCCAGCATCCGGCCCCGCCCGATATCGGCGAGCACCAACGGATTTTTCGCTGCCCGGTGCTGTTCGATCAGGTCGATAACGCCCTGGTGTTCCCCAAGCGCCTGCTCGCCACGCCGCTCGGCCAGGCGGATGCCCAGGTGCGGCGGATGCTCGACGCCTATGCCGATCGCCTGCTCGGCGAGCTGCGCCAGGGGCCGCATGTGCTGGATCGCGCCCGCCTGGAACTGGCCCGCCAGCTTCCGGAACAGGGTGCCGATCTGGAGCGGCTGGCCCAGGCGCTGGCGCTCAGCGCCCGCACTTTGCAACGGCGTCTGCGCGAAGCCGGGTTATCCTTCAGCCAACTGGTGGATGAAACGCGCCAGCAACTGGTGCTGCATTATCTGCGCGACCCGGCGCTGGAGCTGGCCGACATCGCCTTTCTCGTTGGTTTCAGCGAGCCCGGTTCGCTGGCCCGTGCGTTCCGCCGCTGGACCGGACAGAGCCCCGGCGAGTACCGTCGGCATCTTTCACTCATTTCCGAGGACCCCGCCCCATGACCCTTAGCGAAGCCCGCTTCCACGATCTGGTCGATGCCGCCCAGGAGGCAGTGGAGGATGTGTTCGATAGCAGCGACCTGGATGTCGACCTGGAAAACTCGGCGGGCGTACTCACCGTCCGCTTCGAGAACGGCAGTCAAGTGATCCTCAGTCGCCAGCCGGCCCTGCGCCAGCTATGGGTGGCGGCGCGTTCCGGCGGCTTCCATTTCGATTACGATCCGGACAGCGGCCGCTGGATCTGCGATACCAGCGAGGAGCCGCTGGGCGAGCTGATGGAGCGGGTGACCCGGGAGCAGATCGGTGAAGGACTCGAGTTCGAAGACCTCTGAGGCGGCCGTCGAAACCGGGGAGGAGACGATCGCTTCGCCGTGCCGGCGGGTCTGTTGTCTCGATACCCGGGATGTCTGCCTCGGGTGCGGTCGCACGCTGGAAGAAATCCTCGAGTGGGGTCGGGCCGACAACGTGCGACGCCGGGAAATCTGCGCCCAGGCCCATGCCCGCCTGGCACCTTTTCCCCACTGACCGGGTGGTCTTGCTTATTTGCACTGCTGTGTTAGGGTCCGCTCAAGGGCCTGCGCCCGTCACGATCGGTGTCCCGGGTGCGCAAGAGCCCCGGTCTGCGTGCTGACCCACTCGAACGGGCCGCGCCTTTTCCGATCCGTCACGTCGCCGCGATCCCGCGACCCGATATCCAACTTTATGTGTTTTCGCTTTCCGGCCCGTCCCGGCGGGAAAGCTTTCGCCCGGTACAACTCAGGAGAGCCGCGTTCGTCATGACCAGTACACCGTCGATCACCATTACCCGCCTCGATCTGCAACGCCTGGAAAAGCTGCTCGATGGCCTGGAGGAATACGGCCCCGCAGCCCAGGCGTTGGAGCAGGAGCTGGCGCGGGCCCAGGTGGTCGGGCATGACGAGGTGCCGCCGGGCGTGGTGACGATGAATTCGCGCGTTCACTGCCGCGACGACAACAGTGGCAAGGAATACCACCTGACCCTGGTCTATCCGCAGGAAGCCGGCGCCGAAGGCACCGTCTCCATCCTCGCGCCGGTGGGCTGCGCGTTGCTCGGCCTGTCCGTGGGCCAGCACATCGACTGGCCGACACCGTCTGGCAAGCCGCTGCGGCTGACCCTGCTGGATGTCGAATACCAGCCCGAAGCGGCCGGGGAATACCGCCGCTAGAGCGGCGAGCGAACCTGTCGTCGGCGGTTTCCTCCCGAGCGAGCAGGATTCATAGCGATCGACTAGAGTGGGGAAGCACAGTCCACATAGGCAAGGAGGCCCTGATGTCCAGTCTTCCCCTCTACTTCCCCCAAGGCTTCTCTCTGCCACAGGCGTTGTTGTGCGCCAACCTGGTGGAGTCCGCCTACGACCAGTACACCCAGTGGCAGACGCAGGGCAAACCGCGCCGGCCCCAGGACTTCACCTGGCAGACGCCGGATATGGGCGGCTGGCGCTTCTCGGCGCCGATCTGGAGCATTCTCAGCGAACTGCACTTCCTCAACGAATCCGAGCCGTTCGGTTTCGCTGCCCGCGACCCGCAGGGCGAGGTCTATCTGGTGTTCCGTGGAACCGAGTCGGTGCAGGACTGGCTGGACGACCTAGATGCGGACCAGCAGACCTATCCCTGGCAACCCGGCCTCGGCTCGGTGCATGCCGGCTTCCTCAAGCTGTATGGCTCCCTGCGCGACCTGGCCTTGCAAGCGGTGGACAGCCTGCAGCCGGGCGGCCAACTGTGGTCATGCGGGCACAGCCTGGGCTGTGCACTGTCGAGCCTGGCGGTGCTCGACCTGCGCGAGCGCTACCCGGACCTGCCGTTGCAACACTACAACTTCGCCAGCCCGCGCCTGGCCGCGCCGAGCTTCGCCGACAGCTACAACGGGCTCAACGTGCCGACCTACCGGGTCGTCAACGACAGCGACGTGGTGCCCGAAGTGCCGCCCGGCGTGACCGGGGGCTGGCTCTACCAGCACATCGGCCTGGCGGTCACCTTCACCGCCAGTTACGCCAGCATCGAAGACAACCACAGCATGGCCGACTGTTACCTGTACGCCCTGAAGAATCCGAACGCGCCGATGCGCCAAGGCGTGACGGTCGCCGTACCCGAAGCACGGGTGGCCGTGACGTGAAATCGGCCTGAAAGAAAAAGGGAGGCCGAGGCCTCCCTGCTTTTACTGCGCTTTGCAACTCAGAACAGCACGCGACTGCGGATGGTACCGCGCACCTGCTGCAGCTTTTCCAGTGCCAGGTCCGAGTACTCGGCATCGATATCGATGACCACGTAACCGACCTTCTCGTTGGTCTGCAGGTACTGGCCGGAAATGTTGATGCCGTTGTCCGAGAAGACCTTGTTGATCTCGCTCATCACGCCCGGCACGTTCTCGTGGATGTGCAGCAGACGATGCTTGCCCGGGTGCGACGGCAGGGCCACTTCCGGGAAGTTGACGGAGGAGACCGAGGTACCGTTGTCGCTGTACTTGACCAGCTTTTCCGCCACTTCCAGGCCGATGTTGGCCTGTGCTTCGGCCGTTGAGCCGCCGATGTGCGGGGTCAGGATCACGTTGTCCAGGCCACGCAGCGGGCTGACGAACTCCTCGTCGTTGGAGCGCGGCTCCACCGGGAACACGTCGATGGCGGCGCCGATCAGGTGCTTGTCCTTGATCGCGGCGGCCAGGGCCTCCAGGTCCACCACGGTGCCGCGGGCGGCGTTGATCAGGATGCCGCCCTTCTTCATGGCGCGGATTTCCTTCTCGCCGATCATCCACTTGGTGGCGGGCGTTTCCGGCACGTGCAGGGTGACGATGTCGGCCATGCCGAGCAGTTCGTGCAGCGAACCGATCTGCTGGGCATTACCCAGCGGCAGCTTGGTCACCACGTCGTAGAAATACACCTGCATGCCCAGTCCCTCGGCCAGCACGGAGAGCTGGGTGCCGATGGAGCCGTAGCCGACGATGCCGAGCTTCTTGCCGCGGATTTCGAAGGAGTTGGCCGCGCTCTTGATCCAGCCGCCGCGGTGGCAGGACGCGTTCTTCTCCGGGATGCCGCGCAGCAGCAGGATGGCTTCGGCCAGTACCAGCTCGGCCACCGAGCGGGTATTCGAATAGGGCGCGTTGAACACCGCGATGCCGCGTTCGCGGGCGGCTTCCAGGTTGACCTGGTTGGTACCGATGCAGAAACAGCCGACGGCGACCAGTTTCTTCGCGTGGTCGAAGATTTCCTCGGTCAGGTGGGTGCGCGAGCGAATGCCGATGAAGTGAGCATCGGCGATCTTCTCCTTGAGCTGGTCTTCCGGCAGCGAACCGGTGAAATACTCGATGTTGCTGTAACCGGCTGCCTTGATGGTGTCCACGGCGGTTTGATGGACGCCTTCCAGGAGAAGGAACTTGATCTTGCTCTTGTCGAGAGAGGTCTTGCTCATCTGCGTACCTGTGATCCCGGTGAAATGTTCAGGGAAACGGCCAGCGGTGGCGCTGGCGAACCGGCGGATGCCGGTGCCCGAAATCGGCTGAGGGGCGCGATCCACGGGGGGCGTATGCTAGCATGTTCTCCCTTTTCCTTGCTCGGTTGCGACCTGAATCGTTCTCAGGGCGACCATGAATGATCCGAGAGTTCCGCAGATGACCGATACCGCTTTGATCGAAGAGCTGAAAACCCTGGTCGAGCCAGGCAAAGTCCTGACTGACGCCGATTCCCTGAGCGCTTATGGCAAGGATTGGACCAAGCATTTCGCCCCCGCTCCGTTGGCGATCGCCTTCCCGAAGACCATCGAGGAAGTCCAGGCGATCGTGCGCTGGGCCAATGAGAAGAAGGTCGCCCTGGTGCCCTCCGGCGGCCGTACCGGCCTGTCCGCCGCCGCCGTCGCCGCCAATGGCGAAGTGGTGGTGGCCTTCGACTACATGAACCGCATCCTCGACTTCAACGTCACGGACCGCACCGTGGTCTGCCAGCCGGGCGTGATCACCGCCCAGTTGCAGCAGTTCGCCGAAGACAAGGGGCTCTATTATCCGGTGGACTTCGCCTCCGCCGGTTCCAGCCAGATTGGCGGCAACATCGGCACCAATGCCGGCGGGATCAAGGTGATTCGCTACGGCATGACCCGTAACTGGGTGGCCGGTCTCAAGGTGGTCACCGGCAAGGGCGACCTGCTGGAGCTGAACAAGGACCTGATCAAGAACGCCACCGGCTACGACCTGCGCCAGCTCTTCATCGGCGCCGAGGGCACCCTGGGCTTCGTGGTCGAGGCCACCATGCGTCTGGAGCGCCAGCCCACCAACCTCACCGCGATGGTCCTCGGCACACCGGACTTCGACTCCATCATGCCGGTCCTGCACGCCTTCCAGGACAAGATGGACCTGACCGCCTTCGAATTCTTCTCCGACAAGTGCCTGGACAAGATCCTCGAGCGCGGCGATGTGCCGGCGCCCTTCGAGACCCGCGCGCCGTTCTACGCGCTGCTGGAATTCGAAGCCACCACCGAGGAGCGTGCCGAGCAGGCCCTGGCCACTTTCGAGCATTGCGTCGAGCAAGGCTGGGTGATCGACGGCGTGATGAGCCAGAGCGAGCAGCAGCTGAAGAACCTGTGGAAGCTGCGTGAGTTCATCTCCGAGACCATCTCTCACTGGACGCCGTACAAGAACGACATCTCTGTCACCGTGTCCCGCGTTCCGGCGTTCCTCGCCGACATTGACGCTATCGTCAGCCAGAACTACCCGGACTTCGAGGTGCTCTGGTACGGTCACATCGGCGACGGCAACCTGCACCTGAACATCCTCAAGCCGGAAAGCCTGAGCAAGGAAGAGTTCTTCACCAAGTGCGCCACAGTGAACAAGTGGGTGTTCGAGACCGTGCAGAAGTACAACGGCTCGATCAGCGCCGAGCATGGCGTCGGCATGACCAAGCGCGACTACCTGGAGTACAGCCGTTCGCCGGCCGAGATCGCCTACATGAAGGCGGTGAAGGCGGCGTTCGACCCGAACGGCATCATGAACCCCGGCAAGATCTTTAACTAAAGCCGCAAGCTCCAAGCCGCAAGAAAAAGCATGACGCGTTCACTTGCAGCTTGAGGCTTGCAGCTGCGGAGCAATCCTATGAGCTATCAGCACCAGTATATCGACGGCACCCCCATCCATTTCCCCCTGGGCAAGGTCGTCTGCATCGGCCGCAACTACGCCGAGCACGCCAAGGAACTGAACAACCCGGTGCCGAGCGAACCGCTGCTGTTCATCAAGCCGGGTAGCTGCGCGGTGCCGCTGGAAGGCGGTTTCGCCATTCCGGCGGACCGTGGCGCCGTGCACTACGAGGCGGAGATCGCCGTGCTGATCGGCAAGCCGCTGTCGCGCCAGCCGAGCCGCGAGGAAATCCTCGACGCCATCTCCGGCTTCGCCCCGGCACTGGACCTGACCCTGCGCGACGTCCAGGCGCGCCTGAAGGAAAAGGGCTACCCCTGGGAAATCGCCAAGTCCTTCGACGGCGCCTGCGTGCTGGCGCCCTTCGTGCCGGGCGACGTGGTGGAAGACACCACCGACATCGGCATCCGCCTGACCATCAACGGCGAAGTCCGCCAGGACGGCAACAGCCGCGACATGCTCAACCCGATCCTGCCGCTGATTCAGCACATCAGCGGCCATTTCAGCCTGCAACCGGGCGACGTGGTGCTGACCGGCACGCCGGTGGGCGTCGGCCCGCTGAATTCCGGGGACAGCCTGGCGTTGGAATTGGTAGGGTTGTCGCGTTTCGAAAGCCGGGTGCTCTGACCTATTCGCACGACGCGATGACAAGGGGGCCGGCATGGCCCCCGGAATCCGGGAAGAAACTTAACCGTCGAGGGCTAGTCTGATGGCCATCGCTCAGTCAGGTCGTCGTCGATGCTCCGTTCCCTCGCTCCCCTCCCGTTTCGCCCTCTTTGGCTGTTGCTGGCCGGGGTGCTGGTCGTCAGTGCCACGCTGGTGAATTACCTGCACTGGGACGATCGCCTCTATTACTGGTTCAAGGAGCGCCACCTGACCAAGGGTGAGCGGGAGGCGAATATCTGGCTGCCGGGTTATTACGCTGCCCTTCAGGGTAAGCCGCTGGCCGGGCTGGAGAACGACGAGACGTCCGGCCTGACCTTCAATCCTGCGACCCGAACCCTCTTTACCGTGACCGGCAAGCACCCTCTGTTGGTCGAGCTGTCGCTGGAGGGCGAAGTCCTGCGGCGGATAGAGCTGCGGGGGTTCAGCAATCCCGAGGGGGTCGAGGCGTTGGGCGATGGCCGGCTGGCGATCATCGATGAACGCAAGCGCCAGCTCGCGGCGTTCTGGCTGTCGGAAACCGACCAGAGCATCGACCTGCGGCGGCTGGAAACCTTCGACCTGGGCTTCGCCGAGGCCGGCAACAAGGGCTTCGAGGGGATTGGCTGGGATGCGCGGCACCAGCGTCTTCTGTTGGCCAAGGAGCGCAGCCCGCTGGGCCTGTTCAGTCTGCCGTTCCCCGGCGAGGACGGCGCGCCCGGCAAGCTGGAGCCGCTGTCTCCGGACGACCTGTTCGTCCGCGACCTGTCCTCGGTGACGGTGGACCCGCGCACCGGCCACATCCTGGTGCTGTCCGACGAGTCGCGCCTGCTGCTGGAGCTGGACGGCGACGGCAAGCCGATCAGCTTCATCAGCCTGATCGGCGGCTTCAACGGGTTGGACGAGGGCATCCAGCAGGCCGAAGGGGTGACCATGGACGACGACGGCAACATCTACATGGTCGGCGAGCCCAACCTGTTCTATGTCTTCCGCAAGGACACCCGCGAGCCGGACCCCTGGCAACTGGGCCGGCTCTGAGTCATCAGCGCGACTGGACGCTGTCGAATCCTTGCAGCACGTTCACCGCGTTGATGCCGATTTCCTCCACCGCGTAACCGCCTTCCATCACGAACAGCGTTTGCAGGCCCAGCCTGCCGATGGCTTCGCCCATCCGCAGGTAGTCCGGGCTGTCCAGCTTGAACTGGGAAATCGGGTCTTCCTTGAAGGTGTCCACGCCCAGTGAGACCACCAGGGCATCCGGTGCATAGGCGGCGATCTGCCGGCAGGCGTCGGCCAGTGCCAGGCCCCACACCGACCAGTCGCTCCCAGCGGCCAGCGGGTAGTTGAAGTTGAAGCCCTCGCCGACACCCATACCCTTTTCATCGGCGAAACCGAGGAAGTAGGGGTACTCGAAGCGCGGATCGCCATGGATCGAGGTGAACAGCACGTCGGCGCGGTCGTAGAAGATGTCCTGGGTGCCGTTGCCGTGGTGATAGTCGACGTCGAGGATAGCCACCCGTTTCGCGCCCAGGTCGAGCAGGGCCTGGGTGGCGATGGCGGCGTTGTTCAGGTAGCAGTAGCCGCCGATGTAGTCCGCCGCGGCGTGGTGGCCCGGCGGGCGGCACAGCGAGAAGACGCCGCGGGCACCCTTGGTCAGTTCGGCCTGGCCGCTGAGGGAGACGTTGGCCGAGCTGAGGATGGCCTGCCAGGTGCCGGCGGTGATCGGCGCGCCGGCGTCGAAGGAGTAGTAGCCGAGGCGGCCGTCGATATCGGTCGGTTCGACTTGGCGCAGGCGCCGCGTCGGCCAGGCGATGGGCAGCATGTCGTGATCGCGGCCGAGGGCCTGCCAGTCGCTCCAGGCATTTTGCAGGAAGCGCAGGAAGCCGGCGTCGTGCACCCGGCGGATCGGCGCCAGGCCGAAGTCCTGGGGGGGGCGCACGTCGCCGAGTTTCACCGCGCGTACGCGCTCCAGCACCATGTCGGCGCGGCTGGGTTTCTCGAAGCAGGGCTGGAATTGGCCGCCGATCAGCTCGTGCTTGCCGTGATGCAGGTGGTGATCGTCGCTGTAGAGGGTCAGCATGCTGGTTCTCCGGGATGAGTCGGCTCGGGCGGCGCGTCGCAACGGGCCGCCTGTCGGGGCGTCGGGCTTATTTCTTCAGCTTGGTCCAGACCTTGGTGCGCAGGTTCAAGGCCTTGGGCGAGCAGAGCTGGAAGGGACGCAGGCGGTCGAGCTTGTCCTGTGGCGTGTTGATCGCCGGGTCGTCGAACAGCGCCTTGTCCATGAAATTTTCCGAGCCTTCCACCGCGTTGTTGTACTTGGCGAAGTTGGAGGCGGCGGCGATGTTTTCCGGCTGCAGCATCCAGTTGATGAAGACGTGGGCTTCCTCGACGTTGGCGGCGTCTTTGGGGATGGCGAAGTTGTCGATGAATACGTGCACGCCCTCCTTGGGATAGACGTACACCAGGCTGTCGCGCTGCTCATGGGCGCGGTGGAAGGCGCCGTTCCATTGCTGGTGCATCACTACCTCGCCGGCCGCCATGCGTTCGATGGTGCCGTCGCTGTTGTACATGGCCAGCATGGGTTTCTGTTTCAGCAGCAGGTCCTGGATCTTCTTCGCTTCCTTCGGGTCTTCGGTGCAGCGGTCGACGCCCAGGTAGAGCGCGGCGGGGATGTACAGGTCTTCGATGGAGTTGAGCGCCACCACTTGGCCTTTCAGCTCGGCCGGCGGTTCGAAGAAGGGTTTCCAGCTTTCTTCCAGAACGCCGCCCGGGACCTTGGCGCTGTCGTAGCTGTAGCCGGTGGTCCCCCAGAGGTAGGGCGCGCTGTAGTCATGGTCGGGGTCGAAGCGCAGGTCCTGGAAGTTCGCCTTGAGGTTCTTCAGGTTCGGCAGCTTGCTCTTGTCGAACTTCTGGAGCAGGCCGTCCGCCACCATGATTTCGATGAAGCTGTCCGAGGGCACCACCACGTCGTAGCTGCCGCCACCGGCCTTGAGCTTGGCCAGCAGAGTCTCGTTGGAGTCGTAGGCGTCCAGCGAGGCCTTGATGCCGGTGTCCGCCTCGAATTTCTTCAGCAGCTCGGGCGGGTAGTAATCCGACCAGTTGGCGAAGTGCAGGGTGCCGGCGGCATGGGCGGTGGCGCTGAGGCCCAGGCTCAGTAGCAGGGAAAGCGCGAGCGGGGTACGGCGTAAGGTCATGGCCAAGCTCCTTCTTGCGGTCAGCGTCGGCGTTGGCCGACGTAATAGGAAAGCGCGACGAACAGAATTGAAATCAGGAGGATGATCGAGGAAATCGCATTGATCTTCGGCGAGATGCCCATGCGGATGGCGCTGAAGATGTATACCGGCAGGGTGGTCGCGCCGGCCCCGGCGACAAAGTAGGTGATGACGAAGTCGTCCATGGAAATAATGAACGCCAGCATCGCCCCGGACAGGATGCCGGGCAGCAGCAGTGGGAAATCCACCCGCCAGAAGGCCCGCCAGGGCGAGGCGTACAGGTCGGCGGCGGCCTCAGCCAGGCGCGGGTCCATGCCCTGCAGGCGGGCGCGGATCGGCAGATAGGCGAAGGGAATGCAGAACACCACATGGGCGATGAGGATGGTGAACAGTGACAGCTTCAGGCCGATGAAAGAGAAGAACATCAGAGTCGCTACCGCCGTGACGATCTCCGGTATCAGCAAGGGCAGGCCGAGCACGCCTCCCATGAGCGTCTGTCCGCGGAACGTCCGGCCGTGCATGCCCAGCGCCGCCAAGGTGGCCAGGATAGTGGCGATCAGGGTGGCGAGGCTGGCGACGATCAGCGAGTTCTTCGCCGCGCGGACGATTTCCGGGTCGTTGGCCACCGCCGCATACCATTTCAGGCTGAAGCCGTTCCATAGCGTCGCCGATTGGCCGCCGTTGAAGCTCAGGGCTACCAGGACGACGATCGGCACATAAAGGAAGGCGAAGAACAACCAGGCGGTCGGCCGCACGCCGGTGAAGCGCCACAGGGGGTTGCGCCGGTTCATGCGTGGCCTTCCATGGCCGGCTGCCGGAAGCGCAGGTTGTAGGACAGCATCGCCAGCAGCACCAGGGCCAGCAGGACGAACGCCAGCGCCGCCCCCAGCGGCCAGTTGTGGGCGGTGCCGAACTGCAGTTGGATCAGGTTGCCGATCATCAGCGACTTACCGCCGCCAAGCAGCTCGGGAATGATGTAGTTGCCCAGCGAGGGGATGAAGACGAGCAGCGTGCCGGCGACGATGCCCGGCATCGCCAGCGGGACGATCACCCGTTGCAGCGCCTTGCGCCGGTTGGCGCCGAGGTCGAAGGCCGCCTCCACCAGGCGCCAGTCGAGCTTCTCCAGGCTGGTGTAGATCGGCAGCACCATGAACGGCAGGAAGCTGTAGAGCAGGCCGACGATCACCGCCGCGTCGCTGTAGAGGATGCCCAGGCTGCCGTCGAAGCCGAACAGCCCCAGGCCGCTGTCCACCAGCCCGCCGTTGCGCAGCAGCAGTATCCAGGCGTACACCCGCACCAGCAGGTTGGTCCAGAACGGCACCGTGACCAGGAACAGCAACAGGTTGCGGCGCTTCTCGTCCTGTAAAGCCAGGTACAGCGCGGTGGGAAAGCCGATCAGCAGGCAGCCGGCGGTGGTGAGCACCGAGAGCCACAAGGAGCGCTGGAAGATTTGCAGGTAGTCGGTATTGAACACCAGGCTGTCGTCGAGATCGCGCTCATAGAAGAAGCTGACATAGGCCTCGAACGAGTACTCGCCCCATTTCACGCCGCCGTAGTCGCCGCCCTGCAACACGGAGACCAGCAGCATGATGCCCAGCGGCACCAACAGGAACACCCCGAGCATGGCCATCGCCGGTGCGCTGAGCAGCAGTCGATGGCGTAACTGCCGTGCCTGCTGGCGCTGTTGCAACGTGCTCATTCGGCGAGTACCCGCAATGCCGCGGCCGGCACCTGGATTCTGACCCGCGCGCCGGGATGCAGCCCGTTTCCGGCGCCCTCGTCGTTCTGCCGGCGCACGCGAAAACCGCTCTGGCCGGCGACTTCCAATAGATAGATGGTGTCGGTGCCAAGGTAGACGATGTCCTCCAGGCGGCCTTCCAGATTGCCCTGGTCGCTCAGGCGGATGCGTTCCGGGCGGACTGCCAGGGTCAGCGGTCCGCTGGCCGGTTCGTTCAGGGCGAGGCACTGTCCATCGGCCAGGCGCAGGCCCTCCGGTGTCCCTTCGCCGGTAAGGAAGTTGGTCTCGCCGATGAAGTCGGCCACGGTGCGATTGACCGGCGCCTCGTAGATTGCGCTGGGCGTGCCGATCTGCAGGATGCGGCCCTTGCTCATCACCGCGATGCGGTCGGACATGGTCAGGGCTTCTTCCTGGTCATGAGTGACGAAGATGAAGGTGATGCCGGTGTCCGCCTGCAAACGCTTCAGCTCGATCTGCATCTCCTTGCGCAACTTGAGATCCAGGGCCGACAGCGATTCGTCGAGCAGCAGCACCTTCGGCCGATTGGCCAGGGCACGGGCCAGGGCGATGCGTTGCTGCTGGCCACCGGAAAGCTGATCGGCACGGCGCCGGCCGACGTCCGGCAGCTTCACCAGCTCCAGCATGGCGCTTACCGTGCGGTCGATCTCGGCCCGGCCAAGTCCGCGCATCTCCAGGCCGAAGGCGATGTTCTGCGCCACCGTCATGTGTGGGAACAGGGCATAACTCTGGAAGACGGTATTCACCGGGCGGCGGAACGGCGGCAGGTCCTGCATGGCTTCGCCGTACAGGCGGATGACGCCGGAGGTCGGCTGTTCGAAGCCGGCGATCAGCCTGAGGAGGGTGGTCTTGCCGCAGCCGGAAGGGCCGAGAAGGGTGAAGAATTCGTTGGCACGGATTTCCAGGGAGACATCGTCCAGGGCCTTCATCCCTTGCCCCGGCTCGCCGAATTCCATGCACAGATGCTCGATGCTGATTGCGCTCGACATGCTTATCGCAGGCTCTAACCGATTGTTCTTCTGGGGCTTCCCGCGTGCCCGTTCGCATCGATTCTGTCAGCGGTGCGTCACGGGCAGAACGATAGATGAGGACAAAAGGGGATAAATCCGGCCAAGTTGTGGAGCGATGCTGTGTGGCAGGTCAGCCCGTGTCGGCGAAATCGACCGGTATCGGTTGGTTGTCAGCGAGCATTGAGGGATGAGCTTCTAAACAACCCCGGTTTGCCCGCAGCCTGGATTTAGCGTTGAAAAAAACCGGATGGTCATAAGTCGATCCTGCCAGTCAGTGGCGGGACTGACACTTCAAGTGTAAAGGTGGTGTCAGTTGGCCATTATTCGCTCGGACCATAGTGCCACTACATGCTAGAGTCGCGCCCGATGTGATTCGCGCCACGCGTCGCAACTATCCGGTCGCCTCTGAACATGCCTTCTTCTTCTCCTCGCGTCGCCATTCTGGGGACGGCCGAGTCGAGCCTGTCTCTTTCGCCGCTCGACCGCTTCGGCGATCTCTCCGAACTGCTCGCCGCGCCCGCCTATGACGTCCTCCTGCTGGACCTGCCCGGCCCGCTCGCCGGCCAGGCGCTCCGTAGCCTGCGCCTGAGCGAAAGCTATCGCTTCAGCCTGATCTACTGCTGCCGCGACCAGGATGCCTGGTGCACCGCCCTGGGCGATGGCACGCCGCCGGTCGACCTGGGTGCGCTGACGCCGTTGTGGCGGTTGTGGAAGGAGCGTTTCGCCCTGTTCAACCGTGGGGCGGCGCCGGAGCGTTTCGAGACGCGCGTGCTGGCTTGGCTGTGGCTGCGTTCGCGGGGCGACATCCATGCCCTGCGCGATCCGCAGGTGCCGCAGCACTACCGCTACCCGCTGCTCGAGGCGCTGGCCATCGATGAGTCGGTGAATGCGTTCGTCTGGCTGCAACTGATGACCCAGCAGGGCCTGCTCGAAGAGGGCGAGCTGGTGGACCGCCTGCGCCTGTGCATCGACTGTGGCTCGGGCCGATTGAACTACGTGGATGTCTGCGCCGAGTGCCACTCCCTGGACATCGCGCGGCAGCCATCGCTGCATTGCTTCACCTGCGGCCACGTCGCGCCGCAGGAGCATTTCCTCAAGGACGGCCTGCTGCTCTGCCCGAACTGCCTGAGCCGGCTGCGCCACATCGGCAGCGACTACGACCGGCCGCTGGAAAACTACCGCTGCCGCGGTTGCCAGGCGTTCTTCGTCGATGCCGCCGTGGAGGCCCGCTGCCTGGACTGCGGCCAGGTGCACGAACCAGAGAAGCTGCGGGTGCGCGAAGTGCGGCATTTCCGCCTGGCCGAAGCCGGTCGGTTGCGCTGCCGGCAGGGCTTCGTCAGTGAGACGAGCCACAGCGAGCAGTTCGGCCGGCTCAACCTGCTGGGTGCGCGTACCTTCCGCGAAATGCTCGGCTGGCAGATCCAGATCGTTCGTCGTTACCGCGAGCCGGCGTTCTCCCTGCTCGGGCTGCGCTTCGTCAACCTGGCCAGCACCTTGGCCAAGCTTGGCGAACTGAGCGGCCACGCGCTGGTGGACAGCTTGGTGGAACGTTTGCAGGAAGCGGTACGCGAGACCGACCGCTTCACCCGCAGCAGCGAGGAACATCTCTGGCTGTTGCTGCCGAACACCGGTGCCGAAGGGCTCGCCAGTCTGCGCCAGCGGCTGGCCCGCGTGGCCGAGCTGCTGAAGACCTCGGAAGCCCGCGACATCGAGTTGCGTATGGTGGGCTTCAGTGCGCCGCAGGACCTGCTCGAACAGGAAGATGGCGAGCTGTTGCTGGCGCGGCTGGCGGGTGAGTTGGCCTGATGATCGGCTTCTTCGAACAGGCCCAGGCGCTGCTCGTCGACTTGTCCGGCCCGGATGGGCTGAGCCAGTTGTTCATGAGCCTGTTCCCGTTCTTCCTGCTGTTCGAGCTGCCGCTGAACGTGCTGGTGCTGCTCGGCGTGCTGCGCTGGTTCGCGCGTCGGCACAGCCGCACGCCCCAGCACAGCCTGTACCAGCCGCGGGTGTCGTGCATCATCACCTGCTACAGCGAAGGGCTGGACGTACAGAAGACCCTGCTCAGCCTGTGCGAGCAGACCTATCCGGGCCATATCGAGATGATCCCGGTGGTCGACGGCGCCACCGCCAACCAGACGACTCTGCGTGCGGTACGCGATTTCCGCCTGAATACCGATCTCTATCCGCGCCGGCAGCTGCGGCCGATTGCCAAGTGGCAGCGTGGCGGGCGGGTCTCGTCGCTGAACGCCGGCCTGGCCCATGCCACCGGCGAGATCGTCATGGCGCTGGATGGCGACACCTCGTTCGACAACAACATGGTCAGCGCCATGGTCCGCCATTTCGCCGACCCCGAGGTACCGGCGGTGGCCGGCAGCTTGCGCGTACGCAATGCCTGGGCGTCGCTGAGCACGGCAGTGCAGGCGCTGGAGTACCTGCTGTCGATCCACATGTCGAAGATCGGCCTCGGCGAGTGGAACCTGGTGAACAACGTGTCCGGGGCCTTCGGTGCGTTCCGACGCAGTTTCCTCGAACGCATCGGCGGCTGGGACACCCATACCGCCGAGGACCTCGACCTCACCCTGCGGATCAAGAGCTACTTCGGCCGCCGGCCGTTGCGCATTCCCTTCGAGCCGGAGGCCATCGGTCACACCGACGCGCCGGCGACCCTGCGCCAGTTTCTCCTGCAACGCCTGCGCTGGGATGGCGACCTGTTCTTCCTTTATATCCGCAAGCACAGCCACAGCATCACACCACGTCTGCTCGGCTGGCCGAATTTCCTGATGACCCTGGTCAGCGGCTTCTTCTTCCAGTTGGTGTTGCCGTTCATCATCCTCAGCTACAGCCTGGCGGCGCTGTTCCTGTTGCCGGGCTCGACCCTGCTGCTGTTGTTCGTGCTGGTCTACACGCTTTACCTGACGATCACCCTGCTGTTCTACCTGGCGATGCTTGTCATGGTCTCCGAACGCCCGCGCCAGGACCTGCGCCTGGCCCTGTTGGTGCCGATCTTTCCGCTGTTCATGCTGATGATGCGCTGCTGGAGCGCGGTGGCGATGCTCAACGAAGCGCTGCGCCGCGGCCATGAGGAAACCAGCATGGCGCCCTGGTGGGTTCTGAAGAAGGCTACGAAGTTCTGATGTTGCGTCTGTTGCTCCTACTATCCTGCCTGTTCAGCCTGCCCGCGATGGCGGCGCCGTTACCCCTGGCCGATCTGTTGAACGGGCTGGAGAACGACCCCGCCTGGCTCGCCGACCAGGCCGAGAGCGAGGCCTTGCGCGCCGAGCGCGAGCTGCGCGAGGACGAGGCGGGGTGGCAGCTTTTCGCCGGTACCAGCGCCGGGCATTACCGTGAGTTGGTGACCGACGATGTGCATGACGAGTACGACGGGCTCGACCTGGCGGTGGGTGTGCGCCACCCGCTGTTGGGCAGCCTGAAGCGCCAGGCCGATGCGGTACAGGCCAGCCAGCACGACATCCAGCGCCAGCAACTGCGCGCGGCCCTGCGCCGTGCCGAACAACGCCTGGCCCTGCGCGGCGCCTATGCCGACTGGTGGCGCGCCCAGCAGGAGCAGCGCTGGTGCGCGGCCCTGGCACCTGGGCTGACGGCGGCCGAGCGGCGTATCCAGCAGCGTCAGGCGGGCGGCTGGTTGCTGGCCTCCGAAGCGCAGTTGCAGCGCAGCCGCTGGCAGGAACTGGCCCGTCGCTGCGCGGAAACGGCACGGGTGACCGATGAAGTGCGCGTGGCCGTGGCGGCCTATGCCAGTGCTCCCGTGGAGACCGATGCCGAAGCGCTCGCCGAGCCGCTGGCCGACCGGCCGCAGGCGCAGGAGCGCTGGCTGGCCCTGCTCGAACGGCATCCCCGCCTGGCCGAGCGCCAGGACCGTCTGGCGCAGGCCGAACAGGGGCGCGAGAGCCCGTGGTATGCCGGAGTGGATTCCAGTTTCAGCCTCGCCCAAAGCGTCGAAGAGCGCAGCGGCGGCGGTGCCCCCGGTACCGGTCTGGTGGCCAGCCTCAACTTTTCCACGCCTTTCGACCTGCTCGGCAACGACCGGGCTCGGGAGCGTCTCGGCGAAGCGCGTTACCAGGCGGCTCTGCGCCAGGTGGACGTCGAGCGGCGGACCCTGGCGCGGGAGCTTGGCCGTACCCTGCGGGCCCAGCGGGCGGCGCTGTCGACCCTGACGCTGCGGCGCGAGCAATTCGAGGCGGCCCGGGCCGCCTGGCGCGAGCGGCGCGCCCGTGGCGAACGGGACCTCGAGCAGAGCGTGCTGCCCGAGCTTGTTGCCGAGCGGGAGTTCTACCTCAGTGGCTTCGCCCTGATCGCCGCCTGGCATGCCGCCTGGCTGCGCGAGGCGGAGCTGGGCGTATTCGGCAACGACGATGCCGCCTTCGCCGCGCTGCTCGGCGACAGCCGCCAACCGTGGGTCGCCCTGGATGCTGCCCGGGACAACAGGGTGTCGACGGATGCTGAGTGGAGCCAGGCCAGCTACCTGTGGGACAGCCACGCACTGCTCGATCCGAAGCGTCGCGCCGGGGAACTGCGCGCCTTGCGGCGGGCCGGGATGACGGCGATCTACCTCGGGCTCGACAAGGCGCAGGTGGATGCCCTGCCGGCCACCCGTGCCGCGTTGGGCGAGCTGTTGGCCGTGGCCGGGCGCGAGGGGCTGCGGGTCAGTCTGCTGCTGGGCGATCCCGCCTGGCTGAACGCCGGCCAGCGTGACGGACTAATCGCGCTGATCGAGCAACTGCGGAGCCTGCCATTCGCCAGCCTGCACCTCGATCTGGAAGTGGAGCAGCTCGGCTGGCCGGTGCCTACCAGCCGTCTGCAGGATTGGCTCGACACACTGAAGGCCGCTGCCCAGGTCAGTCCCTGGCCCCTGGAGCTGTCGAGCCATCCGCGCTGGTTCGCCGAGCCCGCTGCCGACCAGCCCTGTATACCCTGCGCGCTGCCCGGTCTGGGTGTGCGCAGCGTCAGCCTGATGATCTACACCCGCAATGCCGAGCGCAGTGGCGCCCTGGCCGAAGACATCGCCCTGCGCTGGCCAGCGGTGCGCTTCCGCCTGGCGCAGAGCGTCGAGCGCATGCTGCCGGCCGAGGAAAGCTGGGCCGGTGTGCCGGCGGTGGAATTGCGCCGGCAAGCCGAACGCTGGCGCACCCAGTTGCAGCCCGTCGGTGTCAGCGGCCTGGATTGGCAGACCTGGACCGATTTCCCCAAGTGACCGAGCCATGAAGATTCGTTTCGACAGCCGCAAAGAACACAACCCCACCCGGGAACAAGGCCTGGAGGTGCTCTATGCACCGGGCAAGCGCGTGGCCTTCCGGTTGCGCTGGTACCTGATTCTGTTTCTCGTCGCCAGCCCGTTGCTGTGGTTTGTCGGCAAGGTGCTGTACGGCTTCTGGCTGGTGGATGCCCCGGCCCAGCTGCGCATGCCGGTGGTGGAGCTTCGTGCCCGCGACGCCGGTGTGGTGACCCATCTCGATGTCCGGGCTGGTGACCGGGTGGAGGCGGGGCAGCGCCTGATCCAGTTGGACAATCCCGAATGGCGTGCGCGCATGGCGCAGCTCCAGGCGTTGCCGGCCGGGCTGGAGGCGTCGGCTCCGCAATCGATCGACGGCCATGAGCGGCAGGTGCTGAGCCGCCAGCTCGAACGCGCCCGTCAGCGCGTCGGCCAGGTACAGGCTTTGCTGGCGCAGGGCGCGGCGACCCGGGCCGAACTGATCGCCGCCGAAAGCGAACGCGACGCGCGGGAAAGCGATCTGCTGGCGTTCGACCGTCGCCAGCGCGAGCTGAGCCAGCGGCCTTACGGGGAGGCGCGCGACCTGCTCCAGCAGCATGCCGAGCAGGCCTGGCTGGAGTCCCGCCTGCAAGGTCTCGAATTGCACGCCAGTGCCCCCGGCCTAGTCGCCGAGGTGCTGGTCGGCGAAGGCGAGAACGTCGGCCCCGGCACCCTGCTGATGCGCCTGGAAGGCATGGGCGAGCCGGTGCTCTGGATCTACCTGGAGCCGCGTTATGGTCGCTATGCACAAGCGGGGCAGCCGCTGGAAGTCCGCATGCCGGACGGCAACTGGCTGAAGGCGCGGATTCTGCAACAGGCCGACCGCGCCGGGCGCCTGCCGAGCGACCTGCGCTCACCGTTTGCGGCGAGTCAGTTGGGCCTGTTGGTACCGGCAGCGCTGGAGGAACCGCTGCCGGAACGCTGGCGGGTCGACCAATTGCCCTTGCAGACCCGCTTCCCCAACGACTGGGCCGGCGTGTTCAGCGCCGGTCGTTGACCCTCGTCCGTAACCAGGCCGGGATGCGCCGTTCCAGATAATAGCCGGGCCGATTCGGCGGCCCTTCGACGAAGCCAACGTGACCGCCCTTGGCATGCAGCTCGAAACGGGTGCTGGCGGACAGCTCGCCGGGCTCCGGCAGGCTGTGGGGGAACACGAAGGGATCGTCGGCGGCCTGGATGATCAATGTCGGTACCTGGATGGCGCCGAGGAAGTAGCGGCTCGACGCGCGTCGGTAATAGTCCTGGGCATCCACATAGCCGTGCAGCGGCGCGGTGATGCGGCCATCGAAATCCCAGAAAGTGCGCATGCCGTCCAGCGGGCCGAGTTTCTCCAGCACCGACAGCCGGTCGGCCAGCCCCTGGTGGGCGAACAGGCGCTGTTTGTCCTTCACGTAGGCGACCATGGCGCGCATGAAGTGCGCCTGGTACACCCGCGAAAATCCCAGGCCGATGCGGTCGGCGCACTGATCCAGGCGGAACGGCACCGACACCGCTACCGCACCTTGCAGGGCGCAGTCCGCCCCGCTTTCACCCAGGTGCTTGAGCAGCACGTTGCCACCCAGCGAATAGCCCACCGCGAAGAGCGGCGCTAACGGCCGCTGGGCGCGCAGATGGGCGATGACCTCGGCGAGATCGTCGCTGGCACCGGAGTGATAGGCACGCGGCAACAGGTTCGGCTCGCCGGAACAGCCGCGCCAGTTCAACGCCACGCTGGCCCAGCCCTGGGCGGCCAGGGCCTGTTGCAGGCCGAGCACGTAGAGCGAGCTGGAGCAGCCGGTCAGGCCGTGCAGCACCAGAACCAGCGGCGCATCCGCCGAGTGCGGGCCATGCCAGTCGAGATCGAGGAAGTCGCCATCCGCCAGCCACAGCCGCTCCCGCGTCCGCTCGAGGCTCGGCGCCTGGCGGCAGAACGGTGACCAGAGCGTCTGCAGGTGCGGGCCGGGCAGCCACCAGGCGGGTTTGAACCCGCTGTCCGTGGCGCCGTGCCGGGGCGAGGAGAGCGGTAGCTGGCTCAGTCCCGTTGCCATAGCGCGTAATACACCTGGCCGGCCTTCTTTTCCCGGTGCAGGCGCCAGTTGGCCGGCAGGCCGAGGGAGGAGGGCTGGGCTTCGCTTTCGGTGTAGACCCAGGCGTCCTTGGCCAGCCAGCCGCGTGCTTCGAGCAGGGTACAGGTGGGGGCGAGGAGGTTCTGGTTGAACGGTGGGTCGAGGAACACCAGATCGAAAGGCGTCGGGCTCTGGTTTTCCAGGTAGCGCAGGGCGTCGCTTTGCAGGAGTTGCCCGGCGCCGCAGTTCAGGGTGTCCAGGTGCTGGCGCAGGCTGGCGATGGCCTCGGCGTTGAGGTCCAGCGCCAGGGCCTGGCTGGCGCCGCGCGACAGGGCTTCCAGGTAGAGCGCACCGCTACCGGCGAAAGGGTCCAGCACACGGGCGCCCTGGACATAAGGCGCGAGCCAGTTGAACAGGGTTTCCCGCACGCGGTCCGGCGTCGGCCGCAGGCCGGGGGCATCGGGGAAGGCGAAGCGCCGGCTGCGCCATTCGCCGCCGATGATGCGGAGCTGGCCCTGGCCGCCGTGCCGTTTCGCTGCTGGCTGTCGCATCAGTGCTCCGGAACCCCGATGGGTTCTTGTCTGGGTTTGTCGGTGGGCGGCGGCAGTTCCTTCTGTGCCATGGTCGGCCCGGCGGTGACGATGACGAAGGCGTCCGGGTCCAGGTGACGGGCCATGGCCGCCTTCACCTGTTCGACATCCATCGTCTGGGCCTTCTCCATGAAATCTTCCAGGTGGGTCAGCGGCAGGTCATAGAAGCCGATCGCACCGAGCTGGCCGACGATGTCGGCGTTGCTCGCGGTGGATAGCGGGTAGCTGCCGGCCAGTTCGCGCTTGGCGTCGTCCAGTTCCTTCTGCGTCGGGCCTTCGGCGAGGTAGCGGCGGACAATGTCCTGTACCAGCTTCAGGGTGCCTTCGCTCAGTTCGGCACGGGTTTGCAGGTTGATCATGAACGGACCGGCTACCTGCATGGGGCTGAAACCGGAATAGACGCCGTAGGTCAGCCCGCGCTTCTCCCGTACTTCTTCCATCAGGCGGGTGCCGAAACCGCCGCCGCCGAGGATCTGGTTGCCCAGGTAGAGCGCGACGTAGTCCGGGTCGCGCCGGTCGATGCCGAGCTGGGCCAGCATCAGGTGGGTCTGGTTGGACGGAAAGTCGATGTGGCCGAGCCCGGCCTTGGGCGCCTGCGGTTCCGCCACCTTCGGCAGCGCGGGACCAGCCGGCAGCGCCTTGGAGACTTGGGCGGCGATGGCCTCGGCTTCGCTGCGCGAGAGGTCGCCGACCAGGGCGATCACCACGTTGCCGGCGGCATAGGCCTTGGCATGGAAGGCGCGCAACTGGTCGATGCCGATGGCGGGGATCGACTGTTCGGTGCCTTCGCTGGGATGGGCGTAGGGGTGCTGGCCGTAGAGACGCTCGAACAGCGCCAGGCTGGCCAACTTGCCGGGGTTCTGCTTCTGGTATTCGAAGCCGGCCAGCAACTGGTTCTTGATGCGTGCCAGCGAGTCTTCCGGGAAGGTCGGCTTGCCCACCACCTGGGCGAACAGCGCCAGGGCCGGCTCGCGCTTGTCCTTCGCGCTCAGGCTGCGCAGCGAGGCCACCGCCATGTCGCGGTAGGCGCCGTTGCCGAATTCGGCGCCGAGGTTTTCGAAGCCTTCGGCAATGGCCGTGACATCCTTGCCCGCCACGCCCTCATTGAGCATGCCGTTGGTCAGGGTGGCCAGGCCGGGGGCGTCGCCGTCCTGGCTGCTGCCGGCGGCGAAGGTCAGGCGCAGGTCGAACATCGGCAGCTCACGGGCCTCGACGAACAGTACCTTGGCGCCTTCGGCGGTACGCCAGCTCTGGATATCCAGGCTGCGGTAGCCCGGAGCCTCCTTGGAAATGCTGGCAAGGGATTCGATACGGGGGGCGGCGGTGTCCGCGACGGCCGGGATGGCGGGCATCGCCAGGGCCGCGATCAGCAGGGGCAGGACGGGGCCGAACAGGCCGTGACGCTGGCCGGTACGCTCAGTCATGGCGGGCTTCCTCGGGCAGGATGTGGGCGACGCTCAGGCGCGAGCGGGTGAAATAGGTGCGGGCGGCGGCCTGGATATCGGCCGGGGTGACGGCCTTCAGGGCGTCCAGCTCTTCATCGATCAGCCGCCACGACAGACCGACGCTTTCCAGCTCGCCGATGGCGGTGGCCTGGCTGGTGATGGAGTCGCGTTCGTAGACCAGGCCGGCGATGACCTGGGCGCGCACGCGCTCCAGCTCGGCGGCGGAGGGTGAATTCTTCTTGAGGTCTTCGAGTTCGCGCCAGAGGCCGGCCTCCACGTCCGCCAGGGTCTTGCCCTTCTGCACGTTGGGCGTGGCGGACAGCACGAACAGGCTGTCGCCCCGGGTCGAGGCGTCGTACCAGGCGGAGGTGCCGCTCACCAGCTCTTCGCTGCGCTCCAGGCGCGACGGCAGGCGGGCGCTGTAGCCGCCATCGAGGAGGGAGGCGATCAGGCGCAGGGCATGGGCCTCCCGCGGGTTCCCGGCGGTGGTGAGGCTGGGCACATTGAAACCGAACAGCAGGCTCGGCAACTGAGTCTTGAGGTGCAGGGTGATGAGGCGTTCGCCGGGCTCGCTCAGCTCGCGCGGGATTTTCGCCGGCGGCACCTGGCGGCGCGGGATATCGCCGAAATAGCGCTGGGCGAGGGCTTTGACGTCCTTCTCGGTGACGTCGCCGACCACCACCAGGGTGGCGTTGTTCGGCGCGTACCAGCTTTCGTACCAGGCGCGTAGCTCCTCGACCGTCATGCGCTCGAGGTCGGCCATCCAGCCGATGGTGGGTGTGTGGTAGCCGCTGGCGGGGAAGGCCATGGCCTTGAAGCGCTCGTAGGCCAGCGAGTTGGGCTTGTCGTCGGTGCGCAGGCGACGTTCTTCCTTGATGACCTCGATCTCGCGGGCGAACTCGTCGGCCGGCAGGCGCAGGCTGGCGAGGCGATCGGCTTCCAGTTCGAAGGCCACGGGCAGGCGGTCGCGGGCCAGGACCTGGTAATAAGCGGTGTAGTCGTCGCTGGTGAAGGCGTTCTCCTCGGCACCGAGTTCGCGCAGGATGCGCGAGGCCTCGCCGGGGCCGAGCTTGCGGCTGCCCTTGAACATCATGTGTTCGAGGGCGTGGGACAGGCCGGTCTGGCCGGGCGTCTCGTAGCTGGAGCCGACCTTGTACCAGAGCTGGGACACCACCACCGGCGCGCGGTGGTCCTCGCGGACGATGACCTTAAGGCCGTTGTCCAGGGTGAATTCGTGGGTGGGTTGGGGATCGGCGGCCACTGCCAGCATCGGCAGTGAGAGAGCGCCGAACAGCAGGCCGGCGGCATGGCGGGCAATCGCATTCATGGATAAAGCTCTTTTCGGCGGCCCGGTGGACTTAGCGTCGGCGGGCGGGGAGGTGCTAGGATACTTGTCCGATTTCCTGGCGGCCACGTCTCGGGCCTGCTAAAGCTGCTGTGCTTGGCCATGCAGCGTTGAAAACCAGCACAAAACTGCGTTTTCACCCTGCCTCTGACCCCGGCGCCGGCTATTCAGGCAGGCTGCGCGTGGCGCTCCCTTGAGAAACCCGTCTCCATGTTTGGTTCCAACGACGACAAGAAGACCCCGGCCGAGGCCGGCGAAAAGAAAAGCCTGTTCGGCTGGCTGCGCAAGAAGCCCCAGGAGCAGACCGGCGAGCCAGCCCACCCTGAGCCGACGCCCGAGGCATCGGCGCAGGGCAGCGGCGAACCCGCCGCCCCGCTGACGCCGAGCGCACCCCAGGCGGCGCAGACCCCGACGCCGGCCGAAATCACTCCCGCCGCACCGGAGCCTCCGCCAGTCGCGCCCGTGTCGCAGGAGCGGCCGCCGGCCGCTTCCCCCGAAGCGAGTGGCGACACCCCGCGGCCGGCCACCTCGCGTTTCCGCATCAACGCCGGCAGCGAATTGCTGCATGAACACGTCGAGCCGCCTGTCGCGCCGACCGAACCCAGTCCGGTGGCGCCTCCGGCCGTCGAACCGCCCAAGGCCGAGGACAAGGTCGGCTTCTTCGCCCGTCTCAAGCAGGGCTTGTCGAAGACCAGCGCCAGCCTCGGCGAAGGCATGGCCAGCCTGTTCCTCGGCAAGAAGGCCATCGACAACGACCTGCTCGACGAGATCGAGACCCGCCTGCTGACCGCCGACGTCGGCGTCGAGGCCACCACCGCCATCGTGCAGAGCCTGACCAAGCGCGTGGCGCGCAAGGAGCTGGCCGACAGCGGCGCGCTGTACAAGGCGCTCCAAGAAGAGCTGACCGCGCTGCTGCGCCCGGTGGAGCAGCCCCTGAAGATCGACACGGCCAAGGCGCCCTACGTGATCCTGGTGGTAGGCGTGAACGGCGTCGGCAAGACCACCACCATCGGCAAGCTGGCCAAGAAGCTGCAACTGGAAGGCAAGAAGGTGATGCTGGCGGCCGGCGACACCTTCCGCGCCGCGGCGGTGGAGCAACTGCAGGTCTGGGGTGAGCGCAACAACATCGCGGTGATCGCCCAGCACACCGGCGCCGACTCGGCCTCGGTAATCTTCGATGCGGTGCAGGCCGCCAAGGCACGCGGGGTCGACGTGCTGATCGCGGATACCGCCGGACGCCTGCACACCAAGGACAACCTCATGGAGGAGCTGAAGAAGGTTCGCCGGGTGATCGGCAAGCTCGACGAGACGGCGCCCCACGAGGTTCTGCTGGTACTCGATGCCGGCACCGGGCAGAACGCCATCAACCAGGCCAAGCAGTTCCACCAGGCGGTGGCGCTCAGTGGCCTGGCCCTGACCAAGCTGGATGGCACCGCCAAGGGTGGGGTGATCTTCGCCCTGGCCAAGCAGTTCGGCCTGCCGATCCGCTACATCGGCGTAGGCGAGGGCATCGACGATCTGCGCGCCTTCGAGGCGGAGATCTTCGTCCAGGCCCTGTTCGCGGAAAGAGAGCACGCATGATCCGTTTCGAACAGGTCGGCAAGCGCTACCCCAACGGCCACGTCGGGCTGCACGAGCTGTCCTTCCGGGTGCGCCGGGGCGAGTTCCTTTTTGTCACCGGCCACTCGGGCGCGGGCAAGAGCACGCTGCTGCGCCTGATCCTGGCGATGGAGCGTCCGACCACCGGCAAGCTGCTGCTCGCCGGTCAGGACCTGGCGCAGATCACCAATGCGCAGATTCCCTTTCTGCGTCGGCAGATCGGCGTGGTGTTCCAGAACCACCAGTTGCTGTTCGATCGCACGGTGTTCGACAACATCGCGCTGCCGTTGCAAATCCTCGGCTTGCCCAAGGTGGAGATCGCCCAGCGGGTCGGCGCGGCATTGGAGCGCGTCGCCCTGCACGAGAAGGCCGAGCTGTATCCGGCCGACCTGTCCACCGGCCAACAGCAGCGCGTGGGCATCGCCCGGGCGGTGGTGCATCGCCCGGCCCTGCTGCTGGCCGACGAACCCACCGGTAACCTCGACCCGCGTCTGGCGGCGGAAATCATGGGCGTATTCGAAGATATCAACCGGCTGGGCACCACGGTGCTGATCGCCAGCCACGACCTGGCGCTGATTGCGCGCATGCGTCACCGCATGCTCACCCTGCAGCGTGGCCGTCTGATCGGCGATGGGGAGGCCGGCTGATGAGCGCGACCCGCGTACCGCCACCGAAGCCGGCCGAGCGCGTCGGCGCGACGCCGAAGCCCAAGGCGGAGAAACCGGCGAAGAAGGACGACGACGGCCCGGATTTCCAGGCCCTGCTGCACGCCTGGCTGGAAAGCCATCGCGCCAGCCTGGTCGATAGCCTGCGGCGTCTGGCGCGGCAGCCGGTCGGCAGCTTCTTCACCTGCCTGGTCATGGCCATCGCCCTGAGCCTGCCGATGGGCCTGGCGCTGCTGCTCGACAACGTCGAACGGCTGGGCGGTTCCTGGCAGCGTGCCGCACAGATCTCCCTGTTCATGCAGCTCGACACCAGCGACAGCGAAGGCGAGCGGCTCAGCGCGGAAATCGCCGACATGCCGGACGTGGCGGAGGCCGAGTGGGTCAGTCGCGAACAGGCGCTGACCGAGTTGCAGCAGCATTCGGGTATCGGCGAGGCGCTCAAGGAGCTGCCGGAAAATCCGCTGCCCGGCGTTATCGTGGTGACCCCCGAAGAAATCGACAAGGCTGGCCTGGAGGCCCTGCGCCAGCGCCTGTCGGAGTTGCCACGGGTGCAGCAGGCGCAGCTCGACATGCAGTGGGTCGAGCGGCTGACGGCGATCCTCAAGCTCGGCGAGCGGTTCGTCTTCGGCCTGACGTTGATCCTGGTCATGGCGCTGCTGCTGGTGATCGGCAATACCATTCGCCTGCACATCGAGAACCGCCGCACCGAAATCGAGGTGATCAAGCTGGTGGGTGGAACCGATGGCTACGTGCGGCGTCCTTTCCTGTACATGGGTGCACTTTACGGACTGGGTGCCGGGCTGCTGGCCTGGGCGATCCTGGCCTTCGGCCTGGATTGGCTGAACGAGGCGGTGGTGCGCCTGGCCGGCCTCTACGGCAGCGACTTCGCCCTGGCCGGCGTTCCTCTCGGAGATGCGGTCTCCCTGGTGCTGGGTGCGGTGCTGCTGGGTTACATCGGTGCCTGGCTGGCCGTGGCGCGGCATCTGAGCGAGCTGGCGCCTCGTTGAGGCGGTCCTGAATGGTCCGAAGGGCCCTGTATTCGGGCCTTTCAGGCAATATTTGGAAATGGGTGTAACGAAACTTTTACGCCCCCTTGCAGTCGGATAGCTCAGTGCTACACTGCGCCAGCTTTAGTGAATCGGAGGATTCGCATGACCACGTCCTTGCAACCTGTCTATGCCCTGGCTCCCGGTGCGAACCTGGAGGCCTACGTGCATGCGGTGAACGGCATCCCGCTGCTCACCCAGGAACAGGAGCGCGAACTGGCCGAGCGCCTCTATTACCACCAGGACCTCGAGGCGGCACGGCAGATGGTGCTCGCGCACCTGCGCTTCGTCGTACACATCGCCCGCAGCTATTCGGGTTACGGCCTGTCCCAGGCCGACCTGATCCAGGAAGGCAACGTCGGCCTGATGAAGGCCGTCAAGCGTTTCAACCCCGAGATGGGGGTACGGCTGGTGTCCTTCGCCGTGCACTGGATCAAGGCGGAGATCCACGAGTTCATCCTGCGCAACTGGCGTATCGTCAAGGTCGCGACCACCAAGGCGCAGCGCAAGCTGTTCTTCAACCTGCGCGGGCAGAAGAAGCGCCTGGCCTGGCTGAACAACGACGAAGTGCACGCAGTGGCCGAGAGCCTCGGTGTCGAGCCGCATGAAGTGCGCGAGATGGAGAGCCGGCTGACCGGCCAGGACATGGCGTTCGACCCGGCGGCTGATGCCGACGACGACAGCGCCCACCAGTCCCCGGCCTATTACCTGGAAGACCATCGCTACGACCCGGCGCGCCAACTGGAAGACGCCGACTGGAGCGACAGCTCCACCAGCAACCTGCACGAAGCGCTGGAAGGCCTGGACGAGCGCAGCCGGGACATCCTCTACCAGCGCTGGCTGGCCGAGGAGAAGGCGACCCTGCACGACCTGGCCGCCAAGTACAACGTCTCCGCCGAGCGCATCCGCCAGTTGGAGAAGAACGCCATGAACAAGCTCAAGGGTTCGATACAGGCGTAATCCACAGCCCCATGAAAAGCCGCACCCAGCCTGCTGAGTGCGGCTTTTTTCTGCCCGGAGGTTTTCATGCCCATGCCGCCGCTACGCCCCCAGCACTGGCTGGTCTTCGCCCTGGTGGCGGTGCTGTTCTTCGGCTGGGGTGTCTGGCTGATGCAGGCCCGCCAGGGCGAGCCGCTGCCTTGGATGGCGGAATGGCGGGAGCGCCTGTTGGCGCCGCTGGCCGAGGATCGCCTGACGCTTGCCGCGTTGAGCGAGGAAGTGGAGGGTGAGCTCTGGCTTCAGCCGCGCCTGGACGAGCCACGGTTGCTCTACCGGGGGCAGGTCGGCGACGCGGACGAACTCTGGCTGCTCGAGGCCGAGCTGGCGCTGAGCGACCGCGAGCGCGCCAGCCTGACGAAAGCCACCGGGTTGCGACCCACCGATGCCGAACAGCCGCTCAGCCGCCAGGTTAGCGATGAACTCGGCAGCCACGCCATCGCCATCCTTCGCCTGAAACCCGAGGCCCCGATGGCAGCCGAGCGCCTGGTCGCCAGCCTCGGCCAGCCGCGTCTGCGCCTGCAACTGGCCGAAGGCGAGGCCTGGGTCTATCCGGACCTCGGCCTGACCGCGCATCTGCGGGACGATGAGGTGGTGTTGCTGCACAGCGTTCCGCGCCGGGCCTTGCAGCAGCACTAGCGAATCAAAGCCAGCGCGGCCACCAGTGAGGGTACTCCGGCCGCAACTGATCGATGTAATGACTGCCGCCGAGCTGGCGCATCTGCTGGCGAATCCAGCGGGCCCGGCGTTGCACGTAGGCACCGGGACGCCCGGCGCTCCACTCGCGGGGATTGGGCAGTACCGCGGCGAGCTGGGCCGACTGCTGGGCGGACAAATAAGCCGCGCCGACACCGAAATGGTGACGTGCCGCGGCTTCGGCGCCGAAGATGCCGTCGCCCCACTCCACGCTGTTCAGGTAGACCTCGAGAATCCGCTCCTTCGTCCAGAGCAATTCGATCAGGGCGGTGAACCAGGCTTCCAGCGCCTTGCGCGGCCAACTGCGGCCGGACCAGAGGAACAGGTTCTTGGCCACCTGCTGGCTGATGGTGCTGGCGCCGCGCAGGCTGCCGCCGTCGGCGTTGTGCGCCAGGGCCTGTTGGATCGCATCGAGGTCGAAGCCCCAGTGGGCGGCGAACTTCTGGTCTTCGGCGGCAATCACCGCGATCTTCAGGTCGTCCGGCAGGGTATTCCAACCACGCCATTGCCGCTCCAGGTCCAGCGCGCGGCCGTCGCTCCAGGCTTCCAGCTTGCGTTCCACCATCAGCGCGGTGCCAGGCGGCGGCACCCAGCGCAGTACCAGCACCAGCAGCGCCGAACCGGCGGCGAACCAGAGCACTAGTTTGATCAGGCGGCGGAGCAGGTTTCTGAGCATGCGTGGCTTGGCCGGAACGGGAGAGCGGGCCATTATAGCGGCCGCATTCGCTCTGTCCGGGAGTTATCCATGTTTCGAGCCTGTCTCCTGTTGGCCGCGTTCTTCGGTTTCACCGGTGTCGCCCTCGGCGCCTTCGCCGCGCACGGCCTGAAGGCCAAACTCTCGGCGGAGTACCTGGCGGTCTTCCAGACCGGCGTCCACTACCAGTTGATCCATGCCCTGGCGCTGTTCGGTGTCGCGCTGGTATCGCTGCATGCGCCGAGCCGCGTGCTGGGTGCCGCCGGCATCCTGTTCGCCCTGGGCATCCTGCTGTTCTCCGGCAGCCTCTACGTACTGACCCTGACCGGCCTCGGCAAGCTCGGCATCATCACGCCCCTGGGCGGCACCGCGTTTCTCGCCGGATGGGTCTGCCTGGGGCTGGTGGCCTGGCGTGCGCAAGGAATCTGACCCGCGCGTCAAAAAATGAAGACGAATGGCAGTCGCATGCCTTGGTCCGCTGCCGGGATCGGGCTAGAATGCCGACCCCCTCAAACGTTGTGACCGCTTTGTCATGCGCATTCAGTTGAACGGCGAACCTTTCGAGCTGCCCGAAGGCCAGACGGTCGCGGAGCTGCTCGACCGTCTGGAACTGGCCGGGCGTCGCGTCGCGGTCGAACTCAACCTGGATATCGTGCCGCGCAGCCAGCATGCCGCCACCGCGCTTCGCGAGGGCGACCGGGTGGAAGTGGTGCACGCCATTGGCGGCGGCTAGCCGCCCAAGAGGATTTCCGATGAGCCAAGTTCGCAGCGACAAGCCCTTCACCCTGGCCGGCCGTACCTATCAGTCGCGCCTGCTGGTCGGTACCGGCAAATACAAGGATCTCGAAGAAACCCGCCTCGCCATCGAAGCGAGCGGCGCGGAGATCGTCACCGTTGCCGTGCGCCGTACCAACATTGGCCAGAACCCGGGCGAGCCGAACCTGCTCGACGTAATCCCGCCGGACCGCTACACCATCCTGCCCAACACCGCCGGCTGCTATGACGCCGCGGAAGCGGTGCGCACCTGCCGCCTGGCGCGCGAGCTGCTGGACGGCCACAAGCTGGTCAAGCTGGAAGTGCTGGCCGATCAGAAGACCTTGTTCCCGAATGTCATCGAGACCCTCAAGGCCGCCGAAGTGCTGGTCAAGGACGGCTTCGACGTCATGGTGTACACCAGCGACGACCCCATCATCGCGCGCCAGCTCGCCGAGCTGGGCTGCATCGCGGTGATGCCGCTGGCCGGCCTGATCGGCACCGGACTGGGCATCTGCAACCCGTACAACCTGCAGATCATCCTCGAAGAGGCCAGCGTGCCGGTGCTGGTGGATGCCGGCGTGGGCACCGCCTCCGATGCCACCATCGCCATGGAGCTGGGCTGCGAGGCGGTGCTGATGAACAGCGCCATCGCCCATGCGCAGAATCCGGTGCTGATGGCCGAGGCGATGAAGCATGCGATCGTCGCCGGGCGCATGGCCTACCTCGCCGGCCGTATGCCGAAGAAACTCTACGCCAGCGCCTCTTCGCCGCTGGAAGGCATGATCCGCTAATGTCCCCCGTCCGGAGCGGTCCTCGCTCCGGACGCCATTCCAAGGTTTTCCAATGAGCGATACCCAAGAGCATCAGGCTGGGCAGGACGCAGCGCGCCCGCAACGCACCATCAAGAGCTTCGTGATGCGCGCCGGACGCATGACCGAAGGGCAGCAGCGCGGCCTCGAACAGGGCTGGCCGAAGTACGGCCTGGCGCTGGAAGACGGCCTGCGCGATTTCGACCAGGTGTTCGGCCGCCAGGCGCCGAGGACCTTCGAGATCGGCTTCGGCATGGGCCACTCGACCCTGGAGATGGCTGCCGCCGCGCCGGAGCAGGACTTCATCGGCGTCGAGGTGCACAAGCCCGGTGTCGGCGCGCTGCTCAGCGGTATGCAGGCCCAGGGGCTGACCAACATCCGCGTCTACAGCTGCGATGCGCTGGAGGTGCTGCGGCACTGTGTCGCTGATGCCAGCCTGGATCGGGTCTTGCTGTTCTTCCCCGATCCCTGGCACAAGAAGCGTCATCACAAGCGGCGTATCGTTCAGCCGGCTTTCGCCGAACTGGTACGGCAGAAGCTGAAGATCGGCGGCGTGCTGCACATGGCCACCGACTGGGAGCCGTATGCCGAGCACATGCTGGAAGTGATGCAGGTAGCGCCGGGCTATCGCAACCTGGCACAGGACGGGCGCTTCGTGCCGCGTCCGGACGATCGACCGATGACCAAGTTCGAGCGACGCGGCGAGCGCCTCGGGCATGGTGTGTGGGACCTGCTGTTCCAGCGCATCGACTGAGGTCGGCGCGGGGCGGCAACAAGCAAGACAAAAGAGACCGGGATCACCCGGCGCAACTCCTCACCGTGTTTCAAACAATAAACGCCCGCCCCACTCGGGGCAGGGTTCGGTGCAGGCTACGGGGAGCAAAAGCATGTTGAGAAAACTGAGCATTCTGCTGTTAGCGGCAAGTGCCTGGCAGGCACAGGCCAAAGTCGATTCCGTCCAGGCGTCCCGCCTCGGGCAGGACCTGACGCCGCTGGGCGGCGAGCGGGCGGGTAACGCTTCCGGGAGCATTCCGGCCTGGGACGGCGGGCTTGCCACCCCGCCGGCGAATTACCAGCCCGGCATGCACCACCCCGATCCCTATGCGGCGGACCCGGTCCGCTATGTGGTCAACGCCGGCAATATCGAGCAGTACCAGGATGTGCTGCCCGAAGGCATCAAGACCCTGCTGCGCACCTATCCGGATTACCGGCTCCGTGTGTTTCCCGGCCACCGCAGTGCCGCGGCGCCGCAGCGTATCTATGACGCCACCCGCTTCAATGCGCTGAACGCCGAGCTGATCGCCAACGGCAACGGCGTGAGCGGCGTCGCCGCGGGCGTTCCGTTCCCGCTGCCGCAGAACGGCCAGGAAGCGATCTGGAACCACATCATGCGCTACCGGGGCGACCAAATTCACATGGTCACCAACCAGGCCGCGGTACTGGCCAACGGCAGCTACACCCTGCTGAAGCAGGAGCGTGACGTCTACTTCGTCTACGGCCGCGAAGGCGTTGGCCCGCAGGACCTGGACAACACCCTGTTCCACTACAAGTACCGGGTGGTCGCGCCGTCCAAGCTGGCGGGTACCGCGCTGCTGGTGCAGGAAACCCTCGACCAGGTGCTGGCGATCCGCAAGGCATGGCGCTTCAACCGTGGCGAGCGTCGCGTACGGCGCATGCCGCTGCTGGCCTACGATGCGTTGCAGCCCGACACCAACGGCATGGCCACCGCCGACATGGTGGACTCCTACAACGGCGCACCCGACCGCTACGAGTGGAACTTGATCGGCAAGCGGGAAATGCTGGTGCCGTACAACAGCTATGCCGTGCACCAGAAGGGCATTCCCTACGAGCAGATTCTCCGCACCAAGACGGTCAACCCCGATCTGCTGCGCTACGAGCCGCACCGTGTCTGGGTAGTGGAAGCGACCCTGCGCAAGGGTTTCAGCCATCCCTATGCCAAGCGCCGCTTCTACCTGGACGAGGATAGCTGGCAAATCCTGGTGGTGGACCTCTACGACAAGAAAGGCGACCTGATCGGCCTGCAGGAAAGTCATCCGATCAGCTACTACGACGCGCCCATGTTCAACAGCACCCTGGAAGCGCTCTACGACTTCAAGGGCGGGCGCTACATGGCCGATGGCCTGGACAACAACGAGCCGATGTACGACTTCAACGCCAACCTCGGCCCGCGCGACTTCACCCCCCAGGCGTTGCGCCGCGAGGGGAATTGAACGGTTTGTTGCCCCGATGCTGCCCGGCGGTCGAATAAATTCGACCCTACGTTTCTCAAGCGATGGCCGGCCGGTATGGGAATCTCCGCACTGGCCCATCGGGCGAATTCATTCGCCCGATGGGCCTGCGAAACGGCCTAGTTCTTCAACCGATACCCGGTGCGGAAGATCCACCACACCGCGACCAGGCACAGCAGCAGGAAGCCCAGGGTCATGCCCAGGCTGACGGTCACGTTCACGTCCGATACCCCGTAGAAGCTCCAGCGGAAACCGCTGACCAGGTACACCACCGGATTGAACAGGGTGAGGGTCTGCCACAGCGGCGGCAGCATGCTGATCGAATAGAAGCTGCCGCCGAGGAAGGTCAGCGGCGTGACGATCAGCGCCGGGACGATCTGCAGCTTCTCCCAGCCGTCCGCCCAGATGCCGATGATGAAGCCGAACAGGCTGAAGGTGATCGCCGTCAGCAACAGGAAGGCCACCATCCAGAACGGGTGGACGATCTCGAAGTCGACGAACAGGCGGGCGGTGATCAGGATGATCAGGCCGAGGATCACCGACTTGGTCGCCGCCGCCCCCACGTAGCCGATGACGATCTCCAGGTACGACACCGGCGCCGACAGCACCTCGTAGATGGTCCCGGAATACTTGGGCATGTAGATGCCGAAGGACGCGTTGGAAATGCTCTCGGTGAGCAGCGCCAGCATGATCAGCCCCGGCACGATGAAAGCGCCGTAGCTCACCCCCTGCACCTGGCTCATGTTGGCGCCGATGGCCGAGCCGAACACCACGAAGTACAGCGAGGTGGTGATCACCGGCGTGGCGATGCTCTGCAACAGCGTGCGCCAGGTGCGTGCCAGCTCGAACAGGTAGATCGCGCGGATCGCATAGACATTCATGAGCGCCCCCTCACCAGGCTGACGAAGATTTCTTCCAGCGAACTCTGGCTCGATTGCAGGTCCTTGAAGCCGATGCCGTGCTGGTCCAGCGTGCGCAGCAGTTCGGCGATGCCGGTGTGCTCGCGTTGCGCGTCGAAGCTGTAGACCAACTCGTGGCCGCCGGCGCGCAGTTGCAGGTCGCCGTTGGCCAGGGCCTCGGGCAGATTTTCCAGCGGCTGCTGCAGTTGCAGCACCAGCTCCTTCTTGCCGAGCTTGCGCATCAACACGTCCTTGTCTTCCACCAGGATGATCTCGCCCTTGCTGATCACCCCGATGCGGTCGGCCATCTCCTCGGCCTCCTCGATGTAGTGGGTGGTGAGGATGATGGTCACGCCGCGCTCGCGCAGGCCCCGGACCATTTCCCACATGTCGCGGCGCAACTCCACGTCCACCCCGGCGGTGGGTTCGTCGAGAAAGAGGATTTCCGGCTCGTGGGACAGCGCCTTGGCGATCATCACCCGGCGCTTCATGCCGCCGGAAAGCTGGTAGATGCGCGCGTCGCGCTTCTCCCACAGCGACAGGTCGCGCAACACCTGTTCCAGATAGGCCGGGTTCGCCGGCTTGCCGAACAGGCCTCGGCTGAACTTCACCGTCGACCAGACGCTCTCGAAGGCGTCGTTGGTCAGCTCCTGGGGTACCAGGCCGATGCGGGCGCGGGCGGCGCGGTAGTCGGTGATGATGTCGTGACCGTCCACCAGCACCCGCCCGCCGCTCGGATTGACGATGCCGCAGACGATGCTGATCAAGGTGGTCTTGCCCGCCCCGTTGGGGCCGAGCAGGGCGAAAATCTCGCCCTTGCGGATATCTAGGTCGACGGTCTTCAGGGCCTGGTGCCCCGAGGCGTAGACCTTGGCTACCTGTTGAATCGAGATGGCCGGTGACACGGCGCCTCCTTGTCTGTCCGGGTGCGGTCGTTTCGCGAAACGCACAGCCTAGCCGACCCGGTGGGGGTATGGCACGTGGTGGGTGAGGGGAAAGCGCATCCTCGCTGTCTCGCTTTCCATGCAGGTTCGCCTCCGAGGCTTATAGGAAAATCGGCGGGCGTTCGTGCCAACCGGTCTAAGGCGTTTTTCGCTCCCGGGGAACTTGTCGCCTTGACTGTTAATCGGGATCAAAGAGAGCGCAAAAAAACCGGCGCAGCATCTTTCAATCACCTGCCCAGCGAGGTCGGAAAGATGACTCAGGAAAGCCTCGAAATACCCATCCGCGACCGGGTCGCCGCCGGCCAGGCCCTGGCGCGGTTGCTCGACGATTACCGGCGCAACCCGAACGCCATCGTCCTGGCCCTGCCGCGCGGCGGGGTGCCGGTGGCCTATGAAATCGCCACCGCCCTAGAATTGCCGTTGGACCTGATGCTGGTGCGCAAGCTCGGCGTGCCGGGGCACGAGGAGCTGGCCATGGGCGCCATCGCCAGCGGCGACGTGCGGCTGCTGAACCGGGACGTGGTGGATTATTTGCATATCGGCGATTCGACCATCGAGGCGGTGGCCGAGGCGGAGAGTCGTGAGTTGCGCCGCCGCGACCATGCCTACCGGGGCGAGCGGCCGTTTCCGGCGCTCGGCGGCAACCAGGTGATCCTGGTGGACGATGGCCTGGCCACCGGCTCCACCATGCAGGCGGCCGTGGAGGCGGTGCGGCGGCAATCGCCGGCGCGCATCGTGGTGGCGGTGCCGGTGGGTGCGCCGGAGACCGTCGTGCGCCTGGAAACCCTCGCCGACGAGGTGGTCTGCCCGTTCCAGCCGGAGTACCTGAGCGCCATCGGGCGCTGGTACGTGGACTTCTCCCAGACCACGGACGAGGAGGTGCTGGACCTGCTGCACCGTGCCTGGCAGCGGGAAACGGAGCGGTCGTCCTGACCGGGGAGGCATGTCATGCGAACCCTATCCTCACCGCTGACCCTGCCGCTGCGAGATGCGCAACTGGCGGCGGACCTGCTGTTCCCCGAAGAAGCCGCCGGGCTGGTGGTGTTCGTCCACGGCAGCGGCAGCAGCCGGTCGAGCCCGCGTAACCGGCAGGTGGCGCGCTATTTCAGCGACCGTGGCCTGGCGACCCTGCTGTTCGACCTGTTGACCGAAGACGAATACGAGGTCGACCGGATTACCCGCGAGCTGCGCTTCGACATTCCCTTGCTGACCCGCCGCCTGCTCGGCGTGATCGATTGGCTCGGTACGCGGGCCGAATTGCAGCGGCTGCGCCTCGGTCTGTTCGGCGCCAGCACCGGTGCGGCGGCGGCCCTGCTGGCGGCGGCGGAGCGTCCGGAGCGGGTGAGCGCGGTGGTATCCCGCGGCGGGCGCACCGACCTGGCCGGCCCGGCCCTGGAGCAGGTAAAGGCACCGACCCTGCAGATCGTCGGCGGCGACGATCCGGTGGTGCTGGACCTGAACCGCGAGGTCGGCCGCCAGCTGCGCTGCGAGCAGCGGCTGGCGGTGGTGCCGGGCGCTACCCACCTGTTCGAGGAGCCCGGCACCCTGGAAGAGGTCTGCCGCCTGGCCGGGGACTGGTTCCTGCGCTACCTCGGCGCCGGGGGAGATCGCCCCTCGGTTTGATGCAAATCAACGCCTGATCGACCAACTGGTCGCAACCTGTGGTCATGCCGGTGCGTTCGTCCGGTCATGGCTCCCTGCGGATGGCTTGCGGTGGCGCCTGAACCCTTTCCAGGAGGTGCCCCATGAGCCAGTACCAACGCCTGCTCCTCATCGCCGACCCGGGCATGCGCCATTCCGCCGCGTTGCAACGGGCCGCCGCCCTGGCCGAAGCCAGCGGTGCCGCACTGCACATCGCCTCGTTCGCCGGGCCGATCATGCCCCTGCCGCTGCTGGACAAGGCGATCCAGGAGCGGACCCGCGACAGCTACCTGGACGCACAGCGCGCCTGGCTGAAGGACGAGGCCGGGCTGCTGCGCAGCCGTGGCATCGACGTCACCACCGAGGCTTGCTGGACCCACGAACCGCTGCGGGAAATCCTTCGCCATGTGGCGGAAATGCAACCGGATCTGGTGATCAAGGACGTGCAGGACGAACCGGCGCTCAAGCGCGCCTTCATCACCCCGCTGGACTGGCACCTGTTGCGCGAATGTCCCGTGCCGTTGCATTTGCTGAGCGGGGCGGGCCATCCGTTGCCGCGCAAGGTGGTGGCAGCGGTCGATCCGTCCCTCCCGGAAAACCAGATCGAAGGACTCAACGACCGCATCATCCAGGCGGCCAACGGGCTGGCGCTGCAATGCAACGCCGAGCTGCATCTGCTGCATGCCTACGATCTGTCGCCCGCCTACCTCTCGGATGCGTCCGCCGGTACGGTCGCCTGGGCGGCGGATTTCGCCGAAGAGCTGCGCCAGTCGTTGAAGGAGTCCTTCACCCGCTTGGCGGACCGCTACGGCGTGCCGCTGGACCGGCAGCATTTCGTCATGGGCCCGCCGATCCAGGCTCTGCCCGAGTTCGCCAGCGAGAACCAGACCGATGTGCTGGTGATGGGCCGCGTACACCGCAAGGGGCTGGAGAAACTGGTCGGCAGCACCACCGAACAGGTCCTGTACCGGGTGCCGTGCAGCATCCTGGCGGTCAAGACGTAACCGGGCATCCGCTCGACTCCACTCGAACCAGCCGCATGGACCGGGGCACCACTCCGGCCCATGGCCGTAGGCGAGGTTTCAGAATGCGCGCACTTTCCGAGGGTGGCCGTTGCCACAGGGGCGTCCCGTCGTCGCGGAGCCTGCCGTCATGAGCGACCCGAGCCCACGCAAGCTCTATCTGTTGGATAGCTATGCGGATGGCGACGGGGCACGGCATTTCACCTTTCGTATCGACCAGCCGCTGGCCCGCGACTTGGCGGCGGTTCCCGGCCAGTTCTTCATGCTGTCCTTGCCCGAGGGCGGCGAGGCGCCGTTCAGCTACGTCAGCCTGCCGGACCGGAACGGACACTTCGATGCGTTGATCCGCCGGGTCGGCCACCTGACCGGCGCGCTGTTCGATCTGCCGGCCGGTGCCGTGCTGGGCTACCGTGGCCCTTTCGGCAAGGGCTGGCCGTTGTTCTTCAGCAGCCAGCGGATACTGGCGGTCGCCGGCGGCTGCGGGTTGGCCTCTTTGGCCGCGTTGATCGAAGATGCCGCCAGCCAGCACATGCCGTTCCAGTTGAGCGTCGTCTACGGCGCGCGCCGTACAGACGCCCAGGTGCTGGGGCGGCAGCGGCGCCGCTGGAAACTGATCATGCCCTTCATCGAGACCCTGGAAGAGACGACGAACCGGGGCCGTCGGGGCATTCCCCTGGATTACCTCGACGAGCTGTGTGCCGGCGAAATGCCCGACGCGGTGCTCTGCAGCGGGCCGGAGCCGATGCTGCTGGCAACGGCGGAGGAGTGGTTGCAGCGCGGCGTGCCGGCCAACCGGATATGGATCGCGGCGGGCTGTTGCCTGCCCTGCCGGAGTGGTGTCTGCGACGACTGCACGCAGGGAGCGGACGGGCCGATCTACCGCTATGACCGTTACCGCCTGCTCCAGGCCGCCGGCGACGATCCGCCGTTCGGGCGGGAGGGTTGGTTCGGCTGAGGCGGCGCTTCAGCGCCGGTACAGGCTCGGCGGCTGGCCGCTCCAGCGTTGGAAGGCGTGACGGAAACTGGCCGTTTCGCTGTAGCCGAGCTGCTCGGCGATCAGGTAGATCGGCAGGTCGGTCTGGGTGAGTAGGTGGCGTGCCTTGTCGTAGCGGACTTCGTCGAGCAGGCGCTGGTAGCTGGTGTTCATCCGTTGCAGGTGACGGCGCAGGGTGCGGGCGCTGCGGTGCAACTGGCTGGCTACCCGCTCCAGGCTGCTGCTGTCGCGCAGGTGGTTGTTCAGGTGCTGGCGGATCTGCTCCAGCACGTCCGGGCCGCTGGCGAGCTGCGCGTTGAGTTGCAGGCACTGTTGCAGGCCGTAGTGACAGCTCACTGGGTCGGCCAGCGGCAGGGGCCGATCGAGCAGCGCTGCGTCGAAGCCGAGCACTCCGGCCGGTGCGCAGAACTCCACCGGACAGTCGAGTTTGTCGGCGTAGGCTTGCGCGTGCAGCGGCGGGCGGAACGGCAGCCGCAGGTAACGCGGGGCGATGGCATGGCCGAGCAGGTCCTGGACCACCGTGAGCAGCGAGGTCATGCACAGTTCGGTGTTGAACACCGTCAGCTCCGGCGCGTAGCGATAGCCGGTGGCGACCAGCCGGGCTTCGTCGCCGTCCTCTTCCAGGCTCAGCTTGAAGTAGGTGCCGAGCAGCGTCGGGTAGGCCAGGGCCAGGTTCAGCGCATCGCGCAGGGTGCGGCTGGCAAGCATGGTGTAGCCGAGGATGCCGTAGGCGGAGACGTGCATGCGCAGGCCGAGGCTCAGGCCGAGGGCGGGATCGCCGCTGGCCTTCACCGCGTTGGCGAAGACACGGAGTTCCTGGGCATGGCTGATGAGCTTATCCGGGGTTTCCAGGTCGGCCGGGGTCAGGCCGCTGCCGTCCAGCAAAGGCTTGAGCCGCATGCCGCCGGCGCCGAGGCGGTCCGCCGCCAGGGCGATGGTATGCAAGGTGGTGAGTGCGCGTTCTTCTGCCGGTAATGACAGTCCCATTCTTCGTTCCCCTGCGAAGAACCGTCCCTGGGTTTCCGTTGGTAACGCTTCGGAGCGCCCGTATGAGCCCGTGCCTCGTTCGCGGGCATCGAGGTTACCCTTGGGCCATCCGTTTCCGTTCCCCTCGAGCGTGCCCGTGGCCGCTTCGCTGTTCAGCTTCGCTTCAGCCTGGATGTGCTATTTCTAGCGCCCCCGATACACGAGTTCGCCTGATGCGCCGATTCCTCACGCTCAAGACCCTGCTCGCCGCGCTGCTGCTGGGGCTGCTGTTTTGCCTGGCACTGGCCGCCCAGGAGTTCCGCCTGTTCGAACGGGGCTGGTTCATCGTGCAAGAATGGCGCCACGCCGAGGAGTGGCGGGAGCGGTCGATCTGGCTGCCGGATTACGAGGTGGCCATCGAGGCGCAGACCATCGAGGGCCTGGCCGATGACGTTTCCGCCCTGACCTTCGACCCCGACCGGCGCAGCCTGCTGACCGTCACCAACCAGAAGTCGGAGATCATCGAGCTGTCGCTGGACGGCCGCATCCTGCGGCGCATTCCGCTGGTGGGGTTCGGCGATCCCGAGGCCATCGAGTACATCAGCCCGGGCATCTACGTGATCACCGACGAGCGCGCCCAGCGGCTGATCAAGGTACGCCTGGACGACACCACCCGTTTCGTCGATGCCGCCGAGGCGCAGCAGCTCTCCCTCGGCATCGGCCGGTCCGGCAACAAGGGTTTCGAGGGACTGGCCTACGACCTGGACGGGAAGCGCCTGTTCGTCGCCAAGGAGCGCGATCCAGTAACGATCTACGAGGTGCACGGCTTCCCGCACACCGATCCGGACAAGCCGTTCGCCGTCCACGTGGTGGATAACCCGCGACGGGACCAGGGATTGTTCGTGCGCGACCTGTCCAGCCTGGACTTCGACCAGCGCAGCGGCCACCTGTTGGCGCTGTCCGATGAGTCGCGGCTGGTACTGGAGTTGAACAGCGACGGCCGGCCGATCAGCAGCCTGTCGCTGTTGCGCGGGATGCACGGCCTGCAACGCTCGGTGCCGCAGGCCGAAGGCGTGGCGATGGACGACGCCGGCAATCTCTACCTGGTGTCCGAGCCGAACCTCTTCTATCTATTCCGCAAGGTGCCGCGCTGAGGCGGCGCCGTTTCAGCGACGCAGGGTCTTCACGCCTTCGCCGGTGCCGAGCAGCAGCAGGTCGGCGGGGCGCGCGGCGAACAGGCCGTTGGTGACCACGCCGACGATGGCGTTGATCTGTGCTTCCAGGCCCATCGGGTCGACGATCCGCAGGTTGTGTACGTCGAGGATGATATTGCCGTTGTCGGTGAGCACGCCCTCGCGGTACACCGGGTCGCCGCCCAGCTTCACCAGTTGGCGGGCGACATGGCTGCGGGCCATGGGGATGACTTCCACCGGCAGCGGGAAGGCACCGAGCACCGGCACCAGCTTGCTGCCGTCGGCGATGCAGATGAAGGTCTTGGCCACCGCGGCGACGATCTTCTCGCGGGTCAGCGCGGCGCCGCCGCCCTTGATCAGTTGCAGGTGCTCGTTGGTTTCGTCGGCACCGTCCACGTAGAACTCCAGCTCGCTCACCGTGTTCAGGTCATAGACCGGAATGCCGTGCTGCTTGAGGCGCTGGGCGGTGGCTTCGGAACTGGCCACGGCGCCGTCGAAGTCGGCCTTGTGCCGGGCCAGGGCGTCGATGAAGAAGTTCGCGGTGGAGCCGGTGCCGACGCCGACGATGCTCTTGCTGTCGAGGTGAGGGAGGATGTGGTCGACAGCGGCCTGGGCCACCGCCTGCTTGAGCTGATCCTGAGTCATGACGTTCTGCCGGGCTGGAAAAAACCGCAATTATAGCCATCCGGCCTGTCTGGCCGCAGTGCTTCTCATCCGCCGCTGTGACCCAGAGCGGCGCCGACGCTGAACAGCAGGCTCAATACGCCATCGGCTGCCGGCTCGGGCATCTCGCCGGCCCAATAGGGAAGGGGCGTGCTCAGCGTTGCCTGTGGCGGCGTGGGGGCAGGCAGGCCCACACGCTGGCGGATGGCGGCCTCGTCCAGCACGGAGCCGTCATCGAAGCGGATCTTCTCGATCACGAACGCCTTGTCGAGGAAGTAGTTGGTGATGACGATGCGCTGTTCGCTGTCCAGCTCGATGTACAACGAGCCGCCTTCGCTGCCCCGGAAACGCACGTACTGCGGTTCCAGGGGGCCGCGAATGTGCAGGGTGTCGGCGTTGCCCGGCGTCGTGTCGTAGTCGTAGAGCGTGTGATCGCTGAACTCCCAGGAATAGTCGACCTGGTAATAGTCGTCGCCCGGCCCGCCGTAGAGCAGATTCCAGTGGTTGTCGCCGAAGAACATCGGCTTGACCGTGCCGCCGTTGAGTACGTCGCTGTAGCGGCTGCCGACCAGCAGGTCGTTGCCGCCGCGGCCGAGCAGGTAGGTCGCCTGGTCGCCGGCCACCAGCCGGTCGGCCCACTCCTTACCGGTCAGACGGATGCGCTCGCCGGTGTAGCTGGGTGGATCGTCCGCGGTGCGGCCGGTCGGGGCGTCCGGGTCCAGGTGGAAGTTGCGCAGGATGTCCTTGTCGGTCACATGGGTGGCGCCGAAGCGGAAACGTTCGATGCGAAAGGCGGCGTCGAGAAAGAAATCGCGCACGGTGATGACGCCGGCTTCGCCGTGCAGGCCGATCAGCAGGTCGTCCTGATAACGCTCGAACGGGCCGAACTCTTCCAGGCTTTCGCCGACGATCAGCGTGTCGATATTGCCGGGTGTGGGATCGAAGTCGAGGATGACGTCGCGGCTGCCCGAGTAGACGTCGTAGGTGTAGTAGTCATCGCCGAGCCCGCCGAACAGGCGGTTGTTGCCGCCACCGCCGAGCAACGAGTCGCTGCCGGGGCCATCGATCAGCACGTCGTTGCCTTCGCCGCCGACCAGACGGCTGGGCTCGGGATGGGCGACCAGCAGGTCGTCGTTCGAACTGCCTTGGACGAGCAGGCGGGAGATGCCGGTAGGCATGATGAATCCTCATACGGGTGGGGGAGGCGGCGCACTGCTCGGGAGCCTGAACTGCTGACTGGCGAAGCGGCAAAAGATTCCGTTCCGCTGGTCGGCCGGAGCGGGTGGCCGCGCGCGGCCTCGGCGGAGTAGACTCGCCTATTCCTATTTCCCCGCCGTGAAGCCCGAGATGCTCGAACAGTACGTCAAGAAGATCCTCACCTCGCGCGTCTACGACGTCGCCGTGGAAACGCCCCTGCAACCGGCCCGCCAGCTCTCCGAGCGGCTGGGCAACCAGGTTCTGCTCAAGCGCGAAGACCTGCAGCCGGTGTTCTCCTTCAAGATTCGCGGCGCCTACAACAAGGTGGCGCAGCTCTCGCCCGAGGAGCAGGCGCGCGGCGTGGTCACCGCCTCGGCTGGCAACCATGCCCAGGGCCTGGCGCTGGCGGCGAAGGAGCTGGGGATCAAGGCGACCATCGTGATGCCGCGCACCACCCCCGAGCTGAAGGTCCAGGGCGTGCGCGCCCGTGGCGGCAAGGTGGTGCTGCATGGCGACGCCTTCCCCGAGGCGCTGGCGCATTCGCTGAAGCTGGTGGAGGAAAAGGGCCTCGTCTATATCCACCCCTACGATGACCCGGACGTGATCGCCGGCCAGGGCACCGTGGCCATGGAAATCCTCCGTCAGCATCCCGGCCAGTTGGACGCCATCTTCGTGCCGGTGGGCGGCGGCGGCCTGATCGCCGGCATCGCGGCCTACGTGAAGTACCTGCGCCCGGACGTGAAGGTGATCGGCGTCGAGCCGGATGACTCCAACTGCCTGCAACAGGCCATGGCCGCCGGCGAGCGGGTGGTGCTGCCGCAGGTCGGGCTGTTCGCCGACGGCGTGGCGGTGGCGCAGATCGGCCAGCACACCTTCGACATCTGCAAGCAGTACGTGGACGAGGTGATCACCGTCAGCACCGATGAAATCTGCGCGGCAATCAAGGACATCTACGACGACACCCGCTCGATCACCGAGCCGGCCGGCGCCCTGGCGGTGGCGGGCATCAAGAAATACGTGGAATGCACGAATGTGACGGGCCAGGTGCTGGTGGGCATCGACTCCGGCGCAAACGTCAACTTCGACCGCCTGCGCCACGTGGCCGAGCGTGCCGAGCTGGGCGAAAAGCGCGAGGCGATCATCGCCGTGACCATCCCGGAACAGCCGGGCAGCTTCAAGGCGTTCTGCGAAGCCATCGGCAAGCGGCAGATCACCGAATTCAACTACCGCTACCACACCGACCGCGAAGCGCACATCTTCGTCGGCGTGCAGACCCACCCGGAGAGCGATCCGCGTGCGGCGCTGGTCGCCAGCCTGCGCGAGCAGGGCTTCCCGGTGCTCGACCTGACCGACAACGAACTGGCCAAGCTGCACATCCGCCACATGGTCGGCGGCCATGCGGCGGGCGTCAGCGACGAACTGGTGTTCCGCTTCGAATTCCCCGAGCGGCCCGGCGCGCTGTTCAACTTCCTCAACAAGCTCGGCGGGCGCTGGAACATCTCCATGTTCCACTACCGCAACCACGGTGCCGCCGACGGTCGCGTAGTGGCCGGTTTGCAGGTGCCGGCGGAGGAGCGCCACCTGATCCCCGCTGCGCTGGAGGAGATCGGCTATCCCTTCTGGGACGAAAGCGACAACCCGGCCTACCGGCTGTTTCTCGGCTGAGACTGGAGCCGCGCCGATGCGCATCCTGCTGGTAGGGGCCAGTGGCTTCATCGGCAGGCGGCTGCTGGAGGCCCTGCGTAGCGTGGGGCATGAGGTGGTGGGCACGGCACGCCGGCCACCGGCCGACGGTTTGCCCGGCGTCGAATGGCGGGCGCTCGACTTGGCCCGCCTGGCCGAGGACCCGTCGCATTTTCCCTGGCCGGCGGGCGTCGAACTGGTGATCAACGCGGCGGGCGTCCTCGGCAGCGACGCCGCCGAACTGGCGCGGGTGCAGGACAGCGGTGCGCGGCGCCTGTTCGACCTGGCCGCCGCCCACGGCGCGCGGGTGCTGCAATTCTCGGCCCTCGGCGCGGGCGAGCAGCCCGACATTCCCTTCCTGGCCAGCAAGGCGGCTGCTGATGCCTACCTGCTCGGCCTCGGCATTCCCGCCGTGGTGCTGCGCCCTTCGCTGGTACTGGGCGAAGGCGGTGCCAGCAGCGGCTGGTTTTCCCGTTTGTCGCCCTGGCCGCTGATTCCGCTGCTGGACACCCGAGCCCGAATCCAGCCGCTGCACGTGGATGATCTGGTGGGTGCGGTCCTGGCATTGCTGCGCCGGTGGCCGGAACAGCCCATGGTGTTGCCGTTGGTTGGCCCCGAGCCCATGACCCAGCCGCAACTGATCGATCGCCTGCGCACCGCCCAGGGCTGGGGACCGGCGCGCTACCTGCGCGTCCCGACAGCGCTGGCAGCCATCGGTGCGCGAGTGGGCGCGCTGCTCGGCTGGCGCGCGCTGAACCCGCAGACCGTCCGGCTGGCCCGGCGCGACAATCTGGCGTCGGCGGAGTCCCTTGAACACGCCTGCGGCTTCCGTGCCGCCTCGCTGGCGGAGCGCCTGCACGGCTGGCCGAACCCGGTCGTCAGCGTCACGGCGGCGCTGCGACCGCTGTTGCTGGCGAGCCTGGTGCTGGTCTGGCTGGGCACGGCACTGGTCTGCCTCGGGCCCGGTTATGGCTGGGGATTGCGACTGATGGGCGAGGCCGGGGTCAGCGGCTGGCCGGCGAGCCTGGCGGTGATCGGCGGAGCCCTGCTGGATGGCCTGTTGGGTTTCGGCCTGTTGCTGCCGCGTTGGCGACGCTGGGCCCTGCGCGGGCAACTGATGCTGATGCTCGGCTACATGCTGCTGATCAGCCTGCTGCTGCCGCACTACTGGTTCGACCCCTATGGGGCGGTACTGAAGAACCTCGTGCTCATGGTGGCCACGCTTTGGCTGCTGTGGACCGAGCCTGCTGGCGAGAGAAGGCGATGAGTGCCTACCTGATCCTGAAGACGCTGCACATCCTGTCCTCCACCCTGCTGTTCGGTACCGGGCTCGGTTCGGCCTACTACGCGCTACGCGCCTGGCTGAGCGGGCGCGTCGAGGTGATCGCGGTGACCTTCCGCCACCTGGTCACCGCAGACTGGCTGTTCATCGCCACCACCGCGGTGTTCCAACCCCTCAGCGGCCTCGGCCTGGTGCACCTGGCCGGCTGGCCGCTGACCCAGCCCTGGCTGCTGTGGAGCCTGGGGCTCTACGTACTGGCCGGGCTCTGCTGGCTACCGGTGGTCTGGCTGCAAATCCGCGTGCGCGACATGGCCTGCGAAGCCCTGGAGACCGGTACACCGCTGCCGCCGCTGGCGCACCGCTACATGCGCCTCTGGTTCATCCTCGGCTGGCCGGCGTTCATCGCCTTCGTCGTGATCTTCTTCCTGATGGTGGGGAAGGGCGTGTAGGGGCAAGACACTCCCAGGGCAAATAAAGCCGATGGTTCCCACGCTCTGCGTGGGAACCCCTGTCAGGACGCTCCGCGTCCCGCTCGCTGCAAGCGGACGCGGAGCGTCCGAGGCTGCATTCCCACGCAGAGCGTGGGAACGATCTGTACGGGTGGATTGAACACATGGGTAGGAGCCAGCTCTGCTGGCGAAGCTTTCGATGGGGAGCGAATTTCTGATGGTTCCCACGCTCCCGCGTGGGAACCCTCTGCCAGGGCGCTCCGCGCCCGCTCGCTGCAAGCGGACGCGGAGCGTCCGAGGCTGCATTCCCACGCGGAGCGTGGGAACGATCTGTACGAGTGGATTGAACACATGGGTAGGAGCCAGCTCTGCTGGCGAAGCTTTCGGTGGGGAGCGAATTTCTGATGGTTCCCACGCTCCCGCGTGGGAACCCCATGCCAGGGCGCTCCGCGCCCGCTCGCTGCAAGCGGACGCGGAGCGTCCGTGGGCGCATTCCCATCCGTATGGGTTGGATTGGACACATATGTAGGAGCCAGCTCTGCTGGCGAACCTTTCGATGGTTCGAGCAGATTCAGGCAGGTCCAGCCATTACCTTCATCAATCGTTCCCGCTGCCCTGTATTCTGATGGTTCCCACGCTCCCGCGTGGGAACCCTTGCCAGGGCGCTCCGCGCCCGCTCACTGCAAGCGGACGCGGAGCGTCTGGGGCGGCATTCCCACGCGGAGCGTGGGAATGATTCGGGGATGCAGATGATCAGGACGCGACCAGCAACCCCTGGCATATCTGGGTGCGGTCGAGGCGTGCCGCCACCGGTTCGCTGTCCTGCTCGAAGGTCAGGTCCAGGCGCAGCAAGCCTCCACTGCGGTCCAGGCGTTCGGCGCGGAAGTAGTAGCGGCCCCGGTAGTCCGCCAGGGCGATGGGCAGCGTCAGCGATTGCTGCCAGCAGCTCAGGCGGAAGTGGTGGGCTTGCAGCCAGCCGAGCAGGGCGTTGAGGCGGTCTTCGTCGGGCGCCACCAGCAGGTCCACGTCTGCTGGTGGTTGGGCGCTCGTGCTGGTCAGCCAGGTGGCGAAGCTGCCGTAGATTGCAAAGGCGAACCCGGCGTCCCGCAAGGCGCGCAGCAGTGTCAGCGCATCGTCCGTATCCAGCGTGCTGCCCTGTTTGCGGAAGATCAGCGCGTATTCGTGGCTGCGGTCGCTGCGGCTGCTGAAGGCAGGCAGCGGTTCGACCGGCTTCGGGTAGAGCAGGATGCGCTCTTCGCAGAGTTCGAACAGCCCGCCGACGCGCTGGGCCACGTCCCAGGCGAGTGGCACGCAGCGGTCTCCGAGCCGAAGGTTTTCCGCCATCAGGATGCAATGACGACCGGGCGCCAGGAGATCGCGGATGCGGTGAAAGCGTTCCACCAATCCGTCCAAGTACTGCTCGTAATGGGCGGCGGCATAGAGTTGCGCCGGCCCGGCGTCGGCCGGCCAGTCGCAGCCGAAGTAGGGGATGTTGGTCAGGCAGAGGTCCACCGGATCGGCGGGCGGGGCCTCAAGCAAATCCGAGGCGATGACTTCGGCTCCTTCCGCGTTCAGCCGGCGCAGGCGCTCGCGGGACAGCTCGGCACGGGCCGGGTCGATCTCGTAGCCGAGCCCGCGGCGGCCTTCCAGATGCGCTGCCACCAGGGTGCTGGCGAAGCCGCAGAAGGGGTCGAGCACCTGCTCGCCCGGTCGCGAGAACTGGCGGATGAACGGCCGCATCTGCTCGACCCAACCGCAGTCGCGGGCGCCGAGCGGGTCGTGTTGGCGCAGGTCGTCGGGCAGGCGGTAGGCCGGGTCTTCATGCTCCAGCAGGAGCCAGCTGCGGCTATCCATGGCGGGTGTCCAGCAGCACGTCATGCCCCGGCTGCCAGCCGGCACAGAGCTGGCCGTTGGCGAAGTACACGAGCTTGTAGACCCGTCCCTCGGCGTGGCGGTCGTGCATGGTGCGGTAGTCCGAGCATTCGAAGATTACGTCCAGGCCGCTGCGGTGGCGCAGGCGCAGGTTCCAGAAGTAGTAGCCGTCGGTCAGCTCTAGCGGCGTCAGCGCCGGGTCGGCCAGGCAGGCCAGCAGCAACGGTTCCAGCGCCACGCGGGCATCCTGCACGTAGCGATGGGTGGCGTTGGTCCGGTAGCTGCCGTCCAGCCGCGACAGCTCGCGGAAGATCACCGTCCGGGCGCCGAGACGGTTGGCCCAGTCGAGGTATTGCGCCACGGTCTGCGGCGAATCCACCCCGCTGCGCTGCAGCAGGCAGACCAGCCGCAGCGGTACCTGGGCGGCGATCTGCCGGGCGGTGTGCTCGAACATCTCCGCCTCGGCAATCGCCTCGCCGGGCCGGAAGCGCATGATTCGCTGGTTCGCCGTGGCGTCCGGGTGATGGCGCGACAGCTCCAGCCAGCTCAGGCCGAAGTCGCGCAAGGCGGCGAGCAGTTCCGTGCCGCGCGGGCCGGCCAGGCCGGCACCGTTGGAATAGAGCACGCGCTGTTCGACGAACGGGGCCATGCCGGCGTCGTCCAGGGTTTCCAGCAGACGCAGCAGCCAGTCGGCATCGTCGCTGGCTTCCAGGCCGGACAGCGAATAGGACAGCGGCAGCCCGCGCAGGGCATGCAATACCTTGGTCAGTCCGCTGAAATAGTCATCCCTCGGGCGCAAGGTCGCCGCAGCCGTCAGGGGTTCGTGCGTCCGCAGGTTTTCCGAACAGAACAGGCAGCGCGCCGAGCAGGGACGGGCGGAGGCATAGGGTGTCAGGGTGATGGGCTGGGCGAACCGGTAGAGGCGCCCGCCCAGGCGATGGGTGTGCCAGCGCTCCGCCCGTTCCCCCGGTGCCCGCTGGCGGACCGGCAGGCCCTGGTCACTCAGCCGTTGCGCCAGGGCGGAGCCGAGCAGTGGAGTGTGGTCGCTGGCCAGCAGCGTTGCCGTCGAGCCGTCCATGGTCGCGCTCCTATCAGCGCAGGGAAATTACCGGCCAGCCGCGTTTTTCCGCCTCGGCGCGCAGGATCGGGTCCGGATCGACCGCCACCGGATGGCTGACCCGCTCCAGCAACGGCAGATCGTTGCGCGAGTCGCTATAGAAGTAGCTGCCCTCCAGGCTCAGGCCGGTTTCGCCGAGCCAGCGCTCCAGGCGGGTGACCTTGCCTTCCTGGTAGCAGGGCACGTCGGTGGTGCGGCCGGTGTAGCGGCCGTCCTGCATCTCGCATTCGGTGGCAAGCAGGGTCTCGACGCCCAGGCGCGCGGCGATCGGCCCGGTGACGAAGCGGTTGGTGGCGGTGATGATCACCAGCCTGTCGCCGGCGGCGCGGTGTTGTTCCAGCAGGGCTTCGCCCTTGGCGAGGATGATCGGCTCGATGCAGTCGCGCATGAACTCGCGGTGCCACTGTTCGAGCTGGGCCATCTCGGTGCGGCCGAGAATTTCCAGGCAGAAATTCAGGTAGTCGCGGATGTTCAGGCGGCCGGCGAGGTAGTCCTGGTAGAAGGCATCGTTGCGCGCCTTGTAGGCCACGCCGTCGAGAATGCCGCGCTCGCACAGGTAGTCGCCCCAGGCATGGTCGCTGTCGCCGGCCAGCAGGGTGTTGTCGAGATCGAACAGAGCCAAACGCACGGGTGATATCTCTTGCTGGGTATAGAAGGAGGGCGGCTAGAGTAGCCCCTTTTCGCCGGCCTGCCCATTGCGCCAGCCCTTGCGTTGCTGCTCTCACGGGCTTTGTGGAACAATGCCGGAACATGCGTTTGCGAGGTTGTCAGCCGTGATCGATCCCGATGGTTTCCGCCCGAATGTCGGCATCATCCTGACCAATGATCTGGGACAGGTGCTCTGGGCGCGGCGTATCAACCAGGATGCCTGGCAATTTCCGCAGGGAGGCATCAACGCCGCCGAGACGCCCGAAGAAGCGCTGTATCGCGAATTGAACGAAGAAATCGGTCTCGAGCAGCAAGATGTGCAAATTCTTGCCTGCACCCGGGGCTGGTTGCGTTATCGTCTGCCTCAGCGCCTGGTGCGCACCCACAGCCAGCCGCTGTGCATCGGTCAGAAGCAGAAGTGGTTCCTGTTGCGTCTGCTATCCGACGAGCAGCGGGTGCGGATGGACGTGACCGGCAAACCGGAATTCGACGGTTGGCGCTGGGTCAGTTACTGGTACCCGCTGGGCCAGGTGGTGACCTTCAAGCGTGAAGTCTACCGAAGAGCCCTGAAAGAACTTGCCCCGCGCCTGCCGGCGCGCGATTGACGGACCCCGAGCATGCTCAACACGCTGCGTAAGATCGTCCAGGAAGTAAACGCCGCCAAGGATCTCAAGACGGCGCTGGCGATCATCGTGCAGCGGGTCAAGGAGGCCATGGGCAGCCAGGTGTGCTCGGTCTATCTGCTCGATCCTGAATCCAACCGCTTCGTGCTGATGGCCACCGAGGGCCTGAACAAGCGCTCCATCGGCCGCGTCAGCATGGCGCCCAACGAGGGCCTGGTGGGCCTGGTGGGCACCCGCGAGGAGCCGCTCAACCTCGAGAACGCCGCCGACCACCCCCGTTATCGCTACTTCGCAGAGACCGGCGAGGAGCGTTATGCCTCCTTTCTCGGCGCGCCGATCATCCACCATCGTCGGGTAATGGGCGTACTGGTGGTGCAGCAAAAGGAGCGCCGCCAGTTCGACGAAGGCGAGGAAGCCTTCCTGGTCACCATGAGCGCCCAGCTCGCCGGGGTCATCGCCCATGCCGAGGCCACCGGTTCCATCCGTGGCTTGGGCCGGCAGGGCAAGGGCATCCAGGAGGCCCGTTTCGTCGGCGTGCCCGGTGCGCCCGGCGCCGCCGTCGGGACCGCGCTGGTGGTGCTGCCGCCAGCCGACCTGGAAGTGGTGCCGGACAAGGCTATCGATGACATCGAGGCCGAGGTCGAGCGCTTCAAGCAGGCGCTGGAAGGGGTTCGCGAAGATATGCGGACGCTGTCCGCCAAGCTCGCCACCCAGTTACGCCCGGAAGAGCGGGCGCTGTTCGACGTCTACCTGATGATGCTCGATGACGCCTCCATCGGCCTTGAGGTCAAGCGCATCATCCGTACCGGGCAGTGGGCCCAGGGTGCGTTGCGGCATGTGGTCATGGAGCACGTCAAGCGCTTCGAACTGATGGATGATGCTTACCTGCGCGAGCGTGCGGCGGACGTCAAGGACCTCGGCCGCCGCCTGCTCGCCTACCTGCAGCAGGAACGCAAGCAGAATCTGGTCTACCCGGACAACACCATCCTGGTCAGCGAGGAACTGTCGCCGTCGATGCTCGGCGAGGTGCCGGAAGGCAAGCTGGTCGGCCTGGTCTCGGTGCTCGGTTCGGGCAACTCCCACGTGGCGATCCTCGCCCGCGCCATGGGCATTCCCACGGTCATGGGCGTGGTCGACCTGCCGTATTCCAAGCTCGATGGCATCGAGCTGATCGTCGATGGTTACCACGGCGAGGTCTACACCAACCCCAGCGAGCTGCTGCGCAAGCAGTACGCCGAGGTGGTCGAGGAAGAACGCCAACTGGCCCAGGGCCTCGCAGCCCTGCGCGCGCTGCCGTGCGAGACGCTGGACGGCCACCGCATGCCGCTGTGGGTCAACACCGGGTTGCTCGCCGACGTGGCGCGCGCCCAGGAGCGCGGCGCCGAGGGCGTCGGCCTGTACCGTACCGAAGTGCCGTTCATGATCAACGAGCGCTTTCCCAGCGAAAAGGAGCAGTTGGCGATCTACCGCGAGCAGCTCGCCGCCTTCCACCCGCTGCCGGTGACCATGCGTACCCTGGACGTCGGCGGTGACAAGGCACTGTCCTATTTCCCGATCAAGGAAGAAAACCCCTTCCTCGGCTGGCGCGGCATCCGCGTGACCCTCGATCACCCGGAAATCTTCCTGGTCCAGGTGCGTGCCATGCTCAAGGCCAGCGAGGGCCTGGATAACCTGCGCATCCTGCTGCCGATGATTTCCGGCACCCAGGAGCTGGAAGAGGCGCTGCACCTGATCCACCGTGCCTGGGGCGAAGTGCGCGACGAGGGCGTGGACATTCCCATGCCGCCGGTGGGCGTGATGATCGAGATTCCCGCCGCCGTTTACCAGACCCGCGAACTGGCGCGCCAGGTGGACTTCCTATCGGTCGGCTCCAACGACCTGACCCAGTACCTGCTGGCGGTGGACCGCAACAATCCGCGTGTCGCCGATCTCTACGACTACCTGCACCCGGCGGTGCTGCAGGCGCTGAGGAAAGTGGTGGAGGATTGCCACCTCGAAGGCAAGCCGGTGAGCATCTGCGGCGAGATGGCCGGGGACCCGTCGGCGGCGGTGCTGCTGATGGCCATGGGCTTCGACAGCCTGTCGATGAACGCCACCAACCTGCCCAAGGTGAAGTGGCTGCTGCGCCAGATCACCCTGGGCAAGGCGCGCGAACTGCTCACCCAGTTGATGAACATCGACAACCCGCAGGTGATCCACAGCTCCCTGCACCTGGCCCTGCGCAACCTGGGCCTCGGCCGGGTGATCAATCCCGCCGCCACTATCCAGGGCTGAACCTCCGTCGCGTTCGGCGACGGAGGCTCAAGCGAGCGTCCTGCCCTCCGCATCCACCCGCAAACTCACCTCGCCCAGATGCCCGCCATGGGGCCCGTAGCTGCGCTCGACGATATGCCGCACGCCATCGGCCTGCATGATCAGCGCCGTGCTGGCGCGGGTGCCGTAGTTGGCGGTGGCGATGAAGAGGCTCGACAGCAGGCGCTCGGTGTTCAGGCCGATGCCGGTATCGGGCAGGATGGCGTCGTCGGCCTGCTCGGCGTCGTGCAACAGGTTCAGCAGTGCCTCCGGATGCGGGGCCTCCAGGCAGTGATGCAGCATCGCCTTGGCCCGCTGCACCTTGGGCCAGGGTGTGTCCAGGTCGGCGTTGGACAACCCATACAGGCCCGCCGGCAGGCAGCGGGCACTGCCGGTGCGGGAGTTGAAATGCCAGAGCTCGCGATCGTCGCCGAGAATCAGGTTGAACACTGAATAATCGTTGGCCCGTTCCGCCACGTCGGCGACGAAGGCTTCCGGGGACAGATCGCCGCGCAGGTACTGCACCGGCAGTTCGCCGCGCGAGCGGCCGCGTGGGGGCTGGCGCGGATCGCGGATATTGGTCAGGGCGGCGAAGCGGCCGCCAGGCGCGATACCCAGCCAGGTACCGCCGGCTTCCAGGTCGCGGCCCGCATAGAGCGAGGGGGACTCTTCCCAGGCCGCCAGCGGCAGGGCCGGGCGGGCGTAGAACTCGTCGCGGTTGGCGGCCAGCACCAGGGGTACGGCGTGACCGGGGCGCCAGGCGAAGGCGATCAGACACATAGCGACTCCTCCGTGAACAACGGCAATTCATGAGACCAGACGGGCTGCCGAGTGCCATGCCGATCCGAACTCGGCATGTGTGCCACAGCCTAGCCCGATTCGAGGGGAACGTGCTGCCTCTTCGGTGCGTTCTTTGGAGCGGTTCAGGGACGAAGGGTGAAATTGGCGATGATTGCGGTGTCGGCAATACCTCGTCGAAGAAAGTCGGGCTGGACGAAGCGGTCGGCGGTGGAGGGGAAGGCGATGCTTCCGTTACCATGCCGCTTTGCTTTTCGGGGGGTAGCCATGGAATTCCTGCTCTACCTGGTGCTGGGGGCGGCGGCTGGCGTACTGGCGGGGCTGTTCGGCGTCGGTGGCGGCATCATCATCGTGCCGGTGCTGGTATTCAGCTTCACCGCACAGGGCTTCGATCCGTCGGTGCTGACTCACCTGGCGGTTGGCACGTCCCTGGCGACCATCGTCTTCACGTCGATCAACTCGGTGCTGGAGCATCAGCGCAAGGGCGCGGTGCGCTGGCCGATCTTCGCCTGGATGACCCTCGGCATCCTGCTCGGTGCGGCGCTCGGCTCGCTGACTGCGGCGGCCATCCAGGGCCCGATGCTACAGAAGATCATTGGCGTGTTCGCCATCGTTATCTCGATTCAGATGGGCCTCGACCTGCGCCCCAAGGCCAGCCGCGATGTGCCCGGCAAGGTCGGCCTGACCGCCGCCGGCGGGGTGATCGGCTGGGCGTCGGCGATCTTCGGGATCGGCGGCGGCTCGCTGACCGTGCCGTTCCTGACCTGGCGCAGCGTGCCCATGCAACAGGCGGTGGCCACCTCGTCGGCCACCGGGCTACCCATCGCCGTGGCCAGCGCGCTGAGCTTCATGGTGCTCGGCTGGCACGACGAGCATCTGCCGGAATGGAGCCTGGGTTTCGTCTACCTGCCGGCGATGGTCGGCATCGCGCTTACCAGTATGTTCTTCGCCCGTTTCGGCGCGCGCCTGGCGCACAAGCTGTCGCCGCGTGTGCTCAAGCGCCTGTTCGCACTGTTGCTGCTGTGCGTCGGCGTGAGCTTTCTTGTTTAAGGAGTCCCGATGCTGCCCTATCCCCAGATTGATCCGGTGGCCATTGCCCTCGGACCGGTAAAAATCCACTGGTACGGCCTGATGTACCTGATCGGCATCGGCGGCGCCTGGTGGCTGGCCTCCCGGCGCCTGGAGCGCTTCGACCCGACCTGGAGCCGGGAGAAACTCTCCGATCTGGTGTTCTGGGTGGCGCTCGGGGTGATCCTCGGCGGACGCCTGGGCTATGTGCTGTTCTACGACCTGCCGGCGTACATCGCCCAGCCGAGCCTGATTCTTCAGGTGTGGAAGGGCGGCATGTCGTTCCACGGCGGCTTGATCGGCGTGATGCTGTCCACTTGGTGGTTCGGCCGGCGCAACGGCAAGAGCTTCTTCGAACTGATGGACTTCATCGCGCCGTTGGTGCCGATCGGCCTGGGCGCCGGGCGGATCGGCAATTTCATCAATGCCGAGCTGTGGGGCAAGGCCACCGACCTGCCCTGGGCGATGATCTTCCCCACCGACCCGCAGCAACTGCCGCGCCATCCTTCCCAGCTCTACCAATTCGCCCTGGAGGGCGTGGCGCTGTTCTGCATCCTCTGCTTCTACTCGCGCAAGCCTCGGCCGACCATGGCCGTTTCCGGCATGTTCGCCCTCTGCTACGGCATCTTCCGCTTCATCGTCGAGTTCGTCCGGGTGCCGGACGCGCAGCTCGGCTACCTCGCCTTCGGCTGGCTGACCATGGGACAGGTGCTTTGCCTGCCGATGATCCTTGGCGGGCTCGGCCTCATCGCCTGGGCCTACAAGCGCCAGGCACGCTGATCCGGTTCCGGCTGCCCTCACCTGGGGCGCAGCCGGGCAACATCCTCCGCATTTACCTTCACCTGCGGATTGCCGAAGCGCTCGAACAGGTAATTGGCCAGCGAGGCGATCTGGGCGTCGTCCAGGCTGTCATGAAAGGCTGGCATGAAGGCGGCGTCGGGGCTGGCTTCATCGCCACGGGATACGCCATTGAGGATCACCTGGAGCAGGTTGGTGGGACTCTGCGCACCGAGCACGGTGTTGCCCATCAGCGCCGGGTAGAAGCCGTCCGCCGCGCCTTCGCCGCTCCAGTGGTGACAACTGGCGCAGTTGCCGAGAAACAACCGGGCACCCTCGTGTTGCGGGTCGGGCCCTGCCTGGCCGGGTTGGCGCACGGGCGTGCCCCGCAGCTTCACCACGTCGTTCGCCGGTGCCCCATATTCGTAGCGGGCCTTGGGGCGGCCGTCGTCGACTGGCGGAACGCTGCGCAGGTAGTCGACGATGGCCTGCAGATCCTCGTCCTTCAAGTAGCGGAAGCTGTGTTGCACCGCCTCGCCCATGGGCCCGGCAGCCTGGGCCTTGCCGGGCGTCGAGCCGGTCCTGAGGTAGCGGAGCAGTTCCTCGTCGCTCCAGCCGCCGATGCCGGCCTTCGGGTGCGAGGTGATGTTGTAGGCATCCCAGCCGCCCAGGCTGCCCCCGGCGAGGAAGCCTTCCTGGCGCTCGTCCAGGGCGATTTCCTGGAAGGCGATCCCGCGTGGTGTGTGGCAGGTGCCGCAATGAGCCAGGGCCTGGACCAGATAGGCGCCGCGGTTCCAGCGCTCGCTCTTGTCCGCGCGCGGCTCGAAGCGTTTCTCGTCGAGAAACAGCCCGTTCCAGACCGCCAGCGGCCAGCGCATGTCCAGTGGCCAGGGGATATCGCTTTCGCGGCTTTCCCGGGCAATGGCATCCACGCCGCCTTGGAGGAAATAGGTGTAGAGCGCGCGCACGTCGTCTTCGCTCAGCTTCGCGTAGGACGGATAGGGCATTGCCGGATAGAGGCGCCGGCCACCCTTGGCGATGCCCTGGCGCACGGCACGGTCGAAATCCTCGAAGCTGTAGTTGCCGATGCCGGTCTTCGGGTCCGGGGTGATGTTAGTGGAGTAGACCGCGCCCAACGGCGTCGCCAGACCCACGCCACCGGCGAAGGGGGCGTTCGGGCTGGCCGTGTGGCAGGCGGCGCAGTCTGCGGCGCGGGCCAGGTATTCGCCGCGGCTGAACAGCCGCGAATCGGCCTGGGACGCCAGCTCATCCTCGGCGGAGAGCCGTGGGGCGGCCCCGATGGGAAAGGCCAATACCCACAACAGGAAGCAAAAAACGGGGCGGCACATGCTCAGACCTCCCCCTTGAGCGATTCCGCGAGCCGCAGGGCGAGGGCGGCGATGGTCAGGCTGATGTTCACGGTACCGACGGTGGGCATCACCGAACCACCGGCGATGAACAGGTTGGGGTGGTCGTGGCTGCGGCAACCGGCGTCCACTACCGAGGTGGCCGGATCGTCACCCATCAGCGTGGTGCCGGCGATGTGATTGTTATTCGCGTAATCGTCGTGAAAGCGTACCTCGCTGCCGCCGAGCGCCTGCGCGGCGGTGGCATAGACCTCACGGGTATGGGCGGCGCTGCGGCGCACGTAATCGTCCAGGGCGTAGGTGAATTCCGGCTTGGGAATGCCCAGGGCGTCCTTCTCCGTGGCGCTGGGCACGATGCGGTTTTCCGGACGTGGCAATATCTCGTGGAAGCTGTCCAGACGCACGAAGCGCGCGGTGCGGTCGCGGATGCGATCCTCCAATGCCTTTCCGAAACGCAGCGGGCCGTTGCGCAGTTCGCCGAGGGTCACTTCGTCGAGGCGGCTGAGGTTGGAGGGATGGATCTTCTTGGCGGCGAACTCACTGCGGAAAGGGCCGTCGCGGAAATCCACCAGGGAGGTCATTTCCTGGGGGCCGCGTCCTGCCCAGAGCGGTTCGTCGGCGAAGAAGCTGACGCCAGTGCCGGGGTGGTCCATCAGGTTGCGGCCGACCAGCCCCGAGCGGTTGCCGACCCCTGCCATCAGCATCAGCTTGGCGGTCTCCACGCCGTTGGCCGCGAGCACGAAGACCTTGCCTTCGACCCGGTGCTCGGCGCCGGCAGGGTCCTTGTAGAGCGCGGCGCGGATGCGCTGCCGGTCATCGCGCTCCAGGCCGTGGACGACGGCATTGGCGATCAGCCGGGCGCCGGCCTTTTCCGCCTTTTCCACATGCATGATGCCGTTGTACATGGCCCCGATCGGACACAGCGGCATGCAGTTGTTATTGCCGCAGCAGGTCGGGCGCTCGTCGTAGGGCCGGCTGTTGCGCGCCACCGGCTCGGTGACGACACGAAAACCATGGGCGTTGAGCACCTCCTTGATGCGCCGGTCGTTATACGACAGCGGCAGCGGCTCCATGGGATAAGGGTCGGAGCGCGGCGAGCCGAGGTCCTCGTCGTTCGGCCCCCAGACGCCCATCTCCGCTTCGGCCTGGGCATACCAGGGTTCGAGGTCTTCGTAGCCGATCGGCCAGTCCAGCCCCACGCCATACAGGCTTTTCAGCTTGAAATCGCTGGGCAGGAAGCGCCAGGTCGCCGCCGCCCAGTGCCAGGTGGTACCGCCGACCAGGCGCAGGTACTGGACGTTGTAGGGATGGTCGCCTTTCTGGATCAGGTAGTCATTATTCACATGAATCATGGGGTGCGGCGCATGTTCCGTCGCGGGATAGGGTGCCTGGAAGTCGCTCTTGTCCGGCTGGTTGCGGAAGCGCTCGAGGATTTCCCAGCGGCTCAGCCGGGGGCCTGCTTCCAGCAACAACACGTCCTTGCCGGACTCGGCCAGGCGATGGGCGATCATGCCGCCGGCCAGCCCGGCGCCGATCACCACATAGTCGGCGTAATCGCTGTCGGCCATGGCTCAGGTCTCCTGGCCAGGTAGCGTCGCCCAGTCGCCGGGGCGAGTCGCGCAGTAGGTGCGGGGTTTCAGCACGTCGGCCACCAGCCCGTGCATCAGTGCCAGCTCGTAGCTGACTAGCACCGTCTGGCCGGGGTCGCCGATATAGCCCAAGTACCAGCCGCTGAGCAGGTCGCGGGTCATGCGCTGCAACGGATCGCTCCACTGCGCCGGGTCCTGCTCCAGGCTGTCGGCCAGTTGTGCCAGCAGGTCGGGAAACTCCGGGTGGCGTTGGGCGAGGATGTCGCGGATGCGTTTACCGATGACTTCTTCCAGCGCCTCGCGCCCGGTAAGCCGACGCGACACCTGCATCAGCGTCTCCAGCGTCTCGTCCCGTGGCGCCGCGCCGAGCGGCCAGGAGGCCGACAAGGCACAGCCGGCGGTACCGGCACAGAACGCGCCGAGCAGTCGGCGCCGGGTCAGGAACGCAGCGGACAGCGGGTTGGGCGACATAGGGCTCCTCGTAGCGATGACAGAATCACGTCATGCGAGCGAACACCTATACCTGACCACCGGCTATCGCCTCGGTTCAGCTTGGGGGTGTTAGGGCCGGGGTTGTTACCACGAGCCGTAGGGCACGCCGAATTTCTCGACGTAGGCTTTGGAAATATCGCTGAGTGGGCGATAGCGCCCACCGGAGCGCCCCAGGTAGGGGCCGCGCGGATCGACCTTGCCCATGACTCGGGTGACTTCGATGGGGTCCAGGCAGGGGCCTTGTACCCAGACCTTGGCGATCCCACCCGGCGCCAGACCTATCGTCAGGGTTTCGCGGTAGTCGGTATTCCATTTGCCACCCATGTTGCAGTCGGACTCCTCTCGCTTGAGCATGAGCTGCCGTGCTTCCTCGGGTATTTCGATATAGGCCTCGTAGGTCTGCGGCTCCACCAGGGACTGCCAGTTCACATAGATCACCCGGGGTAGGTCGGCGCCTAGGACATGTTTACCCGCGCCACCGCCGGGTTTCTTCGGCCAGCCTTTGGGATTACCCTTGAATCGGGTTGGGATGCCCTGGCTGAACGCCGTCGGATAACCCATGGAGACCGTGCCGCCCATCACCCCCAGAAAACCACGGTTTCTAATGTCCACGACTTCTACGGTTTCGACCCAGACTTCCATGTAGTCCGGTGAAAACAGCCCCAGAAACCACGCGTCGTAAGGCAGGGAGCCCCCACGCCCATTGGCACAACCGGCGAACACACTCAGCAGCGACAGCAAACAGGTATTGAGCAGGAGACGGGCCTTATTCATTGGGGTAGATCACTCGCTGATGGTTGTCGGCTGGGCGGTTGACGAAGACCGTATCGAGGTCGCTGCCGTTCCGGCCCACGGCTGCGTTCCAGTGGGCGGACTGATGAATGTAGCGCGTGTACAGCAGCGCTTCTTCCCGCTCGGTCAACCCCGGGCTCGGGCTCTGCCCCAAGGCATAAGCCATCAGCTTGGCGGCGATGGGCTGCAACTCCTCGGGCAGGGCCAGTTGCCGGTCATAGTCATCGATGAGGTCGAAGGGCACGCCGTTGCGTACGCCCAGCTCGCGCATGATACGCAGGTAGACCAGGGCGAGGTCGCCGAGCACCACACGGTTGCTGATGAGGGCGGCATACACGCGCTTTTCCGGGAAGGGATCGCGTTTCGGCAGGTAGGGTAGCTCCGTTTCCCAAGGCACGACGGTCAGGGGTAAGCCCCGGCTCTCAAGAAGAAACCAGTGATGGTTCTGCGATTCCAGTTGGGTCGCGCGATAGGGATGGCTGCGTTCGGGGGGGATATCCCGGCTGACGGTGAGACTGCGCGGCTTGGTCAGTAGCACCCGTTCCTGGGCGCGAGGCAGGTAGCCGCCGCCGACGTCGGAGTGCACGCCGGGCAGGCGGATATCGGCGGTGCCCGCACTGTTGAGGGCGAAGTTGTGGCGCACCTCGTCGCGGGCCACCAGATGGACGATCTTGCGCGCCATGTCCGGGGTCAGGCGCAAATTCACGCCGGGGTTGGCGGCGTTGTGGGCGCCGAAGTCGCCGTCGCGCAGCGAGACGATGCCGGCCACGGTGTCGAACAGGCCGATGAAGTTGAGGGCCACGTCCACGCCGGGGCGCCAGGCGAAACCGTCGCTTAAACCGGGGGAACCGGTTGGCAAGGCCTGGGCCACCAGACTCTTGTCGCCCTTGAGCACGTCGTTGGCGAAATGCCGGGCGGCGGCTGCGCCCCGGCTGAAGCCGAAAACGTCGAATTCGATCCGGTTGACCAGCGTATCAGGGTTAAGACGTTGGAAAATAAGAAGTTGCCGCACGATCAATGCAGGGCTCTGCTCCACCCGCGCGACCACACCGGTGGCGCCCAGCCCAGTGGCCTGGCCGTAAAGCGAGTCGGATTGACCGCTGCTGGTACCAATACCTTCTACGTAGACCTTAAGTGTGGCTTGTGGCTCTTCCCGATCCAGCGTCCGCTGGCTGTCATCCCGATACAACTCATACAACCGCGCCACATTACTCTTGTCGTTGCCATAGCTGTTGTCCGGCGAGCTGCCCTTGCCGTCGAAGCCATAACGGGCGCAGAAGGCGCGGATACCGTCGGCGGCGTGCTCCAGATCGACGTCCCTGGCGAAGCAGCCGGCGACCAGCGCGCTGTTGCCAAGGTTGTTGCCGGTGCCGTCGAAGAACACGCCGATGCGCAGGGTGACGGCCTGCTGGGCGGGTTCTTCGAGCTCTTCCTCTTCGTCCTCTTCCTCCAGGCCCAGCGGGGCGGGGTCGCCGGGCTCCTCGCGCCAGGCGCTGGGCGTGGCTGGAGTGGCAGGCCGGGCCAAAGGAACGCCAGGCATCGGTGAGGGAGGCTCGAAGTCCGCAGGGACCACCTGATCGCCAATCACCACCGTCCCGGCACCACTGATGATCACCCCGCGATTCTCGGCGCTGCTACCCATGAACAAAGCGGGACGGCCGTTGATCAGGACGGTGCTGGACATGTTCTGAGTCAGCGGTGCGCCGCAGATGCAGGTATCGCCGGCGCGGGCGGCGGGTTGGTGTTCGAAGGTAACGTCTGACGAGCCGGAGGCGACGATGGCCTTGCCGCAGGCGGGACAGGTGACGGCATCGCCCTGGCGGGCGGCGGGTTTTCCGGACATGCTGGTTCCCTTAGCACTAACGAATAGTTCCGTTAGTGAAAAACTTTGCCTGAGAGAAGCAGGAGCCTGCAAACCGGATGTTCGAAACTTGAAACCAGCGCTGCGAGGGTCTGTGAGCCATCGCAGGAAAGGTCGTCAGGATGCGATCCACTGCACCCCGACGGTTTTACCCAGGTCGTCAACCCGCCGGAACCAGCCTCAGCATGCCTTCGGTATGCGCCTGCACGTCATCCTCGGCCAGGTGCTGGGGCTGGTAGTTGCCCTGGATATAGCGCTCGGCCTGGTCGCTGTAGTGGGTGTCGAAGAGTACGCCGCTCTGGCCGACCGGGTTGATGCCGAGGCTGTGGGCGGGGTCGGCGAAGTCGATCAGGCGGCGGGTGGAGGGGCCGTAGACCACCGACCAGGGGGCTGGGCCGATCTTGTGCGAGAGGTTGTTGGGTGTTTCGTGACCGCCCGGAGCGGCCAGCGGCGCGAGGTTGAACAGCTTGTCCAGCGGCTTTTGCAGGCCGAGGGGGTGGCCTTGGGCGAGGCTGTGCAGTTTGCCCCAGGCCCAGCCGTCGGGATCGTCGCCGAACTGGCCGCGTAGGTGCGCCAGGGTCGCTTGCCACGCCGCTTTCACCGTGGCGGCGCGGTTTTCCCGTGTGGGCGTGGCGCGGTCGTCCCACCAGGGCGAATCGGCGTCGGCGGCGAGGCGCGGCAGGGCGAAGTCCAGCGGTCGGGCGTTGAGCAGGGTGGCGAAGTAGGCCTCGCCCAGTTCGTCGGCCATGGCGGCACGGGCCAGTTCATAGAGGAACTGGTTGAACAGGCTGGCCGGCACCGAGTCCAGTTCATGGCGGCCGTCCCAGGCGGCGAGCCGTTCCACCAGGGCCTTTTCGGCCTCATCCGCGGCGGCGGCGCGCAGGTCGGCCAGCAGAGGCTGGAGCACGCGTTGCGGGTAGTCGGTGCCGGTGGCCAGTTGCAGGGCCTGGGTGTTCTGCAGGTCCCAGCCGGTGGCTTCGCCCAGGCGCTGGTTCAGGTAGCGGCCGCGGTCCGGCAGGTTGTAGTAGCCGGGAATGTCGATGCCGGCCGGCGAGACCGGCTGGTAGTTGGCCGAGACGATGTAGCCGCGCGCCGGATTCTCTTCCTGCGGGTTGTCCTCGAACGGATAGAAGCCGTCCTTTTCCGCCTCGCCCCGGCTGGCGTCGAGAATGAAGGCCGGGTTGACCCCGGCGGGGCGCCTCGGCAGCTTGGCCGCGGCCCACCAGCCGATATCGCCCTTGGCGTTGGCATAGATGACGTTCAGGCCCGGTGCGTGGATCTGGCTGGCGGCGGTGCGTGCCTTGTCGAGGGTGTCGGCGCGGTTGAGCGAATAAAAGGCTTCGACGATGGGGTTCTCGGTTTCCAGGAAGGCCCACCACATGGCGATGGGCGTCTGCCCGCGCAGACTGGAATCGAGGGCATCGTTGACCAGCGGGCCGTGGGGCGAGCGGCGCAGGGTGACGGTCACCGGGTCGGCATCCTTCACCCGGATGGTGTCGTCGCGGCTTTCCAGGTCGACCCACTGGTCCTGGTACCAGACCTGGTTGGGGTTGTCCGGATTGGTCTTCTCGGCGATCAGGTCGAGGTCGTCGTTCTGGAACATGGTCAGGCTCCAGGCGAAGTCGCGGTTGTGGCCGAGCATGGCGAACGGCGTGAGTGCCTGGAAGTGGCCGTAGAGTTCGTGGCTGGGTGCGCTCAGGTGGGCTTCGTACCACACCGCCGGTACGGCGAAGCGGATGTGCGGGTCGCCGGCCAGCAACGGCTTGCCGCTGGCGCTGCGGGTGCCGGACACCACCCAGGCGTTGCTGCCCTCGAACTGCGGCAGGCCATTGCCTTCGAAGGCGCCGAGGCTGAGCTGGGCGAGGGCACCGAGGGTGCGCCAGTCCTCGCGGGCCAGGCTTGGCCGATCGATCACCCCGTCCGGATGCCAGGCGACGTCGAAGGTATCCAGGTAGTCGGGGCCGAGCTGGTCGCGCACGTAGGTCAGCAGCGGGTTGCTGCGCAGGGCGGTGGCGAAGCTGTAGGCGTTGTAGCCGGCGACGCTGAGGCAATCCTCGATGGTGAACGGACGCGGCTGGATGCCGAGCAGGTCGTATTCCACCGGTAGCGGGCGGCTGGCCTGGTATTGGTTGATGCCATCGAGATAGGCCTGTACCGCCTGCCAGGCCGGGTGGTTGCGGTCGATGCCGGCAGCGTAGGCGTCGGCGTGCTCGCGGATGCGTAGGGTGCGGAACAGACGATCGGTGTCCACCAGCTTGGCGCCGAGGATTTCGGCCAGCTCGCCGCGCGCCAGGCGGCGCATCAGCTCCATCTGGAACAACCGGTCCTGGGCGTGTACGTAGCCGAGGGCGCGGTACAGGTCGGCCTCGTTCTGCGCGGCGATGTGCGGTACGCCGCGCTCGTCGTAGCGCACCGTCACCGGCGCCTGCAGGTGGGCGAGGGCCAGCTCGCCGTCGCGAACCGGGCGCTTGCCCTGGACATACCAGAGACCGCCGGCAGTCACGGCGGCGACGGTGAGGGCGAGGACGGTGAGGCTGCGTTTCATCGGGGCGCTCCCTGGCATGGACGGACGCCGATTGTGCTTGGCCGGGAGCGAAGCGGCATTGACCCAATGTGTGAGTGCTGGAATTCTCTGGTCAATCTGCTGGAGCGACCATGGACCCCACCCCGACCGCCCTGACCCATTCGCCGAGCCTGCGCCGCCTGCTCTACGAGGCGCTGAGCACGCTGGGCCTCGATCCCACCGACATCTATCGCCGCGCCTACCAGGGCAAGCCGCTGCCACCGCCCACCCGCGACGGTCGCGAACCGCACGACGATGCGCCGCTGTTCTGGCAGACCCTGGAGGGGTTGACCGGCGATGCGCATATCGGCCTGCACCTGGCGGAGGTGATGAAGCCGCGCCCGCTGGATGTGGTCAGCTACCTGCAACTGGCCAGCCAGGACCTGCGCCAGGCGCTGGAGGATTTCGTGCGTTTCCAGCATGTGCTGTCCGGTGGCTTCGCTGCCCGGCTGGAGGAGCGGGATGGGGTGGCGCGGCTGATCATCGACCTGAACTACCGGGGCTTCGCCTCGCTGCGCCAACAGATGGAGTGCGTGATGCTGCTGTTCTGCAAGCAGTTGGCGGTACTCACCGACGACGAGTTCCGGCCGCAGAGCATAGCCTTCCGTCATCCGGCGCCGGCACGCCTGGACGAGCACCGGCGCTTGTTCGGCCTCACTCCGCGCTTCGCCCAGCCGCACGATGCCCTGGAATTTCCCGCCGCCTTGCTGGCGCGGCCGTCACGCACCGCGCAGCCGACGCTGCATGCCTTGCTGTACGCCCAGGCGGAGCGGGAGCTGGCCGCGCTGGAGGAAAACCAGTTGCTCAACCGGCTGCGCTATTGGCTGGACAGCCGTCTCGGTCTGCACGCGTGCAGCTTGCGGGCGTGCGCTCAGGCGCTGGACATGGACAGCGGCGCCTTGCAACGCGCCCTGGCGGCCCAGGGCAGCAGTTTTCGCCAGGTGCACGACGAAGTGCGCCGGGTGCGGGCGGCGACGTTGCTGGAGCAGGGCATGGCGATTCGCGAGGTGGCGCGGGCCTGCGGGTTCGCCGAGCTGTCGCCCTTCTACCGGGCATTCCGGCGTTGGCATGGGCAGACGCCGGAGCGTTATCGGCAGCAGCGAATGCGTCAGTCCGCCGCGTCGGACCAGGGACAGTAGCAGCCCACGGCCAGGGTGTGGGTGGCATCGACGCTGCGGCCTTGGGCCAGGGCTTCGAGAATGGGCTCGATGAAGCTGTTGCTGGAGGTGCAGGTGGCGCCTTCGCTGTAAGGGCCGAAGTAGGCGAGGCGGCCTTGTGCATCCCAGATGCCCACCGCCGGGCTGGCCGGCAGGCGGTCGGCGCCGGGGAGCTGCGCAATCGGCCGCAGGCCCGCGAGGACATCCGGCAGGCGGCCCCGCGTACCGGGCTTCTGCACGGCATAGAAGGCCACGCCGCGCGGTGCATAACGCTCGATCAGCTCGGCCAGGTGCTGCTGATTGCCGACGTTGCAGGGGCAGGCCGGGTCCCAGAAATGCACCAGGCGGATCGGCCCCGGCCCGGCCAGTTCGTCCGGCAGGTGCAGTTCATCGCCGGCGAACAGGGTAGTGCGCTCGCTGAATGGGCGGATGAAGCGCGCCTCGTACCACCAGAAGGCGGCGAGCATAGCGCCCAGCCAGACGACGGCGAGCAGGCTGGCGAGGATGGTCTTGCGGCGGGGCAACGGCATGGCGGTCGATCGACTGAAAGGACCGATAGCTTGCCATGCCGCGCCGGGCAGCAGAATATCGGCAGCCCGCCGCGACGCCCCGGAGCGCATCGCGAATCATCCGTACCAGCCTGTGGAAGCCTTATGCCTGAGCCGTTCCAGCCCGAAGACCTGCGATCGCTGCTGCGACCCTTGGCCGCAGGGGAAGACGAGTCGCCGGCCGTACGGGCCTACCGGACCTATTACGGCCTCGATCCGTCCGAGCGCCATCCCGAAGCCCAGACCCGCCTCGGCAGCTTCGAGGCGGCGGGCTACCGGATCGCCACCCAGGTCTGGCTGCCGACCCGGCCGGTGGCGACCCTGCTGATGCTGCATGGCTATTACGATCACATGGGGCTATACCGCCACGTGGTGGATTGGGCGCTGGGCATGGGCTTCGCGGTGCTGGCCTGCGACCTGCCGGGACACGGCCTGTCCAGCGGCGCCCCGGCCAGCATCGGCGATTTCGCCGAGTACCAGCAGGTCCTGCGCGGGCTGTTCGACCAGGCCCTGGCGCTCGGCCTGCCGCAGCCCTGGCACCTGCTCGGGCAGAGCACCGGCGGTGCCATCCTGCTGGACTACCTGCTCACTGGCGAGCCTCGCCCGGAGCTGGGCGAAACCATTCTCCTGGCGCCCTTGGTGCGCCCCCGCGCCTGGGGTTGGTCGAGGTTCAGCTACCAGATGCTGCGCCCCTTCGTGGAGTCCATTCCGCGGCGTTTCAGCATCAATTCCGGCGACGAGGCGTTCATCGATTTCGTCCACCACCAGGACCCGCTGCAACCGCGCATCCTGCCGACTGCTTGGGTGGGCGCATTGTCGCGCTGGATTCCGCGCATCGAAGGCGCGCCGCGCAGCGACCGGCGCCCGCTGATCGTGCAGGGCGAGGCCGATTTGACGGTGGACTGGCGGCATAACCTGGAAGTGATCGAGAGCAAGTTCCGCGAGCCGGAACTGCTGCTGTTGCCGGAAGCGCGGCATCACCTGGCGAACGAGACGGAAGACCTGCGCCGGCGCTATTTCGCCTTTCTCAGCGAGCGCCTGAAGCCCTGATGCCTGGCGAAGCCTAACGCTGTAGGGGCGAATTCATTCGCCCAACTCAGCACCGCCGGGGGAATGAATTCGCCCCTACATAGATCAAATACCCTGCTGCGGCTCCGCCAGGTTCGCGCCGCTCTGGCCCACTGCGAGGCCGGCGCGCAGGGCAGTCAGGGCGGCCTGGTAGTAAGCCTTGCCCTCGGCGGATTCGGCGAAGGTGACGAACTCTTCCAGCTCCGGGTCGGACAGGTCGCGGTAGACGTGCAGCAAGGTGTTGTCGAGGTCGCCTTCGATCTGCCCGATCAGGCGCTGGCGCTGGCCTTCCAGCAGGGCCATGGCCTGATCGCCGCCGAGCAGACCGGGAATCATCTGGCTGAGGCTGTCGGCGGCCACGCCGGCCAGGGCGAGGCTGACTTCCGCGCCGGCCTCGGCGGCAGGCAGGGCCTGGGCCAGGTGGCGGATCAGCAGGCGGCGGGTAGCGCTGGCGTCGGTGCGTGGCAGGCCGTTGGCATACTTGGCCAATTGGTCCGGGCGGGTGGCCGTGGTCTCGGCTTCGGTGATCCGACGGCCCAGTTCGGACTGGAAGAACGCCAGGGCCGGGCGTGGGTCGCGCAGGTTCTGCCGCAGGCTGGCCTGGGCGCGTTGGTCGATGGCTTGCGCGGCGAAGCGCCGGTTGCTGTTGTCCACCAGGGCCTGGAACACCGCCGGCGGCAGGCTGCTGCGGTAGCGCTGCTGGGCGGCACTCAGGGCGTCGCGGAAATGCGCGCGCTGATCCGGCCAGCCGGCGGCCTGATAGAGCTGCAGGTAGTCGTCGGCGAAAGCGGGCAGGCTGAAAAGGGCGAAGGCCAGGCTGAGAAAAACGCGCATGGGGACTCCTGTCGAGCGTGGGGCGTATTGTCGGCGTCGCGGGGCGGGATTGTCGAGCGTGCGACCGGTCGTCCGGGCGAAAATTCCGCTGCTGCGGGACGGTCCGCCGCTGTAGAATCCGCCGCCATGAACCTGACCCCCGAGCACCCGCCGCTGCTGCAATTGATCGATGACCTCGCCGAGCGAGGCTGGTCGCAGCAGACGGACTTCCTGCCGCAGTCTCTGACCGCCCGACTGGCCGAAGAGTGCCGCGCCCGTGCCGCCGCCGGCCAGCTCAACCCGGCCGGGGTCGGCCGCGCCGCCGGGCAGGTGGTGAACGAAGGCATCCGGGGTGACCATATCCTCTGGCTGGAGCCCGGCCAGTCCGAGGCCGGCGATCAGTACCTGACGGCCATGGACGTGCTGCGCCAGACCCTCAACCGACAGTTTTTTCTCGGCCTCGAAGACCTCGAGTGCCATTTCGCGTTCTATGCGCCCGGTGCCTATTACCTGCGCCATCTAGACCGTTTCCGCGACGACGACCTGCGCACCGTCACCGTGGTGCTGTACCTGAACGACGACTGGCAGGCCGGGGAGGGCGGTGCATTGCGCCTCTATCTCGGCGACGGTAGTACACGCGACGTCCTGCCGGAGGCGGGCACCCTGGCCTGCTTCCTGTCCGGCGACTTTCCCCACGAGGTGCTGCCGGCTACCCGCGACCGGTTGTCGCTCACCGGTTGGTTCCGGCGGCGTTCGGCGGCACCGCTCTGACGCTGCGGTGCCCGCGACCCGCTCCGCTATGGGAGACAACGTCATGCAGAAGATCCTGGTCAGCCGCTGCCTGCTGGGCCACCGGGTGCGCTACGACGGTGGCGCCCACGGGCCGTTCGGCCTGCTGGAGCGCTGGCAGCGGGAGGGGCGCGTGGTGGCGCTCTGTCCGGAGGTGGCCGGTGGTCTGCCGACTCCGCGTCCTCCGGCGGAAATTCCCGGCGGCCAGGGCGGCCAGGTGCTGGACGGCGAACGGCCGGTGCTGACCGTGGACGGCGAGGATGTCAGCGCGGCCTTCCTCGACGGCGCCCGCCAGGCGCTGGAGCTGGTTCGTGCGCAAGGCATCCGGATTGCCGTGCTGAAGGCACGCAGCCCGTCCTGTGGCAATCGCGAGAATTACGACGGCAGCTTTTCCGGCGTGAAGGTGCCCGGTGAAGGCGTCACCGCGGCATTGCTTCGCCGCGAAGGTGTGCAGGTGTTCAGCGAAGAAGAGCTGGATGCCGCGGAGGCAGCCTTGGCCGCTCTCGAAGGCTGAGCCCGTTCAGGCATTGCGCAGCGCGGCGTTCAAGGCATCTTCCAGGCGACTCTTGTAACGCAGGTAATGGATGGTCTGGGTCTGGCCTTCGTCGAGCACGCCGGACAGGTCGAGATCGGTGATGTAGCACGGATAGCGCTCGGCCTCGCGGCGCTGGCTGAGGATGTGGCGGGCCACCGCAGCGAACAGGTCGGCGCCGTATTCCAGCTCCGAGAACTCCCGGTGGTTGCAGTACAGGGTCACATGGACCCGGCCGGACTCGCCCGGCTCGACGATCGCCTGCACGTCATAGAACGGATGGCTGACCGGCGCCTGTGGAGCCGGCCGGCGCTCCAGGCTGCGCGGGCGCAAGGGCGGCGGCGGGAGCACTTCGTAGTATAGGATTTCCAGTGTCGCCGGCGGCACCGGAGCGTTCAGCGGCAGCAGGGCGTTGCGCCGGTAGAGCACCGATTGCAGGAAACGCTGCAAGGGCGTGAGCAGGCTCTGCTCGTCGCGGAACGGCAGGGTCTGGCGCCACAGCGCGTTGTGTTCGTCGAGGATGTTCAGCTCGGCGCGTCCCTCGGCGAGCCGGTAGAAGACCTGGATGCAGTCCGCCCGGCCCATCGGCAGGATCAGCGCCAGGTCCTGTTCTTCCAAGGCATGGCGGTCCAGATGCAGCGGACTGTAGCCCGGCAGTTCCTGGCCCAGGTGCTCGATCAGGGCCGGCAGATCGGGCAGTGCGGTGTGGTTGACGTGGCCGGGCGTCAGGTCGAGCACGTGGTACTGCTGCTGGACCTGGACCAGGTAGCGGGCGTTGTGCTCGCCGCCGAGGCTGGTGAGGATTTCGCGGAACAACTCGTCCACCCGCTCGGCGATGGCCGGAGCGCGGTTGCGGCAGAAGCAGCGTACCTGCAATTGCGGACGCGGCCCCCTGGCCGGCAGCGCGTTGAGGAAGTCGCGCAGGCAGTCGAGCAGGGCGTTGGGGCCGTCGTAGCGGTGCACCAGCAGCTCGTTCCAGCTGTTCAGGCTGACCTGGTCGATGGTCTGCACCAGGTTTTCCCGCACACCCGAGTAGCCCAGCGAGTCGGTGCGCTCGGTGGTCATGTGCACGTTCAATTGGCTGTGCTGTTTCAACGGGTCGACGCCGACGTTGATCAGCAGCAGCACCTCGCTGGGCATGCTGGCCTGGAGCAGGGCGGTTTCCGCCACGGGCGGCAGAGGCAGCGGCACGGTCTGGCGCAGGCAGGCGAGCAGGTTGGACAGCTCGAATTCGGTCAGGTCGCTGCTGCCGGGGTGCAGCGACAGCCGGGTGCTGGCGTCGATCACGACGTTGCGGTGGCACCAGGCGAGCAGTTCGATCAGTTCGCGGGCGCGCTTGAGCGGGGCGAAGTCCTCCCACTCCTGGGCATTCAGGCTGCCAGAGAACAGCGCCCACTGGGTTTCGCCGGGGGCGTCCGGGCTCGAGCACTGGACCAGGGTCAGGGTGTCTTCGGCCAGGTCGGGGGCGATCCCGGGGTTGATGAACTCCACCTTGCCGGCCTTGCGCTCGAAGGCGGCGTACAGGCGCCGGCCGAGGATGCCCAGGTCGCGGCTGTTCAGCGAGCTGGCGGCCTGCTGGGTGCGGGCGAACTGGGTGAGGAAGCGGTAGCTGTAGGTCAGTTCGTTGACCAGGGCGCGGCGCTCGCGGCTCACCTGGCGGACCTTCCACTGGCTGCGGCTGTCCAGGGTCGCCAGTTGGCGCGGGTCCCAGCGCCATTCGCCGGTCAGGCGTTCGAGCAGCAGGCGCTGCCAGCTCTTGGTGCGGTTGCGAGGCGGGCGGCTGATCTTCTTGTTCACCTTGAGGTACAGGCAGCGGCGGATCAGCTCCAGGCGCTCCCACTCGCCGCGCGCCGAGAGGTATTCCTCCAGGCGGCGGTAGACCACGATGTACGGGTCCAACTCGTCGAGGTCGAGTCGGTTGGCGTAGACCGCCTGCTTGAAGCGCAGGCTCAGACATTCCACCTGGGGATGCTCGCTGGCGTAGACCTCGGTGAGCAGCAGCTTGAGCACCGACTTGTACGGCGACTCGATGCCCTTGTAGAGCTGCCACATGCCGGCGCCGACGAATTCGCCCGGCGGGATGTGCGCCAGGTGGCCGAGATCGAGCACCTCGTCGGCACGGATGAAGCGCTTGCTCAGCAGGGTGTTGGTGAATTCGACGTAGCGGGCCTCTTCATAGACCGGCACCAGCCACCAGAGCGGCGTACGGCCGGCCAGCCAAATCGCCGTGCGGTAGAACTCGTCCAGCAACAGGTAGTGCTGGGTGGTGCCGCAGTCGTCGGAAGTCAGCTTTGCCTCGCGCTCGCCGAGGGTGAAGCGCGACGGGTCGATGAGGAAGAAGTGCGCCTCGGCGCCCTGGGTCGCGGCCCAGGCTTCCAGCAGGTCGCACTTGCGGCGCAATTCGGCCGTTTCGTCGGCGGACAGCACGGGGGTATGGCAGACCCAGACGTCCATGTCGCTCTGCTCGGCCTGCGCCACCGTACCCAGGCTGCCCATCAGGAACAGGCCGTGGATCGGTGGCGTCGGCTTGCCGCCCAGGGGGCTGCTGCGCTGGGCCTTGTAGGCGAACGAACGGGTCAGGCGCTGCGCTTCGGACAGCAGGGCGTCGTCCGGCTCGAAGTTGGAGACACCCGCCGGCGTACGCCCGGAGACATAGCCGGGCAGCAGCGGATGGTTCACGTGGAAGAGCAGCGGCAGCAGGCGCAGCACCAGCTGCTGGCGCGTCGACAGGGCCTGCATGGCGCGCTCCAGGCGGCCGTCGTTGACTTTCAGGAAGCGTGCGCGCAACTGGCTGAGGACCTTGCGGTCGATGCCTTCGTCGATGTCCGGACGGATTTCCTGGCTGCGCGTCATGGTCTGCTCGGAGCGGCTACTGGCATAAGACTATCAGTCGGCCAGGTGTCTTGCCGGCTCGGTTGAGGATTCGGGGCGGGTGCCGCCGCCGAACGGCAGGCATCAGGTTATCGCCCGTTCCGTGGCGGGCTTGAGCGCCTTTCGTCGTGGGGCGGACGTCTGCGCCGAGCGGCTCGGCGAGACGTCCGGGGCGGGAGGTTACTGCACCGTTTCTTCTTCGGCCAGGATGGTCAGCAGCGATTGGGCGTGTTCGGCGGCATCCAGGCCGAGGCTGGTCAGGTAGCCGCCATCGGGCAGGCTGATCAGGCCTTTTTCATGTAGCCGCCGGGCGGCGGCGATTGCCTGGGGGGTGGCGGTGTGGTGGATTTTCAGCCCTTCCTGGAGATTCGCCAGGTTGAACAGGGCGAGGATTTCCATTTCGGCGACAAGCTCTGGGTTAAAGGCCATGGTCCGCTCCGACTGCTGATGGAAGGAGGCGTGCCGGTGCACGCCGCCCAAGTCTGCTCAGTGTAGCGAGGCATCGCCCGGTGTGCGTGGTCCAGGATGTCGCGGCGATCACGCTTCCGACTCTTCCTCGGCGCCGCCCGGCAATTCCGGCAGCGCGCGCAGGGCCTGGTCGTACCATTCGCCGTCGAAGGGGCGGTTTTCGCTGAGCATGGCGCGGATTTCGTGGGCCAGCACCAACGCCATCAGGCGCACGCTTTCCTCGCGTGGGTAGCCGACCAGGGTCAGCTTGTTCAGCGTGGCCTGGGCCGCCGGCGGGTCGTTGGCTTCCAACTGGTTCTCGATCGCCTGGATCAGCGTCGCTTCGGCGAAGGCTTCGTCGTTTTCGTAGTCGTGGGTTTCGCTCATGCGTGTTCTCCTCATTCCGTCGGGCAGTGTGCCACGGCTCCATTTCTGTGTCCGATTCGGCCGCCCGGTTCGCGCGCAGCGGCTATAAGCTCCGGTTGGTCGGGTTGCATCGCCGGGAGCGATGGCCGACCCTGGGTCGTTCGATCAGGAAACCGACACACATGATCAGCTATTACACCTTGCAGGATGACAGGCTGCAGCGCCGGGTGCCGACGCAGCTCGACGCCATTCCCCAGGGCACGTTATGGATCGACCTGCTGCATCCCAGCGCCGAGGAGGAACACTTCATCGAAAGCGCCCTTGGCCTGGATATCCCGACCCGCGAGGAAATGGCCGCCATCGAGGATTCCTCGCGGCTGTTCGAGAAGGACGGCGCGCTCTACCTGACCACCAGCGTGGTCAGCGGCGTCAGCGAGCGGCATCCGGTGATGGCGGACGTTTCCTTCGTGCTCACGCCAAAATGGCTGGTCACGGTGCGTTATGCCGAGCTGACCTCGTTCCGCAGCTTCGAGACCAAGAGTACCCGCCAGCCGGAGCTGCACCGTTCCAGCGACATGATCTTCGTCTCGCTGAACGAGGGCATCGTCGGCCGCATCGCCGATATCCTGGAAGACGCCCAGGCGGAGCTGAACAGCCTGGCGCAGCGGATTTTCAGCGAATCCGACAGCCGCCGCGAAAAGTCCGACCTGCAGAAAATCCTCAAGCACCTGGGGCGGAACAACTCGCTGATGGCCAAGCTGAGCGGCAGCCTGCTCAGCATCAGCCGGCAGAACACCTACGTGCGCCAGGGCGCCAACGGCTGGCTGGGTGAGCCGGCGAAGGGCTGGCTCAAGTCGGTGGAACGCGACGTGCGCTCGCTAAGCGAGTTCCAGGCGAAGATGTCCGGCGAGATCACCTTCCTGCTCGATGCGACCCTGGGGCTGATCAATATCGAGCAGAACAGCATCATCAAGGTGTTCTCCATCGCCGCCGTGCTGTTCCTGCCGCCGACCCTGGTGGGCACCGTCTACGGCATGAACTTCAAGGCCATGCCGGAGCTGGAGTGGGCATTCGGCTACCCGATGGCGCTGGGAATGATGGTCGGCTCGGCGGCGCTGTCCTATGCCTGGTTCAAGTTCAAGGACTGGCTCTAAGCCAAATCGGGACGAGGGGGTACCTCGCCCCCGAACGCTCGAGTATCAACGTGCCGCCAGCAGCGCCTTGCCACGTTCGAGCGCGGCGCGCACCTGGGCCGGTGCCGTGCCGCCGATGTGGTTACGGGCGTTGACCGAGCCTTCCAGGGTCAGCACGGCAAACACGTCGTCTTCGATCTGGTCGCTGAACCGGCGCAGTTCGTCCAGGCTCATCTCGGCCAGGTCCTTGCCGCTGTCGACGCCGTATTTCACCGCGTGGCCGACGATTTCGTGGCAATCGCGAAACGGCAGGCCCTTGCGCACCAGGTAGTCGGCGAGGTCGGTGGCGGTGGAGAAGCCGCGACGGGCCGCTTCGCGCATGACGTCGCGCTTCGGCTTGATCGCCGGGACCATGTCGGCGAAGGCGCGCAGCGAATCGCGCAGGGTGTCGGCGGCGTCGAACAGCGGCTCCTTGTCCTCCTGGTTGTCCTTGTTGTAGGCCAGCGGCTGGCCTTTCATCAGGGTCAGCAGGCCGGCCAGCGCGCCGAACACCCGGCCGGACTTGCCGCGCACCAGCTCGGGCACGTCGGGGTTCTTCTTCTGCGGCATGATCGAGGAACCGGTGCAGAAGCGATCCGGCAGGTCGATGAACTGGAATTGCGCGCTGGTCCAGAGCACCAGCTCTTCGGAGAAGCGCGACAGGTGCATCATCGCCAGGCTGGCGGCGGCACAGAATTCGATGGCGAAGTCACGGTCGGACACGCCGTCCAGGGAGTTGCCGGACACCGCTTCGAAACCGAGCAGGCGGCAGGTGATCTCGCGCTGGATCGGGTAGGTGGTGCCGGCCAGGGCGGCGCTGCCGAGCGGCATGCGGTTGACCCGCTTGCGGCAGTCGACCAGGCGTTCGTGATCGCGGCTGAGCATTTCGAACCAGGCCAGCAGGTGGTGGCCGAAGGTGACCGGCTGGGCGGTCTGCAGGTGGGTGAAGCCGGGCATGATGGTATCGGCTTCCGCTTCGGCGAGGCCGAGCAGGCCCTGCTGCAGGCGGGTGATCTCGCCGAGGATGATGTCGATCTCGTCGCGCAGCCACAGGCGGATGTCGGTGGCCACCTGGTCGTTGCGGCTGCGGCCGGTGTGCAGCTTCTTGCCGGTGATGCCGATGCGGTCGGTCAGGCGTGCCTCGATGTTCATGTGCACGTCTTCCAGGTCGACGCGCCAGTCGAAGGTGCCGGCCTCGATCTCGGCCTGGATTTCCTTCAGGCCGGCTTCGATGGCGTCGCGTTCTTCGCGGGTCAGCACGCCGACTTCGGCGAGCATGCTGGCGTGGGCGATGGAGCCCATGATGTCGTGGCGGTAGAGGCGCTTGTCGAAATCGACGGAAGCGGTGAAGCGGGCGACGAAGGCGTCGACGGGCTCGCTGAAGCGGCCGCCCCAGGACTGATTGGTCTTCTCTACGCTCATGGAACTCTCTCGGCTGGTGCGCAAAACGGCGGGCCGCGAGGGAGCGGCCAGCATGGCGGACAAAGTCTGCCGATAATAACAGGGTCGCGGGCCGATCCGCCGCAGCGGTTTGCCGGGCGGTAGTCGACACTGCAATGTCGCCCGGATCACAGTTTTCGAATTCGTTCGGCATTTCAGTGCTTTATTTTGCCCGGCCGGAGCCGGCCGGCTTGCCGCCCGTACGGGCCATGCGGAAACTGCGCCGATGCGTATCGACTGGTTCAAGAACAAACAAGTCCCGTTGCTGGACGACGACTTCTTCCTGCCCGAGCTGTGCCTGCCCGAGGCCCTGCTGAGCATGGTCCTGCTCGCCGAGTTGCTGGTACTGGTGCTGGTGCTCTCCGAGCCGATGCAGCCGGACTTCAACTGGGTGCGGTTGGCCCTGACCTCGCTGTTCGTGCAGTGGATCGTACTGCTCTCGGCGGCGTTGCTCTGCCGCCTGCGGCCGCAACTGGCGCGCCTGCGCCCCTGGCTGGCGGGAGCCTGTTGCAGTGCCATCGTGGTCGGCCTGACTCTGGCCTGTACGGCGGTGGCCGACTACTTCCAACTCGCGGGCCCGTTGCAACGCAGCGGCGAGGTGAACCTCTATCTCCGCCACGCGCTGATCGGCCTGATCATGTCGGCGCTGCTGCTGCGCTACTTCTACCTGCAGAGCCAATGGCGCCGCCAGCAGCAGGCCGAGTTGCGCGCGCGGATCGAGTCGCTGCAGGCGCGCATCCGTCCGCATTTCCTGTTCAACAGCCTCAACAGCATCGCCAGCTTGATCGCCTTCGCGCCGGAAAAAGCCGAGCAGGCGGTGCTGGATCTTTCCGATCTTTTCCGTGCCAGCCTGGCCAAGCCCGGCACCCTGGTGAGCTGGCGGGATGAACTGGAACTGGCTAAACGGTATCTATCCATAGAACAGTACCGACTAGGCGACCGTTTGCAGCTAGAGTGGCAAATAGACGACGTGCCCGATGACCTGCCGATTCCGCAGCTCACCTTGCAGCCGCTGCTGGAAAACGCGCTGATCTACGGCATACAACCGCGCATCGAGGGGGGCCTGGTACGGGTCGAAGCGAGTTACATGGACGGGGTGTTTCAGCTGCGTGTCAGCAACCCCTATGACGAGGGTGCCACGGCGGCGACGTCGCGTGGCACCCGGCAGGCATTGGTGAATATCGATGCACGACTTGCGGCACTTTTCGGTCCTCGCGCGAGTCTCAGCGTGGATCGCCGTGACGGGCGTCACTTCACCTGTCTACGCTATCCTTGTGCGAGACTCACGCAGGAAGCCAGAGCAATATGAATGTCCTGATTGTCGATGACGAACCTCTTGCCCGTGAGCGCCTGAGCCGGCTGGTAGGCGAGCTGGATGGCTATCGGGTCCTGGAACCTTCCGCCAGCAATGGCGAAGAGGCCCTGGCCCTGATCGACAGCCTGAAGCCCGATATCGTGCTGCTCGACATCCGCATGCCCGGTCTCGACGGCCTCCAGGTGGCCGCCAGGCTCTGTGAGCGGGAGGCCCCTCCGGCTGTGATCTTCTGCACCGCCCATGACGAATTCGCCCTAGAAGCCTTCCAGGTCAGCGCCGTGGGCTATCTGGTCAAACCGGTGCGCAAGGAGGACCTGCTCGAAGCCCTGAAGAAGGCCGAGCGTCCCAACCGCGTCCAGCTCGCCGCGCTGACCCGCGCCCCGGCGGACACCGGCGCCGGTCCGCGCAGCCATATCAGTGCGCGGACCCGCAAGGGTATCGAGTTGATCCCGCTGGACCAGGTGATCTTCTTCATTGCCGACCACAAGTACGTGACGCTTCGCCATGAAGCCGGCGAGGTGCTGCTGGACGAGCCGCTGAAGGCATTGGAAGACGAGTTCGGCGAGCGCTTCGTGCGTATCCACCGCAACGCGCTGGTGGCCCGCGAACGCATCGAACGCTTGCAGCGGACCCCGCTGGGGCACTTCCAGTTGTTCCTCAAAGGACTCAACGGCGATGCCCTGACCGTCAGCCGGCGGCACGTCGCGGGTGTGCGCAAGCTGATGCATAACCTTTGAAGGTAGCGGCAGGCCTCAAGCTGCGAGAGCACCTGCCGGGTGCTGGTACCGGCCTTGGGCTTGAGGCGGGCGAGCCTGTTATCATCGGCGGCAATTCACTTTCTGGAATTGTCCATGCGCTCCGAAATTCGCATCGCCACCCGCAAGAGTGCCCTGGCCCTGTGGCAGGCCGAATACGTCAAAGCCCGTCTGGAAGCGGCGCATCCGGGTCTCAGGGTCAGCCTGGTGCCGATGGTCAGCCGCGGCGACAAGCTGCTCGACGCGCCGCTAGCGAAGATCGGCGGCAAGGGCTTGTTCGTCAAGGAGCTGGAAACCGCTCTGCTGGAGAATGAGGCGGACATCGCCGTTCACTCCATGAAAGACGTGCCGATGGACTTCCCGGAGGGGCTCAGCCTCTACTGCATCTGCGAGCGCGAGGACCCGCGCGACGCCTTCGTTTCCAACACTTTCGCCAGCCTCGACGAGCTGCCCGCTGGCAGCGTGGTCGGCACCTCCAGCCTGCGCCGCCAGGCGCAACTGCTGGCGCGCCGGCCCGACCTGAAAATCCAGTTCCTGCGCGGTAACGTCAACACCCGTCTGGCCAAGCTGGACGCCAGCGAATACGACGCCATCATCCTCGCGGCGGCGGGCTTGATTCGCCTGGGTTTCGAGGCGCGTATCCGCTCCTTCATCAGCGTTACCGACAGCCTGCCGGCCGGCGGGCAGGGCGCGGTGGGCATCGAGTGCCGCAGCGCCGATGCGGACGTCCATGCCTTGCTGGCCCCGCTGCATGACCAGCCCACCGCGCTGCGGGTGCATGCCGAGCGGGCCTTGAACAAGCGCCTCAACGGGGGCTGCCAGGTGCCCATCGCCTGCTACGCCGAGCTGGAAAACGACCAGCTCTGGCTGCGTGGCTTGGTCGGCAACCCCGACGGTAGCCAATTGCTGCGCGCCGAAAGCCGAGCGCCGGCCGCCGAGGCCGAGCGGCTTGGGGTCGAGGTGGCCGAGGCGCTGCTGGCGCAGGGCGCCGCCGATATTCTCAAGGCGGTTTATGGCGAGGCCGGCCATCCATGAGTGGCTGGCGGCTACTGCTGACCCGTCCCCGCGAAGAGTGCGAAGCGCTGGCCGCGACGCTGGCGGAGCAGGGCATCCACAGTAGCAGCCTGCCCCTGTTGGACATCGAGCCGCTGGCCGAAACGCCCGAACAACGTACCCTCATGCTCGACCTGGATCGCTACTGCGCGGTCATCGTGGTCAGCAAGCCGGCGGCCCGTATCGGCCTGGAGCGACTCGACCGCTACTGGCCGCAGCCGCCCGCGCGGCAGCGCTGGTTCAGTGTCGGCGCGGCCACGGGTGAAATCCTGGCCGCCTATGGCCTCGACGTGACCTGGCCGGAATCCGGCGACGACAGCGAAGCCCTGCTCGACCTCCCGGCACTGGCCGAAGCCCTGGAAGTGCCTGAACCGCGCGTGCTGATCATGCGCGGCGAGGGTGGCCGGGAGTTCCTCGCCGAGCGTCTGCGCGGCCAAGGCGTGGCGGTCGACTATCTGCCACTGTACCGCCGCCGCTTGCCGGCGTATCCGGCCGGTGCGCTCATCGAGCGGGTTCGTTCGGAACGCCTGAATGGCTTGGTGGTCAGCAGTGGGCAAGGATTCGAGCATCTGCGCGAACTGGCAGGACCGGCATGGCCGGAGCTGGCTCGGCTACCCTTGTTCGTGCCGAGTGCGAGAGTCGCTGGCCTGGCGCGTGACGCCGGTGCCGAGCATGTGATCGATTGTCACGGCGCCAGCGCCTCCGCGTTGCTGGCGGCGTTGCGGGAGGCTCCCGCACCTTAGAGCCTGTTTACGATCTGCTGCGTGTCGGCCTTGCTGCGTTAAAAACCGGCTCGGGCTGCTCACTCGCCTACGCGGCCCGGTCTGTTTTCGAGGGGCCGCCGAGGCCTTGCATGGCTCTAGCTCGCGAGATCGTAAACAGGTTCCTAGGCGGCTGTGCCCCACGCGCGGCACATCGTGGCCAGCAGAAAACGATACGTAAGGATGGATACGTGAGCGAAGCAGCTTCCCTGAAAGACGATGCCCAACCCGCGCCCGAGGCGCCCACTCCACCCGCTCCTCCGACGGCTCCCAGACGAGGCAACGGACTGGCAGCGCTGGCGCTGCTGCTCGGTGCTGCGGGCGTCGCTGTCGGCGGCTTGAGCCTCTGGCAACTGCGAGGGCTCGATGCCCGCGATCGCCAGCAACTGGGCCAACTGGAAGACGTCCGGGCCCAGGCGCAGGCCCAGGTACAGCGCGAACAGCGCCTCACGGAGCGCCTCGACCGACTGCCGAGCATCGATGAGCTCGAGCAGCGTCGCCGCCTGTTGGCCGACCTGCAGGGCGAACAGCAGCGCCTGAGCCAGCGGGTGGAAACCGTCCTCGGCGCCAGCCGCCAGGATTGGCGTCTGGCCGAAGCCGAACACCTGCTGCGCCTGGCCAGCCTGCGTCTCTCCGCGTTGCAGGATGTGAACAGCGCCAGGGCCCTGGTGCAGGGGGCCGATGAGATTCTGCGCGAGCAGGACGATCCCGCCGCCTTCGCTGCCCGCGAGCAACTGGCGAAAAGCCTGGAAATGCTGCGCAGCCTGCCGCAACCGGATCGCACCGGCCTGTTCCTGCAACTGGCCGCTCTGCGCGAGCAGGCGGAGCGCCTGACGCCGATGGCGCCGGAGTTCGTCTCGGCGGAAGGCCAGGGCTTCGCACCGGCCGTGGCCGAAGGCGATGGCAGCAGCCGCTGGGACCAGTGGTGGGAAAAACTGTCCCGCTATGTTCGCGTCGATTTCGATGCCGACGATGAAGTCCGCCCGCTGTTGACCGGGCAAAGCCTGCAGCAGGTGCGCCTGGCCTTGAGCCTGGCGCTGGAGCAGGCCCAATGGGCCGCGCTGCATGGCGAGAGCGAGATTTTCCGCAAGGCGCTGGAGCAGGCGGGTACGGTGCTGAAGGGGCAATTCAATCAGGAGAACCCGGAAAGCCGCGCAGTGCTGGCGCGTATCGACGAGCTGGCAGCGCAGCCGGTAAAGGTCGAGGTACCGGATCTCTCCGCTTCCCTGAGTGCATTGCAGGCTTACGTACAACGTCGCCAAGTGGCCGTCGAAGCCGTTCCCGAGCCGTCCACAGGGGCCGTTGAGGAGGCCAGCCCATGAGCCGCCTCTACCTGCTGAGTGTTCTGGTGATAGCCGGTGCCGCGCTGCTCGGCCTGGCCATTGCCGCGGATGCCGGATACGTGCTGATCCGCTACGACCGGTTCCGCTATCAATCCAGCTTCTGGGTATTCGTGGCGGTCATTGTCGCGCTCTGGCTGGCGATCCTGGGGTTGCGCATGCTGCTCCGCCTGTTGGGGGTGTCCGGCGGGCTGATCAATCCCTGGTCGCGTCGTCACCGCAGCCGCCGGGTGCGTCTGGCCGCGCGCCGTGGCCTGCTCGACCTGGCCGAGGGGCGCTGGGCCCGAGCCTTGCGCCATCTTCGCCGGGCCGCCAGTCAGGACCCGCAACCCCTGGTGCATTACCTCGGGGCCGCCCGGGCCGCCAACGAGCTGGGCGAATACGAGGAGAGCGACAGTTTGCTGCGACAGGCCCAGGAACAGGAACCCCAGGCCGAGGTGGCGATCGATCTCACCCGCGCCCAGTTGCAATTGGCCCGGGGCGACGCGCAGCAGGCCCAGGAAACCCTGCAGCGCATCCGTGACCGGCATCCGCGCCAGCGCGAAGCCTTGAAGCTGCAACAGCAGATCTACGTCGAGCAGCAGAACTGGAGCGCGTTGTGCGCGCTGTTGCCGGAGCTGCGCAAGCAGCGGGTCATGGCCGAGGAACCGTTGTTGGCGCTGGAGCGGCATGCCTGGCTGGCCGCCCTGGCCGAGGCCGGGAATCAGGGTTTGAACGAAGGCGAGACAGCGCTGCAGCCGCTGACCGGCCTCTGGCAGCGGATGCCCTCTGCGTTGCGCAGCGATCCCGTGCTCATCGATGGCTACGCCGAGCAACTGTCCCGTCTGGGGGCGCCGGAGGAAGCCGAGGAAATCCTGCGGGGCGCCCTCAAGCGGGACTACGTGGAGCGCCTGGTGTATCGCTATGGCCTGGTCCGTGGCCGTGACCCGGCGCGTCAGTTGCAGACGGGCGAGTGCTGGCTGAAAGCGCATCCCAACGACCCGGTGCTGCTGCTGACGCTGGGGCGCCTGTGTCTGCTCAATCAGTTGTGGGGCAAGGCGCGGGAGTACCTGGAAGCCAGCCTGAGCTTCCGGCGCAGCGTCGAGGCCTGTACCGAACTGGCGCGTCTGCTGGCGCAACTGGGGGCGGTGGAGCGTAGTAACGAGCTGTTCCAGGAAGCGCTCGAACTGTTCGACCAGAGCCTGCCTGGGCCGGCCGCAATGGCGGACCGAGTGCCGGGGAGCCAGCCGCTCGTGCCGGTCTGAGCCGGAAAGCTGTGCGGCAGGTTCGATAGATCGCGCCCGTGCCTTGAAAGGCGCGGGCGCTTTCCTCTACCGTATCGGCCTCTTTTCCTCCCCTCGGAGCCGCCATGCCGCTGGCCAGCCCGCGTTCCCTGTTCTTCCTGGCATTCGTCGCCTGTGTCCTGCTGATGGGCGGGGCACTCTATCTGGAGCATGCCGTAGGGCTCGAACCCTGTCCGCTCTGCATCGTGCAGCGGATTTTCGTCATCGCGTTCGGCTTGGTGTGCCTGATCGCCGCCATCCATGCGCCCGCCACCCGTGGCCGGCGCATCTATGCGGTGCTGGCAGTGCTGTTCGCCGCAGGTGGGGCTGCGACGGCGGGCCGCCAGGTGTGGCTGCAGAACATCCCGGCGGACCAGTTGCCGGCGTGCCTGCCGAGCCTGGACTACATGATGGAAGCCCTGCCGTTCCAGGACATCGTCCGGCTGGTGTTGCACGGCACCGCCGATTGCGCCGAGGTCACCTGGACCCTGTTCGGCATGAGCATTCCGGAATGGAGTCTGCTGGCCTTCGTCGGCATGATCCTGTTCTCCCTGTTCCAGTTGTTCCGCCGCGACTGACCTCCCTCTTTTCGCCCCGCCGCCCTGGCGGGGCAATGATTTTCCGTCTTCGGATGATGCCTTGACGAGCCCGCGATGGGGCCGTAATCGACGCGTCCGTCTGTTCCGGGCAGTGCGGCCGGCGATTGAAACGTTCGTATGAATTTTTCGACCGGCGTGGCTTGAAGCGAGCGGCAGGGGGGCATAATCTGGCCCGCACGTGACGACGGGAAATTGCCATTCCATCGTCGCCTTCCCATGCTCAAGCACCGATCGACAAAAAACCGTCTCGGAGCGGACGTACAACAGCATTTGGATATTAGGGAAGCGAGGACATCATGCTCGAGAGCTGTCAAAACGCCCAGGAACGCTGGGGTGGGGTACACCAGCTGATCGACCGCTGGTTGCAGGAGCGCCACGAACTGGTCCGTGCCTTCGACGCCCTCAACACCAAACCGCAGGCGCCCGCCGCCAACGCGGAGGATGTTCAGAAATTCTGTCAGATCCTGGTCGACTACGTGTCGGCAGGCCATTTCGAGGTCTACGAACAGCTCACCGGCGAGGCCAAGGCGTTCGGCGACCAGCGTGGCCTGGAGCTGGCCAAGCAGATCTACCCGCGCATCGAAGCCATCACCGAGGCGGCACTGTCGTTCAACGACCGCTGCGACAATGGCGATTGTTCCGATAGCTGCGGCCTGACCCTGGAACTCAAACGCCTCGGCCAGTTGCTGCACGAACGCTTCGAGCTGGAGGACTGCCTGATCGAAGTGCTGCACAACGCCCACCGGCAATCGGCTGCCGCCGTCTGATTGGCCTGGGTTTCGTTGCCGCCGGTTCGTGCCGGCGGTAACGCGTCACTCGGCGTTCAGCAGTTCCACTTCGAATACCAGCGGCGCATAGGGCGGGATCAAGTCCCCGGCACCTTCCGCGCCATATGCCTGGCTCGACGGAATCACCAGTCTCCACGTCGCCCCCAGGGGCATTTCCCGCAGTGCCGTGCGCCAGCCGGCGATCACGCTGTCCAGCCTGAACCATTGCGCTTCCTTGTTCTCGTCGAAGACGCTGCCATCGGCGAGGCGGCCGACATAGCGCACCTGCACCCGATTCCATGAAGACGATACCGTGCCGCGTCCGGGACGCAGTGTTTCCACCAGCACGCCTCCCGGCAATTCACGGATACCGGCCTTGGCTTTTTCTCGCGCGAGGAACCGTCCTTCGGCAGCGCGGGCTCGTTCGACATCGAGCGGCGCCTCGGACAGCAGCCGTGCTTCGTGATCCGCCAGCAGTGCGTCGATGCGCGCCGGATCGAGTCTCAGCGGTTCGCCACGGTAGGCCTGGCGGACGCCTTCGAGCAGCGCATCGAGCTGCAGGTCCGGGACCTCTTCGCGTAGTCGCTCGCCAAGACGAACGCCGAGGCTGTAGGCGAGATCCCGGTCTTCGGTGGGAGGACTTTCCTCCGCCTGGAGCGTGGCGGCGAACAGGCAGAGCAGCAGGGCAGGGTATCGCGACATGGCCTTTCTCCAATCGGCATGCCGGGGATTATGCCAGCCATGTGAAGGGCCTCAATGTGCGGAGTTGGCGACCGTAGGGTCACGGGTCTAGTATGAGGCGCATCAACGTCCGCCAGGAGCGCGCCATGCCGGCTAATAAGAAGACAGTCAACACTCCGCTTCACCTGTTGCAGCAACTTTCCCAGAGCCTGCTCGAACATTTGGAAAAAGCCTGCTCGCAGGCACTGGTGGACGCAGAGAAACTGCTTGCCAAGCTGGAAAAGCAGCGAGGCAAGGCGCAGGAAAAACTGCACGATGCCCGCGCCAAGCTGCAGGCCTCCGCCGCGGCGGGCAAGGCCAAGGCCCAGGCGAAGGCCAAGGAAGCCATCGCTGAACTCGAAGAGTTGCTCGACGGCCTCAAGACCCGCCAGACCGAAACCCGCGACTACATCGTCCAGCTCAAGCGCGACTCCCAGGAAAGCCTGAAAATCGCCCAGGGCGTCGGCAAGGTGAAGGAAGCGGCCAGCAAGGCCCTGACGACTCGTGAAACCAAGGCCAAGTCGGCTGCTGCCGCGAAGCCGACGGCGAAAGCTGCTGCCAAACCGGTCGCCAAGAAGGCCCCGGCCAAAGCCTCCCCTGCCAAGACGACTCCGGCCAAGTCCGCTGCCGCGAAGCCGGCTGCCAAGGCTGCTACCCCGGCTGCCAAGGCTCCGGCCAAGCCTGCCGCCAAACCGGCAGTCGCCAAGGCTGCCGCGAGCAAGCCGGCGGCGAAGAAAACGACCCCTCCGGCTGCCAAGCCAGCATCGGCAAAAACTGCGGCGAAACCCGCCAGCAAACCGGCTGCCAAGACCGCCAGTAAGCCTGCCGCTGCCGCGAAACCGGCCGCCAAGCCAGCTACAACGGCCGCCGCCCAGCCGGCGAAGAAACCGGCTGCGAAGAAGGCCACAGCACCTAAGGCTGCCGCAGCCAAGTCCAAACCGGAAGCCAAGCCGGCCACGACGACTGCCGCGGCAAAACCGGCTCCGGCTAAGAAGCCCGCTGTGAAGAAGGCGACCGCGCCCAAGGCGAAGCCGGCGGCTGCCAAGCCGGCTACCGCCGCGCCAGCGGCTCAGCCCACGCCGGCCACGCCTTCCGCATCGGCAACATCGGCAACTGCCACCGGCAACAGTGGGACCGCGCCGACCAGCGCCTCTTAAAGCTAAGGTCGAGTGGCCGCGACGCGCAGCTCCAGCAGCGCGTCGCGGCACTTTTCTGCCGCATCGCCTGCCAATATCTCCAGCCAGGACGAGTTCCCCTGTCCTTCCTCCCAGGCGACGCAGAGGCTTTCCAGACGTTGCAGCAACTGCCGTTCGGCATCCAACTCCAATTGCTTGATGCGCGTGCGCAGGGTGGCCAGGGCGTCGTCCTGAGCCGACTTGTCGCGCCAGGCCCGGCGAATGCTGCGCAGTGGTTCGATCACCTCGCGTTGCCAGGGCGCCGCGCAGTCTTTCAACTGTTCCGCACGTTCGGCAGTGCGGAGAGCGCCGCGGGCTTCCAGCCAGGCGCCGCATAGCAGCAGGCAGATATCCCCGCCGGCGGCCTGCAGCGACAGGCAGGCCGGCTCTACGCCCGGGCGGGCGTAAAGGTCCACGGCGAAATTCCACAGATCAGATGGCATGCGGCTCCCCGGGCGGTCGATGGGCGAAGCTGATAGACTTCGCCGCCATTATGATCAGACTGCAAAACCTTACTCTACAGCGCGGTCCGCTGCGTCTTCTCGAAGGCGCCGAACTGACCCTGCACCCCGGCCAGAAAGCCGGTCTGGTCGGCGCCAACGGCGCCGGTAAATCCAGCCTGTTCGCCCTGCTGCGCGGCGAGATCGGTCCCGATGCCGGGGACTGCCAGCTCCCGGCCGACTGGCGCATCGCCCACATGCGCCAGGAGGTGGATACCCTGGAACGCCAGGCGGTGGATTACGTACTCGACGGCGATGTCGAGTTGCGTCGCGTGCAGGGCGAGTTGGCCATCGCCGAAGCGGCCCATGATGGTGCCGCCGTGGCCCGCCTGCATACCGAGCTGGACAACCTCGACGGCTACACCGCCGATGCCCGTGCCCGCAAACTGCTGGCCGGGCTGGGGTTCTCCAACGAGCAGATGGAAAAGCGCGTCGGCGATTTCTCCGGCGGCTGGCGGATGCGCCTCAATCTGGCCCAGGCCCTGATGTGTCCCTCGGACCTGCTGCTCCTCGACGAACCGACCAACCACCTGGACCTGGACGCCATCCTCTGGCTGGAAAGCTGGCTGAAAGGTTATCCCGGCACCCTGTTGCTCATTTCACATGACCGGGATTTCCTCGATGCGGTGGTCGATCACGTGGTGCATCTGGAACAGCGCAAACTGACGCTCTACCGTGGTGGCTACTCGGCCTTCGAGCGTACCCGTGCCGAGCGCCTGGCGCAGCAGCAGCAGGCGTACGAGCGGCAGCAGGCGCAGCGCGCGCACATGGAAAGCTTCATCCGCCGCTTCAAGGCCAAGGCGAGCAAGGCCCGTCAGGCGCAGAGCCGGATCAAGGCGTTGGAGAAGCTGGAAGAGCTGGCGCCGGCCCACGTGGATTCGCCGTTCGATTTCCGCTTCCGCGAGGCGGACAAGGTGTCCAGTCCGTTGCTGGATCTTGCCGAAGGCCGACTCGGCTATGGCGACAAGGCCGTGCTGGAGAAGGTCAAGCTGCAGCTCGCGCCGGGTGCGCGGATCGGACTGCTTGGCCCCAACGGGGCGGGCAAGTCGACCCTAATCAAGACCCTGGCCGGCGATCTCCCGCCGCTCGGCGGCCGCCTCACGCGTGGCGAGAACCTGGTTGTCGGTTACTTCGCCCAGCACCAGCTGGATGCGCTGGATGCCAAGGCCAGTCCGTTGCTGCACCTGCAACGCATCGCTCCCGGCGAACGTGAGCAGACCCTGCGCGATTTCCTCGGCGGTTTCGATTTCCGTGGCGATCGCTGCGACGAGCCGGTGCTGAATTTCTCCGGCGGCGAAAAAGCGCGCCTGGCCCTGGCGTTGATCGCCTGGGGCAAACCGAACCTGTTGCTGCTCGACGAACCGACCAACCACCTCGATTTGGAAATGCGCCTGGCCCTGACCATGGCTTTGCAGGACTTCGAGGGGGCGGTGCTGGTGGTTTCTCACGACCGCCATCTGCTCAAGAGCACCACCGACGAGTTCCTGCTGGTCGCCGATGGCCGGGTGCAGGATTTCGACGGCGACCTCGACGACTACGCCCGCTGGCTGGTGGATTACCGTGCCCGCCAGGCGCCGGTAGCCAGCAGCGAAAGCGCCGCGGACAAGACCGACAAGCGCGCCCAGCGCCAGGCGGCCGCCGCGTTGCGTCAGCAATTGGCGCCGCACAAGCGCGAGGCGGAAAAGCTGGAGAAGGAGCTGGGCGCGCTGCACGAGAAACTCGCCGGCATTGAAACCCGACTGGCCGACAGCGCTCTATATGAGTCAGCGCGCAAAGACGAACTGCGCGACCTGCTCGCCGAGCAGGCGCGCCTGAAGGGTCGCGAAGCCGAGCTGGAAGAAGCCTGGCTGAACGCCCTGGAAATCCTCGAAAGCCTGCAGCGCGAACTGGAGGCCGCACAACAATGAACGCCTGGCTGGAGCGATGGGCCGGCGACTGGGGTAGCACGGTCCTGCTATTCGGGCAGGTGCTGTTGATCCTGCTGGTCGCGTTCACCTTGCAGCGCCTGGTGACCCGAGGCCTCACCCGCCTGGGTTTTCGCTACCAGCTTCCCCTGGAGTTGCTGCTGCCCCTGCGTGGCGGCCTGCGCTGGCTGATCATGGGCAGCGCCGTCCTGCTGGTGCTGGAGCGCTTCGGTGTATCCGCGGCGGTGCTATGGACTGCACTATCCGGTTTCGTCGCGGTCGCGGCGGTGGCGTTCTTCGCCATCTGGAGCGTGCTGTCCAACCTGTTCTGTGCCGTGCTGATCTTCACCGTCGGGCCTTTCCGCCTCGGCGACCAACTGGAAATCATCGATAGCCCCGACAAGCCCGGGATTAAAGGCCGGGTCACGGCGATCAACCTGTTGTACACGACCCTGGAAGAAAGCAGCGAATCCGGTGTTTCGGCGACGGTGCAAATCCCCAACAGCTTGTTCTTCCAGAAGCCGATACGGCGCTGGCGGGGAGCCGAGCTGCAGTTCTTCACCCACCAGAAAGAGCATTGATCCCTTATGGAATGGCTGGCTAACCCGGAAATCTGGGTTGCGTTTCTGACCCTGACTGCCCTGGAAATCGTCCTCGGCATCGACAACATCATCTTCATCTCGATCCTGGTCGGCCGCCTGCCGGCCGCACAGCAACCGCGGGCGCGGATCTTCGGCCTGGGGTTGGCCATGGGGACGCGAATCCTCCTGCTGCTTTCGATCACCTGGGTGATGCGCCTGACCAACGACCTCTTCACCGTGTTCGGCGAAGGTGTATCCGGGCGCGACCTGATCCTGTTCTTCGGCGGTCTGTTCCTGCTGTTCAAGAGCACCATGGAGATCTACCACGGCCTGGAAGGCGAGGAAGAAGAGCAAGGGGCCGGCGGCAAGACCCGTGGCTTCCTGGCCATCATCATCCAGATCGCGATCATCGACATCGTGTTCTCCCTCGACTCGGTGATCACCGCGGTGGGCCTGGTACAGAACGTGCCGGTGATGATCGCTGCAATCGTCATTTCGGTCGGCGTGATGATGCTCGCCTCCGGCACCATCAGCGCCTACATCGATCGCCACCCGAGCCTGAAGATGCTGGCGCTGAGCTTCCTCACCGTGGTGGGAACGGTGCTGGTGGCCGAGGCCTTCGATGTGCACGTGCCGAAGGGCTACATCTACTTCGCCATGGCCTTCTCGCTGGCGGTGGAGGCGGTCAACATCCGCATGCGGACCAAAATGGCCAAGGGCAGCGAGCCGGTTCACCTGCGCAAGAACGCGCCGGACGCATGATTGCCTGCCGACCTGTCCTCGGCCGCTAGGCAGCGTGGACAGGGCGGCGTAATCTCTGACCTTTCCTCGCGCGGAGTATCGCCATGGCGCTCGAAACCTGGCTCGCTTTCTTCGTCGCCTGCTGGGTGATCAGCCTGTCACCCGGTGCGGGCGCCATCGCTTCCATGTCTTGCGGCCTGCAATACGGCTTCTGGCGCGGCTATTGGAACGCCATCGGCCTGCAACTCGGCCTGGCCTTGCAGATCGCCATCGTCGCCGCCGGGGTCGGGGCCATCCTCGCTGCATCGGCGCTGGCGTTCAGCCTGATCAAGTGGTTCGGCGTCGCCTATCTGGTCTACCTGGCGATCAAGCAATGGCAGGCGCTGCCCGGCGACATGGCCGCTGCGCAGGAGCGTCCCATCGGCCGGCCGCTGAGCCTGGTTCTACGGGGTTTCCTGGTGAACGCTAGCAACCCCAAGGCGGTGGTGTTCATGCTCGCCGTGCTGCCGCAGTTCATCGATCCGCACCAGCCGCTGATGCCGCAGTACCTGATCATGGGCGCGAGCATGATCGCGGTGGACCTGATCGTCATGGCCGGTTACACCGGATTGGCCTCCAAGGTCCTCAGTCTGCTGCACACCCCGCGCCAGCAGCGCATGGTCAACCGCACGTTCGCCGGCCTGTTCGTCGGCGCCGCCGCGTTGCTCGCCAGCGTCCGCCGCGCGCCGGTATAACGACGAATGTGACGGGGCGCCGCGACAATGCGGCGCCCTCCGCTTAGGCTGCCTCGGTCTTTTTTTCAGGAGCCGAGCATGTCCACTCCGATCCAGACCACCTCTTATGCCGACAGCGGCGAAATGGCCATTGCGCCTCTGCGCCACCCGCCGTTGGAACAAGCCATCGCCGGAGCCTGCGCCGAACTGGCGGTGCGCGAAGCTTACTTGGCCGCGGTGCGCGATACCGCACTCGGGCCCCAGCCGCGCCTGCTGCTGGCGGTGTCCGGCGCCGACCAGCGCATGCAGCGCCGATTGGCCGCGCGGGTCGCCGAACTGCTGCCGGACGAACTCGAGCTCGACCTCATCGAACTGGCGGACGACAGCCTGTCGCACGCCGTGCGGGAACGCTGCCAGGCGTTCTACCAGGCCTGATCGCCCCGTCCACCGGTCCGTATGCTCGCGGACCGTTTTCCGTTTCCCTTTCCGTCCGCTGCGACAAATCGTCGCGGCCAACCCCTGGCCGGGGGCTTGAGCGAATTCATTAGGAAGGCAACAATCTAATGCCACCCATTTGCATTTGGGATTCGCTCATGTTTTCTCCCTTCCGTCTTCTTGCCGCGCTGCTGCTTTCGCTGCTGGCGCTGGGCAGCCTTTCGGCCTTTGCCGAACCCCTCGACGGTGCCGCCCAGGCCCTGCACTTGCTGGGTTATATCGGTGCGGACTACCCGGCCACGGTCGCCGCCGGGCAGATCGTCGATGAAGCCGAATACCGCGAACAACTGGAATTTCTCGCCGTGCTCCAGGGCTTGGTCGGTGCGTTGCCGGCTCGTGCCGAGCGCCACGAACTGGAGCAGGGTGTGGCCGATCTGCGCGAAGCCATCACCCAGCGCCAGGACGGCGACCGGGTCGCCCAGCAAGCCCGTCGGCTCGGAGCACGTCTGGCGGAGGTCTATCAGGTCCCCCGGATGCCGCTGATCACGCCCGATCCTTCCCGGGGAGCACCGCTTTATGCGCAGAATTGCGCCGTCTGCCATGGCGATGCCGGCCACGGCGACGGGCCGGCCGGCCTGGGCATGGAGCCGCCGCCAACGGACCTGACGGACCGGACGCGCCTCGACCGGCTGAGTCTGTACGACCTGTTCAATACCCTGACCCTTGGTATCGAAGGTACCGACATGCCGGCCTTCGCCGACCAACTGGACGAGCGGCAGCGTTGGGACCTGGCGAGCTACATCGCCGGCCTGTCCGCTGCGCCGGCCCAGGCAGGGGTGGCGACCTTCACCCTCGCCGAACTGGCCGGGCGGACGCCGGAAGAAATCGCCCAGGCCAAGGGCGAGGCCGCCGCAGCCGCGTTCCGGGCCCAGCGCGCCCAGCCGCCGCAGGTCCAGCGCGGTCCGCAGCAGTTGATCGACTACACCCGCGAAACGCTGGACAGCAGTCTGGCGGCTTATCGTGCCGGCGATCGCGACCAGGCCTACGACCTGTCGGTGGCAGCCTACCTGGAAGGCTTCGAGTTGGTGGAAAGCGCCCTAGACAACCTCGACGCGGCGCAGCGCAAGACCACCGAGAAAGCGCTGATGGCTTACCGGCAGGCGATCCAGGACGGCCAGTCCGTGGCCCGTGCGGCGCAAAGCCTGGAGCAGGCCAAGGCGGAGCTGGAGCGCTCGGCCCGGTTGCTCGATGGGGATGGTCTGAGCGGCTCCCTGAGCTTCTTCTCCAGCCTGCTGATCCTGTTGCGCGAAGGGCTGGAGGCGATCCTCGTGCTGGCGGCGATCCTCGCCTACCTGCGCAATACCGGGCAGCAGCAGGCCGCGCGCAGCGTGCACGCGGGCTGGGGACTGGCGCTGCTGGCCGGAGTCGCCACTTGGGCGCTGGCGGCCTACGTGATCGACGTGAGCGGTGCCCAGCGCGAGTTCCTTGAAGGCGCTACCGCGCTGTTCGCCAGCGTGGTGCTGCTGTGGGTCGGGGTGTGGATGCATGACCGTCGCCATGCGGCGGCCTGGCAGCAGTACATCAAGAGCAGTCTGGTCGGTGGTGGCGGACGGCTGGGCTTCGCGGTGCTGGCGTTCTTCTCGGTCTACCGCGAGCTGTTCGAAGTCATCCTGTTCTACGAGACCCTCTGGCTGCAGGCCGGCCCGGCCGGACACGGCCTGGTGCTGGCCGGCGCGGCGGCGGCGCTGGTGCTGTTGGTCGGTCTGGCCTGGGTGATTCTCAAGGGCTCGGCGAAGCTGCCGCTGGCCACCTTCTTCAGCGCCAACGCCATCCTGCTCTGCGTGCTCTCGGTGGTCTTCGCCGGGCATGGCGTGGCGGCGTTGCAGGAAGCCGGGGTGCTGGGTACGCGGCCGGTACCGTTCTTCGAGTTCGATTGGCTGGGCATCCACGCCGACGCCTGGTCGTTGTCCGCGCAAGGCTTGGCACTGACCGCCATCGTGGTGCTTTACGGACGCAGTTGGCTGGCCCAGCGCCGTACGGCGGAGGCTTAGGTCGCAGGGGTGCCCGGTGGCATACTGAGTGCCTCTCGTTCAGGAACGATGCCGATGCGTGTGTGGATCGATGCCGACGCCTGTCCTCGGGCGGCCAAGGATCAGGTGGTCAAATTCGCCCTCAAGCGGCGTTTCGAGGTCTGGCTGGTGGCCGGGCAGAGCCAGGTCAAACCGGCCTTTGCCTGCGTCCATCTGATCGTGGTGCCGAGCGGCATGGATGCGGCGGACGACTACTTGGTGGAGCATGCGCACCCCGGCGATCTGGTGATCTGCAGCGACGTGCCTTTGGCCGACCGTCTGGTGAAGAAGGGCGTCGCGGCGCTTGACCCGCGCGGCAAGGAATTCGACGAGCGCAACATGGGCGAGCGTCTGGCGGTGCGCAATCTGTTCACCGACCTGCGCGACCAGGGCCAGGTGGGCGGTGGCCAGGCGGCCTATGGCGAGCGCGACCGGCAGGCGTTCGCCAATGCGCTGGACCGGATACTGACCCGGCTCAGCCGTTGACTGCATAACCCCGGCGCAGGACGCGCCGGGCAGGGTGGATCAGTTCACGGTCAGTTCCAGCACGCGGTCGACCAGTTTGTTGATGCCGGATGCGGCCTCGCTGATGGATTTGGCCAGCATGTACGCCGGCGTGGTCACCAGCTTGCGCTGCTTGTCCTCGATGATGTCGCTGACCTCGCATTCCTCGTGCTGCGCGCCCATCTGCGCGAGGGTGGCGGCGGTCTCGTGGTCGGTGCCGATGGTGCAGATCACCCCGGGTCCATAGATTTTCGCGGCCAGCGCCGGCGCGATGCAGATCAGGCCGATCGGCTTGCCGGCTTGGGCGAAAGCCTGGGCGAAGGCCAGTACGTCGGGCTGGACGGTGCATTGAGCGCCGCTGATGGCGAAGTCGGAGAGGTTCTTCGCCGCACCGAAGCCGCCGGGCAGGATCAGGGCATCGAAGTCCTCGACCTTGGCTTCACGGACATCCTTGATGTTGCCGCGGGCGATACGCGCCGATTCCACCAGCACGTTGCGCGACTCCGGCATTTCGTCGCCGCTGTAGTGATCGACGACATGCAACTGCATGACGTTCGGCGCGAAGCACTGGACTTCGGCGCCCCGCTGGTCGAGGCGCAGCAGGGTGATCACGCTCTCGTAAATCTCCGAGCCGTCGTAGACACCACAGCCGGAAAGGATGACGGCGACTTTTTTGTGCATGGAGGTACTCCTGTTGGTCATTCAGACGGCCCCAGAGCGTGGCTGCCGTATTCGTGCCGGTATTTCACGGGGCGGCCCGGCGGTCGTCAATGGCTGTCGCCAAATGCCCCTTCGCCTGGCATCCCGTGCCCTGTTCCAGAGCCGTTCCGGGGCTAGCATCGCTATCGATAAGCCTAGTCGAGCCGGTCATGGATTACGTTCTCTACGCAGTGCCTTTCTTTCTTCTGCTGATCGCCCTGGAACTGCTCGCCGACCGCTGGCGCGGGCGCAGCAGCTACCGGCTGGCCGATGCGATAAACAGCCTCAGTGCGGGTGTGCTGTCCACCACCAGCGGCCTGCTGACCAAGGGTGTGGGCGTGCTCACCTATGCCTTCGCCTGGCAGCACCTGGCGATGTTCGAGTTGTCCGGGCAGAGCCTGTGGGTCTGGCTCTTCGCCTTCGTGTTCTACGACCTCTGCTACTACTGGAACCATCGCTTCGGCCATGAGCGGAACATCTTCTGGGCGGCGCATTCGGTGCATCACCAGAGCGAGGAGTACAACCTCAGCACGGCGTTGCGCCAGACCAGCAGCGGCTTTCTCCTGGGCTGGCTGTTCTACCTGCCGATGGCCGTGGCCGGGATGCCGCCCCAGGTATTCCTGACCGTCGCCGCGCTGAACCTGCTCTATCAGTTCTGGGTGCATACCCGCCACATCCCCAAGCTGGGCTGGCTGGAGTGGCTGTTGATCACGCCCTCCAACCACCGGGTGCACCATGCGCAAAATCCTATCTATATGGATCGCAACTACGGCGGAGTGTTCATCCTCTGGGACCGTCTGTTTGGCACGTTTCAGGAGGAACTGGACGAACACCCGGTGGTTTTCGGCGTGACCACGCCGCTGGCCAGTTGGAACCCGCTGTGGGCCAACCTGCAGTTCTACGTGCAGCTTTGGCGCGATGCGGCGCAGGCGGCCTCCAGGTGGGACCGTCTGCGCATCTGGTTCATGCCCACCGGCTGGCGGCCGGCGGATGTGGCGGCCCGCTATCCATTGGCCAAGCCGGATCTGGTCGGGTTCGTGAAGTTCGAGGTGCCGCTGGCGCCGGGGCGCAAGGTCTACGCAGCGGCGCAGTTCGCGCTGTATGTCGCGGTGGGGAGCGGGTTGCTGGCGGTCGGAGAGACGCTGGCGTTGCCGTACCTGCTGGCGGCCTGGGCCTGGATGGCTTTCGGGCTATATGCGATCGGTGCCTGGCTGGAGAACCGGCCGTGGGCGCCGGCTATCGAATGGCTGCGCCTGCTGTCGATCCCGCCTGTGCTCTGGCTGGCGGAGCATGCCGGACTGTTCGCGGCTAAGCCGATGACCTGGTCGGTCTTGCTGGGTTACATTCTGCTCAGTGCGATCGCCCTGTGGTGGATGACGGGCAGCGCGGCAAGGTTCGGCAGAACTACCGCGCGTGGCTGAGTCCGGTCACGACAGCTTGCGTCTGGCCTGCAGGCGCCGCCGCAGCCAGAGCGCCGCACCGAACAGCGCCAGTCCGCCGAATACCCAGAACTCATAGCGCTTCAGGTCGCCGAGCACCTGTTCCATCAGTGTGCCGAAGTGGTACGAGGCGAGCCCCAGGCCCAGGGCCCAGATCACCGCTCCCACGCCGTTCAGCAGCAGGTAGCGCAGGGGCGGATAGCCGGAGAGGCCGATGGCCACCGGCATGACTGTGCGCATTCCGTAGACGAAGCGGAAACCCAGCACCCACAGGTCGGGATGCCGACGGATATGGGCCAGCGCCTTGTCGCCCAGCGCCGCCCATTCCGCCTTGCGCTGCAACAGCCGCCGCCCGCGGCTGCGGCCGAGGTAGTACCAGAGCTGGTCGCCGCTGTAACTGCCGAGAAAGGCACAGACCAGCACCAGGTCGAGTTGCAGGAGGCCGCGATGGGCGAGGAAGGCGGCGAGTACCAGGATCGTCTCGCCTTCGAAGAAAGTGCCGATGAACAGCGCCGGGTAACCGAACTGATGTAAAAAAGTTTCGAGCATGATGAGCGGAAGGCTGTCGAAAGGACCGGAGCCTACGCCTTCGGCCGCCAGCGGAAAAGCACTGGCGATGCACGGCGAGGCTGGGGAGAATGGTCGGTATCGGCCGGCCCAGGGGTTGGGTGCGCTCATGCGGCAACCGGTCGCAGTGGCCTCCTGCTCGTCATGATTTGTTCATAATGCCGGCTTATAACTGTCACATTGCGCCCCGCCGTGGGCACTGGAGTCTTCCGTGAGCTTTACTCCCGCCGACCGCCTGTTCCCCGCCACCCGCCTGCGCCGCAACCGCCGCGACGAATTTTCCCGGCGCCTGGTGCGCGAGAACGTGCTGACCACCAACGACCTGATCCTGCCGGTGTTCGTCCTCGACGGCGAGAACCGCCGCGAAGCCGTGCCGTCGATGCCCGGCGTCGAACGCCTGTCCATCGACCTGCTGCTGGAAGAGGCGGCGCAGTGGGTGGCCCTGGGCATTCCGGCCCTGGCGCTGTTCCCGGTGACTCCGCTGGAGAAGAAATCCCTCGACGCCGCCGAAGCCTGGAATCCGGAAGGCATTGCCCAGCGCGCCACCCGTGCCCTGCGGGCACAGTTCCCTGAGCTTGGCGTGATCACTGACGTCGCCCTCGACCCGTTCACCACCCACGGTCAGGACGGCATCCTCGACGACGACGGCTACGTAATGAACGACGTGACCATCGATGCCCTGGTCAAGCAGGCGCTGTCCCATGCCGAGGCCGGTGCCCAGGTGGTGGCGCCGTCGGACATGATGGACGGCCGCATCCAGGCGATCCGCGAAGCGCTCGAACTGGCCGAGTACCCCAACGTGCGCATCATGGCCTATTCGGCCAAGTACGCCAGCGCTTACTACGGGCCGTTCCGCGATGCGGTGGGCTCGGCGGCGAACCTCGGCAAGGGCAGCAAGAACACTTATCAGATGGACCCGGCCAATGGCGACGAGGCGCTGCATGAAGTGGCGACGGACCTGGCCGAAGGTGCGGACATGGTCATGGTCAAGCCGGGCATGCCGTACCTGGATGTGGTGCGCCGGGTGAAGGACACCTTCCGCGTGCCCACCTTCGCCTACCAGGTCAGCGGCGAGTACGCCATGCACATGGCGGCGATCCAGAACGGCTGGTTGAGCGAAGCGGTCATTCTCGAATCGCTGACCGCCTTCAAGCGCGCTGGCGCCGATGGCATTCTCACCTATTTCGCCAAACGTGCCGCAGAACTGTTAAAACAGGGGTAACGACCCCGGGACGACTCGATGAACACCGAAGGATTCACCAACAGCGAAGTGCTCGACGCGCAACCGATCGAAGAGCCGATCGTGGAAACGCCCCCAGCGGTGGAAGTGCCACCCCCCCCGCCGCCGGTGCCGAGCCTGGATGACAGCAGCCTGTACATCCATCGCGAGCTGTCCCAGCTCCAGTTCAACATCCGTGTACTGGAGCAGGCGCTGGATGAATCCTATCCGTTGCTGGAACGGCTGAAGTTCCTGCTGATCTTCTCTAGCAACCTGGACGAGTTCTTCGAAATCCGTGTCGCCGGACTCAAGAAGCAGATCAACTTCGCCCGCGAGCAGGCCGGCGCCGACGGTCTGCAGCCGCACCAGGCGCTGGCGCGGATCAGCGAGCTGGTGCACGAGCAGGTCAGCCGTCAGTACGCCATTCTCAATGACGTGCTGCTGCCCGAGCTGGCCAAGCACCAGATCAACTTCATCCGCCGTCGCTACTGGACGCCCAAGCTGAAAACCTGGGTGCGCCGCTACTTCCGCGACGAGATCGTGCCGATCATCACGCCTATCGGCCTCGACCCGACGCACCCGTTCCCGTTGCTGGTGAACAAGAGCCTCAACTTCATCGTCGAGCTGGAAGGCGTCGATGCCTTCGGCCGTGACTCGGGCCTCGCCATTATCCCGGCGCCGCGCCTGTTGCCGCGGATCATCCGGGTGCCGGAAGACATCGCCGGGCCGGGCGACAACTACGTGTTCCTCTCGTCGATGATCCATGCCCATGCGGACGACCTGTTCCAGGGCATGAAGGTGAAGGGCTGCTACCAGTTCCGTCTGACTCGCAACGCCGACCTGTCGGTTGACACCGAGGACGTCGAGGACTTGGCCCGTGCTCTGCGCGGCGAACTGTTCTCGCGCCGCTACGGCGATGCGGTGCGCCTGGAAGTGGCCGATACCTGTCCGAAGCACCTCTCGGATTACCTGCTCAAGCAGTTCAACCTGAGCGAGGGTGAGCTGTATCAGGTCAACGGGCCGGTCAACCTGACCCGCCTGTTCAGCATCACTGGCCTGGACAGCCACCCGGAGCTGCAGAACGCACCCTTCACGCCGGTCATCCCCAAGCTGCTGCAGAACAGCGACAACCTGTTCAACGTAGTGGGCAAACAGGACATCCTGCTGTTGCACCCGTTCGAGTCGTTCACCCCGGTGGTGGACCTCCTGCGTCAGGCCGCCAAGGACCCGCACGTGCTGGCGATCAAGCAGACGCTGTACCGCTCCGGTGCCAACTCGGAGATCGTCGACGCGCTGGTGGAAGCGGCGCGCAATGGCAAGGAAGTCACCGCGGTGATCGAGCTGCGCGCGCGTTTCGACGAGGAATCCAACCTGCAACTGGCCAGCCGCCTGCAACAGGCCGGCGCGGTGGTGATCTACGGCGTGGTGGGTTTCAAGACCCACGCCAAGATGATGCTCATCCTGCGCCGCGAGAACGGCGAGCTGGTGCGTTACGCCCACCTCGGCACCGGCAACTACCACGCCGCCAATGCCCGCCTGTATACCGACTACAGCATGCTGACTTCGGACGATGCGCTCTGCGAGGACGTGTCCAAGCTGTTCAGCCAGTTGATCGGCATGGGCAAGACGCTGCGCATGAAGAAGTTGCTGCACGCGCCCTTCACTCTGAAGAAAGGCATCCTCGACATGATCGCCCGCGAGACCCAGCATGCCAGCGAAGGCAAGCCGGCGCAGATCATGGCCAAGGTCAACGCGCTGACCGATCCGAAGATCATCCGCGCGCTATACAAGGCCAGCCAGGCGGGGGTGAAGATCGATCTGGTGGTGCGCGGCATGTGCTGCCTGCGCCCGGGCATTCCCGGCGTTTCGCATAACATCCAGGTCCGCTCGATCATCGGCCGGTTCCTCGAGCACAGCCGCATCTACTACTTCCTCAATGGAGGCGACGAGAAGCTCTACCTCTCCAGCGCCGACTGGATGGAGCGCAACCTCGACAAGCGCGTCGAGACCTGCTTCCCGGTGGAAGGCAAGAAGCTGGTGTCGCGGGTGAAGAAAGAGCTGGAGTCGTACCTCACCGACAACACCCAGAGCTGGATTCTGCAGCCGGACGGCCGCTATGTGCGGGTCAGCCCGACCGGCAACCAGAACCCGCGCAACGCGCAGGCCGGCCTGCTGGAGAAGCTGACCAACCCGGTGATCAGCGTACGCTGAGGGTGAAGTCGATCCGCTTGAGCCACTCGGCTTCCTGCTCGAAGTCGGCCTGGGTCAGCGGGTTGGCGGCCAGCCAGCCTTCGGGGAACTGGATGTCCAGGCTCTGCGGCCCGGCCTTCAGTTGCACCTGGGGCATTTCCTGGGTGCCGCGGATGTGATGGAACAGGATGGCGAAGCGCAGCAGGACGCAGAGGCGTACCAGCTTGATGCCGTCGGCGCCGAACTCGGCGAGTTTGTCCTGGGGGATGTTGCGTCGGTGGCCGCGTACCAGCAGTGACAGCATCTGCTGGTCCTGGCGCGAGAAGCCGGCCAGATCGGAATGCTCGATCAGGTAGGCGCCGTGCTTGTGGTAGTGGTAGTGGGCGATATCCAGGCCCACCTCGTGCACCCGTGCCGCCCAGCTCAGCAGCTCGCGGTGCCAGTCTTCGTTCAGTTCCCAGGCATCGGCGACCTTATCCAGGGCGGACAGTGCCTTGGCCTCGACCCGTGCCGCCTGCTCGACGTCCACGTGGTAGCGCTCCATGAACGAACTCAGGGTGCGTTCGCGGACATCTTCGTGGTGATGGCGGCCGAGCAGGTCATAGAGCACGCCTTCGCGCAGGGCACCCTCGGAATGCGCCATCTGTTGCAGCTCCAGCGCATCGAAGATCGCCTCGAGGATGGCCAGGCCGGCCGGGAAGATGGCGCGACGGTCGGGCTTGATGCCCTCCATGTCCAGCTTCTCGACTTCGCCCAGCTTGAGCAGCTTGCGCTTCAGCCAGGCCAGGCCTTCGGCGTTGACCTCGCCGTTGCCATGGCCGCCGCTCTTGATGGCCAGCCCGACGGCACGGATGGTGCCGGACGCCCCCACCGATTCCTGCCAGCCGAGGCGGCGCAGGCTCTGCTCGATGCCCATCAGCTCGAGACGGGCGGCGGTATAGGCCTGGGCATAGCGCGCGGCGGTGATCTTGCCGTCGCGGAAGTAGCGCTGGGTGTAGCTGACGCAGCCCATCTGCAGGCTCTCGCGCAGCAGCGATTCGAAGCGCTGGCCGATGATGAACTCGGTGCTGCCGCCACCGATGTCCACCACCAGGCGCTTGCCGGGCGTGTTGGGGTAGGTATGGGACACGCCCAGGTAGATCAGGCGCGCCTCTTCTCGACCGGAGATGACTTCGACGGGATGGCCGAGGAGTTCTTCTGCCCGGCGGATGAATTCGCTGCGGTTGCGCGCTTCGCGCAGGGCATTGGTGCCGACGATGCGCACTGAACCCTGGGGCATGCCGTTGATTAGCTGGGCGAAGCGGCGCAGGCAGTCGAGCCCGCGTTGCATGGCCTCTTCGCTGAGCATGCGCGCTTCGTCGATACCCGCTGCCAACTGAACCTTATCGCCGAGCCGCTCAAGGATGCGGATTTCGCTCTGATCGGGTTTGGCCAACACCATGTGGAAGCTGTTCGAGCCAAGGTCAATGGCGGCAATCAGGGGAAAATTCTCGGCTGCTTTGGGCATATCGGCGTCTCGCTGGGAACCGCGCCATCCTGCCACGATAGGGCGTTTACGCCAACGCGGAGTGTGGTACTGGCGTGCCAGCAACCTGTGATTTCCTGTGTCATAATAGAGCGCCGCAATTGGATGAAGGAGGTTGATTTGTCCGTTCAATCCATGCAGGCCCTCGGGTCTCGTTCTTTTAAGACTGTGAATCCACCGGTTTTCTTCGGTTCACTGCTGGTCGTCACGCTTTTCGTGGTGGCCACGCTCACCAATCTGCACGCCAGCGAAGCGGCGTTCGCCGCCATCAAGGAAGGGATCACGCATAACTTCGGCTGGTTCTTCATTCTCAGTGTGCAGGCGTTCCTGCTGTTTTCGCTCTACCTCGCCCTGAGCCGCTTCGCCCATATCCGCCTGGGCGGCAGCCAGGCCAGGCCGGACTACGGGTTTGCCGCCTGGTTCGCCATGTTGTTTTCGGCAGGCATGGGGATCGGCCTGGTGTTCTGGAGCGTGGCCGAGCCGATCTATCACTTCGCCTCGCCGCCGCGCATCGAGGGGCACAGCATCGAGGCGGCCAAGAGAGCGATGGAGCTGAGTTTCCTTCACTGGGGGCTGCATGCCTGGGGTGTCTATGCCCTGGTAGGGCTGACGCTGGCCTATTTCAGCTACAACCGTGGCTTGCCGCTGACCATCCGCTCCGCTTTCCAGCCGCTGCTCGGCGATCATATCCAGGGCCCGCTGGGGCATCTGATCGATATCGTCGCGGTGGTCGCCACGCTGTTCGGCGTCGCCACCTCGCTGGGGCTCGGCGTCAGCCAGGTCGCGGCCGGTTTGGGCGGGCTGCTGGGTTTCGTCCCGGATACCGCCGCACACCTCTGGCTGGTGGCCGGCATCACGGCGCTGGCCACCCTGTCGGTGGCCCTCGGCCTGGACAAGGGCATCAAGTGGCTGTCGCAGATCAACCTCTGGGCGGCCCTCGGCCTGCTGCTGTTCGTCATCGCCCTCGGCCCGACGCTGTTCATTCTGTCCGGCGTCGTGCAAAACACCGGCGATTACCTGCAGAACCTGCTGAGCCTCGGTTCCTGGACCGAGACCTACCGTCCCGATTCCACCTGGCAGTCCGGCTGGACGGTGTTCTACTGGGCCTGGTGGATTTCCTGGTCGCCCTTCGTCGGTTTGTTCATTGCACGGATTTCCCGTGGCCGGACGGTGCGCGAGTTCGTGCTCGGCGTCCTGCTGGTCCCGACGCTGCTGACCTTCCTGTGGATCACCGCCTTCGGTGGCGCGGCGCTGTATGAGGAGCTGTTCGGGGCCGGCGGAATCGAGGCGGCGGTGCAGGCCGATGTCTCCATGGCGTTCTTCGCGCTGCTGGCGCATTACCCCTTGGCCAGCATCAGCAGTGTGTTGGCCATGCTGCTGGTGGTGGTGTTCTTCGTGACCAGCGCCGACTCCGGGGCGCTGGTGATCGACACCATCACGGCGGGCGGCCGGTTGGATTCGCCGGTCGGGCAGCGCGTGTTCTGGTCGTCTTGTGCGGGGGGCGTGGCGGCCGTCCTGCTGTTGGGCGGCGGGTTGAGCGCCTTGCAGACGGCGGCGATCAGTACCGGCCTGCCGTTCGCCGCGATCCTCTGGTTGATGCTGTTCAGCCTGAACAAGGCCCTGCGCGAAGACCTGCCGTTGCCGAGCGCGCCGCTGGCAGGCGGGTCCTCGAAGTCGGCCTGAGGCTCAGTTCACCGAGCCGATGAACTGCGCCAGTTCGGGTGTCCGCGGATTGGCGAACAGTTCCGCGGGCGGTCCGGATTCGTGCACCTTGCCCTGGTGCATGAACACCAGCTTGTCGCCGACTTCGCGGGCGAAACGCATTTCGTGGGTGACCATCACCAAGGTCATGCCTTCGTCGGCGAGCTGGCGCACCACCGCCAGCACCTCGTTGACCAGCTCGGGATCGAGCGCCGAAGTGATCTCGTCGCAGAGCAGCATCCTCGGCGACATGGCCAGGGCGCGGGCAATCGCCACGCGCTGCTGCTGGCCACCGGAGAGGCGGTCGGGAAAGGCGTCGAACTTCTCTACCAGGCCGACCCGCTCCAGCATGCGCCGGGCGAGGCGCTGGGCTTCGGCGCGGGGCATCTTCTTCACCACCTGCGGCGCGAGCATGACGTTCTCGCCCACCGACAGGTGCGGGAACAGGTTGAACTGCTGGAACACCATGCCAACCTTCTGCCGCAGGCTGCGCAGGTCGGCGCGCTGGGCGTCGAGGTATTCGCCGTCGACTTCGATCACGCCATCGTCGATCCCCTCCAGGCCATTGAGGGTACGCAGCAGGGTGCTCTTGCCCGAACCGCTGCGGCCGATGATGGCGACCACTTCGCCCTCCTCGATGTCGAGGTCGATGCCTTTGAGCACATGATGCTCGCCGTAGTACTTGTGCAGGGCGGAAATCCTAAGCAGTGACATGTAGCCTCCTTTCCAGATAGCGCGCACTGAGCGAGAGGGGATAGCAGAGGAGGAAATAGCCGAGGGCCACCAGGCCATAGACCAGGAACGGCTTGAAGGTGGCGTTGGCCAGCATGCCGCCGGTCTTGGTCAGCTCGGCGAAGCCGATGATCGAGGTGACGGCCGTGCCCTTGACCACCTGTACGGAGAACCCGACGGTGGGCGGCACGGCGATACGCAGCGCTTGCGGCAGGATCACATAGCGCAACTGCTCGAAGCGGTTCAGCGCCAGGCTGGCCGAGGCTTCCCATTGCCCGCGCGGAATCGCTTCCACGCAGCCGCGCCAGATTTCGGCGAGGAAGGCGCTGGTGAACAGCGTCAGCGACAGAGCGGCGGCCAGCCAGGGCGAGACGTCGATGCCGAGCAGGGCGACGCCGAAGAAGACCAGGAACAACTGCATCAGTAGCGGCGTGCCCTGGAATACCTCGATGTAGATCCGGGCGAAGCCCCGCAGGGCGGGTTGCGGAGCGATCCGGGCGGTGAGCAGCAGAAGGCCGATGAGGCCGCCGCAGACGAAAGCCAGCAACGAGAGCAGCAGGGTCCATTGCAGGCCGACCAGCAGGTTGCGGGCGATGTCCCAGAAAGTGAAATCCATCAGCCTCTCCTCACGACGAGGCGCCGTCCGGCCCAGGCCAGCACCTGGCGCAGCAGCAAGGCCATCGACAGGTAGAGCAGCGTGGTCAGCAGGTAGGTCTCGAAGGCGCGGAAATTACGCGACTGGATGAAGTTGGCGGCGAAGCTGAGTTCTTCCGCGGCAATCTGCGAGCACACCGCCGAACCCAGCATGACGATCACGATCTGGCTCGACAGCGCCGGCCATACGGTGGCCAGGGCCGGGCGCAGGACCACGTAGCGGAACGCCTCGAAGCGGTTCATCGCCAGGGCGGCGGCCGCCTCCAACTGGCCACGGGGAATCGCCTGGATGCCAGCACGGATGATCTCGGTGGAGTAGGCGCCGAGGTTCACCACCATCGCCAGCACCGCTGCCTGCCATTCGCTCAGGCGAATGCCCAGGGACGGCAGGCCGAAAAAGATGAAGAACAGCTGGACCAGGAACGGCGTGTTGCGGATCAGCTCGACATACACGCCGAACAGCCGGTCGAAGGGCCGGATGCGCCAGGCGCGCAGCACGGCGCCGACCACGCCGAGACCGACGCCGAACAGGGTGCCGATCACCGTCAGTTCCAAGGTGAACCAGGCCCCGCGCAACAACAGGTCGGCCTGTTGCAGCACCGGGGCGAAATCGAACTGGTAAGCCATCGTCGGCGCGCGCTCAGAGGTCGGTCGGCAGCGGCTGCTTCAGCCATTTCTCGGCGATGTCGTTGAGGCTGCCGTCGGTCTTGGCGGTGGCGAGGATTTCGTTGAGCCTGGCCTGCAGTCCCGGCTGGCCCTTGTTCAGGCCGATGTAAGCGGGCGAGTTCTTCAGGTTCAGCTTCATCACTGGCACGCGCGTCGGGTTGCGCTCGGCGATGGCGGCCATCACCACGTTGCCGCTTGCAATCAGATCGACCTGGCCGGAAAGATAGGCGGCGATGGTCGAGTTGTTATCCTCGAAGCGCTTGATGGTGGCGCCTTGCGGGGCGACCTTGGACAGCTCGATGTCTTCCACCGATCCGCGGGTGACGCTGACGGTTTTGCCGGCGAGATCGGCGATGTCCTTCAGCTCGGCGTCTTCCGGGCCGAACACACCGAGATAGAAGGGCGCATAGGCAGCGCTGAAATCGATCACCTGCTCACGCTCCGGATTCTTGCCGAGGCTGGAGATCACCAGGTCCACCTTGCCGGTGGTGAGGAAGGGGATGCGGTTGGTGCTGTTCACCGGGGTCAGTTCGAGCTTGACCTTGAGCCTGTCGGCGATCAGTTGCGCGGTGTCGATGTCCAGGCCGCGCGGCTTGAGGTCCGGGCCGACCGAGCCGAACGGCGGGAAATCCTGCGGGACGGCGACTTTCAGCACACCGCGCTCGATCACGTCGGACAGCGCATCGGCGTGAGCCGGCGCCTGGCCGAGGCCCAGAGTGACCAGCAGGGCGGCGAACAGGGTTTTGCGGATTTTCAGCATGGCGCGTCTCCGGAGAACGATTGGGATGAAAAATCGTGTTCCGGATTTTTGCAGATCGCATGCCAGTGCCAGGAAAATCGAGTCCCTGATGGCTTTTTATCGGCTAAACAAGGTCTTACTGGTCTGAACAGTTGAATGGTCTGTGGCCTGGCCTACCAAGGCGATGCCCGTCTCTGGTGCGTGGTCTCGAGTGGTGCGCCAAAAGGGGGAGTCGCTTGCCCTACCCCCCGTCCTGGCCTTAAAAAGGGCCAGCCCCTGGACTGACTGGCCTGAACAGTGATGCTGCCGACCGCCCCCCGTGCTGTCCCCGCCTACGCGCTGCATGCGATCCGCAAGCTGATCGACGAAGGCGGCTATCGTGCCGGGGATGCACTGCCTTCCCAGCGCGAACTGGCGGAGCGACTGGGCGTCAGCCGGGCTTCGTTGCGTGAGGCATTGTCTTCCCTCAGTGCCTTGGGGGTGATCAGCGTCCAGCCTGGAAAGGGCGTATTCGTTCAAGGGCAGGAGGCGCGCCGCGACGTCTCCGGTGGGTTCACTTGGCCGTTCGCCGAGCGAATATCCGCCGCCGATACTTTCCAGTTGCGCTTCGCCCTGGAGGGCTTCGCCACCGGGCTCGCCGCGTTGGCCCTGACCGCCGACGACCTGGATGCCCTGGAAGACAACGTCGAGGCGATGCGCCTGGAGTTGCGCGGAGGGGATTTCGAAAAGGCGGCGCAACTGGATTTCGCCTTTCACCGGCATATTCTCCAGGCCGGTGGCAATCAGGCGATCCTCGGGATCGTCACCGCCAGTGAAGAGATTTTCCTGGAAAGCCAGAAACTGCCGTTCATTCGCCCGGAGCGGGCAATGGAGACCTGGCAGGAGCACCGCAAAATCCTGCGTGGACTGGCACGGCACGCCGCGGGCACGGCACGCAAGGCTATGGAAGAGCACATCCGCGCTGCGGCGCTACGTACCGGGATCGCATTCGGCACTCCGGGAAACTGAATGGGGTGGGCAGGCTTCTAATCAGACGATAGAAAGGCTCAATCGCCCGACGCTTTCGGTCGCGATCAAGCCGGGCTATGATGGCTTTCACTTTTTGCATCCGAACCACGGAGAATTTCCATGAGCGAATTCATCACCAACGTCAGCGACGCCAGCTTCGAGCAGGACGTGCTCAAGGCCGATGGTCCGGTGCTGGTCGACTACTGGGCTGAGTGGTGTGGCCCGTGCAAGATGATCGCCCCGGTCCTGGACGAAATCGCCAAGGACTATCAAGGCAAGCTGAAGGTCTGCAAGCTGAACATCGACGAGAACCAGGAAACCCCGCCGAAGTACGGCGTGCGCGGCATCCCGACGCTGATGCTGTTCAAGAGCGGCAACGTCGAAGCCACCAAGGTGGGCGCCCTGTCCAAGTCCCAGTTGGCCGCCTTCCTCGACAGCAACATCTGATTGCTGTGCGAAAAAAGCCCCGCCTTTGCGCGGGGTTTTTTCTTTGGCGCGAGACTAGACGCTCCGTTGCTCCGGTGTTACATTCGGGCCTGCAGCGGTTCCTTCCGCCGCCCTCTGCATGCCGTCGCCAACGCACCCTCTTCGAATAAGTACAGCGATCCTGTCGCCATTCCTTGCGGCGCGGCTTCCCAAGCTCAACGCTTTCTTATTCCCTCATACCTTAATCATTTATGAACCTGACCGAACTCAAGCAAAAGCCGATTACCGAACTGCTGGAAATGGCCGAACAGATGGGCCTGGAGAACATGGCCCGTTCGCGCAAGCAGGATGTGATTTTCTCCCTGCTGAAGAAGCACGCGAAAAGCGGCGAGGAAATCTCCGGTGATGGCGTGCTGGAGATTCTCCAGGACGGCTTCGGCTTCCTGCGTTCCGCGGATTCCTCCTACCTGGCAGGCCCGGACGACATCTACGTCTCGCCCAGCCAGATCCGCCGCTTCAACCTGCGTACCGGCGATACCATCGTCGGCAAGATTCGCCCGCCGAAGGAAGGCGAGCGCTACTTCGCGCTGCTCAAGGTCGACACCATCAACTTCGACCGTCCGGAAAACGCGAAGAACAAGATTCTCTTCGAGAACCTCACCCCGCTGTTCCCCAACCAGCGCCTGAAGATGGAAGCCGGCAACGGCTCCACCGAGGATCTCACCGGTCGCGTGATCGACCTCTGCGCGCCGATCGGCAAGGGCCAGCGTGGCTTGATCGTGGCACCGCCGAAGGCCGGCAAGACCATCATGCTGCAGAACATCGCGGCCAACATCACCCGTAACAACCCCGAGTGCCACCTCATCGTCCTGCTGATCGACGAGCGCCCGGAAGAAGTGACCGAGATGCAGCGCACCGTGCGCGGCGAAGTGGTCGCCTCCACCTTCGACGAGCCGCCGACCCGCCACGTGCAGGTCGCCGAAATGGTGATCGAGAAGGCCAAGCGCCTGGTCGAGCACAAGAAGGACGTGGTCATCCTGCTCGACTCCATCACCCGCCTGGCGCGTGCCTACAACACCGTGATCCCCAGCTCCGGCAAGGTGCTGACCGGCGGTGTCGACGCCCATGCCCTGGAGAAGCCCAAGCGTTTCTTCGGCGCCGCGCGCAACATCGAGGAAGGCGGTTCGCTGACCATCCTCGCCACGGCACTGGTGGAAACCGGTTCGAAGATGGACGAAGTTATCTACGAAGAGTTCAAGGGCACCGGCAACATGGAGTTGCCGCTGGACCGCAAGATCGCTGAGAAGCGCGTCTTCCCCGCCATCAACATCAACCGCTCCGGCACCCGTCGCGAAGAGTTGCTGACCGGCGAGGAAGAGCTGCAGCGCATGTGGATTCTGCGCAAGATCCTCCACCCGATGGACGAGATCGCTGCCATCGAATTCCTCCTCGACCGTCTGAAGGACACCAAGACCAACGAGGAATTCTTCCAGTCGATGAAGCGGAAGTAAGTTTTTCGGAACTGTCGAAGGCCGGGTATTCCCGGCCTTTGCATTTCTGCACTGTCCTTCTGAATAACCTCGTTCGGCGCTAAACTTTGCGCCCCGACCTGCACGCCTCGAGAGGCTCAAGCATGCAGTATCGCGATCTGCGCGACTTTATCAGTGCCCTGGAACAGCGCGGCGAATTGAAGCGTGTTGCCGCACCGGTTTCGCCGGTGCTGGAGATGACCGAAATCTGCGACCGGACCCTGCGCAAGCGCGGGCCGGCGCTGCTGTTCGAAAACCCCACGGGTTACACCATTCCGGTGCTCGGCAACCTGTTCGGTACGCCCGAGCGGGTCGCCCTGGGCATGGGCGCGGAGGATGTCGGCGAGCTTCGCGAGATCGGCAAGCTGCTGGCCTTCCTAAAGGAGCCTGAGCCGCCGAAAGGGCTCAAGGACGCCTGGTCCAAGCTGCCGATCTACCGCAAGGTACTGTCGATGGCGCCCAAGGTCCTCAAGGATGCGCTGTGCCAGGAGGTAATCGAGGAGGGCGACGATGTCGACCTGTCGAAGCTGCCGGTGCAGACCTGCTGGCCGGGCGACGTCGGACCGCTGATTACCTGGGGCCTGACCATCACCAAGGGGCCCAACAAGGAGCGGCAGAACCTCGGCATCTACCGTCAGCAGGTGATCGGCCGCAACAAGGTGATCATGCGCTGGCTCAGCCACCGTGGCGGTGCGCTGGATTACCGCGAGTGGTGCCAGAAGCACCCGGACAAGCCTTACCCGGTCTGCGTGGCGCTGGGAGCCGACCCGGCGACCATTCTCGGTGCCGTCACTCCCGTGCCGGACACCCTGTCCGAATATGCCTTTGCCGGCCTGCTGCGCGGCCATCGCACCGAACTGGTCAAGGCGCGTGGCAGCGATTTGCAAGTGCCGGCCAGCGCCGAGATCGTTCTCGAAGGGGTGATCCATCCGGGCGAAATGGCCGACGAAGGGCCTTACGGCGACCATACCGGCTACTACAACGAAGTCGACCGTTTCCCGGTATTTACCGTTGAACGCATCACCCGCCGCCGCGATCCGATCTACCACAGCACCTACACCGGGCGTCCGCCGGACGAGCCGGCGATCCTCGGCGTGGCGCTGAACGAAGTCTTCGTGCCCATCCTGCAGAAGCAATTCCCCGAGATCACCGACTTCTACCTGCCCCCGGAAGGCTGTTCCTACCGCATGGCGGTGGTGACCATGAAGAAGCAGTATCCGGGGCACGCCAAGCGCGTGATGCTGGGTGTCTGGTCGTTTTTGCGACAGTTCATGTACACCAAGTTCGTCATAGTCACCGACGACGACGTCAACGCGCGCGACTGGAACGATGTGATCTGGGCCATCACCACGCGCATGGACCCCAAGCGCGATACGGTGCTGATCGACAACACGCCGATCGACTACCTCGATTTCGCCTCGCCGGTTTCCGGGCTCGGCTCGAAGATGGGCCTGGACGCGACGCATAAATGGCCGGGCGAGACCAACCGGGAGTGGGGGCGGGCTATCGTTCAGGATGAGGCGGTCAAACGCCGCGTCGACGAACTCTGGGCCAGCCTGGATATCGATTGATTCACCCGACAGGCGCCGGTTCGCCGGCGCCCGGCATCGGCCATGAGAGCCGAGCGACGAGAAGAACGATGAAAGTGACCTTGCAACCCTCCGGCGCGGTGCTGGAGGTACGACCCGGCGAGCGCATCCTGGATGCCACCCGGCGCCTTGGCTACGACTGCCCGCAAAGCTGCCGTAACGGCAACTGCCACGTCTGCGCCGCGCTGCTGGTGGAGGGGCGCGTGCGGCAGAACGGCGTGGCGCTGGATCATGGCGAGCTATTCACCTGCATTGCCGAGCCCCTGGAAGACTGTGTGCTGCACTGGGACGGCGTGATGGCGCCCGGCGAGCTGCCGGTGCGCGAGCTGAGCTGCCAGGTGTCCGAATGCCGCAACGTGGGTGGCGACGTGTACCGCGTCTGCCTGCGTACCCCGGCCGGCAAGCCGCCCCGCTACCACGCCGGGCAATACCTGTTGCTACGGCGGGACGACGGTGAGTCGTCGGCATTCTCCCTGGCTTCCTCGCCCTTGTCCGGCCGCGAACTGGAGTTGCACATCCTGGCCCGCGAACCCAGCGCGATCCGCTTGATCGAGCAGTTGCGCCGCGACGGCATGGCACGCGTCCAGCTGCCGTTCGGCGACACCCACCTTGCCGAACTGCCGGACGGCCCGCTGGTGCTGATCGCCGCCGGGACCGGCATGGCGCAGATGCACAGCCTGATCGAATACTGCCGCGCCGCCGGCTTCGCCCACCCGGTGCATCTGTACTGGGGCGTGCGTCGGCCCGAGGATTTCTACCAGTTGTCGCACTGGGACGAGTGGCGGAGCCTGCCCAATCTGCACTTGCACAAGGTGGTCAGCGATGCCTGCGGCTGGGACGGGCGCTGCGGAATGCTGCACGAGGCGGTGCGCGAGGACTTCAAGGACCTCAAGCCCTTGCACGTCTACGCCAGCGGCTCGCCGGCAATGGTCTACGCGACGCTGGACGCCCTGGTGGAAGCCGGAATGGACGCCCACCAGATGCGGGCCGACGTGTTTGCTTATGCACCTCGGTAAGCCTCAAGCTATAAGCCTCAAGCGACAAGTCAAAGCGGGTGTTTGACGACAGAGTGAGGTCGGTCCTCACTCTGTGCCCGCTTGCTTCAACGTATTTTGACGACGACCTTGCCCACGGCCTTGCGCTGGCCCAGGGCATTGATGGCGTCGGCCGCCCGTTCCAGCGGGAAGGTCTGGGACACCAGCGGCTTCAACTTGCCTTCGGCATGCCAGGCGAATAGCTGCTGGAAGTTGGCCAGGTTGTCCTGCGGCTGGCGCTGGGCGAACGAGCCCCAGAATACGCCGACCACCGCGGCACCCTTGAGCAATGCCAGGTTCACCGGCAGTTCGGGGATGCGCCCGCTGGCGAAGCCGACCACCAGCAGGCGGCCGTTCCAGGCGATGCTGCGGATGGCCTCGTCGAACAGGTCGCCGCCCACCGGATCGTAGATCACATCGGCGCCCTGGCCGCCGGTGAGCTTCTTCACTTCTTCCTTGAGGCTGCTCGCCGAGTAGTCGATCAACTCGTCCGCGCCGGCCCGCTTGGCGACTTCCAGTTTTTCCGCGCTGCTGGCGGCAGCGATCACCCGGGCGCCCATGGCCTTGCCGATCTCTACCGCGGCCAGCCCGACGCCACCGGAAGCGCCGAGCACCAACAGGGTTTCGCCCGGTTGCAGGTTGGCGCGCTGCTTGAGTGCGTGCATGGAGGTGCCATAGGTCATGCCGAAGGCCGCTGCGGTCTCGAAGTCCATCCCGGCGGGGATCGGCATCACGTTGTAGCCGGGCACGGCCACCTGTTCGGCGAAGCTGCCCCAGCCGGTCAAGGCCATCACCCGGTCGCCGGGCTTGACGTGTTGGACCTTCTCGCCGACCGCCGCGACCACGCCGGCCGCCTCGCCGCCGGGGGAGAAGGGGAAGGGCGGCTTGAACTGGTATTTGCCCTCGATGATCAGCGTATCCGGGAAGTTGACCCCGGCGGCGTATACCTCCAGGAGGATTTCGTTCTTCTTCGGTTCGGGGCTGGAGATGTCTTCCAGCACCAGGCTTTCGGCGGGGCCGAAGGCTTTGCACAGCACGGCTTTCATGGGCGGTTCCTTTGTTTTGTTATGACCCGGCAGTGTAGGTGGGCGAGGGGTGGGGTCAACGAGCATGGCCCCGCCTGATGAACCTGCATAAGCTCCGGGCTTGGGTGCCGGCGTCGCACTGGGTATGCTTGGCCACACGCCATCGAGGAATCGTTTACGTGAAAAGCCTGATCGCCCTGCTGTTCGCTCTGTCGCTGCCTTTTGCGGCCCTGGCCGAGGAAAAGGCCGAAGAGAATGGAGAGAATGCGCCGCAAGTCTCCTACGTCAGCCTGTCGCCGGCGCTGGTGGGCAACTATGGCTCGGGGCCCCGGTTGAAATACTTCAAGGCGGACGTCTCGCTGCGCGTCTCCAGCACCGAAGCGGCGGCCAGGGTCGAGCATCACGAACCACTGATCCGCAACCAACTGGTGATGCTGTTTTCCCAGCAGACCGATGAAACCCTGGGCAGCGTCGAGGCCAAGGAAAAGCTGCGCCAGGAAGCGCTGAAGCAGGTCCAGCAAGTGCTGGAGCAGGAGGAAGGCAAGCCGTTGGTGGATGACCTGCTGTTCAACAACCTGATCATCCAGTAAACCCGGACTGCTCAGGCCGCCAGGCTCCTGCGGAAACGCGCCAGGGCCACGAAGAAGAACGCCAGTCCGATCGCCGTCAGCGCGGCGAGATTCATCCACACCACGCTCGGTCCCGCATCGCGGAAGAGGATCGCCGTGGACAGGCTGACGTAGTGAGTCGACGGCGAGCCGTGCATGACCCACTGCAACCACTGCGGCATGCTTTCCATCGGCGTGCTGCCGCCGGACAGCAGCAGCATGGGGATGATTACCGGGATGGACAGCAGGCCGAACTGCGGGATCGAACGCGCCAGCGTGGCGAGGAAGATGCCCAGCGCCGTGCAGGCGAACAGATAGAGCGCCGTGACTGCCAGGAACAGCGTGATCGATCCGGCCAGGGGCACGCCCAGTGCCTTCTTCACTACCAGTTCCAGCGACAGCCAAGTGCAGAACACCACCACCAGGGCGTTGCTGCCGATCTTCGCCAGCATGATTTCCAGCGCGGTCAAGGGCAGCACCAGCAGGTGATCGAGGGTGCCGTGCTCTCGCTCGCGCAGCAACGCCGTCCCGGTGAGCAGCACGGCGAGAATGGTGATGTTGTTGACGATCTGGATGATCGCCAGGAACCAGCCGCTCTCCAGGTTGGCGTTGAACAGCGCGCGGCTGGTCAAGGCCACGGGCTGCTGGCTGGCGGCCTGACCGCGGCTCCCGTAAGCGGCCAGCTCGCGCTGGAAGATCCGGCCGATGTAGCCGGCACCCATGAACGCCTGGCTCATGGCGGTGGCATCCACGTTGATCTGGATCGCCGGTTCGCGCCCGGCCAGCAGATCGGCCTGGAAACCGGCCGGGATGTCGATGACGAAGGTGTGTTCGCCGTCGTCTAGGGTCTGGTCGATCCGCTCGTAGGCGATTGGAACGGGTGGCTGGAACTCCGGTGGTTGCAGGGCTTCCGCCAGTCGCCGGGAAACCTGGCTGTGGTCTTCATCGACGATGGCGACGCTGGCGTTGTGCACACCGATCACTGAGCCGGAGGCAGGCATGTAGATGGCCACACTGAAGGCATACACCATGAACAACAGCAGCACGCTGTCGTGGCGCAGGCTGGTGAGTTCTTTCAGGCCGAGGCGAAAAATGTGGGCGAGCTTCTCCATCTCAGGCCTCCTGCTTCTTCAGCAGGAGCACGCCTGCGCTGGTGAAGATCAGGAAGGTGGCGCCCAGGGCCAGGCATTGCGGCCATAGCTCCCGCAGGCCGAGGGCCTTGGTGAAGGTGCCGACGGCGATGTCGAGGAAGTAGCCGGCCGGGAACAGTTGGCCCATGAGGGCGGCGCCGCCGTCCAGCGATGCGCGCGGAACGATCAAGCCGGAGAACTGGATGGTCGGCAGGGTGCTGACGATCATGGTGCCGAGGATCGCGGCGATCTGCGTGCGGGTGAAGGCGGAAATCAGCAGGCCCAGGGCGGTGGTGGCGAACACATAGAGCAGCCCGCCCACGGCGAGTGCCAGTGCGCTGCCCTTGAAGGGGACGCCGAACAGCCAGCGGTTGATCGCCACCAGCATGGCCAGGTTGAGCAGGCTCACCGCGATGTAGGGGAGTTGCTTGCCGATGAGGAATTCCAGGCGGGTCAGCGGCGTGGTGTAGAAGTTGGTGATCGACCCCAGTTCCTTCTCGCGGACCACGCCGAGCGCCGTCAGCATTGCCGGGATGAATACCAGGATCAGCGCCATCACGCCCGGACCGATGGCGTTCACGCTGACCACGTCCTGGTTGTAGCGGAAGCGCGTTTCCAGCTTGGCGAGGGGCGACGCGGCAGAGGCATTGGCGCTTTCGGCGACCATGCGCTGGAGGTTTTCCTGATGCACCGCTTCGACGTAGTTGCGGCTGGTTTCGGCGCGGAACGGCATGCCGCCCTCGAGCCAGGCGCCGATTTCCGGCTGCCGGCCGGCATACAGGTCGCGGCCGAAGCCCGGGGGGATTTCCAGGGCCAGCTTGATCTCCGAGCGTTGCAGGCGCCGGTGCAGTTCGGCGTTGCTGCGGATCGGCGCGTGTTCCTCGAAGTAGCGGGAGCCGCGGAACGCTTCCAGGTAGGCGCGGCTCTGCGGCGACTGGTCCTGATCAAAGGCGGCGAAGGCAAGGTTCTCTACGTCCAGGGAGATGCCGTAGCCGAAGATCACCATCATCAGCAACGCGCCGAACAGGGCGAAGGCCAGACGTACCCGGTCCCGCGCCAGCTCCATGCTCTCGCGGCGCGCCACGGCGCGCAGGCGGCGCAGGCTGAAACCGTGGCGCACCTGGGCAGCGGTGGGCGTGGTGGTCGGCAATTCGGTGCGGGCGGGCGGTTCCGGTTCCTGGCTCTGCTGGGCCTGCTCCAGGCAGCGCACGAAGGCAGCCTCCAGGGAATCCCCCTGGAACTGCCGTTGCAGTGCCGCCGGCGTATCGCAGGCGAGCACGCGGCCGGCGTGCATCAGCGAGATGCGGTCGCAGCGCTCGGCTTCGTTCATGAAATGGGTGGAGAGGAAGATCGTCACACCCTGGTCACGGGACAACTCCACCAACAGCCGCCAGAAGTCGTCGCGGGCCGCTGGGTCGACGCCGGAGGTGGGCTCGTCGAGGATCAATACTTCCGGGCCATGGATCACGGCTACCGCGAGGGACAGCCTCTGGCGCAGCCCGAGCGGCAGTTCGCCGGCCCGCTCCGTGGCGTGTTCGGCCAGGCCGAAGCGCTCGATCAATCGCTGACAGCGGGCGCGTCCTTCGGTGGCCGGGAGATCGAACAGCCGGGCATGCAATTCGAGGTTCTGCCGGACGCTCAGCTCCCCGTACAGGGAAAAGCTCTGCGACATGAAGCCGACCCGCTTGCGCGTCGCCAGGTCCTTGGCGTCCACCGGTCGGCCGAGCAAGCTGGCTTCGCCTTCGCTGGCCGGCAACAGTCCGGTGAGCACCTTCATGGTGGTGGTCTTGCCGCAGCCGTTGGAGCCAAGGAAGCCGAAGATTTCGCCGCGCCGGATGGCGAAGCTGACCTTGTCCACCGCCGTGAAATCGCCGAATCGCAGGGTCAGGTCGCGGGCTTCGATGGCGATCTCGCCGGCATCCGTCGCCAGCGGCGGGATGTACAGGGGCTCGCTGTGCTTCGCCTGCTCGCCCTGGAAATGGGTGAAGGCATCGTCCAGGCGGCCGCTGCTCGTGACCGCCGCCAGTTCGGCGGTGTTCCCGGCGGCGATCAGCCGGCCACGGTCGAGCATCAGGCAGCGCTCGAACTGCTCGGCCTCTTCCATGTAGGCGGTGGCCACCAGCAGCGTCAGTTGCGGGCGCTCTCTGCGCACCCGTTCGACCAGTTCCCAGAAGCGTCGCCGGGACAGCGGGTCGACCCCGGTGGTCGGTTCGTCGAGGATCAGCAGGTCCGGCTCGTGGATCAGCGCGCAGCAGAGGCCGAGCTTCTGTTTCATCCCGCCGGAAAGCTTGCCCGCCGGCCGGTCGGCGAAGCGCGCCAGATCGGTAGCAGCCAGCAGGCTTGCCATGCGCGACTCGCGTTCGCTGCGACTCAGGCCGAACAAGGTGGCAAAGAAGTGGATGTTTTCGCGGATCGACAGATCGGGATACAGGTTATGCCCCAGTCCCTGGGGCATGAAGGCGATGCGCGGATACAGGCTGGCGCGGTGGCGGCGTTGTGTGATCGGCCCGCCGAGCACTTCGAGTTGACCGCGCTGCAGGCGTTTCACACCGGCGATCAGGCCGAGCAGGCTGGACTTGCCGGAGCCATCCGGGCCGATCAGGCCACAGCGGGTCCCCGCGGGCAGGCTGAAGGCGACATCCTCCAATGCCTGCTGCGCGCCATAGTGGTGGCTCAGGCCCTCGGCCCGGAGCGCCGGTGCATTCATTGCAGGGTGGCCGGCCAGGCGATGTCGGTGGCGCTGCGTACATAGCCGGCGCCTGGCATGCCGGGCTTGGCCTGGGGTACCGCGTCGGGTTCGGTGAGGCGCAGCTTGACCCGGAACACCAGCTTCTGGCGTTCGTCGCGGGTTTCCACTTCCTTGGGTGTGAATTGCGATTTGGCGGCGACAAAGCTGATCCGTGCCGGCAACGGCTGCTCGGGCAGGGCATCGAGCAGGATGCGCGCTTCGTCGCCGACGGTCAGTCGGCCCGCCAGGGCGGCCGGCAGGTAAAGGTTCATGTACTGGTCGCCGAGATCGATGAGCAATAGGACGCGCCCGCCCGCACCGAGCACTTCGCCGGGCTCGGCCAGGCGCAACTGGACGAGGCCGTCGAGCGGTGCGCGCAGGCTGGCGTCGTCGATCTCGCTGATGAGCTGGGCGACCTGCGCTTCGGCTGCACCGATCGCGGCGCGGGCGGCGGACACCTGGGCGCGGGCCGCGTCGAGGGCGGCGTTGGCGGTATCGAAGCGGGCCTGTTGCTGGTCGAGTTGCTGGCGGCTGGTATGGCCGCGCTGGAACAGTTCGCGGAAACGCCGCAAGTCCTGGTCGGCCAAGCGCAGCTCGCTGTTGCGCAGGGCCACGTTGGCTTCGCTGGCGGTCAGGTTTTCACGGGCGCGCAGCACTTCGGCTTCCGCCTGGGCGCGCTGGGCTTCGAGGGTGCGGGTGTCGAGACGGGCGAGGAGCTGGCCTTTTCGCACACGGTCGCCTTCATCCACCAGCACCTCGGCGAGGCGTCCCGGCTGCTTGCTGGCGACCTGCACCTCGGTGGCTTCGAGGCGACCGTTGCCCATGGCCAGGCCGGCAGGCAGGCGATCAGTGAGGGATTTCCAGTAGCCGAAGACGCCGGCAGCGAGCAGCGCCAGCAGCAGCGGAATGACGAACAGGCGGGAGGGGCGATGTGTCATGGATGCGTCCTGCGATGCGGTAATACGAGTCTGCCGCGTGGCGCACCTGCGCATGTTGACGAGGGTCAACCGCAGGCACACCGTCCTTTTCCAGCGTCAGCGCAAGGCCAGTATGGCTTGCCACTGCTCCGGTGTGACCGGCATGACCGAGAGCCGGTTGCCTTTCTTCACCAGTGCGAGGTCCTGGAGGGCCGCTTGGTCCCGTAGCCGGGCCAGCGGCAGGACCGCCGGGAAGGCTTCGACGAATTCCACGTCGAGGGCGCTCCAGGGGTTCTTTTCCGGGCTGGTCTTGGCATCGAAATATGGGCTCTGCGGATCGAGGGCGGTGGGATCGGGGTAGGCCGGCCCCGCTATTCGGGCAATCCCGGCGATGCCTGGCTCGGGGCAACTGGAGTGATAGAAGAAGAACGAGTCGCCCGGCGCCATCGCGCGCAGGAAGTTTCGCGCCTGGTAGTTGCGAACGCCGTCCCAGCGTGCCCGGCCGAGGCGCTGGAGGTCGTGGATCGACAGTTCGTCGGGTTCGGATTTCATCAGCCAGTAAGGCATGAAGTTTGCTCCTTGGAGACGGTCCCTGTCGGGACGGCAGTGTATGTCCGGCCGACAGTCGGTTCGTGCAACAAATTGCACCCACCGACGGGTTCGCGGAAAATGCCGCGGTTTTAGCGTGACGCCGGCGTACGACCTATAAGAAAAATCGCTGTCGGTCATCGTGCAAGTTTGCCTTGAAGGGGGAGGCAATCGATGAAACGCAAGCCAGATCTGTTGTGGGTACTCGTTATTCTGTTCGGCCTGGGAGTGGTGACCACGGGTTACACCCAGAGCCTGTGGGAACGTCAGAGCGACATGCCGGTCATCCAGGCACAGCCGCAGCCCTGACGTCCACCGAAGTGCGCCGCAGGGACGCGGTGCGATCCTCGTCTCCGGGATACCAGCCGGTGTCCGTCACTGTCGCCTGCAAAGGCACATCCCAACTCGCCAACGTCAGTCGATCGACTTTCTGACACTCATGGGCAAGCCCCAACAGTGTCGGTTTGTGCCAATTTTTGCGCATTGCCAGATAAGCAAGGCTGCGGTCGTAGAAACCACCGCCCATACCCAGGCGTCCGCCCTGTTCGTCGAATCCCACTAGCGGCATCAGAATCAGGTCCAGTGTCCATGCCTTACGTTGGTGGGCAGGATCGAGACGCGGTTCCGGGATGCGAAAACGGTTGGGCCGCAATTTATCCCCGGGGCGGACGCGCTGGAAGGTCATGCGGGTGCTCGGCCAGGGCTTCAGGACCGGCAGGTAAGTGGCCTTGCCGCGCCGCTGGGCTTCGATGAGCAGGGGGCGTGGGTCGATCTCGCTGTCGTTGGGCAGGTACAACGCGATGTGCCGGGCGCGGCGGAACAGCGGATGTTGCGCCAGTTGCCGGTAGAGGGCCTGGGCGGCCTGGCGCTGTTGCAGGGGCGTCAGCGCGCGGCGTGCCTGGCGCAGCAGGCGGCGCAGTTGCGGACGGCTGAGCGAGCCGGCGGCGATCATATCGTCACCGTGGCGGCGAAAAGGCGAGGGCGTAAACGAAAAGGCTCGAAGCCGGCCTCGGGGCCAGGCTGCGAGCCAGGAATCTGGACCCCCCGAAGTGCCGCTGTCGGGTTAGCCCTTGAACCCGAAAGTTCAAGGTGGAGGTTGCAGGAGGCGTTAAGGCTTTCCGTCAGGCGGACATGCACACCGGCCCCAACTTGCAACCCCCGTGGTTGTGCGTATCGGCTCAGGGACATCACCGACTGGCGCACACACCAGGGAGCGGGAGGGATTATACCGCAATCCATCGCGAGGCAATCAGCTTTGGCCATCGTCCGGATCGGCGGCGAGCGCATGGTCGACTCTTTCCAACAGGTGACGCACCTGGTCGCGGGTCGAGTCGACCTGCTGATCCAGGCGCTGCTGCTTGTGCAGCAGGTCGTGGGTGATATTGAGCGCGGCCATCACGGCAACGCGGTCGGCGCCGATGACTTTGCCGCTGGAGCGGATTTCCCGCATCTTGCCGTCCAGGTAGCGTGCGGCGCTTTCCAGGTTGGCGCGTTCCTCGGGCGGACAGGCGATGCAGTATTCCTTGTCGAGGATATGCACGGTGACGGTGTTCGGCTGGTTCATGTGTCCTGCTCCAGGGCTTTCAGGCGCGAAATCATCGCTTCGACCTTCAGCCGGGCCATTTCGTTCTTTTCGATCAGATGGGCGCGCTCCTCGCGCCAGGCCCTTTCAGTCGCCAGCAGGAGTCTGTTCTGGGCCTTCAACTGCTCGACGCGCTGGATCAGGAGTTCCAGCTTCGCCGCAAGGGCGTGCAGATCGGCGTCTTCCATGGGCTCTCTTCGGCGATGAAATGACTGGACTATATAGGATCGGCCCCGGACGGGGTCAAACACGGGCGGGTTCGATGGTCTTGGCGCGTCGCCCGATGCTAGGATACGTGGCCTTCATTCTATTCATTGCGCCTTCCGCCGCCTAGTTGCCCATGCCTACTTCGAACCCGTATTCCGCTTTTGCCGCATTGCTTTCCGGTTGTGCGAATCCCGTTTCTCCCGCCGAACTGCACGGCCTGCTGCTGGGTCGTAGTTGTGCCGGCAGCGGATTCGAAGTCGAGCCCTGGCTGGCGGATGCCGCCGACCTGCTGGGCAGCGAGCCGCAGGACTCTGTCCGCCAGGCGCTGATCGGCCTGCAGGAGATGGTCAAGGGCGAGTTGTCCGGCGACGACATGACCGTTGTCCTGCTGCTGCCCGGCGACGACGCGCCGCTGACCGAACGTGCGGCAGCGCTCGGACAGTGGTGCCAGGGTTTCCTCGCCGGCTTCGGGCTGACCGCCCGCGACGGCGCATTGTCGTCCGAGGCGATGGAAGTGCTGCAGGACCTGTCTGCCATCGCCCAGGTGCAAAGCGCCTTGGAAGAGTCCGAAGACGGCGAGAGCGACTACATGGAGGTCATGGAGTACCTGCGCGTCGCGCCGCTGCTGCTGTTCACCGAATGCGCCAAGCCGGCCGCCCCGGCGCCCAAGCCATCCCTGCACTGAGTGGACCGAACCCGCCTATGATCAGCATCCCGAAGTCGGAATACGCCCGTCGACGCAAAGCGTTGATGGCGCAGATGGAACCCAACAGCATCGCCATCCTGCCGGCGGCGCCTGTCTATATCCGCAACCGTGATGTCGAGCATGTCTATCGCCAGGACAGCGATTTCCAGTACCTGAGCGGCTTTCCCGAGCCGGAGGCGGTGATCGCGCTGATTCCCGGTCGCGAGCATGGCGAGTACGTATTGTTCTGCCGCGAGCGCGATCCCGAGCGTGAACTCTGGGATGGCCTGCGCGCTGGCCAGGAAGGGGCGATCCGTGACTACGGCGCCGACGATGCCTTCCCCATCGGCGATATCGACGACATCCTGCCAGGCCTGATCGAAGGGCGTGAGCGGGTCTATTACGCCATGGGCAGCAACCCCGAATTCGACCGCCACCTGATGGAATGGATCAACGTGATCCGCTCCAAGGCCCGCCAGGGGGCGCAGCCGCCGAACGAGTTCGTCGCGCTCGACCATCTGCTGCACGACATGCGTCTGTACAAGTCGGCCGCCGAGGTGAAGGTGATGCGCGAGGCGGCGGCCATCTCGGCACGCGCCCACGTGCGGGCCATGCAGGTTAGCAGGCCCGGTCTCTACGAATTCCACTTGGAAGCCGAGCTGGATTACGAGTTCCGCAAGGGCGGCGCGAAGATGCCGGCCTACGGTTCCATCGTCGCCGCTGGCAGGAATGCCTGCATCCTGCACTACCGCGAGAACGACGCGCCGCTCAAGGATGGCGACCTGGTGCTGATCGACGCCGGTTGCGAGATCGACTGCTACGCCAGTGATATCACCCGCACCTTTCCGGTCAACGGCCGTTTCAGTCCCGAGCAGAAAGCCATTTACGAACTGGTGCTGAAATCCCAGGAAGCGGCGTTCCCCCAAATTGCCCCCGGCAAGCATTGGAACGAAGCCCACGAAGCCACCGTGCGGGTCATCACCGAAGGTCTGGTCGAGCTGGGACTGCTGGAGGGCGAGGTCGACGAGCTGATCGCCAGCGAGGCCTACAAGGCGTTCTACATGCACCGTGCCGGGCACTGGCTGGGCATGGATGTGCACGACGTCGGCGACTACAAGGTCGGCGGCGAATGGCGCGTGCTCGAACCGGGCATGGCGATGACCGTGGAGCCGGGTATTTATATCTCCCCCGACAACGAGAAAGTCGCCAAGAAATGGCGCGGCATCGGGGTGCGCATCGAGGATGACGTGGTGGTGACCAAGACCGGCTGCGAGATTCTCACCGGCGGCGTGCCGAAGACGGTGGCCGAGATCGAGGCCCTGATGGCGGCGGCTCGGGCCGAGGCGGCCTGATGCAGCCCGTACAACTGGCGATTATCGGCGGGGGGCTGGTCGGCGCCAGCCTCGCGCTGGCACTACAGGAAGGCGCGCGGGCGCGCGGCTGGCGGATTCTGCTGATCGAGCCGTTCGCGCCGGGCGACAGCTATCAGCCCAGCTACGACGCGCGCTCTTCGGCGCTGTCTTTCGGCACTCGCCGCATCTACGAACGGCTGGGACTCTGGCAGGCCATCGCCCGACGTGCCGAGCCGATCCTGCAGATCCATGTTTCCGACCGTGGCCGCTTCGGCGCGGCGCGCCTGCAAGCCTTGGAAGAGGGTGTTCCGGCGCTGGGTTACGTGGTCGAGAACGCCTGGCTCGGGCAGTGCCTCTGGCAGGCGCTTGACCGCGACGTGGTGAGCTGGCGCTGTCCCGCCCAGGTCACCCGGATGGAGGCACAGGACGGCGGTTATCGGCTGACCCTCGACGACGATTCCCAGGTCGATTGCGAACTGGCGGTGCTGGCCGATGGCGGCCGCTCCGGCCTGCGCGAGCAACTGGGCATCGGCATCAGCCAGCGGCCGTACCGGCAGAGCGCGCTGATCGCCAACGTCACCCCCAGCGAGGCACATCGTGGGCAGGCTTTCGAGCGTTTCACCGATGAAGGCCCCATGGCGCTGCTGCCGTTGCCGGAGAATCGCTGCGCCCTGGTCTGGACCCGTCCCGCATCCGATGCCGGCCGCTTGATGGGGCTGAGCGACGCGGCCTTCCTCGCCGAATTGCAGCAGGGGTTCGGTTATCGCCTCGGTGCCTTCCGCCAGGTCGGCGTGCGCCATCTCTACCCGCTGTCGCTGATCGAAGCCCAGGAGCAAGTGCGCCCGCATCTGGTGGTGCTGGGCAATGCCGCACACAGCCTGCACCCGATTGCCGGGCAGGGCTACAACCTGTCCCTGCGCGACACCCTGGCGCTGGCCGAAACGCTCCTGCAGAGCCAGAAACCGCTCGGCGACTTCGCCACCCTGCAGCAGTACCGGGACAGCCAGCAATTGGATCAGGAACTCACGGTCGGCTTCTCCGACCGCGTGACCCGTCTGTTCTCCAACGGCGAGCCCCTTCTCGCCGCCGGGCGCAATCTCGGCCTGCTCGGTCTCGACCTGCTGCCGCCGGCCAAGCGCTGGTTCGCCCGCCAGGCCATGGGGCTGGGAACGCGCATCGATTGAAACGGGCGGAAGCGGGCACGCGGGTGCCGAACACTCTCTATGTGCGGTTGCAGCGGCGGGCCGGGCAGGCCGCGTAAGGAATGAACATGCAAGCGGATCTGATCATCGTCGGCGCCGGTATGGTCGGCAGCGCCCTAGCCCTCGCCCTGGAACACAGTGGCCTGGACATCCTTCTGCTGGATGGCGGACCGCTGAGCGTCAAGGCCTTCGACCGGCAGGCGGCATTCGAGCCACGGGTCAGTGCCCTGTCGGCCGCCAGCCAGCGGATTCTCGAACGCCTCGGCGCCTGGCAGGGCATGGCCACCCGGCGCGTCAGCCCGTATGGCGAAATGCAGGTCTGGGATGGTTCCGGCACCGGGAGCATCCATTTTTCCGCTGCCAGCGTGCACGCCGAGGTGCTGGGCCATATCGTCGAGAACCGGGTGGTACAGGATGCGTTGCTGGATCGTCTGCACGACAGCGGCATCGGCCTGCTGCCCAACGCCCGCCTCGAACAGTTGCGCCGCTCCGGCGACGACTGGCTGCTGACCCTGGCCGACGGCCGCCAGTTGCGCACGCCACTGCTGATCGCCGCCGACGGCGCCAATTCCGCCGTGCGCCGGCTTGCCGGCTGCACGACCCGCGAATGGGATTACCTGCACCACGCCATCGTCACCAGTGTGCGTTGCGAGCACCCGCACCAGCGTACTGCCTGGCAGCGCTTCACCGACGATGGTCCGCTGGCCTTCCTGCCGCTGATGCAGGGCGAGGACGAGCACTGGTGCTCGATCGTCTGGTCGGCCACCCCCGACGAGGCCGGCCGCCTGATGGGGCTGGACGAGGCGGCGTTCTGCCGTGAACTGGGCAAGGCGTTCGAATGGCGGCTGGGCGAGGTGTGGCACGCCGACCCGCGCCTGTGCATCCCGCTGCGCCAGCGGCATGCCAAGCGCTATGTCGAACCCGGACTGGCGTTGATCGGCGATGCCGCCCACACCATCCATCCCCTGGCCGGCCAGGGCGTCAACCTGGGTTTCCTCGACGTGGCGGTGCTGGCCGAAGTCCTGCTGCACGCGCTGGAGCGCGGTGAGCGTTTGGCCGATACGCGGGTCTTGAGCCGGTTCGAACGGCGCCGTATGCCGCACAACCTGGCGATGATGGCGGCAATGGAAGGGTTCGAGCGACTGTTCCAGGCCGATCCCCTGCCGGTGCGCTGGGCGCGCAACGCCGGGCTCAACTGGGTTGACGGCTTGCCCGAGGCCAAGGCCCTGTTCGTGCGCCAGGCGCTCGGCCTGTCGGGCGACCTGCCGGAGCTGGCGCGCGCCTGAGCACTGCCGCACGGACAGCGCGATCATCCGAACCATTGCCCTGAAGCAATACTTGGTTGCACTTGCGACTTATCATCGGTTGAGAGGCTAAATGCCATTCACTATCATTCAGTCCGATAATAACGAAGCGAGAGGCCATACCATGTCGTTGAAGAAGAGTGTGTTCGCCGTTGTCGCGCTCACCGCCCTGTCGGGCATTTCCCAGGCTGCCGATGAGATCGTGGTGTACAGCTCGCGTATCGATGAGTTGATCAAGCCGGTCTTCGACCAGTACACCGCCAAGACCGGCGTCAAGGTCAAGTTCATCACCGACAAGGAAGCCCCGCTGCTGGAGCGCCTGAAGGCCGAGGGTGCCAACACGCCCGCCGACATGCTGATCACCGTCGATGCCGGCAACCTCTGGCAGGCCGAGCAGGAAGGCGTGCTCAAGCCGCTGAAGTCCCCGGTCATCGAAGCCAATATCCCGTCCCAGTATCGCGCCACCAGCGGCGCCTGGACCGGCCTGTCGCTACGTGCGCGGACCATCGCCTATTCCACCGAGCGGGTGAAGCCGGAAGAGCTGTCCACCTATGAGGCTCTGGCCGACAAGAATTGGGAAGGCCGCCTGTGCCTGCGGACCAGCAAGAAGGTCTACAACCAATCGCTGACCGCCACCCTGATCGAAACCCACGGCGCGGCCAAGACCGAGGAAATCCTCAAGGGCTGGGTGAACAACCTGGCGACCGATCCCTTCGCCGACGATACCGCCCTGTTGCAGGCCATCGATGCCGGCCAGTGCGATGTCGGCCTGGTGAACACCTATTACTTCGGCCGTCTACACAAGCAGCAGCCGGACCTGAAAGTGCGCCTGTTCTGGCCGAACCAGGCCGACCGTGGCGTGCACGTCAACCTGTCCGGCGCCGGCGTGACCCAGCATGCGCCCCATGCCGAGGCTGCGCAGAAGCTGCTCGAGTGGATGACCAGCGAAGAGGCCCAGGGCCTGTTCGCCGGGCTCAACCAGGAATTCCCGGCCAACCCGAAAGTGCCGGCTTCCGAAGAAGTCGCCGCCTGGGGCAGCTTCAAGGCCGACAGCATCCCGGTGGAAGTGGCCGGCAAGCGCCAGGCCGAAGCCATCAAGCTGATGGATCGGGCGGGTTGGAACTAAATAAAAGCGGCAAGCTGCAAGCCACAAGCGGCAAGCAGAAGCGGTAGGTGCTTTGACGATGGCGCCAGCGCGTCCCTCACACTGATTCGCTTGCAGCTTGCAGCTTGCAGCTTGCAGCTTGCAGCTTGCAGCTTGCAGCTTGCGCCTGTTTTACTTCGACGCCCCGGTTCGCCGGGGCGTTCGTCTTTTGAGTTCCGAGGATTTTCGTGGCCCATCCTGCCCAGCGTCGCTGGTATCCCATCGCCTTTGCCATCGCAGCCCTGGTATTGCTGCCGCTGAGCGTGCTGGTGCTGTCCTGGCATACGGTGGACCGTGAAATCTGGGCGCACCTCTGGGATACCCAGTTGCCGCGTCTACTGGGCAACACGCTGGTGCTGGTGCTGGGCGTCGGCTGCGGTGTGACAGTGCTCGGCGTGAGCCTGGCCTGGCTCACCAGCCTTTGCGAATTTCCCGGGCGGCGCTGGCTGGACTGGGCGCTGATGTTGCCGTTCGCCATTCCCGCCTATGTACTGGCGTTCGTTTTCGTCGGTCTGCTGGATTTCGCCGGCCCGGTGCAAAGCCTGCTGCGCGAGTGGTTCGGCAGCGGCCTGCGCTTGCCGCGTGTCCGCTCTACTGCCGGGGTGATCACGGTCTTGGTGTTGGTGTTCTATCCCTATGTTTACCTGCTCGCCCGTACCGCCTTCCTCGCCCAGGGCAAGGGGCTGATGGAGGCGGCGCGCGTGCTCGGCCAGTCGCCCTGGCAGGCGTTCTGGCGCGTCGCCCTGCCGATGGCGCGCCCGGCCATCGGCGCCGGCCTGGCCCTGGCGATCATGGAGACCCTGGCGGATTTCGGCGCCGTCTCGGTGTTCAATTTCGATACCTTCACCACCGCCATCTACAAGACCTGGTACGGCTTCTTCAGCCTGTCCAGCGCGACGCAATTGGCCAGTCTGCTGCTGCTGGCGGTGATGCTGGTGCTCTATGGCGAGCACCGGGCCCGGGGAGCGGCACGCCCGACCAGCGAGCGGCCACGCGGCAAGGCCCTGTACCACCTGCGCGGTTTCAAGGCCCTGGCGGCCAGCGCCTGGTGTGGGCTGGTGTTCCTCTGTGCGTTCGTCATTCCGGTCATGCAACTGCTGGTGTGGTTCTGGCAGCGTGGCCGCTTCGACCTGGACGAGCGCTACACCGGCCTGATCCTGCATACCCTCTACCTCGGCGGCACGGCAGCGGCGATTACCGTGGGTGTCGCCCTGCTGCTGGCGTTCGCCCGCCGCCTGGCACCGACCCGGCCGATCCGGTCGGCGGTCGGGCTGGCCAATCTCGGCTATGCGCTACCCGGTTCGGTGCTGGCGGTGGCGATCATGTGGGCGTTCAGCTACCTCGATCGCGAACTGGTGATCCCGCTGTCCACCTGGCTCGGCGGCGCCGGCAAGCCGTTGCTGCTGGGCAGTCTGGCCGCCTTGCTGCTGGCCTACCTGATCCGCTTCATGGCGGTGGCCTACGGACCGCTGGAAAGCAGCCTGGCGCGCATCCGTCCGTCGCTGCCGGAAGCGTCGAGGTGCCTGGGCGTCGGCGGTCCGCGGCTGTTCTTCCGCATCTACCTGCCGCTGTTGCTGCCCGGTTCGCTGAGCGCGGCGCTGCTGGTGTTCGTCGACGTGCTCAAGGAAATGCCGGCCACGCTGCTGATGCGTCCCTTCGGCTGGGACACCTTGTCGGTGCGGGTCTTCGAGATGACCAGCGAGGGCGAGTGGGCTCGCGCCGCGCTGCCGGCGCTGACGCTGGTGCTGGTCGGGCTGCTGCCGGTGATCGGTCTCATCCGCCGCTCCGCGCGGCAAATAGGATAGGGGCAGCGGCAAGCTTCAAGCCTCAAGCGGCAAGTAAAAGCGGTAGGTGCTTGGTAGCGCCAGTTCGACCCTCACACTGATCAGCTTGGAGCTTGGAGCTTGGAGCTTGGAGCTTGGAGCTTGGAGCTTGGAGCTTGGAGCTTGGAGCTTGGAGCTTGGAGAGTGACCCCCTTTCGGTGAGCGGCTACAATGCGCGCCATTCGATGCGACCCGCCGCCCGGTGGGCTCTGCGGACGTGCCAGTGACCTGCCGAAGCAGGCTCAGCCGAGCTGCAGCGATGCCCGCATCTTCGCCACGCCCGGAAGGAGAAACCCATGGGACAGCGCACCCCTCTCTACGACCAGCACCTGGCGTTCGGTGCCAAGATGGTCGACTTCGGCGGCTGGGACATGCCGCTGCACTACGGCTCGCAGGTCGAGGAGCATCATCAGGTGCGCCGCGATTGCGGGGTCTTCGATGTCTCCCACATGACCGTGGTGGACGTATCGGGCGCCCAGGCCACCGCTTATCTCCAACATCTCCTGGCCAATGACGTGGCACGCCTGCAAACGCCGGGCAAGGCCCTGTACAGCGGCATGCTCAACGAACGCGGCGGTGTCGTCGACGACCTGATCGTCTATCTCGCCGAGAACGGTTACCGCGTGGTGGTCAACGCCGCCACCCGCGACAAGGACCTGGCCTGGATGACGCGCCAGGCCGAGGGCTTCGCCGTCGAACTGAACGAGCGCGCCGACCTGGCCATGCTCGCCATCCAGGGGCCCAAGGCGCGTGCCCGCACGGCCGAACTGGTGACCTCTGCCCGCGCCTCGCTGATCAACGAACTCAAGCCGTTCCAGGGCCTGCCGGAAGGCGACTGGTTCATTGCCCGCACCGGTTATACCGGCGAAGACGGCCTGGAAATCATGCTACCGGCCGCCGAAGTGACGGCGTTCTTCGGCGAACTGGTCGGTGCCGGCATCGCTCCGATCGGCCTCGGTGCACGCGACACGCTGCGCCTCGAAGCCGGCATGAACCTTTACGGCCAGGACATGGACGAAGACGTCTCCCCCCTGGCCGCCAACATGGCCTGGACCATCGCCTGGGAGCCGGCCGGGCGTGACTTCGTCGGCCGCCAGGCGCTGGAAGCGCAGCGCAGTGCCGGCGACCAGCCGCGTCTGGTCGGGCTGGTACTGGAAGAGCGCGGCGTGTTGCGCGCCCACCAGGTGGTGCGGGTCGAAGGCGTCGGCGAAGGCGAGATCACCAGCGGCAGCTTCTCGCCGACCCTGGGCAAGTCCATCGCCCTGGCCCGCGTCCCGGCCGCCACCGGCGACCGTGCCGAGGTGGAAATCCGTGGCAAGTGGTACCCGGTACGGGTGGTCCAGCCGAATTTCGTGCGCCACGGCAAGGCGCTCATCTGAAAGACGTTCCGACAGTCGCGCGGTGCGGTTTGCCTACGGCCCGCCGCGCGCCTGCTAAATTTTCCTGGCAGTGACCTGCCGCCTTTTCTCGAGGATCAAGCAATGAGTGACATTCCCGCCGATCTGCGTTACGCCGCCAGCCACGAATGGGCCCGCCTGGAAATGGATGGCACCGTGACCGTGGGTATCTCCGACCACGCGCAGGAAGCCCTGGGCGACGTGGTGTTCGTCGAACTGCCGGAAGTCGGCCAGCAGCTGACCGCCGGTCAGGAAGCCGGGGTGGTGGAGTCGGTCAAGGCTGCATCCGACATCTACGCGCCGATTGGCGGCGAGGTGATCGCGGTCAACGAGGCGCTGACCGAGAGCCCGGAGAACGTCAACAGCGATCCGTACGGCAGCTGGTTCTTCAAACTGAAGCCGAGCGACGAAGCCGAGCTGGACAAGCTGCTCGACGCCGACGGCTACAAGGCCGCCAGCGAAGCCGACGCCTGATCCCAGCCTGCCCCATGGAGCCTCGCATCGGCGGGGCTTCGTGCTTTCCGAAGAGCCCCTGCCATGTCCCAGACGCCCAGCCTCGCCCAACTCCAGCAACCTGACGCTTTCCTCAGCCGCCACCTCGGCCCGGACGAGGCCGAGCAGCAGGCCATGCTCGAAAGCCTCGGTCTCGCCAGTCGCGCCCAACTGATCGACCAGACGGTCCCGCCGGCGATCCGCCTGGACCGCGCGCTCGACCTGCCGGCGGCGCTAGACGAGCAGGGCGCCTTGGCGAAGCTCAAGGGACATGCGCAGCAGAACCAGCTATGGACCAGCCTGATCGGCATGGGCTACCACGGCACCGTCACGCCCACGGTGATCCTGCGCAACGTGCTGGAGAATCCGGGCTGGTACACCGCCTACACCCCCTACCAGCCGGAGATCGCCCAGGGCCGGCTGGAGGCGTTGCTGAACTTCCAGCAACTGACCATCGACCTGACCGGCCTCGACCTGGCCAGCGCCTCGCTGCTCGACGAAGCCACCGCCGCCGCCGAGGCCATGGCCCTGGCCAAGCGCGTGGCGAAGAGTAAGAGCAACCTGTTCTTCGTCGATGAGAACTGCCATCCACAGACCGTTTCCGTGGTGCAGACCCGTGCCGAAGCGTTCGGCTTCGACGTGGTCGTCGCCAGCGTGGATGAGCTGGCCGGGCACCAAGTCTTCGGCGCGCTGCTGCAGTACCCGGACACTCACGGCGAGATCCGCGACCTGCGCCCGCTGATCGATCACCTGCACAGCCAGCAGGCGCTGGCCTGCGTGGCCGCCGACCTGCTCAGCCTGCTGCTGCTCGCCCCGCCCGGCGAGCTGGGCGCCGACGTGGTGTTCGGCTCGGCCCAACGCTTCGGCGTGCCCATGGGCTACGGCGGTCCGCATGCCGCCTATTTCGCCACCCGCGACGAATTCAAGCGCGCGATGCCCGGGCGCATCATCGGCGTGTCCAAGGATGCCCGCGGCAACATCGCCCTGCGCATGGCCCTGCAAACCCGCGAGCAGCACATCCGCCGCGAGAAGGCCAACTCCAACATCTGCACCGCCCAGGTCCTGCTGGCCAACATCGCCAGCTTCTACGCGGTCTACCATGGGCCGCAGGGGCTCAAGCGCATCGCCCAGCGCGTACACCGGCTGACCGCCATCCTCGCCGCCGGCCTGGAGCAGAAAGGCATCCAGCGGATCAACAGGCACTTCTTCGACACCCTGACCCTGGAGGTCGGTGGCAGCCAGACGGCGATCATCGAAAGCGCCCAGGCGGCGCGCATCAACCTGCGCATCCTCGGGCGCGGCAAGCTCGGCGTCAGCCTGGACGAAACCTGCACCGCCGAAACGGTCGAGCGACTGTTCGATATCTTCCTCGGCGCCGACCACGGCCTGGACGTCGCTGCGCTGGACGCCGGTGTCGCCAGCGGGATTCCGGCCGAACTGGAGCGCAGCAGCGCCTACCTGACCCACCCGGTGTTCAATGCGCACCACAGCGAAACCGAGATGCTGCGCTACCTCAAGCAGTTGGAGAACAAGGACCTGTCGCTGAACCAGGCGATGATCCCGCTCGGCTCCTGCACCATGAAGCTCAACGCCACCAGCGAGATGATCCCGATCACCTGGCCGGAATTCGCCAACCTGCACCCCTTCGCACCGGTGGAGCAGGCCCAGGGCTACAAGGCGATGATCGACGAGCTGGACGCCTGGCTGTGCGCCATCACCGGCTTCGATGCCATCTGCATGCAGCCCAACTCGGGCGCCCAGGGCGAATACGCTGGCCTGCTGGCGATCCGCAAGTACCACGAGAGCCGTGGCGAAGGGCACCGCAACATCTGCCTGATCCCGTCCTCGGCCCACGGTACCAACCCGGCCTCGGCACAGATGGCCAGCATGCGCGTAGTCATCGTCGAGTGCGACCAGGACGGCAACGTCGATCTCGAGGACCTCAAGCGCAAGGCGGCGGAAGCCGGCGAGCAGCTTTCCTGCCTGATGATCACCTACCCCTCGACCCATGGCGTCTACGAGGAAGGCATCCGGGAAATCTGCGAGGCCATCCATGCCCAGGGCGGCCAGGTCTACATGGACGGCGCCAACCTCAACGCCCAGGTCGGCCTGGCGCGTCCGGCCGACATCGGCGCCGACGTCTCGCACATGAACCTGCACAAGACCTTCTGCATTCCCCATGGCGGTGGTGGCCCGGGCATGGGCCCGATCGGCGTGCGCGCACACTTGGCGCCGTTCGTCGCCAACCACCCGGTGGTGCCACTGGAAGGGCCGAACCCGGAGAACGGCGCGGTCAGCGCGGCGCCGTGGGGCAGCGCGAGCATCCTGCCGATCAGTTGGATGTACATCGCCATGATGGGTCCGCAGCTCAAGGACGCCACCGAAGTGGCCATCCTCAACGCCAACTACCTGGCGCACAAACTGGACGGCGCCTTCCCGGTGCTCTACAGCGGCCGCAACGGCCGCGTGGCCCACGAGTGCATCCTCGACCTGCGTCCGCTCAAGGCGGAAACCGGGATCACCGAGGAAGACGTGGCCAAGCGCCTGATGGACTATGGGTTCCATGCGCCGACCATGTCGTTCCCAGTCCCCGGCACGCTGATGATCGAGCCCACCGAGAGCGAATCCAAGCACGAGCTGGATCGTTTCATCGAAGCCATGCTCAGCATCCGCGCCGAGATCGGCAAGGTGCAGAACGGCGACTGGCCGGCCGAGGACAACCCGCTCAAGCGTGCGCCGCATACTCTGGCGGACGTCATCGGCATCTGGGAGCGGCCGTACAGCATCGAGGAAGCGGTGACTCCTACCGTCCACACCCGTGCCCACAAGTACTGGCCGACGGTGAACCGCGTGGACAACGTCTACGGCGACCGCAATCTGTTCTGCGCCTGCGTGCCGGTGGATGCTTATCGCGAGTGAGTCCGACTGTAAAACGAAAGGCCGCCCCTAGGAGCGTAATGCTGTTCACTTAAGCGTTGGTCAGACACGATCAGTCCCCTCGCCCCTCTGGAGAGAGGGTTAGGGAGAGGGGGCACCGATAGTTTCGCGGTGTTTTCGGCCCTCTCCCCCAGCCCCTCTCCCGTAAACGGGAGAGGGGAGCAGGTGTGCATGACCTTAAATGAACAGCATTAGCCCCTAGGAGCGGCCTTTTTCGTTATGACGGGCAGTCTATTCCGCTGCAAGGATTGCCGTAGCCAGCTCCATGTCGTCGGCTTTCACGCCGGGGTGCTGGTCGCGGATACGCTGCAGCGCGGCTTCCAGGTACGGTCCGCGAATCTCGCCGCCGCTGGCGACGAAGCTGCTGGCGTCATCCTTGGCGGCCACGATCAACTTGTCGTCCTTGAAGGTCAGGTAGGTCGAGGCGGTGGTGGCGCCCGACGAGAGTACGTCGCGCCAGAAATCGCCGTCGGCGAAGGCGCTGGCGGCGGGCAGGGACAAGGCTAACGCGAGGCAGGCAAGGGAACGGCGCATGACAGGGACTCCTCTGGGTTCGAGCCTGTAACTAAGAGTCCTGCGCTTCGTTTGGAGTTCCCTTCTCGGCGGCCACCCCCGACGGTGCGGGGATGGCCGTGGCCTGTTCAGGCTGCGGCTTCGACCTTGAGCAGCACGCCTTCCTGGCCGACCACCCGAACGGCCGTACCGGCCGGCAGGTCAGGGCCGACTACCAGCCAGACGGTATCGCCGGCCTTGATCTTGCCGCGGCCGCTGACGATGGCTTCATGCAGGCTGAAGATGCGACCGTACAGCTCCTGGCCGCGCTGGTTCAAGCCGGGCTGGTCGGAAGGCTTGGCCGCGCTGCGCTGGCGCCGCCACCAGAGCACGGCGGTGAGTACCGAGAGGATGGCGAACAGGATGAACTGCAAGGTCCAGTGCAGGTCCGGAAAGGCGAAGGTGAGTACGCCGACGCTGGCGGCGGCGACGCCGATCCACAGCAGGTAGCCGCCTGCGCCGAAGACTTCGAGGATCAACAGAAGGGTGCCGAAGGCGAGCCAGTCCCAGAAGGACAGGTGTTGCAAATAATCCCACATGGTCAGCTCTTCTTGCCGTCGAACGTCGCCTTGACGATCTCGCCGATGCCGCCAACCGCGCCGATCACCTGGCTGGCTTCCAGCGGCATCAGGACGATCTTGCTGTTGTCCGACGCGGCGAGCTGGCCGAGGGCGTCGATGTACTTCTGGGCGACGAAGTAGTTCACCGCCTGCACGTTACCGGCGGCGATCGCCTCGGACACCATGCGGGTCGCCTCCGCTTCGGCGGCGGCCGCCCGTTCGCGGGCCTCGGCTTCGAGGAAGGCGGCCTGGCGTTCGCCTTCGGCCTTGAGGATCTGCGCCTGCTTCTCGCCTTCGGCGGTGAGGATTTCGGCCTGGCGCTTGCCCTCGGCCTCGAGAATCTGCGCACGCTTGAGGCGTTCGGCTTTCATCTGGCTGGCCATGGCCTCGACCAGGTCGGACGGTGGCGTGATGTCCTTGATCTCGATGCGGGTGATCTTGATGCCCCAGGGGGCGGTTGCCTCGTCCACGGTCTTGAGCAGGCGTTCGTTGATGGCGTCGCGCTGGCTGAGCATGGCGTCCAGCTCCATGGAACCGAGCACGGTGCGGATGTTGGTCATCACCAGGTTGCGGATGGCCAGCTCCAGGTTGTTCACCTCGTAGGCCGCCTGGGCCGCGTTGATCACCTGGAAGAAGCACACCGCGTCGATCTGCACGATGGCGTTGTCGGCGCTGATGACTTCCTGCGGCGGGATGTCCAGCACGCTTTCCATCACGTTGAGCTTGCGGCCGATGCGGTCCATCACCGGAACGATGATGTTCAGGCCCGGCTTGAGGGTGTTGGTGTAGCGGCCGAAGCGTTCGACCGTCCATTGGTAGCCCTGCGGCACCACCTTGAAGCCCATGAAGACCACGGCGATGGCGAGGCCGACGAAGAGAAGAATGACTGTTCCGATTTCCATCGGAGACGGCTCCTGCGGTTGGGAGAAAACACGCTGAGTTTAGGCGGAGCGCCAGTAGCTTGCCGGTATGGGTTCCCGAAAACGGGAATTAGTCATGGGCCCCTGCCCTGAGATGCCCGCCCCAGAGCGGGTCGAGGGGCCTATCGCTACTTCTGCTCGCTCTGCGGTGTCACGCGCAGCACTTCTTCGAGGGTGGTCAGGCCGGCGGCGATCTTCTGCGCGCCGGACAGGCGCAGGCTGCGCATGCCGTCCTTGAATGCCTGGCGGCGCAAGGCGACCAGGTCGGTGTCGGCGGTGATCAGCGGCTTGATCGCATCGTTGAGCAGCATGATCTCGTAGACCCCGGCGCGCCCACGGTAGCCAGTGTCTCGGCATTCCAGGCAGCCCACCGCGCGGTGGGCGCCTGTCGGCAGTGGGGCGCTCCAGGGCTTGGTCAGGCTCTGCCAGTCCTCTTCGCTCAGCTCCGTCGGTGCCTTGCAATGCGGACAGAGGGTGCGCACCAGGCGCTGGGCCATGACACCCAGCACGGTGGCCTTGATCAGGTAGTGCGGCACGCCGAGTTCGAGCAGGCGCGTCACCGCGCTGGGCGCATCGTTGGTATGCAGGGTGGAGAGCACCAGGTGGCCGGTCAGCGCCGCCTGGATCGCCATCTCGGCGGTTTCCAGGTCGCGGATCTCGCCGACCATGATGATGTCCGGGTCCTGGCGCATCAGGGCGCGCACGCCGCTGGCGAAGGTCAGGTCGATGTTGTGCTGGACCTGCATCTGGTTGAACGCCGGCTCGATCATCTCGATCGGGTCTTCGATGGTGCAGACGTTCACTTCGGAAGTGGCGAGCTGCTTGAGCGTGGTGTACAGCGTGGTGGTCTTGCCCGAGCCGGTGGGGCCGGTGACCAGGATGATGCCGTTGGGCTGGTTGGTCATGCCTTGCCAGCGGCGCAGGTCGTCCAGGGAGAAGCCGAGGGCGTCGAAGCTTTTCAACAGCACTTCGGGGTCGAAGATCCGCATCACCATCTTCTCGCCGAAGGCGGTGGGCAGGGTGGCCAGGCGCAGCTCCACTTCGCCGCCGTCCGGGGTCTTGGTCTTCACCCGGCCGTCCTGCGGTTTGCGCTTCTCGGCCACGTTCATCCGGCCGAGGCTCTTCAGGCGGCTGACCACCGCCATGGTGACCTGAGGCGGGAACTGATAGACGTTGTGCAGCACGCCGTCGATGCGGAAGCGCACGGTGCCCTGTTCGCGGCGCGGCTCGATGTGGATATCGCTGGCGCGCTGCTGGAAGGCGTACTGGAACAGCCAGTCGACGATGTTGACGATGTGCGCGTCGTTGGCGTCCGGCTCCTGGTCGCCGGAGCCGAGGTTGACTAATTGCTCGAAGTTGCCGACGCCGCTGACCTTCTGGTCGGCGGCGCTGGCGCCGCTGACGGAGCGGGCCAGGCGATAGAACTCCTGGGTGAAGCGCTGGATGTCCGCCGGGTTGGCCACCACCCGCTTGATCGGCCGTTTCAGCACGTGGGTCAGGTTGCTTTCCCAGCTGTGTACCAAGGGTTGCGCGCTGGCGATGGTCACCATGTCCGGCGTCACTTCCACGGCGAGAATCTTGTGCCGCTGGGCGAAGGCGTGGGACATCAGCGGCGTTACCGCGGCGACGTCCACTTTCAGCGGGTCGATGCGCAGGTAGGGTTGGCCGGAAAAGTCGGCGAGCCAGCGGGTCAAGGTGTCGAGGTCGAGTTTCCTGCCCGGCCGGGTGAGGTCGTCGATCTGCTGGGCGGCGAGGAATTCCAGCGGGTGCTGCTGGTTGTTCACCGCGCTGCGACGGATCGCCAGGCACTGCTCGGCGGTGTTCTGGTCCACCCGGCCCTGGTTGACCAGCTCGCGGAGCACGTCGTTGAGATCCAGCCAACGGTCCTGGGCGGATGAAGCGAACGCTGTCATGGGGTTCCTCGACCACTTTCGACTCTGGAAGCTTAGGTCATTGGGACCTCTCTTCCGTTTGTCCATAGCATGCCCGATTACGCGGTGCGGGGCGAAGCGCCAAGCGTGATCAAGTCCCCAGCCTGGAACGATGGGTTACGCCTGGGCTTCGATCCTGGGCGCCAATGCGGTTGCCTCTCGGAGTTCGACCGCGAAAACGCTGACCAGGCTGCGCATCTTCTGTGCGATCACTTCCGCGCGTCGGGCGCAGAGCGACGGATGGCGGATGGTCAGGGCGAACCGGTCGTCGTCTTCGCGGTGCGCGCTGACGTCCGACGGCGTCAATTGCTGTTGCGCGAAGAAACCGAGCAGGCGGCAGAGCACGTCCGGCTCGGCATCCGCCTGGATATGGAAGTGCGCGTCGATCAGGCGGATGGCGGCGCCGTTCCAGGCGTCCGCCCGGTGATCCAGCGGCACGGACGGTACGAGGTGAAGGGGGTTGGCGCTGGCGTGGGCGGGCATGCGGATGCTCCTGTCGTTTCGATGTGGACAGTTTTCCAGCTCCGGAGCGGTTTTTTCTGCCTTATTGGTCCCCTGTGGCGAGCGACTGGGATAGTCTTGCCTCGTTTTATCCATTTCGAGAAAAACTTATGTCCGTCATGCTGGACAATTTCGACCGCCGCATCCTCGCCCTGCTGCAGGAGGACGCCAGCCTGTCCACCGCGGAGATCGCCGAGCGGGTGGGCTTGTCCCAGTCGCCATGCTGGCGGCGTATCCAGCGGCTGAAGGAGGAAGGGGTGATCCGTGGCCAGGTCACCCTGCTGGACCGCCGCAAGGTCGGCCTGAACGCACAAATCTTCGCCCAGGTGAAGCTCAACGCCCACGGTCGCTCCAACCTCACCGAGTTCGCCGAGGCCATGCGCGGCTTTCCCGAGGTGCTGGAATGCCACGTTCTGATGGGGACGGTGGATTTCATGCTGCGCATCGTGACCCGCGACATCGAGGCCTACGAGCGCTTCTTCTTCGAGAAGCTCTCGCAGGTGCCGGGTATCCAGGAGGTGAACTCCATCGTCGCGCTGTCGGAGATCAAGTCGACTACCGCGCTGCCGGTGTGAAACTTAGTCCTTGCGCGGCGGAGGCGGGGTGAGGCCCATGGAGACGTAGATGGCGCTCAGGTCGTCGACGCCCATGTGGGCCGGGCGCACCCAGTCCACCGGGACGTAGATCAGCCCGCCGCCGACCGGTATCGGTGCGGTCGGGACCAGGATTGCGTAGTGCGGCCGGCCCTCTAGTTCGACGGGATCCGGGCTAGGCAGCAGTGCCAGCACGGCCGCGCCGTCCCCGCCGAAAAAGCACCAGACCGGGCTCATGGCACCGATGTCCGGGTTCTTCTCGCGGTCCAACAGGCCGACGAAGCGATCCGCCAGGTTGTAGAGGTTGCCGATCAGCGGGGTACGCCGCAGGGTGACGTCGATCAGCCAGGCCAGCGGCCGACGCAATCCCAACTGCACGGCGAGCCCGAGGGGGTAGAGGCTCCCCAGCAACACCAGGCTGCCCAACAGGTAGGCCAGGTACGGGTTGCTGGCGAACGGCTGGCCGAGGGTGGCGAACAGTTGACCGACCAGGGTGGAGGGGCCCACCAGGCGGTTCAGCAGGCTAACCACCCAGGCCAGCAGCGCCAGGGTCAGGGCCAGGGGCAGCAACGCCAGGAGGCCGGTGAGCCAAGTGGCGAAAACGGATCGTAGGCTTTGTCTGAGCATGGTCCCGGCGCGCTTCCTTTATTTCTGCAAGGCCTTCCAGGCAGGCAGGGAGATCAACGTCTGTGCCTGGGCCGTACGCAGCTCGCACTGCTCGTCGTCCAGGGGCTGGACGGCGAGGGCCGCCAGTTTGTTCAGTTCCCCGTACAGACGGTCGACTTCCGGCAGCTCCAGCGCGCCGCGGGCCAGGCGCAGCCAGACCAGCATGCGCTCGATGCGCGGCAACTGCTCGGCGAGGTCCTCCGGCTGCCGCTGGTAGCGGGTCAGCGGCAGAGCCTGGGCCTCTTCGGCGAGCATGCGTGGCAGCCAGCGGCCCAGGGGGGCGGCACCCTGGCGCTGGCCGCGCTCGTTGCGGGCGGACACCCAGGCACGGCCGAGCAGCCAGCGCGAGGCCTGCAGCGAGAACAGGCCCCAGCGGGTGCCGGCCAGCTCCTCGGCGAACTGCCCGACGGCGGCCTGCCGGCTTTCTTCGCTGTGCTGCCCATCCTGCAGGCGCGGGCGCCAGTCCATGAGCAGCGCGTCCAGGCTTTCGCGCAGTTCGCGGCTGCTGGCCCGGGGCACGGCCTGGCCGAGGCTGCCGAGCAGGGCACGCAGCTCGGCCAACTGGCCAAGCCATAGGCCGAGCAGACGCCAATGGCCGTTGAAGCGGTATTGTTCGGCGAGGCGCTGGCTGCTGCCGAGCAGATGCCAGGCCAGTGCGGCGAAAGCGTCGTCCAGCGGCATCAGGGCGTCCAGTTCGGGCGCGGGCAGGCTGAGGGCGTAGCTGTTTTCATCGAACAGCCGGTAGCCGCGCTCGGCCTTGCTGATGTCGCAGGGCATCAGCGGCAGGTCGGCGGCCAGCTCCGCGGCGAGTTCCAGCAGCGCTTCCGGTTCGCCCTGGCGCAGTTCCAGTTCCAGCTCGCAGATTTCTTCTTCCTGCTTCCCGGCGATGACCTTGCCCAAGTCCAGCGCCGCTTCGATCACCACCTTGGCCTTGCCGCGCCCCCAGGCGATTTCCGCCCGTTCGCGAACGAAGTCGGTGGTGAAGATCGGCTTCAGGCACTTCTTGTCCAGCCCGGCCAGGCTGGCTGGCCAGCACTCGTCGGTGAGCTTCTTCGGGTCGAGCTTGGGTTTGTCCAGGTACCAATCCCATTCGTTGCGCTCGGACAGCCCGGCGACGCTCTGGCCGCGGCTCTTCAGGGTCTGGATGTACTGCTCGCCGTCGCGGCGCAGGCGCAGCGCCACCTTGGCCCGAGCCAAGTCGCGCTCGGCGCTGTCGTAATACTGGTTGAAGAGTTCGCGGCGTTCCCAGCCGCTCTTGTTGCGTTTTTTCAGCAACGGATGTTCGCGCAGTGCGGCGAGCGTGTCGCGACTGGCGCGCAGCTTGATTTCGGTTTCTTTGACCATGGTGCGGAGTCCAAGCGCCTATCATGAAAAAGTTGCAGCCCGATGACGCATGCTGGCAGGTCCACGGGGCGATCCGTATACTTGCCGCCTCTTAAAAACGGGGTTCACCCTATGCCAACCAATCCCTTCGTCAGTCTGTTCGGCCGGTCGCCCATCGGCCCGATGCAACAGCACATCGCCAAGGCCCACGAGTGCGCGGCGAATCTGATGCCCTTCTTCCAGGCTGTAGTGGCGGAAGACTGGGACAGAGTGGAACAGGTGCAGCAGGAGATGGTGCGTCTGGAGAAGGAAGCCGACAAGCTCAAGAAGAGCGTGCGCCTGCACCTGCCCAAGAGCCTGTTCCTGCCGGTTCCGCGTTCGGATCTGCTGGAGCTGCTGAGTGTACAGGACAAAGTCGCCAACCGCGCCAAGGACATCGCCGGCCTGATGCTCGGCCGCTGCATGACCGTGCCGGAAGCCCTGCAGCCGCTGATGCTGACCTACGTCCAGCGCACCGTGGACGCCAGCGCCCAGGCACTGAAGGCGATGAACGAGCTGGACGAGTTGCTGGAAACCGGTTTCGGCGGCCGCGAGGCGGTGCTGGTGGAAAACCTGATCGAAGAGCTGGACGCCATCGAGCAGGACACCGACCGTCTGCAGATCGAAGTGCGCCGCGGCCTGTTCAAACTGGAAAAGGATCTCCCCCCGGTCGATGTGATGTTCCTCTATCAGATCATCGACTGGATCGGCGACGTCGCCGACCGTGCCCAGCGCGTGGGCAACCGACTGGAACAATTGCTGGCGCGATGAGCGCCAGCGTCCTTTCTGGGATTCGAACGAGAAAACGCTTATGTCTCTGATCACGGACTACGGTTTCGTACTCCTGCTGCTTGCCTGCCTGTTCGGTTTCTTCATGGCCTGGGGCGTGGGTGCCAACGACGTGGCGAACGCCATGGGGACCTCGGTGGGCTCGCGAGCCCTCACCATCAAGCAGGCGATTGTCGTCGCCATGGTCTTCGAATTCTGCGGTGCTTACCTGGCAGGTGGCCAGGTCACCGAGACCATCAAGAGCGGCATCGTCGATGCGTCGCTGATTTCGCCTGAGCTGATGGTGCTGGGCATGATGTCGGCGCTGCTGGCGGCGGGGACCTGGCTGCTGATCGCGTCCATGAAGGGCTGGCCGGTCTCCACGACCCACTCCATCGTCGGCGCGGTGATCGGTTTCGCGGCCGTCGGCATTTCCATGGATGCGGTGAAGTGGAGTGGCGTCGGCCCCATCGTCGCCAGCTGGGTGATTTCTCCGGTGCTGTCCGGCGTGGTCGCTTTCGGCCTGTTCATGAGCGTGCAGAAGCTGATCATCGACACCGACAGCCCGTTCAAGAACGCCAAGCGCTTCGTGCCGCTGTACATGTTCCTCACCGGCTTCATGGTGGCGGTGATGACGCTGTCCAAGGGGCTCAAGCACATCGGCCTGAACCTCAGCAGCAACCAGAGCCTGCTGCTGGCCGTGGCTGTCGGTGTCCTGGTCATGCTGCTGGGCGTCGCGATCCTCAGTCGCATCCATGTCGATGAGGAAGCGGACAAGGCGTTCCACTTCTCCAGCGTGGAGAAGGTCTTCGCCGTGCTGATGATCTTCACCGCCTGCTCCATGGCCTTCGCCCATGGCTCCAACGACGTGGCCAACGCGGTCGGTCCGCTGGCCGCCATCGTCGGCGTGATCCAGTCCGGCGGCGAGGCGGTGGGTGCCAAGGCCGCGCTGCCGAGCTGGGTGCTGCTGCTCGGCGCCGTGGGGATCGTCATCGGCCTGGCCACCTACGGCTACAAGGTGATCGCCACCATCGGCAAGGAAATCACCGAGCTGACTCCGAGCCGTGGCTTCGCCGCCGAGTTGGCCACCGCCACCACCGTGGTGGGTGCCTCGGCCATCGGCCTGCCGGTATCCACCACCCACACCCTGGTCGGTGCCGTGCTGGGCGTCGGTATCGCGCGGGGTATCGGTGCGTTGAACCTGGGTGTGATCGGCTCGATCTTCATGTCCTGGATCATCACCCTGCCGGTGGGTGCGGCCCTGTCGATCCTGTTCTTCCTGATCCTCAAAGGCATCTTTGCCTGACCGTCGAAGGCGGACACGCGCCCTGCGTGTCCGCCAGACCGCTGCATTCCGACGGGCGGGGCCGGTTTATTCCGTTGCGGCGATGGTCCATGATGGAGGCCTGCTGCCGGAGAATCGCCGATGCCCGTTCCCTCCCTCAAAGACGCCTTCGCCGCGCTGATCGCCGCGCCCTCGGTGAGCTGTACCCAGCCGCACTGGGACCAGACCAACCGACCGGTGATCGATCTGCTCGCCACCTGGCTGGGTGACCTCGGCTTCGCCTGTGAAGTGCAGGAGGTGGTGCCCGGCAAGTTCAACCTGCTCGCCAGCTACGGCAGCGGCCCCGGCGGGCTGGTGCTGGCCGGCCACAGCGACACCGTGCCCTTCGACGCCGCCCTGTGGAAGAGCGATCCGCTGCGCCTGGACGAGCGCGACGGCCGTTGGTACGGCCTCGGCAGTTGCGACATGAAGGGCTTCTTCGCGCTGATCGTCGAGGCGGTGCGGCCGCTGCTCGCGCAGCCGTTCAAGCAGCCGCTGCTGATCCTCGCCACTTGCGACGAAGAAAGCTCCATGTCCGGCGCCCGTGCCCTGGCCGATGCCGGACGGCCGCTCGGTCGCGCCGCGGTGATCGGCGAGCCGACCGGACTGCGGCCGATCCGCCTGCACAAGGGCGTGATGATGGAACGCATCGATATCCTCGGCCGTAGCGGTCACTCGTCCGACCCGAGCCTCGGGCATAGCGCCCTGGAGGCCATGCACGAGGCGATCGGCGAGTTGCTGGCGCTACGCAGCCAGTGGCAAAAGGAATACCGTAACCCGCTGTTCAACGTACCGCAGCCGACCCTCAACCTGGGCTGCATCCATGGCGGCGACAATCCCAATCGCATCTGCGGGCAGTGTTCCCTGGAGTTCGATCTGCGTCCGTTGCCGGGCATGGCGCCGGAGCACCTGCGCCTGGAAATCCGCCAACGCCTGCAACCGCTGGCCGAGCGGCACCAGGTGAAGATCGACTTCGCCCCGCTGTTTCCTAGCGTGCCGCCCTACGAGCAGGCCGCCAACGCCGAACTGGTGCATGTGGCCGAGCGGCTCACCGGCCATGCCGCCGGTGCGGTAGCCTTCGGCACCGAGGCGCCGTATCTTCAGCAGCTCGGTTGCGAAACCCTGGTGCTCGGCCCCGGCGATATCGCCTGCGCCCACCAGCCTGACGAGTACCTCGAGATGGCGCGCCTGGAGCCGAGCGTCCGGCTGCTGCGCGAGCTGATCCAGCACTATTGCCTGAGCCCGAGTGGAGTCTGACCGTGTTGCGACGATGACGACGGACTGCCCTCTCCCCAACGGGAGAGTTCGGGAAAGCCGGCGGATGAACCGTCTTTCCCTTGTCGCTCCGCTTCCATGACGGAAGGGGAGAGCCATCAGAATCACTACAGGCTCATTCATGCTCGATTACGTCAATTGGCTCCGCCACGCATCTCCCTACATCAACTCGCACCGGGACCGGACCTTCGTGGTCATGCTGCCCGGCGAGGGGGTGGCCCACCCGAACTTCGGCAACATCGTCCATGACCTGGTCCTGCTGCACAGTCTCGGCGTACGCCTGGTACTGGTCCACGGCTCGCGCCCGCAGATCGAGGCGCGCCTGGTCAACCGCGGCCTGACACCGCACTTCCACCACAACCTGCGGATCACCGACGGCCCCACCCTGGAGTGCGTGATCGATGCCGTGGGGCAATTGCGCATCGCCATCGAGGCGCGCCTGTCGATGGACATGGCGGCCTCGCCGATGCAGGGCTCTCGTCTGCGCGTTGCTGGCGGCAACTTCGTCACCGCGCGGCCGATTGGCGTGCTCGAGGGCGTCGACTATCACCATACGGGCGAAGTGCGGCGGGTCGACCGCAAGGGGATCGGCCGCCTGCTCGACGAGCGCGCCATCGTGCTGCTGTCGCCGCTCGGCTATTCCCCCACCGGGGAAATCTTCAACCTTGCCTGCGAGGACGTGGCGACGCGCGCGGCCATCGACCTGGCGGCCGACAAGTTGTTGCTGTTCGGCGAGGAACGCGGCCTGCTCGACGAGCAAGGGCGTTTGATTCGCGAGTTGCGTCCGCAGCAGGTGCCGACGCACCTGGCACGGCTCGGCGCCAGCTACCAGGCCGAACTGCTCGACGCCGCGGCCCAGGCCTGCCGGGGTGGGGTGAAGCGCAGCCATATCGTCAGCTACCAGGAGGATGGCGCGCTGCTTACCGAACTGTTCACCCGCGACGGCGGCGGCACCCTGGTCGACCAGGAGCAGTTCGAGCAATTGCGCGAGGCGACCATCGAGGACGTCGGCGGCCTGATCGACCTGATCAGCCCGCTGGAGGAGCAGGGCATCCTGGTGCGTCGTTCGCGCGAAGTGCTGGAGCGGGAGATCACCCAGTTCAGCATCGTCGAGCGCGACGGCCTGATCATTGCCTGCGCGGCGCTCTATCCCATCGCCGATTCGGACGCCGGTGAACTGGCCTGCCTCGCGGTCAACCCGGAATACCGCCACGGCGGGCGTGGCGACGAACTGCTCGAGCGCATCGAGGAGCGGGCCCGCCAGCAGGGATTGAAGACCTTGTTCGTGCTCACCACGCGTACCGCGCACTGGTTCCGCGAGCGTGGCTTCGAGCCCAGCAGCGTCGAGCGCCTGCCGGCTGCGCGGGCGTCGCTGTACAACTACCAGCGCAATTCGAAGATTTTCGAGAAATCGTTGTAGGTATTTATCGTGCTGGGATTGGGAGGGTGGCGCCTGTCAGACCGATCCCGGATTGCTCCGCGGCTTATCCGGGCTACCGACGGGTAGGGCGCAGCGTCAGGCGCGCTTGGTCTGGGGCTGGCGGCCGGAGGCGAGCAGTTGCTCGTGCCCGTCGTCCCAGCCGGCTTCCCAGGCGGCGGCCACGACATCGGCGGGGTAGGGTTGCTGGTCGATCGGGTGGCCGGTCAGACCTGCCATATAGCCTTGCTGGTAGGCCTTCGTCAGGCTTTCCAGGCTCCATTGGCTGTCATCGTTGTCGAGAGAGGCGTCGGACGGCGCCATGCGGGGCTCGCTTTTCCGAAATTTCCGCTCATCCTAGCCGGCCACGCGACGTCTCGCCGGACTGTCTATCCCGCCAAACGCCGCCACTTGTCGGTTTTGTGATGGGCTGCGCGACTTCGTCGTGCGGCCCGTCCAGGCATGTTGAAGGTTAGATGGCGATGCCGAGGATGCTGGCCTGATAGGCCTCGACGAAGGTATCGAAATCGCCGACCTGGGTGCGTTCCAGCTCCTCCTGTTCGGCCAGGGACTGCTGCACCTGAGCCTCGTACTCCGCCATTTCTGCCTCGCTCAGCGGTCGCCCACGGAAATACTCGGCGTGCGTCCGACTCTGGCGCAGGGCGAAACCGACGAAGCTTTCACGGTGCTCGCGCAAGGCGTCCAGTACCCGCGCGGATGGCGTCAGGCGGGCGTCGTCCACCTTGGCGCGCTGGGCCGCCAGGGCGTCGGCATGGACACGGCCGCCGTGGCTGCGATCGAGCAGGTCGGCGACCCGTGCGATGTCGTCGAGCAGTTCGTGGGCCCAAGTCTTCAGCTCCACCGCTTCGCCGTTCCGCTGCAGATGCAGGCCGGGGCGACGGCCTTCCTTTACCGTCTTGAGGAAGTTGTTGGTGCAGGCGCGGCACTCGTCGCCAGCCAGCGGCGGACTGTCCTGCAGGGCGCAGTAGAGCAGGAAGGCATCGAGGAAGCGCGCGCTGGTCAGGTCGATACCCAGTGGCAGGAAGGGGTCGATGTCCATGCAGCGCACTTCGATGTACTGCACGCCGCGCGCCGCCAGCGCCTGGATCGGCCGCTCGCCGGTGTGGGTCACGCGCTTCGGGCGGATGCTCGAGTAGTATTCGTTCTCGATCTGGATGACGTTGGTGTTCAGTTGCAGCCACTCGCCGTCGCGCTGGGTGCCGATCTCGACATAGGGCGGGTAGGGTGTGCCGACCGCCTGGCGCAGGCTGGCCAAATAGCTGTCGAGGCTGTTGTAGCAAGGCGTCAGGCCGGCCTGGGCGTTGTTCTGGTAGCCCAGGTCGCTCATCCTCAGGCTGGTGGCCCAGGGCAGGTAGAGGGTGTCCTCGTCCAGGGTTTCCAGTTGATGCGGGTTGCCGCGCAGGAAGCCCTTGTGCAGCGCCGGCGAGGCACCGAACAGGTACATCAGCAACCAGCTGTAGCGGCGGAAGTTGCGGATCAGCGCGATGTAGCGCGCCGACTGGTAGTCGCGGTCGCTCTGCGGGTCGCCTTCGGCGGCCTTGAGGACCGGCCAGAGCGTCTCGGGCAGGCTGAAGTTGTAGTGAATGCCGGCGATGCACTGCATGGTCTTGCCGTAACGCAGCGCCAGACCCTTGCGGTAGACGTACTTGAGGCGGCCGATCAGCGAGTCGCCGTAGCGGGCGATGGGAATGGTCTCCTCGTCCGGCAACTGGCTGGGCATCGAGGCGCTCCAGAGGAACTCCCCGTCGAGCCTGGCGTAGACGAAGCGGTGGATGCGATCCAGGTCGTCCAGTGTCAGCGCCGGGTCCTGCTCGGCCGGCGTGATGAACTCCAGCAGGGCCTCGGAATAGTCGGTGGTGATCTGCGGATGGGTCAGCGCGGAACCCAGCGCGGCGGGGTGCGGGCTCAGCGACAGCTGGCCATCGGCATCCACACGCAGGCATTCCCGCTCGATGCCGTGCAGGCACTGTGCGAGCAGGGAGAGAGGGGCGCGCTCGCCGAGCAGGGCCAGGCGGCGGGAAAGGAGGTTGCTCAAGAGTCAGTTTCCTAGGCAGTGTCGCGCCAATATGGGGGCAGCGCGGCGTGTCTACAAGAGGCCAGGGGTATCCAGGCTTTTCATCATAGAGCCTAGGGGCCCCTTCGGCGTTACAGCTGAGCGAAGGTGCCTTGTCCCTTGGCGACGAGGGTGTCGCCCTGGCGAATGTCGGCTTCCACCACCAGGGTGGTGCGGCCGGCATGCAGGACGCGGGCATGACAGATCACATCGCCCTCGCCGACGGCGCGGATGTAGTTGATCTTGCATTCCAGGGTCACGCTCTGCCGGTCGAAACCGTGGGCGGTCGAGCAGGCCAGGCCCATGGCGGTGTCCATCAGGCTGAACAACGCGCCGCCATGCAGCTTGCCGCCCCGGTTGCGCAGGTGGTCGGCCATACTCAGGGCGATCTCGGCTTCGCCTTCGCTCAGGCGATGCACGCGGCAGCCGATGAGCCGGCTGAAGTTGCTGAATTGCAGGTCTTCGGGGATATCCATGGGCAACTCCTGCGGTTTCCCGGAGGAGGCGAATCCATTCGCCCGCCTTGGGTTCATTTGGCGAATGAATTCGCCCTACTGACGAAGCCCGAGACTGGCTGGTCGCGGGCGTTCGGTCACTTCTTCTTCAGTTGCTTGGCGTTGGCGAACAGCGCGGCCATGGCGCCGCCGCCGGCCGGTTGTGCGCCGCCCGTGCTGCGTGCGGCCTGGGGCTGGCGCGGTTGGCCGCCACGGTTGGGCTGGCCGCCGCCGCGCGGGCCTTCGACCTTCTCGCCGGGGGTGTCGCTCATGCGCATGGACAGGCCGACGCGGTTGCGCGGGATGTCCACCTCCATGACCTTGACCTTGACGATGTCGCCGGCCTTGACCACTTCATAGGGGTCTTTGACGAACTTCTCCGAGAGCGCGCTGATGTGCACCAGACCGTCCTGGTGCACGCCAATGTCGACGAAGGCGCCGAAGTTGGTCACGTTGGTCACCACGCCTTCCAGCACCATGCCCGGCTTGAGGTCCTTGAGGGTTTCCACGCCGTCCTGGAACTCGGCGGTCTTGAACTCGGGGCGCGGGTCGCGGCCGGGCTTGTCCAGTTCGCCGAGGATGTCGGTGACGGTCGGCAGGCCGAACTTCTCGTCGGTGAACTTCTTCGGATCGAGGCGCTTGAGGAATGCCGAGTCGCCGATCAGCGAGCGGATGTCGCGGCCGGTGTCCTGGGCGATGCGCTGCACCAGCGGGTAGGTTTCCGGGTGCACCGCCGAGGCGTCCAGCGGGTTGTCGCCGTTCATCACACGGAGGAAGCCGGCGGCCTGTTCGAAGGTCTTCTCGCCGAGGCGCGGGACCTTCTTCAGTTCATCGCGGGACTTGAACGCACCGTTCGCATCGCGGAATTGCACGATGTTCTGCGCCAGCGTCGTGTTGAGGCCGGAAATCCGTGCCAGCAGTGCGGCGGACGCCGTGTTGACGTCCACCCCGACGGCGTTCACGCAGTCTTCCACCACGGCATCCAGCGAGCGTGCCAGCTTGAGCTGGGAGACGTCGTGCTGGTACTGGCCGACGCCGATGGATTTCGGGTCGATCTTCACCAGCTCGGCCAGCGGGTCCTGCAGGCGGCGGGCGATGGACACGGCGCCGCGCAGGGACACGTCGAGATCGGGGAATTCCTTCGCCGCCAGCTCGGAGGCCGAGTACACCGAGGCGCCGGCCTCGGACACCATGATCTTGGTGAGCTTGAGGCCCGGCACCTTCTTGATCAGGTCGCCGGCCAGCTTGTCGGTCTCGCGGCTGGCGGTGCCGTTGCCGATGGCGATCAGGTCGACGCCGTGCTTGGCGCAGAGCTTGGCCAGCACCGCGAGGGTGCCGTCCCAGTCGTTCTTCGGCGCGTGGGGGTAGACCGTGGCGGTTTCCAGCAGCTTGCCGGTGTTGTCCACCACGGCCACCTTGACCCCGGTGCGCAGGCCCGGGTCGAGACCCAGGGTGGCGCGCGGGCCGGCCGGCGCGGCCAGCAGCAGGTCGTGCAGGTTACGGGCGAACACGCTGATTGCCTCGTCTTCCGCTTTTTCGCGCAGCTCGCCGAGCAGGTCGGTTTCCAGATGGGTGTAGAGCTTGACCTTCCAAGTCCAGCGCACCACCTCGCCGAGCCATTTGTCGGCAGCACGGCCCTGGTCCTTGATGCCGAAGCGCTCGCCGATCATGCCTTCGCACGGGTGCATGATGCCCGGCGCTTCGTCGCCGACCTTCAACGCGACGCTCAGCACGCCCTCGTTGCGGCCGCGGAAGATCGCCAGGGCACGGTGGGACGGAGTGCCCTTGAGCGTTTCGTCGTGTTCGAAGTAGTCGCGGAACTTGGCGCCTTCGGTTTCCTTGCCGGCGACCACGCGGGCACTGAGGGTGGCGTTGTCCTTGAGGAAGCCGCGCAGGCGGTCGAGCAGGGTGGCATCTTCGGCGAAGCGCTCCATGAGGATGTACTTGGCGCCTTCCAGCACGGCCTTGACGTCGGCGAAGCCCTTTTCCGCATCGACGAAGCGGGCCGCTTCGGCTTCCGGCGCCAGGGTCGGGTCGCCGAACAGGGCGTCGGCCAGCTCGCCGAGGCCAGCTTCCAGGGCGATCTGGCCCTTGGTGCGGCGCTTCTGCTTGTACGGCAGGTAGAGGTCTTCCAGGCGGGTCTTGGTGTCGGCGAGGTTGATTTCGCGGGCCAGTTCCGGGGTCAGCTTGCCCTGTTCCTCGATGCTGGCGAGGATCGCGGCGCGGCGCTCTTCCAGTTCGCGCAGGTAGCGCAGACGCTCCTCCAGATGGCGCAGCTGGGTATCGTCGAGGCTGCCGGTCACCTCTTTGCGGTAACGGGCGATGAAGGGCACGGTGGAGCCTTCGTCGAGCAGCCCCACGGCGGCGGCAACCTGTTGCGGACGGACACCGAGCTCCTCGGCGATACGACTGTTGATATCCATGAATGCACTTACCTGACAGATAGACACGCGGGCCGGTCCGGCCGTGAAAGGGCGGCATTATACCTAGGGGGCGGCGGGCGTCAGGTCGCTGGCGCCGATAAATGCGCACCAGCCGATGAAAGCGCCGGCTCCGCCCGGGGAAAAATCTGCTAACAATGGTCGCGGCGGTGCGGGTGGCGTCTGCGCCATAATCCGCACCATGTCCTGGTCTGGAGACGCTATGAACACTGCCCCCGTTGAAGGCGAAAAAATCCTCGTGGTCGACGACGACGCCCGTCTGCGGCGTCTGCTCGAACGTTTTCTCGACGAACAGGGCTACCGCGTGCGGGCGGTGGAGAACGTCGAACAGATGGATCGCCTGCTCGCCCGCGAGCTGTTCAACCTGGTGGTGCTCGACCTGATGCTGCCGGGCGAGGACGGCCTCTCCGCCTGCCGCCGCCTGCGCGAATCGAACAACCAGATCCCGATCATCATGCTCACCGCCAAGGGCGACGAGTCCAGCCGCATCCAGGGTCTGGAACTGGGCGCCGACGACTACCTGGCCAAACCGTTCAACCCACGCGAGCTGCTGGCGCGTATCAAGGCCGTGCTGCGTCGCCAGGCGCCGGTGGTGCCGGGCGCGCCGGCCAGCGAAGACGAAACCGTGCGTTTCGGCGACTACGAACTGTCCCTCGGTACCCGCGAACTGAAGCGCGGCGATGAAGTGCACATGCTCACCACCGGCGAGTTCGCCGTGCTCAAGGCGCTGGTTCAGCATGCCCGCGAGCCGCTGACCCGCGACAAGCTGATGAACCTCGCCCGCGGCCGCGAGTGGGACGCCCTGGAGCGCTCCATCGACGTACAGATTTCCCGCCTGCGCCGGCTGATCGAGCCGGACCCGTCCAAGCCCCGCTACATCCAGACCGTCTGGGGCGTCGGCTACGTGTTCGTTCCGGATGGAAATAAATGAAGCAACAAGCTACATGCCACAAGCTGCAAGAAAGAGCGGACGGTGTAACTACTTGTAGCTTTAAGCTTGGAGCTTGCAGCTGATGAAGGCTCCCCTCTGGTTCCCGCAAAGTTTCTTCGCCCGCACCCTCTGGCTGGTGCTGATCGTGGTGCTGTTTTCCAAGGCGCTGACCCTCGTCTATCTGATGATGAACGAGGACGTCCTGGTGGACCGCCAGTACAGCCACGGCGCGGCGCTCACCCTGCGCGCCTACTGGGCGGCCGAGCCTTCGTCGCGCGACGACATCGCCCGCGAGGCCGGGCTCACGCTGGTCCAGCGCGATGCCGTGCCGCTCAGCGAACAGCACTGGCCGTACAGCGAAATCTTCCAGCGCCAGATGCGCACCGAGTTGGGGCCGGACACCGAGGTGCGGGTGCGGGTGAAGAGTCCGCCGGCGCTCTGGGTGTACGCGCCGAGCCTGGGCGACGACTGGCTGAAAGTGCCGCTCTATCCGCACCCGTTGCGCGGGCAGCGTATCTGGAACGTGCTCGGCTGGTTCCTCGGGATCGGCCTGCTCTCCACCGCCGCCGCCTGGATTTTCGTCCGCCAGCTCAGCGCGCCGCTCAAGCGCCTGGTGTTCGCCGCCCGCCAGGTCGGCCAGGGCCGTAGCGTGCGCTTGCCGATCGGCAATACGCCGAGCGAGATGACCGAGGTCTACCGGGCCTTCAACCAGATGGCCGAGGACGTCGAACAGGCCGGCCGTGAGCGCGAACTGATGCTTGCCGGCGTCTCCCACGATCTGCGCACCCCGCTGACCCGCTTACGCCTGTCCCTCGAACTGCTGGGCAACGACAACGAGTTCGCCGAGGACATGGTGCGCGACATCGAGGACATGGACGCCATCCTCGATCAGTTCCTCGCCTTCATCCGCGACGGTCGCGACGAGCCGGTGGAAGACGTCGATCTCGGCGAGCTGGCCCAGGAGGTGGTGGCGCCGTTCAACCAGAAGGGTGAACAGGTACGGCTGTGCCTGGAGCAAATCCCGCCGATCCCGCTGCGCCGGGTGTCGGTCAAGCGGCTGCTGACCAACCTGGTGGAAAACGCCCTGCGCCATGGCGGCCAGCAGGTCGAGGTGGCCGCCTACGTATCCGGCGACTGCCGTGCGCCCTACGTGGTGCTCAGCGTGCTGGACCGCGGCCCCGGTATCGACCCGACGGAAATGTCCGACATCTTTAACCCCTTCATTCGCGGCGACCGCGCCCGGGGCGGCAAGGGCACCGGCCTCGGCCTGGCCATCGTCAAGCGCATCGCCGCGCTGCATGGCGGCAGCGTGGAACTGCGCAACCGTTCCGGTGGCGGACTGGAGGCCAGGGTGTGCCTGCCGTTGGGGTTGATGCTGCCGCGCGACGCGGTCTGACACGGGACGACCGTTCGGGCATAACGCCAGCACGGCATGCAGACGGGCCACCGGCTGCTGAACTATGCTATGGCGGCGCTTTGCCATGAGGTCGCTATGCCCGTTGTATCCGACCGCCAGCCCCGATGGACCTGGTGGCTGCCCCTGCCGTTGTTCCAGCTGGGCACCTGGTTATCCCTTTCCACCCAGTTCTCCAGCGGGGTGGCGATCTGGTATGTGCCCTTCGCCCTGGGATTGGCGTTCAGCCTCTGGTGGGGGCCACGGATACTCCCCGCGCTGTTCCTCAATGCGCTGTTGAGCGTGCCGTTGTGGGATCTGGACTGGCACTGGGCGCCGCTGCATGCCCTGCCGGAAACCCTGGCCGTGGGGCTGGGCTGGCTGATGACCGCCCGGCGCGGCTTCGATCCGGCGCTGAACGAATTCAATCATCTGCTGCGCTTCATTCTGCTCGGTGTGCTGCTGCCGTCCTCGATGGTGGCGCTCGGCGTGCAGGGCAACCTCGTCATCACCGGCCATCTGCCGGCTGGCGACTGGCTGCATGCCAGCCTGGCCCTCGGATTGGCCGACAGCCTCAGCGTCCTGGCCATCGCCCTGCCGTTGCTGCATTTCGGCACCCCTCCGCTGCGCCGCAAGGGCTGGTTGCGCGCGGCGCCCGACAGCGCGGCGACGATTGACGAACCCGTTCCGCAGCGCCTGCCGCCCTGGCCTCTGCTGTTGGTCCTGCTGGTTGGCCTGCCCGGCCTGCTGGTGGCCTTGCCCTGGTTGCAGACCTTGCCGCTGATCGGTTTCGCCATGCTGGTCCTGGCCCTGGTCTGGGGTTTTCCCGGTGCGCTGTGCGGCGCCGTGCTGACCAGCCTGCTGGTCCTGGCGCTGCCGCTGGTGGCGCCGCTGCAGACCCAACCGGAGTGGTTCGGCCCGCAGCGCACCAGTCTCCACCTCAGCGTGCTGTTGATGATGATCGCGATGCTCCTGGTGGGTCGCAGCCTCAGCGACATGCGCCGGGCGCTGGCGCGCAGCGCGCGGATGCAGCAGCAACTGGCGCTGGCCAACCTCGCCCTGGAGGCCAGCCCGCTCGGTGTCAGCATCGCCGACGCGCGTGCCGAGGGGCTTCCGTTGATCTATTGCAACCCGGCGTTCCAGCGCATCAGCGGCTATTCCCGCGCCGAGACGCTGGGGCAGCCTAGCGATTTCCTGCTCGGCAGGGACCAGGGCCAGCACGAACTGCCCCGCATGCAGCATGCGCGCAACCGGGGCGAGACCTGCCAGGTGGTGCTGCGCAACTACCGCAAGGACGGCCGGCCGTTCTGGAACGAAGTCACCGTGGCGCCGATGCGCGACGAGCGGGGCATCAGCCACTTTCTCAGCCTGCAACATGACGTCACCAGCCGCGAGCGGCTGGCCCAGGAACTGGCCAAGCGTCGCGAGGAGCTGCTGCGCCAGACCCATCTGCTGACCCAGACCGAAACCATCGCCGACCTCGGCGGCTGGGTGCTGGAACTGCCCGGCTACCGGATGTTCTGGAGCGAAGGCAGCTACCGCATCTTCGAGCGCGAACCCGGCGACGGTGCGCTGGAGTACCGCCAGGCCCTGGCCTACCTCGACGATGACAGCCGCGAACTGGCCTGGACCACCCTGCGCCAGTTGTTCAAAGGGCAGGACAGCTTCGATATCGAGTTGCACCTGAGCACCGCCCGCGGCAATCCGCGCTGGGTCCGCGCCCGCGGGCTGGTGGAGCGCGATGGCGAGCGGGTGATCCGCATCTACGGCGCGCTGCAGGACCTGACCGCGCGCAAGCAGGCCGAGCGCCAGTTGCAGGAACGCGACGAGCGTCTGCGGCTGTTCTTCGAAGCACCGCTGATCGGCATGGCCCTGACCACCCCCGAGCAGCGCTGGGAAGAGGTGAATTACAAGCTGTGCAGCATTCTCGGGCGGTCCCGCGAAGAGCTGAACGCCACCACCTGGGCAGCCATTACCCACCCCGACGATCTCCCGGCCGACCAGGCGCGCCTGGAGGAATTGCAGGACGGCTCGCGGGATGGCTACGAGCTGGAGAAACGCTTCCTGCGTCCGGACGGCAGTCCGGTCTACACCCGCGTCAGCGTTCGCGCGGTACGCGATGCCGACGGCCGGCTGGAAGCCTGCCTGACCCTGGTGGAAGACATCAGCGACCGCTACGAAGCCGAAGCCCGTTACCGCACCCTGGTGGAGCATGCGCCGGAAGCCATCCTGGTGTTCGATACCGAGCGCGGCATCGTCGAAGCCAACGAGAACGCTGCCCGCCTGTTCGGTCTGCCCCGCGAGCAGTTGCTCGGCAAGCGTCCGGCGCATTTCAGTCCGGTGTTGCAGGGGGGCGGCGAGTCGTCAGAAGAGGTCGCCAGCCGCCAGATCGAGGCGGCGCTCGCTGGCGAAGCGCCGGTGTTCGACTGGCTGGTGCGCGATGCCGCCGGCCGCGTGCGCCCTTGCGAGGCACGCCTGGTCCTGCTGCCGGGCGGGGAAGGGCGGTTGGTCCGCCTGAGCTTCACCGATATTTCCGAGCGCCAGCGTTATCAGCGGGAAATCGAACGCCTGGCCTATAGCGACGAACTGACCGGGTTGCCCAACCGCCGCCTGCTGCTCGACCGCCTGCAGCACGCCATGGCCCGAGAGCAGCGGGAAGGCCGATATGGCGCCTTGTTGTTCATCGACCTCGACCACTTCAAGACGGTCAACGACAGCCTCGGCCACCCGGTCGGCGACGGCCTGTTGCGCGAAGTCACGGCGCGTCTGGCCGGCGGTCTGCGCGCCGAGGACACCCTGGCGCGGCTCGGCGGCGATGAGTTCGTGGTCTTGCTGGAGGCCATGGCGGATACCCCGGAAGTCGCCGCCGAGCATGCCGCCGAGGTGGGCGAGAAGCTGCTGGCCAGCCTGATCGGCGGCTATCGCATCGACGGCCACGAACTGTCGATCAGCGCCAGTATCGGCATCTCCTTGCATCCCCTCGGCGGCCAGGCTGCAGCCGATGTGCTCAAGCAGGCGGACACCGCCATGTACCGGGCCAAGCAGGGCGGGCGCAACGCGTTGCACTTCTTCGCCCCCGAGATGCAGGCCGCCATCGACCAGCGCCTGCAACTGCAGAACGAACTGCGTCAGGCCATGACGCGTGGCCAGTTGCGCCTGGTGTTCCAGCCGCAGCTGTCACTCGCCTCCGGGCGCGTGGCCGGGGCCGAGGTGCTGGTGCGCTGGTCGCATCCCGAACGCGGTGAAGTCACTCCCACCCACTTCATCGCGCTGGCGGAAGAAACCGGGATGATCCACGAACTCGGCAATTGGGTGCTGGAGCAGGCCTGCGCCGCGTTGGCGCGCTGGCGAGTGCAGTGGCCGGAACTGGTGTTGGCGGTGAACATCAGCCCGCGCGAGCTGCGCCAGCCCGACTTCGCCCAGCGCATCAGCAGTTGCCTGCAACGCCATGGCGTGCCGGCTGCCGCGCTGGAGCTGGAGATCACCGAAGGCGTCCTGCTGGAAGACGCCGAGCAGTGCATCGCCGCCATGCAGGCACTGAAGCGGCTCGGCGTGCGTTTCGCCATCGATGACTTCGGTACCGGCTATTCGTCGCTCACCTACCTCAAGCGCCTGCCGCTGGACCGGCTGAAGATCGACCGCAGCTTCGTCGGCGATCTCGATGGCGAAACCAGCGGTGCGATGCTGGTGGAGACCATCCTGGTGATCGCCCGCAACCTGGGTCTGGAGTGCGTGGCCGAGGGCATCGAGAGCCAGGTCCAGCTGGACAGCCTGCGCCGCCACGGTTGTGCCCTGGGGCAGGGATTTCATTTCAGCCGGCCGCTGAACGAAACCGCCTTTCTCGCCTGGATGGATGCGCGCGAGAGTCACATCGCCTAAGTGAATGGGGGGACTCACCCCTCAAGCCCTTACCCCTTGCCCTTGGTCCGCGTCAGGTTCGGCCCGCCGTTCTTTTCCAGATACTGGATGATCATCCCGGCGACGTCCTTGCCGGTGGTCTGCTCGATGCCTTCCAGGCCGGGCGAGGAATTCACTTCCATCACCAGCGGCCCGTGGTTGGAGCGCAGGATGTCCACCCCGGCCACGTTGAGGCCCATCACCTTGGCCGCGCGGATCGCCGTCATGCGTTCCTCGGGGGTGATCTTGATCAGGCTGGCGGTGCCGCCGCGGTGCAGGTTGGAGCGGAATTCGCCGGGCTTGGCCTGGCGCTTCATGGAGGCGATCACCTTGTCGCCCACCACGAAGCAGCGGATGTCCGCGCCGCCGGCTTCCTTGATGTATTCCTGGACCATGATGTCCTGCTTCAGGCCCATGAACGCCTCGATCACCGATTCCGCCGCCTTTTCCGTCTCGCAGAGCACCACGCCCATGCCCTGGGTGCCTTCCAGCACCTTGATCACCAGCGGGGCGCCGTTGACCATCTGGATCAGATCGGGGATATCGTCCGGCGAGTGGGCGAAGCCGGTCACCGGCAGGCCGATGCCGCGCCGGGAAAGCAGTTGCAGCGCGCGCAGCTTGTCGCGCGAGCGGGCGATGGCCACCGATTCGTTGAGCGGGCAGACGCCCATCATCTCGAACTGGCGCAGCACCGCACAGCCGTAGAAGGTGATCGACGCGCCGATGCGCGGGATCACCGCGTCGAAGCCCTCCAGCCGCTTGCCGCGGTAATGGATCTGCGGCTTGTGGCTGGCGATGTTCATGTATGCACGCAGGGTGTCGATCACCACCATTTCATGACCACGTTGCTCACCGGCTTCCACCAGACGACGAGTCGAATACAGACGCGGATTGCGCGAAAGCACGGCAATTTTCATTGGGCACCAGCGAGAGAGGGGAGCGAGGGTTTGTCCTGGACATAGGAAAGCGCGGGGTTGACCACCAGTTGCCCCTCGACCAGGGCCTTCGAACCCAGCAGCACGCGGTAGCGCATGGCCTTGCGGCAGGTCAGGGTGAATTCCACCGGCCAGGCGCGGTCGCCGAGGGACAGCGTGGTGCGGATGACGTAGCGGCTCTGGGCCTGGCCGTTCGAACTCTTGATCGTCTTCACCGCCACCAATGGCGCTTCGCAGTGGCGATGGCGCAGCTGCACCAGGGTGCCGAGGTGCGCGGTGAAGCGCACCCAGGGCGCGCCGTCGCGCTCGAACTCGACGATCTCGGTGGCGTGCAGCGCCGAGGTGCTGGCACCGGTGTCGATCTTCGCGCGCAGGCCGGCCACACCCAGGTCGGGGAGGGCGATCCACTCGCGCAGGCCGATCACGGAAAGGTGGTCGAACGTCTTCAAGGTAGGCTTTCCGAATGAATTGGCGGCATTCTAGTTGGGGCAAATGACAACCGCATCCATCGCCGTGTCCAACAGAAGAGACGGTAGCCGAAGAGTGACGCAATGAACGAAAAAGACGACGACAAAGTCCGCCTGGACAAATGGTTGTGGGCCGCACGCTTCTACAAGACCCGTGCCCTGGCCAAGGCGGCCATCGAGGGCGGCAAGGTGCACTGCCGTGGCGAGCGCTGCAAACCGGCCAAGGAACCCCGGGTGGGCGATGAACTGACCATCCGCACCGGGTTCGACGAGCGTACCGTCGTGGTCCGCGCCCTTTCCGGCGTCCGCCGGGGCGCGCCGGAAGCGCAGGCGCTTTACGAGGAAACCGCCGACAGCATCCAGCGCCGCGAGCAGGCCGCCGCGCTGCGCAAGGCCGGTGCCCTCGGCATCCAGACCGACGGCCGTCCGACCAAGAAGCAGAGGCGGCAGATTCATTTTTTCCGCGACGGCGCTTAGAACCTGTTTACGATCTGCTGCGCGTCGGCCCTGCTGCGTTGAAAACAGGCTCGGACTGCTCATTTACAACTCGTAAACTCCGCGTCCTCGCCTGTTTTCGCCTTGCATGGCTCTAGCTCGCGAGATCGTAAACAGGTTCTTAGGCCACGGGCTTCGAGCGGTCGCGGGCCGGCGATCGCCCCGGCTTGGAGAGGCTGGGGGTTATCCCCTAGAATTCCGGTCTTTCCTCCCCGAATCCCGTGACGGGCGCGCCAGGCGCGGCCCGCCGTGATTCCTTCACTCCGCGACGACCGGTTCCCTATGCACGATTTCGATCACACCCAGCGGTTCCTCTTCGAAGACACCGACATCCGGGGCGAACTGGCCACCCTGAACGACAGCTACGGCCACGTCCTGGCCAAACACCCCTACCCGGAACCGGTGGCGCAACTGCTGGGCGAGATACTCGCCGCCGCGGCATTGCTGGTCGGCACCCTCAAGTTCGATGGGCTGCTGGTACTCCAGGCGCGTTCCGCCGGCGCCGTGCCGCTGCTGATGGTGGAATGCTCCAGCGAGCGTGAAGTGCGCGGCATTGCCCGCTACCACGCCGAGCAGGTGCTGCCGGGCGCCGACCTGCGCAGCCTGATGCCGGAGGGCGTGCTGACGATCACCGTCGATCCGCGCCAGGGTCAGCGCTACCAGGGTATCGTCGCCCTCGAGGGCGCCAATCTGGCCGAGTGCCTGTCCGGCTATTTCGCCACCTCCGAGCAATTGCCGACGCGCTTCTGGCTCAATGCCGACGGTCGCCGCGCTCGTGGCCTGCTGCTCCAGCAACTGCCGGCCGACCGCCTCAAGGACCCGGAAGAGCGCGAAGCCAGCTGGCAGCACATGACCACCCTGGCCGACACACTGACCGCCGAAGAACTGCTCGGCCTGGACAACGAGACCCTGCTGCGCCGCCTCTATCACCAGGAGACCGTGCGGCTGTTCGACCCGCAGGCATTGGAGTTCCGCTGCAGTTGTTCGCGGGAACGTTCGGCGAACGCCCTGGTCAGCCTCGGCCAGCAGGATGCCGAGCTGCTGCTCGACGAAAACGACGGTACAGTCGAGATCGATTGCCAATTCTGCAACCAGCGCTACATCTTCGACGCCGCCGATGTGGCTCAATTGTTCGCCGGTGGCGGGAGCGGGGCTCCGTCCAAGACCCGGCACTGAATCTGCATGACCAGGGAACCTTTGACCGGATCAGAGGTTCCTACCCACCGCGCGCTTTTCTGGCATAATCGCGCCCACTTTTTTCGCTGTAGCGAGGCCTGCGTCTCACTACAAAACGTTCGAAGGACTCGGCCTCTGGCCGACGGGGACCCACATGATGCAAGCCAACCACGCCGTCTACACCGACATCAGCACTGCACAACTGGTCGAAGAGGCCATCCGTCGCGGTGAAGGCGAACTGGCCGCCAACGGATCGCTGGTGGTGAAGACCGGTCATCGTACCGGCCGCTCTCCGGCCGACCGCTTCATCGTCGAAGAGTCGACCACCCAGGCTGCCATCGCCTGGGGCGCGATCAACCGGCCGTTCCCGGCGGACAAATTCGACGCCCTCTGGGCCCGCGTCGAAGCCTACCTCGGCGAGCGCGACCGCTTCGTTTCCCACGTCCACGTAGGGGCTGATCCGGCGCACTACCTGCCGGTCAAGATGACCACCGAAACCGCCTGGCACAACCTGTTCGGCCGTTGCCTGTTCATCAACCCCGAGCAGTTCAACCCGGCTTCCAAGAGCGAGTGGCTGATCCTCAACGCCCCGTTCTTCGAGTGCGACCCGGCCCGTGACGGCACCAACTCCGACGGCTGCGTGATCATCAACTTCGCCGCCAAGAAGGTCCTCCTCGCCGGCATGCAGTACGCCGGTGAAATGAAGAAAGCCATGTTCTCCGTGCAGAACTTCCTCCTGCCGGACGCCGACGTGCTGCCGATGCACTGCGCCGCCAACATGGGCGAAGAGGGCGACGTGACCCTGTTCTTCGGTCTCTCCGGCACCGGCAAGACCACCCTCTCCGCCGACGAAAGCCGCTACCTGATCGGCGACGACGAGCACGGTTGGGGCGTGGGCAGCGTGTTCAACATCGAAGGCGGCTGCTATGCCAAGTGCATCGACCTTTCCGAAAAGAACGAGCCGGTCATCTGGAAAGCCATCCAGTTCGGCGCCGTGCTGGAAAACGTCGTGCTGCACCCGGAAACCCGCCAGCCTGACTATGCCGACGGCAGCCTGACCCAGAACACCCGCGCCGCCTACCCGCGCGATCTGATCGAGAAGCGCGTCGACGCCAACCGCGCCGGCGAGCCGAACGCCGTGATCTTCCTGACCTGCGACCTGACCGGCGTGCTGCCGCCCGTGTCGATCCTCAACGAAGAGCAGGCTGCCTATCACTTCCTGTCCGGCTATACCGCCCTGGTCGGCTCCACCGAAATGGGCTCCGGCGGCGGCATCAAGTCCACCTTCTCCACCTGCTTCGGTGCGCCGTTCTTCCCGCGTCCGGCCGGTGAGTACGCGGAGCTGCTGATCAAGCGTATCCGTGGCTTCGGTTCCAAGGTCTACCTGGTCAACACCGGCTGGACCGGCGGTGGCTACGGCGTCGGCAAGCGCTTCAACATCCCGACAACCCGTGGCGTGATCGCGGCGATCCAGAGTGGCGCGCTGATCGGTGCCGAGACCGAGCACCTGCCGATCATCAACCTGGACGTGCCGAAGACCGTTCCGGGTGTCGAGACCAACCTGCTCAACCCGCGCAACACCTGGGCAGACCAGAACGCCTACGACGAGGCTGCCAAGGCCCTCGCCAAGCAGTTCATCGAGAACTTCAAGAAGTTCGACGTCTCCGACGCCATCCGCAACGCCGGCCCGCAGCTCTGAGCCGAGCGTTCATGAAAAAGCCGCCTCCGGGCGGCTTTTTCGTTATCGGGGCTCGCCGTGAGCCTGACGTAGCCCGGATAAGCCCAAGCGCAATCCGGGACCGTGCTCCGTTGGCGAATGAATTCGCCGCTGCAAGCGAGACGTTCGTGGCGGGCAAAATCGCCAACTCCGTCCAGTGGGGCGGCAGGATCGGTTCACGGATTCACCCACGACCGCTGCGTTAAGGTTTAACCCTCATCGAGCGGTCAAAGGAGTGACACCCCATGCTCAAGCAAAGCCTTCAACGCGTGTTTGGCTATGCCGCGTTCCGTCCCGGCCAGGAAGCGGTCGTCGAAAGCGTGGTCGCCGGCCGATCCGCGGCGGCGATCTTTCCCACCGGTTCCGGCAAATCGCTGTGCTACCAACTGCCGGCCCTGCACCTGCCGCACCTCACCCTGGTGGTCTCGCCCCTGCTGGCGCTGATGCAGGATCAACTGGCTTTCCTCCGCCGGCACGGTATCGCTGCCGCCAGCATCGACTCGGCGCAGAGCCGCGAGCAGGTCAGCGAGGTGATGAGCAAGGCCAAGGCCGGCGAGCTGAAGATCCTCATGATCTCGGTGGAGCGCCTGAAGAACGAACGCTTCCGCCACTTCATCGCCCAGGTGCCGATCTCCCTGCTGGTGGTGGATGAAGCCCACTGCATCTCTGAATGGGGCCACAACTTCCGCCCGGACTATCTCAAGCTGCCCGACTATCAGCGCCAGTTCGGCATCCCGCAGGTGCTGCTGCTCACCGCCACCGCGACGCCTCCAGTAATCGCCGATATGCGGGCGAAATTCGCCATCGCTGCCGAAGACGTCGTTACCACAGGGTTCTACCGACCCAATCTCAACCTGCTGGTCGAACCGGTGAGCGGGCGCGACAAGCTGCGCCGGCTGGTCGACTGGCTGTCCAGCCGCTCGGGCCAGCCGAGCGTCGTCTACGTCACCCAGCAGAAAACCGCCGAACAGGTGGCCGAGCACCTGAGCCGGCATGGCATCGCCGTTAGCGCCTACCACGCCGGCATGCCCCACGAGAAACGTGAGGCGACCCAGCGCCAGTTCATGGAAGGGCGGTTGAACGGCATCGTCGCCACCATTGCCTTCGGCATGGGCATCGACAAGTCGGACATCCGCAACGTGGTGCACTACGACCTGCCGAAATCCATCGAGAACTACAGCCAGGAAATTGGCCGCGCCGGCCGCGACGGGCAGCCGTCCGACTGCCTGGTGCTGGCTAACCGCGACAGCCTCAATGTGCTGGAAAACTTCGTCTACGGCGATACCGCCGAGCGCGATGGCATCCGCTGCGTGCTCGATGAACTGCTGGCCGCACCTGACGGGCAATGGGAGCTGATGCTCAACGCGCTCTCCGAGCAGAGCAACATCCGCCAACTGCCGTTGAAAACCCTGCTGGTGCAACTGGAGCTGCGCGGCCTCATCGCCCCGCGCTATGCCTATTTCGCCGAGTATCGCTTCAAGTACCTCATCGAGCCGGAGACGCTGGTCGGCCATTTCGATGGCGAGCGGCGTCAGTTCGTCGAGGCCATCGTGCAGACCTCGGCCCGTGCTCGCACCTGGTGCACCGTGGATTTCGACGCCCTCTATCGGAACCACCGCGCCGAGCGCAGCCGGGTGGTCAAGGCGCTGGACTGGTTCCAGGAAAAAGGCTGGATCGAACTGGAAAGCAAGCAGATGACCGAGGTCTACAGCGTGCTCCGGCGCGACTTCGACGCCGAGGTCCTGAGCGGCGAGCTGCATGGCTACTTCAAGCAGCACGAAACCAGTGAAATCGCCCGCATTCACGCCATGCTCGCGTTGTTTGCCAGCGACCACTGTCTCAGCCATCGCCTGGCCGACTACTTCGGCGACCACGACGCCCCGATGCGCTGCGGCCACTGCTCGGTGTGTCACGGCCTCGTCGCCCGGCTGCCCGAGCCGCCCGCGCTGCCGCCGCTGGAAGGGCAGGATGTGAACGCTCTCTGCGGCGACTTCATCCAGCGCTACCAGGCCTTGAAAGCCGGCCACCCCAGTGCCGAATGCCTGACCCGCTTCCTCTGCGGCATCAGCGTGCCGCTGTTCACCAAGCTGAAAGCCAAGGGCATTACCGGCTTCGCTTCCCTGGAAGACTACCCCTACGCCGCGGTGCGTACCTGGGTGGAGACGTATTCGGGAGCCTGTTCGTAGGGGCGAATTCATTCGCCCATCCGGGGCGCCTCATCGAGTGGCTGTAGGAGCGAGCTCTGCTCGCGAATGAGCCGCAGAGAAGCTTCGCCAGCAGAGCTGGCTTCTACGAAGGCAGGTAGATGCTGGTTTTTGGGTTTGCAAGCTGAATCGATTCAGCTAATTTTACCCAACCCGAACAACAACAAAGGACTTCACCATGCACTGCTCCCGCCTGCTCGTCGGCCTCGCTGCCTGCTTTTCCCTGCCCGCCATGGCCTGGGAACGTGTTCTCATTGACGCCGATACCCCGGCGCAGAACTGGCGTGTCACCAGCGAAGAGCTCGGCATCAAGGCCGACCGGCCCTTCAGTGTCAGCCTGCGCACTCTGCATGGCGGCCGACAGGAAGGCGTCAGCCTGATCGACATCGATAACGGCGCCATGACCCTCACCGTCATTCCCACCCGCGGCATGAACGTCCTCCGCGCCCAGGCTGGCGACGTGCGCCTGGGCTGGGATTCGCCCGTGAACGAAGTGGTCAACCCGGCCTTCATCGAACTCAACGGCCGTGGCGGGCTGGGCTGGTTGGAGGGCTTCAACGAGTTGGTCACCCGCTGCGGCTACGAATGGGTCGGCCACCCCGGTGTGGACAACGGCGAGTTGCTCACCCTCCACGGCCGCGCCGCCAACATCCCGGCCTCCCGCGTGGTACTGGAAATCGACGAGAAACCGCCGTACCGCATCCGCTTGCGCGGCGAGCTGCAAGAAAAAGCCTTCAAGAAAGTGGACTTCAGCATCCACACCGAACTGGCCGTCGAGCCTGGTGCCACGGCCTTCAGCCTTCACGACACCCTGACCAACAACGGCGACTATCCCAAGGAATACCAGGCGCTGTACCACAACAACTTCGGTTCCCCGCTGCTGGAAGAGGACGCCCGCTTCGTCGCCCCGGTGAAGCAGGTCTCGCCCTTCAACGACAAGGCCAAGGGCGATCTCGCCACCTGGCAGACCTATCGCGCACCGACGCCGGACTACGACGAAACCGTCTACAACGTCATCCCCTATGCCGACGAGCGCGGCGACACCCTTGCCATCCTCCACAATAAGGCCGGCGACCGGGGCATCGCGGTGGGCTTCAATACCCAGCAGTTGCCGGTGTTCTCCCTGTGGAAGAACACCGACACCCAGGGCCAGGGTTACGTCACCGGTCTGGAGCCCGGCACCAGCTTCTCCTACAACCGCCGCTACCAACGCCCGCTTGGCCTCGTCCCGAGCATCGGTCCGAAGGAACAGCGCCACTTCGACGTGCGTTTCCAACTCCTCGCCGACAAAGTCGCCGTGGACAAGGCCGTGAAGCAGGTCGACAGCCTCCAGGCCGGCCGCAAGACCGAAGTCCGCCAGGTGCCGCTGGTCGATCTGAGCAAGGACTGACCGGATAGTGACGGATTTATCCGCCCGGCGGGGCTTCGCCGGGCGAATGAATTCACCCCTACGGGAGGTAGTGGCCCAATCGAACGGTCCTCAGTTAATGCCGTTCAAGGTGTCCGTGTGTTGGCTAAAAGATGGAGGAATTCGAGCGTCTGTAAGCCCGCACATACCGCCCCCCGCCCCGCTGGGGAGAGGGCCGGGTGAGGGGGCGGAGTCGAGCCATTCGCACCGGTTCAGACCAGAAGCCTGTTTGTTAGGACCGTTCCTGCACCCGTGTCGTGGGCCAAGTCAGGCAAGACGATCGACTGTCGCCCCTCTCAACGCGTCATCGCAAAAAATTCCCCGACTGCCACCCCGGCCCGTTCCCGCGCCGCTTCCAGGGCCGCATCCCCCCGCGCCGTGCCTTCGACGGCGAAGAAGTGTAGGTCGTGCAAGCCCACGGTACCCAGCGCGGCCTTGAGGTAGGGGCGGAGGAAGTCCGGCTGCCGGGCGTTCTCGCCGCTGAAAGGGCCGCCCGAGGCGATGGCGACGTGGACGGGGCGGTCGCGCAGGACGCCCTGTTTGCCCTGGGGCGTGCCGATGAAGGTGATACGTATCCGCACGATATGGTCGATCCAGACCTTGAGCGCCGAGGGCACGGTGTAGTTGTGCATGGGTGTGGCGATCAGCAGGACGTCGGCTGCCTCGAGTTGCCGGATCAATGTGTCGGAGCGGTGCAGGGCGCTGCCGGGATGCATACGCTCCGGCTCGACTGGCGAGGCGAGGGCGGCGGCATAGTCATGGTCGACATGGGGCAAGTCGTTGAGGTCGAGGTCGGTGAGTTCGAGACCGCGCTCGCCGGCCTGGCTCGCCAGCCCGTCGAGGATCTGCTGCGACAGCCGGTAGCTTTCGGAATCCGAGCCGCGTGGGCTGCAGATGAGGCGCAGTACGCGGAGGGAGGCGGTGTCCTGGAGGGGCATGGCGTGGTCCTCGGAAGTGATGATCAGTGGCTGTCGAGCAGCTTCTGGAAGCGCAGCGCGCCGGTGTAGAGCCCCTCGCGGAAGTAGAAGCGCTGGGCACGCGCGTTGGCGAGACCGGTGTCCAGCACCAGCCGCGCGCAGCCTTCGGCGCGTGCCACGCGGTCGAGTGCGCGCAGCAGGCGGGCGCCCCAGTGGCCGCCACGGTGGGGCTCGGCGGTGATGAGATCGTCCACGTAGAGGAAGGCGCCGTACACCAGGTTTTCCTGCAACCGGTAGCCGGCCAGCGCCACCAGCGCGGCGCCATCGAAAGCGCCGACGAGGCGATAGCCCTGGGGCCGCATGCGTTCGACGCGGGCGAGGAAGTCGGCCTCGCTGGCCAAGTGAGGACGCAATTCGCGCATCACCGGGTAGGCGGCGCGCAGGTCGCCGGGCCCGTCGAGCGGGCGTAATGCCGGGTCGGCCAAGTCCAGCACGCTGGGGAGTGATTGGTGATGTAAGTAGGTCATGGCGGCATGGTAGGCCGGCTATGCCACAATGCATTGAGCCATGAAACGACTTTCCGACTAGGCCATGTCCATGCCCCTGCACGATGCCTTTTCGCCGCTCTCCCCACAGGGAAACGAGCCGCTCTATCGCCAACTGTATGAACGGGTACGAGGTGCCATCGCCGCCAGTACCCTGGGACCAGGCGATCGCGTGCCGTCGGCGCGCGCATTGGCCAAGGAGCTGGGCGTGGCGCGCGGGACCGTGGAGCTGGCCTATTCGCTGCTGGTCAGCGAAGGCTACCTGCTGGCGCGTGGGCAGGCCGGTACGGTGGTGAACCCGGAACTGCAGCCCATCCTACCTCCTGCCGCACCTCCGACCGATACACCGCAGCCGTCCGGTCTCGAGCAGGATGTACTCTGGCGACCCTCGCATCTGTTGCCGTTCCAGATGGGCGTGCCGGCGCTGGATGCGTTCCCGCGCAAGACCTGGGCGCGGCTGGGCGCGCGCTACGCGCGCGGCATGAGCCTGGCGGACCTGGATTATCCACCGCCCCATGGCTTGCCCGCCTTGCGCAGCGCCATCGCCTCGTACCTGCAAGTGGCGCGCGGGATCGATTGCGGGGCGCACCAGGTATTCGTCACTGCCGGTTGGCGCAGCAGCCTGCAATTCGTCGCCCATGCCTTGCTGCGTCCGGGCGAGCGGGCCTGGGTGGAAGATCCCGGCTACCCACCGGCACGGCAGATTCTGAAGCAGTTCGGACTGCAGACGGTGCCGGTCGCGGTGGATGAGGAGGGGTTGGACGTGGCGCGCGGCGTTGCGCTCGCCCGCGATGCGCGGGTGGCGGTCGTCACCCCGGCGCACCAGAGTCCGTTGTCGATGACGCTCTCGCTGCCGCGCAGGCAGGCGCTGCTCGATTGGGCGGCGGCATCCGGCAGTTGGGTGGTGGAAGACGATTACGACGGCGAGTACCGCTACGTGAGCCGTCCGCTGCCCGCCTTGGCGAGCCTGGACCGTCACGGTCGCGTGCTGTACACGGGCACCTTCAGCAAGGTGCTGTTTCCCGGTATCCGGCTGGCATACCTCGTGGTACCGCAGGCCCAGGTCGCCACCTTCGAGCGCGTGGGGCGCATGCTCTTCGCCGCGACGACACCGGCGATGACCCAGGCCATCGTCGCTGACTTCATGGCCGAAGGCCACTTCGCCCGTCATATCCAGCGCATGCGCCGGCTCTACAGCGAGCGTCGGGCCCTCACCGCCGCCGCCCTGGCGCGTGGGCTGGGCGGCTGTGCGCGGGTGGAGCCTTCGCCAGGCGGCATGCACCTGCTCCTGCGCCTGCCCGGCGAGGGCAGCGACCTGCCGGTGGCCGAGCGACTGCTGGCGCATGGCGTGGCCGGGCAGCCGCTGTCGCCCTGGTGGGCATCGGAACACCGCGGCTCGGGCTTGCTGGTCAGTTTCACCAACTGCGCCATGGCCAGCCAGGCCGAGCAGCTCGGCGTGCTGATCCGACAGTCGCTCTGACGCGAGCGGCTCAGCTCAGGTTGGCCTTGTCCAGCCCGTACAGCTTGTCGAGCGTGCCCGGCACCGCCTGGAAGGCCACGTTCAGGCGGTTCCAGCCGTTGATGGCGACGATGAGGAAGGACAGGTCGGACAGTTCCTGTTCCGACAGCTGCTCGCGCACGCTATCGAACAGTGCATCCGAGACGCCGTGCGGCGGCAACTGGGTCAGGGCCTCGGTCCACGCCAGCACGGCGCGCTCGCGGGGCGAGAACAGCGGCGATTCGCGCCACACCGCGACATGGTGCAGGCGCAGTTCGCGCTCGCCGTGGATCTTGGCTTCCTTCACGTGCATGTCCACGCAGAAGGCGCAGCCGTTCAACTGCGATGCCCGCAGCGTGACCAGATGGCCGACCTCGTTGAGGAACGGCTTCTCGGTCAGGAGCATGTTGAGTTCGACGAGTTTGTTGGCGGCTTGTTTGGAAATCTTGAAGTAGTCGATGCGCTGGCTCATGGTCGTCATTCGCTGAAAGATGAAGGGATACCGACGTCCGTCTGCGTCGAGCAGAACAACCGTGGCCGGTGAGCGAGAATCTACGCAGCCTTGGCCCGGTGACCCAGTGCCAAGATCGGTGTTTCGGACTGGGCCATGATCGGGGTAACCCAATCAAACCCTCACCACGACCTTGCCGAACTGCTCGTTGGACTCCAGGTAGCGATGCGCCTCGACGATCTGGTCGAAGACGAAGGTCCTGGCGATCACCGGCCGGAACGCGCCGGACTCCAGCCCGTCGAGGATGAAGCGCTTGGCGGCCTCCAGGCGGACCGGGTCGCCGGTGATCTCGTGGACGAGGTAGCCGCGCAGGGTCAGCCGCTTGCTCAGCACGGCGAACAAGGGGAAGGGCGTGGGTTCAGGGCTCAGGCCGCCGTATTCGATGAAGATGCCGCCCTCTGCCATGGCTGCGGTCAAGGGGGCGACTATCGGGCCGCCGATTGGGTCGAGCACGACCCGTACGCCTTGGGTGCCGCTGATTTCCGCCAGCCGAGCGGCCAGATCCTCTTCGCCCGACGCCACCACATAGGCCGCACCCTGTTCGAGCAGAGCCTGCCACTTGGCGGACGTCCGCGTTACCGCGATGGGTATCGCACCCACCCGATTGGCGATCTGGATCGCCGCCAGGCCGACACTGCTGGAGGCCGCCGTCACCACCACGAAGTCGCCCCGGCGTAGCCCGGCGAGGTCGATCAGGGCGCCGTAAGCAGTCAGGTAGGGCATCCAGGTGGCGGCGGCCGTGTCCCAGTCGAGTGCCGGCGGGTGCTTGACCACCAGCGCGGCGGGCATGTTGATGCGCTCGCCATAGGTGGGCCAGCGGACCATCGATTGCGGTGGTACCAAGCTGACCGCGTCGCCCGGCGCGAGCCCTTCCACACCGGGGCCGACCGCTTCGATGAGGCCCGCCGCTTCGAGGCCGAGGCCCGAGGGGAAGGTCGGCGTTTCGATGTAGGTTCCGGCGCGTAGCAGCGCTTCGGCCCGGTTCAGGCCCAATGCCTTGACGCGAATCCGGACTTCGCCCTGGCTGGGGTCCGGTATGTCGACGTGCTCGATGCGCAGAACCTCGGGACCACCCAGTTGGTGAAAGCGGACGACGCGGGCCATGGTGTTCGACTCCAAATTGAAAGGACCGAATACACTATGGTGGTGCCGTATCGGCGGATAAATCGTCGTACAGCCAGAACAGTCGAAACCAGGAGTTTCCAATATGGATCGCCTCACCAGCATGGCGGTGTTCGTCAAGGCCGTGGATCTGGGCTCGTTCACCGCGGCTGCCGAGGCACTGGAACTGTCCGGGCCCATGGTGGGCAAGCATGTACGTTTTCTCGAGGAGCGCCTGGGCGTACGGCTCCTGACCCGGACCACTCGCCGCCAGAGCCTCACGGATTTCGGCCGTGCCTATTACGAACGCTGCCGGATCGTGTTGGCCGAGGTGGAAGCGGCGGATGCGCTGGTAGCCGACCAACTGGCCGAGCCGCGCGGCCGGTTGCACGTCACCATGCCCGTGCACTTCGGCCGTCGCTGTGTGGCGCCCGTGCTGCTGAAACTGGCGCAGCAGTATCCGGCACTGGAGCTGGACCTGTCGTTCAGCGACCGCTTCTCCGACCTGGCCGAGGACGACTACGACCTCGCCATTCGTACCGGCGATCCGGAGGAAAAGCCCGGTCTGGTCGCTCGCCGCGTGGCACGTCAACGCATGCTGGTGTGTGCGGCGCCCGCCTATCTCGAGCGGCATGGCCGGCCGCAGCGGGTGGAGGAATTGGCGGGACACCAAGCCGTTATTTATCGGCGATCCGGGCGCATCCGCCCATGGCTGTTTCCGCAGGAAGGTCAGTCGCCGCTGGAAATCACACCTGCCAATCGCCTTCGTTTCGACGATCTGGATGCGGTTGCCGATGCCGCGACGCTGGGAATGGGGCTTGCCTGGCTGCCTTCCTGGCTGGTGCGCGAGCGTCTCTCCTCCGGTGCGCTCGTGCAGTTGCTGCCGGAGCAACCGGCGTTTCTCTACGATGCCTATGCCCTGTGGTTGCAGGCGCCTCATTTACCGCGCCGGGTTCGCCTCGCCGTCGAGGCGCTGACGGACGCTTTACCCGCAATGATGTGATGAATGGCCGGATGGCTTGACGACGGGCTTACGCGCGCGTCCAGCGAGAACGGGTGATTTGTCTCGCTGGAATCATGCCTTCCCATCGCCTTTGCTTCGACGATCTGGATGTCGTTGCCACAACATTGGAATGTGCTTGCCTGGCTGGTGCGCGAGCGCCTCGTCTCCGGTGCGCTCGTGCAATTGCTGACGGAGCAGCCGGCGTTTCTCTACGATGCCATGCCCTGTGGTTGCAGGCGCCTCATTTGCCGCACCGGGTTCGCCTCGCCGTCGAGGCGCTGACCCACAATGATGTGATGAATGGCATGAGAGGCCTGACGACGGGCCTTTACGCGCGTCGTTCATGAGAAATTGTGATCTATCTCTATATTGATATGTATTGTGTATCTCGTTGCATTTGCCAACTTCGGCGAAAGGCCCCTCACATCCCGTTAATTGTCCACTTGTACGGGTTCTGATCGAGACGGTAAAAATCCCGAACTTCTCCCAATTCCATAAGAGCCTGTCGCTAACGGGAGTTCGTTCTTGCGAACGATCCCTTGGATCCGGCCACTAGGTGCTGTGCGTGTTTGAAGTTCGGAAGCTCAGCGTCGCCAGGTCGGGCAAGCCTGTCGTTCGCAGTCTGTATCTATCGGTAACGAGCCCCGGAGCGTTGACGCTGATCGGGCCCGGCGGCGCGGGCAAATCATCCTTGTTGCAGGCCGTGGCCGGCGAACTCGATGCCGGAATGTCGGTGAGCGGAGCGGCCTTGCTGGATGGCTTGCCCTGCCATACCGCCCCGCGGGGTGTCGGCTGGTATCGACAACATACGGGCATCGAGGCCGGCGTGCGCAGGCCGCACGGCGACGCGGAGCGACGGGCCTGGAGCGCGAACAGGCTGCGGGCGTTGCGCACATTCGTCGAAGCCCCGCGCTCGCTGTACGTGCTCGACGAACCGACCGCCGGCATGACCGAAGACGACGCCCTCGAGGCCAGGGCCTGGCTGAAGCCGTTGTCGGAGCGATCCTTCGTGCTGATGGCGACGCATGACCGACGCGATTGCCTGGCCCTGGGCGGCATGAGCGCGATATTCGATGCCGGCGCGGTGGTGGAAGCCGGACGGTCCGATCGCCTGTTCGCGCAACCGCGCACGGAGGCGGGCAGGCATTACGTGGAGACCGGTCACCTGGCCGGTTTCGGCTCGCGTAGCCGCGAGCAATCCGTCGATGGCATCTGGTGGGTCGTGCCGGGCGTGCTGTGCGGCATGAGCCGCCCCGGGCTGGTGGCACCGGCCGAGCTACAGTTCCGTCAACTGGCCGACGCCGGCGTCCGCCATCTGGTGACGCTGGAAGAGGAGGTGCCCGCCCTGGCTCGGAGCTGCTCGTCCTTCGGCATCGTCCACCACCATTTCCACATATCCGATATGGATGCGCCCGACTTCGAACAGGCATTGGCGTTCTGCCGCCTGGCCGAGGAGGCGGTCGCCCGCAACGAAGGCATCGCCTTCCACTGTCGCGGAGGTCTGGGCCGAACGGGGACCGCCATCGCGACGGTATTGCTCTGGTATGGCGAGACGGCCGCCTCCGCCATCACCCGGGTACGCGGCGCACAGGCCTATGCCATCCAGAGCCAGACACAGACGCACTTTCTGCACCAATTCGCCGATCGCCTCAGCGATGGGCACCTCTCGGCCGTGTTGAGCCATTCATAGGAGAAATGAAGATGTCCCTAGATCAAGCACTTACCCAGGCGCAAGCCAGCATTCCCGAGTGCGTCGCCAGCGGTTTCGTGGACATGTCCACCGGCATGCTGCTGGGCGTGAAGACCGTCGATTCCCATCCCGGCGAGGTGCTCGACCTGGTCGCCGCCGCTACCGGCGACCTGTTCCAGGGCCGCAACGTGGTGGAGATCGAGAAGCTGTTCGACCGCAGCCGCGGCATCACCGACCGCAAGTCCCATTACTTCCAGGAAATCATCGTGTTCAGCACCAACCTGCTGCACGTGTTCCTGCGTTCGAAGAAAGATGAAAACCATGTGGCGGTGTTCGTGACTCGCGCGTCGGCCAACATCGGCATGGTGATCGTACGTTCGCGCGCCGCCATGGCCGCGATCGACGCCTCCGTCTGACCGCGCGAAACGAGACAGAGGCCATCCGGTCGAGAGATATGTCGGAATTGTCAGTTACATGTCTGTTGTTCGACGAGGATCAGCTCAAGGCCCTGTTATCCATCCTGCCCTTGATTCGGAAGTACCTGGATCGCGAATGGCAGGTGGATACGGACCCTTCCTCGGTTTCCGACGTCGTCGTGGTGAATCTCGACGACTCGGCGGGTGGCCCTCTGCTCGAGGCGCTGGTGGGCAAGGGCGTCCATGCCGTCGGCTGCGCCCGCCACCCCCGCCTCCATGTGGCGGGCACGCTCCACCGGCCTTTCCGGGGTTATGAGGTGCTGGCGTTGTTGCAGGAGGGTGAGCGGCGTGCTTTCGACCGTTCCCGTTCCCGACCATCCCGGCGGGATCTGGAAAGCGAGGTACGCCGTTTCGCGCTGGCCGAGTGGCCGGCGGAATTCCGCGAATGGCCGAAAGAGTGGTGGCGCGTCCTGGCGGCCATTCGCACGAATTGCCTGTCGGCAGTGCAGATCGCGCAACGCTGCGATTTGCCGGAAGCCGAGGTCATGGCCTGTCTCGACATCCTGCAGGAGCGCAAGGCCGTCAGCGTCCGGGTCGATATCGAGATCCTGGACAGCACGAAAGGGGGGCGCCGGCCGGGCTTCTGGCGGCGTATCGGGGCACGTGTTTCCGACTTACTGGGCCGTCTGTGATGGATCGGAAAATCACCTACAAGCTTGTATTCATCGGTGCGCCCGGCTCGGGCAAGAGCACCTGCATCGGGGCGGTCAGCGATATCCCCGTGGTCTCCACCGACGTGGCCTGTACCGACGGACTCGCGTCGATCAAGGAAACCACGACAGTGGCCCTGGACTACGGCGAAATGTCGTTGGGCGATGGCGAGCGCCTGCTGCTCTACGGCTTGCCCGGCCAGTCCCGGTTCACCTTCATGTTCGATACGGTGGCGGAGAACCTGGCCGGCGTCGTGATGCTGATCGACGCATCGTCCGCCGCGCCGCTGGAGGGCCTGGAGGAGACTTTGCGCACTTACGCCGGACGGATCGGGGAAACGCCTTTCGTCGCGGCGATCAACAAGGTGCAGGGCAATGTCGATGCCCTGCGCGAGCAGGTGGCGGAGACGCTACGCCGACATGGCCTGGTCGGGCCGGTGATCGTCGTGGACGCCCGTCGCCGCGAAGACATGGCGCTGATATTCGACTTGGTTTTCCTATGCGCGGAGTACAGCGATGTCTGACAGGCAAAAACACATTCCCGTCTTGCTGCCGACGCCGGATCGCCGGCAATGCGAAATGGCGTTGGATGAACTGGTGGCGCGTAACGTAGACGGTATCTCGCTGGCCCTGCTGGCCTATCGGGACGGGCATCCCTACCTGTTCCGCGGCAAGGAACTGCAGAACGCCGGCAAGCTCGCCGCAATGGCCAGCTCGATGGCGGCGCTGTCCGGCACCATGCTGCGGGAAATCGACAGCGATTCCGGCGAAATGACCCTGCTGCAAGGCAAGAAGGGGAAGATCATCATCGTCCAGGTGCCGGCGGCGAATAACCTGATGCTGTTGGCTGTGCACACCACCGAAGAGGTCAACCTGGGCCTGTTGCTGGCCCATACCAAATCCTGCGTGACGAAGGTGGCGGCGAGCTTCGGCGCGGCCCAGGCCGGGCAGCCGTAGGAGGGCGCCGGGCGAGACGGCGTCTGCCCCACCCAGCGACCTTAGCGCATCAAATCCACCAACCGATTCGCCACGTCCTTGGTCCGCTCGGACGTATCGGCCGTCACGCCGCTGGAGCTTTTCAGTTCGTCGAGTAGCTGGGTGAGGGCGCCGACCTCGCCGGATTGGGTCTCGATGTGCTGGGCGACCTGGCGGATGGCGGTGGCGAGCTGGTCGACGTCGTGGCTGATTTCCTCGGCGTTCTGCCCGGTCTTGGCGGCGAGCTGGCGCACCTCGTCGGCGACCACGGCGAAGCCACGGCCCTGTTCGCCGGCGCGGGCGGCCTCGATGGCGGCATTGAGAGCGAGCAGGTTGGTCTGCTGGGCGATCTGCTGAATGATCTGCACCACCGACTGGATGCGCTGGCTGTTCTGCGCCAGTTCGCGGGCGCTGCCGACCACGTCGTCGGCCTTGTTCACCAGTTGGGTCACGGCGCCACCGGCCTGGTCGATGACGCCGGCCTGACGGTGGATGGTGTCGGTGAGGTCGTCCACCGAGCCGTGCAGGTCGGTGGAGCACTGGCGCAGTTGCTCGGCGATGCTTTCCCGCTGGCGCTGGGCGTCGAGCAGGATGTGGCCGAGGTCGCCGAGGCCTTGGAACACCGGTCGGATGTGTTCGTCGAGGCCGTTGATGTCGAGGCTGGTGGCGTAGTCCTGGCGCTTGAACTGCTCGATCTGCTTGACCACCACCTGGCTTAGTCCGGCGAGTTTCTTGATCTGCCGACGCAGGAAGAACGCCTTGAACTCGCTGTGATAGCTGATGAAGTTGTCGGTGTATTCGTCGTGGAAATTGTCCGGGTCGTCGGTGCGGAAGAAGAACACCGCGGTCAGCGTCTGGTTCAGGTTGAGTCCGAGAATCTCGCCGTAGGTGGAGAAGCCGATTACCGGGGCACCCTTGAACACGTCGTTCATCCCGGCCAGGGCCTGCTCGTTGTTCAGGCGGCGCAGGATGCAGTCGTTGAGGATGCCCACCAGTGGCGTGCCCGGTTTGTTGCGCATGAAACGCTCGAAGTCGCGGCGGGTAGTCTCGGCCAGCGGGGTGCGCTTGACCATGATGAGCTCCTCGCCGGGCGCGACGTCGCAGAACAGGTGGACGCGTTCCTGCACCGGGTCGATGCGGGCGATGGAGCGGACGAACACTTCCTCGCCCACGCGGATGGCGAAGGAGTAGTCCGCCAGCCGTGCGTCCAGTTGTCCGGGCGCGCACTTGAAGGTGTCGCAGAGCGCGGCGACCATCGAGCGGATGTTGCCGCGGGCGTCCACCACCTGGCTGATGTAGCGCTCTTCCAGGGATGCGCTGAGCACGTTGAGGCTGAACGGCGTGGGCTCGAAGTTCTGGCTCTTGAACACGCCGAAGCGGATGTTCCGCGCGCATTTGAGGAAGACGATCAGCGCATGGTTTTCGTAGCTGCGCTTGCCGTCATGAAGTTGGGTCTGGCGGAAGTCGCCCTTGCCGCCGGCGGAGCCGCCGACGAACAGACAGGGAAAACGGCCGGACTCATAAAGTGCCTCCATGAAGAAAGATTCCGAGGCCGAAAGGCCGTCGAAGAGGATATTGGCCAGGGTATCGCGGTAGTCGATGGTCATCGACACGTTGAGCCGCTTGATCGACTCGGTCAGCCGGGCGATGCGTTCGCCCATCGTCAGGCGCTTGCCCTGGCCGCGGATGTCCTGGCTTTCCAGGGGAACGTGGACGATTTCCGCCGCGGCGATGACGCTGGCATCGAAGAGCTGCAGAACGATGCGGTCCCACTGGTTGCCGGTGTTGCAGTAGAGCCGGTCGTTCTGGCTGCACAGCTCGCCGGCAGTCGTGCAGAGGCTGACCACCGCGCCGGGGAAGCGCTGGCCGATCTGCCGGGCTACGTCGTCGAGGCTGATGTGCGGCGAGACGAAACCGCAAATGTAGGTCGGCTTGATGCGTGCCTCGGCCAGTTTTTCCGGCAGTTGGCGAAGGCTGCAGAGAATGCCGAGGACGCCATCGGACTGCTTGCGTGAGGACAGGAAGCGGGACAGGGAACTCATGGTGTCGTGGTCTCGGTGCGTCATGGAAGGCCCCGGCGGGGCGGCCGCGTCGCTCGCGTCCGGGAGCCGGGCGCGAGGCGTGTAACAGGTTCTCGGCGCTGCGGTGATTGTGTTGAGGCCGCTCCGCCAGATTGCTACCAAAGAGTGATGGCTAATTGCCTCTAGACTCTGGTCCCGCTATCGGGATCGTTTATTGATCCGCGTCAATCGGCCGCAGACTGGCGCGCGCCGGCCGACGAAAGTGTGATGAACCGCGTTCTGGCGGGATGAAGCGCACCACGCTGAGAGTAAGGTCAGGCGTGACGGGCGCCCTCTGCCACGGCCTGGATCTCTACGATCAGCCACTGCAGCGCGGGGTCGCGCTGGCGCTGGGCGAGGTGGACGATTTCCAGGTGGAAGGGGCCGAGGGCGAAGGGCAGATCGAACAGATTCAGCGGCAGCAACCGGGCGAAGTGGCGTGCCAGTTGGGTGGGCAGGACCGCGACCAGCTCGCTGCCGGCGACGATGTGCGCGGCCTGCAGGTAATTCGGCGTGGTGTAGAGAATCTGCCGGCTCAGCCCCTGTTCGCCGAGCCACTGGTCGACCATGCCGCGGGTTTGCCCACCATGCACCCAGAGATGACGCAAGGCGAGGAAACGCTCCAGGTCGGGAGGGCCGTCCACCTGTGGGTGGTCGCGCTGTACCGCCAGTTGCAAGGTCTCGCTCATCCAGTGCTGGCGGGCAAAGCGTGCCGGCACGTCGTCGAAGCGCCCCAGCACCAGGTCCAGCTCGCTTTTGTCCAGGGCTTCGGCCGGCAGCGTCGGACTAAGATGGCGGATATCGATGCCGATCCCCGGCGCATGCTGGCTGAGACGATCCAGCAGCGACGGCATGCAGATCAGTTCGACATAGTCGGTCACGGCGATGCTGAAGCGCTGGCGGCTTTCGGCCGGATCGAAGGTTTCGCCGGCGGCCAGGCTCTGCTCGATCTGGCGCAGGGCGCTGCGGATTGGCGCTTCCAGGGCGAGGGCGCGGGGTGTGGGCTGCATGCGCCGGCCGATGCGCACCAGCAGCGGGTCGTCGAGCAGTTCGCGCAGGCGGTTGAGGGCATTGCTCACCGCCGGCTGGCTGAGGGCGAGGCGCTCGGCGGCGCGGGAGACGTTCTGCTCGCGCAGCAGGGCGTCCAGTACGCGCAGGAGGTTCAGGTCGAAGTTGGCGATATTCATGTGGGAAATAGGATGTATCACAAGACTAAATTTCAAAAATAGTAGCCGCTTCCTTATCGTGACTGGCAGTTTTCTGGCCGTACACGAGAGGAACAACAATGAGTCATGCCGTCTCGAAGATTCACAGCGCCGCCGTCATCGGTGCCGGCACCATGGGTCGTGGCATCGTGATGAGTCTGGTCAACGCCGGCCTGCCGGTGCATTGGCTGGATAACAACCCGCAGATGCTCGAGCAGGCCCGGCAGGCAGTCGCCGATACCTACGCGCATAACGTGCGCCAGGGCCGCATCGACGAGCAGGAGGCCGCCGCCCGACGCGCGCGCATCCAGCCGGTGGGCGACTACGCGGCGCTGGCCGAGGTGGATCTGGTGATCGAGGCGGTGTACGAGAACCTGGAACTGAAGCAGCAGATCTTTCGCCAGTTGGATGCCGTGCTGAAGCCCGAGGCGATTCTCGCCAGCAATACCTCGGCGCTGGACATCGACGCCATCGCCGCGGTCACCGGGCGCCCGGAGCAGGTGCTGGGCCTGCACTTCTTCAGCCCGGCGCACATCATGAAATTGCTGGAAGTCGTGCGTGGCGCGAAGACCGCGCCGGCCGTACTGGACACCTGCCTGGAGCTGGGTCAGCGCATAGGCAAGGTGGCGGTGGTGGCCGGCAACTGCCACGGCTTCATCGGCAACCGCATGCTCCACACCTATGTGCGCGAGGCACGGATGATGCTGCTGGAGGGCGCCTTCCCCCATCAGGTGGACGCCGCGTTGCAGGGCTTCGGCTTTGCCATGGGCCCGTTCCGCATGTACGACGTGGTGGGCATCGACCTGGAATGGCGCGCCCGCGAACTGGCTGGCGAGGGGCAGGACGCCGATGAGGTGCAGGTGGACAACCGTCTCTGCGCCCTCGGCCGTTTCGGCCAGAAGACCGGCATGGGCTATTACCGCTATGCCGAGGGCAGCCGCCAGGCCGAGCACGACCCGGAGGTGGATGCGCTGGTGCAGCAGGTCTCCGAACAGCTCGGTTATGGGCGTCGGGACGTGGGTCCGGAAGAAATCCTCGAGCGCTGCCTGCTGGCGCTGGTCAACGAGGGGGCGAAGATTCTCGAAGAAGGCATCGCTGCGAACAGCCAGGACATCGACCGGGTCTACCTGAATGGGTATGGCTTTCCGGCGGACAAGGGCGGGCCGATGGCCTGGGCCGACAGCCAGGGGTTGCCGGCGATCCGTGAGCGGCTCGTCCATCTGCAACAGCGTTTCGGCGAGCACTGGCGCCCGGCTGCGCTGATTGAGCGACTGGCCGCGGCGGGCAAAGGCTTCGCCGAGGCGAAGGAGGTGGCGGCATGAATTACCGGGCTCCCCTGCGCGACATGCGCTTCGTGATCCATGAGCTGTTCGACGTCAGCGGCCACTGCGCGCTGCTCGGCAACGGCCTGGACCGCGAGTTGATCGACGGTGTGCTGGACGAGGCGGCGCGCTATACCGGCGAGGTGGTCGCCCCGCTGAATCGCAACAGCGACGAAGAGGGCGTGACCCTGGTCGATGGCGCCGTGACCACGCCCAAGGGCTTTCGCGAGGCCTATCGGCAATACGTGGAGAATGGTTGGGCGAGCATGACCGGGCCGATCGAATTCGGCGGCCAGGGCTTTCCGCAACTGGTGGCGTGTAACTTCCATGAGATGCTGATGGGCGCGAGCCTGTCCTTCCGCATCTATTCCGGGCTCACCGAGGGCGCGGTGCTGGCCTTGTACAAGCATGGCAGCCCTGAATTGCAGGCCGCCTACCTGGCCAAACTGGTGAGCGGCGAATGGACCGGCACCATGTGCCTCACCGAGCCCCAGGCCGGCACCGACCTGGCCCTGCTGCGCACCCGCGCCGAGCCGCAGGTGGACGGCAGCTACAAGGTCAGTGGCAGCAAGATTTTCATCAGCGGCGGTGAGCACGACATGAGCGAGAACATCGTCCATCTGGTGCTCGCCCGTCTGCCGGACGCACCGGCGGGCGTGAAGGGCATCAGCCTGTTCCTCGTGCCGAAATTCGTCGCCAATCCCGACGGCACGCCCGGCGCGCGCAACGCCCTGAATTGTGGGGCCATCGAGCACAAGATGGGCATCAAGGGTGCCGCCACCTGTGTGATGAATTTCGACGGCGCCACCGGCTGGCTGGTGGGCGAGCCCAACCAGGGCCTGGCCTGCATGTTCACCATGATGAACGACGCGCGCTTCCAGGTCGGCCTGCAAGGGCTGGGCATAGCCGAGCAGGCGTACCAGGGCGCGCTGAGCTATGCCCGCGAGCGCCTGCAATCCCGCGCCCTGACCGGCCCGGCACAGCCGGACAAGCCAGCCGACCCGATCATCGTCCACCCGGATGTACGGCGCATGCTGCTGACCCAAAAGACCCTGGTGGAAGGCTGCCGCATGCTGGCTGCCTACACCGCGCGCCAGCTCGATCTGGAGCACGGTCACCCGGACGCCACCGTGCGCCATGCGGCCGCCAAGCGGGCGGCGCTGCTGATTCCCATCGTCAAGGCATTCTTCACCGACATGGGCCAGGAAGTGGCCAGCCTCGGTGTACAGGTCTACGGCGGCCACGGCTACATCCGCGAATGGGGCATGGAGCAGTTGATGCGCGACAGCCGCATCACCCAGCTCTACGAGGGCACCAACGGCATCCAGGCACTGGACCTGATCCGCCGCAAGCTGTTGGGCGATGGCGGTGCGGAACTGAGCGCGTTGCAGGCGGAGTTCAGCGAGCTGTGCGACGACCAGGCCAAGCGCCCGGCCCTGCGCGAATTGGCCGCCACGGTACAGGCACGCTTGGGCGAATGGCGCGAGCTGGGCGCCGAAGTGATCGCCGCCAGCCAGCGTGATCCGCAGGAGATCGGCGCCTGTTCCGTGGAATTCCTCCAGTATTCCGCCTACGTGCTGCTCGCCGGCCTCTGGCTCCAGGCGGCTGCGCGGGCGCAGGACGCCCTGGAAGTGGGAAGCGGGGAAGCCGCCTTCTACCGTGCCAAGCTGCAGAGCGCGGATTTCTATCTGCGCCGCGTGCTGCCACGGGCCAGTGCCCACCGGGAAGCGATCCGGGGTGGGGCGCAGTGCCTGATGGCGCTGGATGAGGATAGTTTTGCGTTTTGAGAAAGGTGTTGCTCATCCGTCCGTTCCCTCTCCTACCCTCTCCCATGAATGGGAGAGAGGCTGTTTGGGCTTGAAGGGCGGGTGGCCAACGAATGCCATACAAGAACAACAGGAGGCACTCATGCACCCGTTCAGCTTTGCCACCACGGCCCAATTGATGTGCGAAACCGGCTCGTCGCGCCGGTTGGCGGCGATCTGCCGGGAGCGGGGCGCCCGTTCGGTGCTGATCGTCACCGACCCCGGCATCACCCGCTTCGGCCTACTCAATGACGTCCTGCCCGGCTTCTCCGCCGAGGACCTGGCCGTGGCGGTGTTCGACCAAGTCCTTGCCGATCCGCCGGAAGCGGTAGTGCTGGATGCGGTGCAACGGGCTCGGGATATCGGCGCCGGGTTGATCGTCGGCTTCGGTGGCGGCAGCTCGATGGACGTGGCCAAGCTGGTCGCCTTGCTCGCCCATCCGCAGTGCGGGCAGGGCCTCAAGGACATCTACGGGGTCGGCAACGCTCGCGGCCAGCGCCTGCCGCTGATCCAGGTACCGACCACCGCCGGCACCGGCTCGGAGGTGACACCCATCGCCATCGTCACCACCGGCGAGACGACCAAGATGGGCGTGGTGTCGCCGATGCTGCTGCCGGACCTGGCGCTGCTCGACGCCGACCTTACCCTCGGCCTGCCGCCAGCGGTGACCGCCGCCACCGGCATCGACGCCATGGTGCATGCCATCGAGTCCTACACCAGCGCGCTGAAGAAGAACCCGCTGTCCGACCTGCTGGCCCGCGAAGCGCTGCGCCTGCTGGCGAACAACCTCGACCAGGCGGTGCACAACGGGCAGAACCGCGAGGCGCGCCAGGCCATGCTGCTGGGCGCCTGCCTCGCCGGCCAGGCCTTCGCCAATGCGCCGGTGGCTGCGGTACATGCGTTGGCTTATCCGCTGGGCGGGCACTTCCACATTCCGCATGGTTTATCCAACGCGCTGGTGCTGCCCCATGTGCTGCGCTTCAACGCACCGGCGGCGACACCGCTGTATGCCGAGCTGGCGCCGTTGCTGCTGGGCGAACGCCTGAAGCCGGGGAGTGCCGAGAGCCTGACCGCCCAGTTCATCGACGAACTGGCGGCGCTGAACGAACGCCACGGCCTGCCCAGCCGCCTACGTGACGCCGGTGTACCGGAAGCGATGCTGCAGCAATTGGCCAGCGACGCCATGCTCCAGCAGCGCCTGCTGGTGAACAACCCCCGTGAAGTCACCGAGGCGGACGCACTGGCGATCTACCAGGCGGCGTATTGAGGCATCTGTAGGGGCGAATTCATTCGCCCGATACCCTGTTACGGAATACGCTCGCCACGACGATGCACCAAGGAAACCCCATGACCGAGTCCCGCCACACCCGCTCCGATTACCGCCACTTCCAACCCATCACCACCCGCTGGCACGACAACGACCTCTACGGCCACGTGAACAACGTGACCTACTACGGCTTCTTCGACACGGCGGTGAACACCTACCTGATCGAGCGGGGTGGGCTGGATATCCATGAGGGCGAAGTGGTGGGCTTCGTGGTCAGCTCGTCCTGCGACTACTTCGCCTCTGTTTCCTTTCCCGAACGCATCGAGGTGGGGTTGCGAGTGGGCAAGCTGGGCAACAGCTCGGTGCAGTACGAGCTGGCGGTGTTCAAGGCGGGAGAAGAAGAGGCCTGCGCAGCGGGGCGCTTCGTCCATGTCTTCGTCGACCGCGCGAACAACCGGCCGGTAAGCATTCCGGCGCGGTTGCGCGAAGCGTTGGCTGCGTTGGTGGTTTAGAGGCTTCGGCAGGTATCGCCGAACGCCCTGACCAGAGCGGTCTTGTGCAAGGCATCCAGGTGTTCGCGCTTCGTGCGGCGGCGAATGCCTTCGTACAGCGTTTCGGCGCAGCCGTGCTGTTGCAGTTCGGCCAGGGCCGGGGCGAGGTTTTCCAGGATTTCCACGTTGATGGTGTTCAGGCGGGCGCGGATGGCATCCAGGCTGACCGGCGTGCCGCTGGCGGGCGCCGGTTTGGCCAGCAGGCGGTATTGGACCAGCTTGTTAGCCTCGATCTGCCATTTGAAGAAGGCCGTCACCTGCTCGGGCGTGAGCCGGTAGTCGGGCGCTTTCGCCGAGAGCGTCGCGAGTTGCTCGCTTTCCCGTGCCGCATCTTCCACGGCCTTGCCCGACTGTGCCTTGCTGGCAGCTACCTGGTCGGCCAGCAGCAGGCGTTCGGTGCTCACCCGGATCAGCGCGTCCAGCGCCGGGGTGGTGGTTTCGCCGGCTTGGGCGCTGCCCAGGGCCAGGCTGAAGAGGAGGGCGGCGAGAGGGGGTCTATGGATGCGCATGGGGTCTCCTTACAGTGGGCGTGTCCGAATCCGGCGACCCTAGCCGAGTTTCCGTGGCGGAAACAGCGCTGGCGATTTGCTCCGCGCGACTGATGCGAAAGGTTTCACGGCCGGAGTGAGACGGACCTTCTTCGCAATTTCCACCAGCCCCCGCGCTCGGCCAGTCGCGCCTCGATATACTGCCGCATTGCCACGATCGTCGGCGGCATGTGCCGGCGAGGGGCGTCGGCGACGTCCACACTGGACAGTCTCTCGCGGGACGCGGGTTTTTCTCATCGTTGGGAAGTCAGAGCATGCAATGGATTTTCATGCTGGTTGGGTTGGTGGTGGGCAGTGTGGCCGGCGAATCGCTGACCGCCGCCCTGTTGGGCGCTCTGGTGGGGCTCGGGCTGGGACAGGCCATCCGCCTGCAGCAGTTGTCGGCGGAAAACGCCACGCTGCGCAAGAGCCTGGATACTTTCGCCCAGCGCTTCGAGGCCGGTACCACGGCGGTCGTCGAGCGGTTGCTGCGATTGGAGCAGGGCTTGCCGCCGCAGCCGGCCCAGGCGCCTGCGCCGGAACCGGAGGCCGCCGCGCCTGAGCCTGCCCCGACCCCGACCGCAGCGGCGGAAGCGCCCGCCGAGGAACGCCGTGACGAGGACTTGATCTGGGAGCTGCCGGAGCCCGAGCTCGAGCAGGTCGCCCAGCCCGAAGCGCCGGAGCCGGCCGTCGCCCGGGTCGAGGCGCCCGCCGAGCCCATTCGGTCGCGTCCGGCGCCGATTCCGCCGAAACCCCGCGAACCCTCTCCCATCGAACAGGCCATCGACTGGGCGAAGAACTGGCTGTTCGGCGGCAACACCGTGCTACGCGTCGGCGTGCTGCTGTTGTTCCTCGGCCTGGCCTTCCTCCTGCGCTACGCCACCGAAGGCATGGTGGTGCCGGTGGCCGTGCGCTACGCCGGCGTGGCGGCCAGTGCCATTGCGCTGCTCGGCCTCGGCTGGTGGTTGCGCCGGCGCAACCCGGGCTACGGGCTGATGCTCCAGGGCGCCGGCATCGCCGTGTTGTACCTGACGATCTTCGCCGCCATGCGCCTGCATCCGCTGCTCGACGCCAAGGAAGCCCTCGGCCTGCTGGTGGTGGTGACGGTCTGCTCGGCGATACTGGCCGTGGCGCAGAACGCCATGGGCCTGGCCGCGGCTGCGGCGCTCGGCGGCTTCGCCGCGCCGATCCTGACCTCCACCGGCAGCGGCAATCACGTGGCGCTGTTCTCCTACTTCATCCTGCTCAACGCCGGCATCCTGGCCATCGCCTGGTTCAAGGCCTGGCGCCTGCTCAACCTGATCGGCTTCGTCGGCACCTTCGGCATCGGTTTCGCCTGGGGGCTGCGCTCCTACCGGCCGGAGCTGTTCGGCAGCACCGAGCCGTTCCTGGTGACGTTCTTCCTTATGTACGTGGCCATCGGCCTGCTGTTCGCCCGCCGCAAGCTGCGCGAAGCCGCCGATGCACCTACGGAGCGCGATGCGCTGCTGCGCTGGTCGGTGGGCAAGACCGACTACGTGGATGGGACGGCGCTGTTCGGCCCGCCGCTGATCGGCTTCGGCCTGCAATACGCGGTGATCCGTCACCTGGAGTTCGGCCCGGCGTTCAGTGCGCTGGCGTTGGGGTTGTTCTATCTGCTGCTGGCCCGTCTGCTGGCCGGTCGCGTGCGCAACCAGGCGCTGCTGCTGGTGGAAACCTGCCTGGCCCTGGGCGTGGTGTTCGGCACTCTGGCGATCCCGCTCGGCCTGGATGCACGCTGGACCTCCGCCGCCTGGGCAGTGGAGGGTGCCGGCCTGTTCTGGCTGGGGCTGCGCCAGCGGCGTCCGCTAGCGCGCGGCTTTGCCCTGCTGTTGCAAGTGGGGGCGGCGCTGGCCTTCCTCGGCAAGCTGGATATCGGCGACGTAACCCTGCTGGATGGCGTGCCGCTGGGCGCTGCGATGCTCGGCGTGGCGCTGCTGTTCAGTTGGTGGCAACTGCGCCATGCGCCGGAAGATGCCGCCGGGCCCTGGGAGCGCCGTGGTTTGCCGTTGCTGGCCTGTTCCGGCCTGGGCTTCCTGTACATGATCGCGCCGCTCAGCCTTGCCGCCGAGGCCACGGCCATCGCCTGGGCCCTGGCCGGGCTGGCGACGCTGTTCGCCGCCCTGCGCCTGCAATCGCGGGCCTTCCTGTTCAGCGCATTCGGCGTGCAGTTGCTCGGCGGCGCGGTGTTCCTGCTGCAACTGGATACGGCGGGTGCCGGCAGCGGCGTGTTCAGCGATGGCTGGCGCGGGCTGATTGGCGCGTCGCTGATCGGCCTGGCACTGATCGGCGGCATGTTGCTGGCAGCGCGCGATCCGCTGGTGCGCAACGACGCCCGCCTGCTGCGCGGGCTCTCGGTGATCCTGTTGGTGGGGCTGGTGTTCCTCAACCTGGCGGTACTGTTCGTGCTGCCCTGGCAGAGCGCCAGCGCGGTCTGGGCCGGCAGCGGTCTGCTGATTATCTGGCTGGCGCTGCACCTGCAGCAGCGCGCCAGCTTCCTGTTCGGCCTGCTGCTGCAGGGTGTCGGGGGCGTGGCCTTCCTCGCCGCCAGCCCGCTGCTGCTCGGCCAGTTGAGTGGCGAAGGGCTGCGGCCGTTGGGCCATGCCGGGTTCTGGACGCCGCTGGCCCTGGCGCTCGCAGCGTTGATCGGCGCCTGGCGCCTGCATCAGGTGGTTCGTCGCGACCTGGCCGGGGCGCTGGGCGGTCCGAGCCTGGAGCGGTTGTCCCAGGTGTTGCTGGTCTGGGGAACCGGCTGGTGGAGCCTGGCGCTGATCAGCGAGATCGTCCGCTTCGCTCCGGCCGAGTTGCAGGCATCGCTGATTCTGTTGGCCGCTGCGCTCAGCGTGGCGGCGGTCGTCCTGATCGCGCCGCGCTTCGAATGGCGTACGTTGGCGCTGCTCTGCACCCTGTTGATGCCGGCGGCTGCCGTGCTGCTGCTCTGGGCCTGGCATGCGGAATATCACCCGGCGGCGGACTTCGGCTGGCTCGCCTGGGGTGTGCTGTTCGCCGTGCACTTCGTCGGCCTGCGCCGGCTGGCGTCGCTGCTGCCCGTCGGGGCACGGAGCGCCGCCCATGTGTTCGGCTGCTGGCTGATCATCGGCGTGCTGTCGCTGGAACTGCGTTACCTGCTGTTCGCCCTCTCCGAGCATTACAACGCCTGGCGCTGGCTAGGCTGGGCACTGCTGCCGAGCGCCTACCTGCTGGCCATGGCCGCGCCGCGTGCCTGGCCATGGCCGGTGTCGGCCTACCGCCAGGAATACCGTCTGTTGGCGGCCTTGCCGCTGGCGGTGGCGATGCTGGGCTGGTTCTGGCTGGCCAACATCGCCAGCGACGGCGCCGCCGATCCGCTGCCTTACCTGCCGCTGCTCAATCCCTTGGAACTGGGCCTGTTGTTCGTCCTGTTCGGCGTCTGGCGCTGGTTGTCGGTGAGCCTGCCACAGCTCTCCCTGGACGAGGACTGGCGCCGCTGGCTGCCCCAGGGCGTGGCCGGCGTGTCGCTGTTTGCGCTGCTGACGGCGACGGTATTCCGCTTCGCCCACCACTGGGGCGGGGTGCCGTACCGGCTGGATGCGCTGCTCGATTCGATGCTGGTGCAGGCCGGGCTGTCGCTGGTCTGGACGCTGATCGCCCTGCCGCTGATGATCGTCGGCCACCTGCGTCTGCGCCGTGAATTGTGGCTGATCGGCGCGGCGCTGATCGCCGTGGTGGTGGCCAAGCTGTTCTTCGTCGAGCTGGGCAATCGCGGCGGGCTGGAGCGCATCGTGTCCTTCATCGGCGTCGGCGTGCTGTTGTTGATCATCGGATATTTCGCGCCGCTGCCGCCCCGGCAGCCGGCCTCTGACGTGGAGCAGGCCAGAGCATGAGCCGTCTTTCTTCTCTCTTCCGCCTGTTGCCGGCGCTGCTGGCCAGTGTGCTGGCTGCGCCGCTGGCGCTGTCCGGTCAGGAGTCGCCCGACGGCTTCGCCACCCGGGTGCCGCTGGAACTCAGTGGCGAAGGGCCCTGGTATCGGTTGGAGTTGCCGTTGGCGCTGCATCTGACGGCCCGTCATGCCGATCTGCGCGACCTGCGCGTGTTCAACGGCGAGGGCGAGCCGCTGGCCTACGCCCTCACCCTGGGCAGCACCCAGCCCAGCGAGACCCATACGGAAACGCCGGTGAAGTGGTTCCCGCTGTACAGCCCGGCGAGTGCCCCGGACAGCCCGCATATCCGTGTGCAGCGCGGCACCGGCGGTACCCTGGTCGAAGTGACGGAAGGCCAGGCTGCTGATGCGGGCGAGGTGCTGCGCGGCTGGGTGTTGGACGCCAGCGCGCTGAAGCAGCCGTTGCAGAAGCTGATTCTCGATTGGAGCGCCGATCGCGAGGGATTCCAGCGTTTCACCATCGAGGCCAGCGATGACTTGCAACAGTGGCGCTCCTGGGGCGATGGGCAGATCGCCCGGCTGTCGTTCGCCGACGAGCGCATCGACCAGCGCGAAATGGCCCTGCCGGGCCTGCGTGCGCGCTACCTGCGGCTGCTCTGGGAAAGCCCGCAGCAGGCGCCGGCCCTGACCCAGGCCCTGGTGGTCAGCTCCACCCGCGTGCCGGCGCCGATCGCCTGGTCGGGCGACTTGCCGCCGCGCCGCGCCGGCAACGGGGAGTTCTACTGGGAGCTGCCCGTGGCGCTGCCCCTGGAGCGTCTGCGCATCGAGCTGCCACAGGCCAATACCCTGGCGCCAGTGACGGTGCAGGGCCGCCGCGACGACCGGCAACAGTGGTTCTGGCTGGCGCGCGGCCTGCTCTACCGGCTGCCGGAGAATGGCAGCGAAGTGCGCCAGGAGACCCTCGAACTGCCCGGCACACCCGTACACCAGTTGAAACTGCAGGTGGACGAGCGGGGCGGTGGCCTGGGCAGCGCCACGCCCAGGCTGCAGGTCGGCGTACGCACCACCCAGGTGGTCTTCCTGGTACGCGGCACGCCGCCGTACACGCTGGCGCTCGGCAACGCGACGGCCAAGGCGGCGAACCTGCCGCTGGCAACGCTCATCCCCGGTTACGACGACGAGCGATTGGCCCGCCTGGGTGTGGCGACGCCGACCGGTGAAGCCGTTACCGCAACGGTGAAGCAAGACCAGCCGGAAGCCGGGACCGACTGGAAGCGCATCGGCCTGTGGGCCGTGCTGGTGGCGGGGGTCGGGTTGCTGGTGCTGATGGCGTTGAGTGTCCTGAGGTCGCCCGCTACCCCTCGTCAGGAATGATGGCTATTTGATAGCCAACATCCACACGTAACGGATGGTTTTGCAGTATCTTTAGGCACGGGCGGAAACGCCCGTTCCTCCATTCATGACCGCTCGGCTCGGGAAAATTCCTTGTCTCTTATCCAGGCAGCCTCACTACCGGCCTGCAGCTTCCGGGAATTCGTCCGGCGCGGGCGTTTCTCTCCGCTCGTCGGGGTGGCGCTGCCATGAGCGCTTGCGGGGGATCGACCTGGGCGATGAGCTTCCCCGTGCTGCTGACCGGTGCCGTCTGCGTGGGTGTGGTGCTGTTGGCGCGCTGGGTCAGACGGCAGCGCTCCTTTCCCGGTCGTGACAGTTTCATCCTGCTGCACTTGGGCAGCCTCTGGTGGCTGGCCGCGGCGAGCCTGGAAATGGCCGCCCAGGCGCCGACCTGCAAGGTGTTCTGGGCGACCATGGCCTGGCCCGGCATCATCGGGGTGCCGACCTTCTGGGCCGTGTTTCTCTGGCAATACGTGAACAGCGTGCGCCAGCCCCTGCCGTCGCGCAGCCTGCTCGGGCTGACGCTGGTGCCGCTGCTGGTCTGGCTGATGGCCCTGAGCAATCCCTGGCACGGCCTGTTCTATGGCACGGGCACCACGCCGATGTCCGCCGAGCCGGGGGCGCCGGTGCGCTACGACCATGGGCCGCTGTTCCATGCGGCGGCCGTCTATGTCTACCTGGGGATGACGTTCTGCCTGGGTGTGGTGATCCGTGCCGCGGTGATCAGCTATGGTGTGCACCGTCGTCATTACCTGGCGTTCGTGGTGGTCACCCTGGTGCCTTGGGCGGCCAACGTCAGCTATGTCGTGTTCGACCGCACCCTGTTCGGCTTCGACCCGACACCGTTCAGCTTCGCCTTCACCCTGGCGGCGTTTGCCTGGCTGATTGTCGGAGTGCGCCTGTTCGACCTGTTGCCGGTGGCTCGGCATCTGCTGCTGGAAGAATTGCTCGACCCGGTGCTGGTGGTCGATCCGCAGTGGCGAGTGCTGGAGGCCAACCCGGCGGCCTTGAAGCTGGCCGGCCTGCGCAACGGTTGGCAGGGTCGCAAACTGATCGACTGGCCGGTGTTCGGCGCCGAGCTGCACGCTCTGCTGCAAACGTCGTGGAGCGGCGAGCAGGATCGCCTGCTGACACTGGCCGGCCCCGCGCGCTATTACGAGGTGCGCAGCCGTGCCATCGAGCGCGTCACCCGTTCGGGCACTCATGTGCTCGGGCAGATGCTCTACCTGCGCGACGTGACCCAGCGCCATCTGGGCGAACTCAAGCTGTCCGAGGCCCTGGCCACCAGCGAGGAACGTCTGCGGATCATTTCCAGTCTTCATGAGCGATTGCAGGAACAGGCGCTCCGTGACCCGCTGACCGGCCTCTACAACCGCCGTTACCTGGATGAATTCTTCAGCCGGGAAGTGGCCCGCGCCCGGCGCGAACGAGAGCCTATCGCCCTGGCGCTGATCGACCTCGATCACTTCAAGGCGCTCAATGACCAGCACGGCCATCTGATCGGCGACGATGTGCTGCGGGCCGTGGCGCGGCACCTGGGCGAGAACCTGCGCGGTTCGGATGCGGTGTTCCGTATCGGCGGCGAAGAGTTCCTGCTGATCCTGCCCGGCGCCGATGCCGACGAGGCGCGCCGCCGCCTCGAAACCCTATGCCGGGAGCGCGCCGCGACGCCGGTCGAGACCCGTGGCGGGCCGTGCGGCGTGACCCTCTCCGCCGGCATGGCGATCTGGCCGGACCAGGGCCAGGCCCTGGACGAACTGCTGCACGCCGCCGACGCGGCGCTGTACCGGGCCAAGCGCGAAGGCCGCAACCGGGTCTGCAGCCCGGCCTGAAGCAGGTTCACCCATTCGGGTGAAAACCGGGACGCTCCCTGTGCAGAGAGTTACATTCCGGGCTAAAGTCCCACGCATCGTCCATCCAAATAACTACAACAGGGACCGTGCATGAAGCATGTGCTTACCCCATTGGCGGCCGCGTGCCTGCTGGCTTTCTCGTCTTCTTCTCTCATGGCCTCGCCCTATAGCGGGCTGGTCGTGTTCGGCGACAGCTTGAGCGATGCCGGGCAATTTCCGGATGCATCCGGGCCAGCCGGCTCGACCCGGCGCTTTACCAACCGCACGGGGCCGAACTACGACTCCAGCGAATTCTTCGCGCTGAACTCGACCCAATTGCTCAGCCTGCAGCTTGGCCTCGGTGACCTGACTGCCTCCACCTCGCCGGTGAATGCTGCACTGGGCCTGCCGGACGGCACCAACTATGCGGTGGGTGGCAACACCACCCAGCAGATTCTCGATTCCATCGTCGGAACCGGCGAGGGGTCGGTGGTCGAGTTGGCCGACGGCACCAACCTGCGCACCCGTCCCGGTTACCTGGCCGAACTGGCTGCGCTGGGGCAGCCGATTGACTCGGATACTCTGTTCTACGTGAACGGCGGCGGCAACGATTTCCTCGATCTGATCATCAACCCGCTCGCGCCTGCGGACGTGGCCACCGCCCAAGCCCAAGCCTCCGCGACACGATTGGCGGATGGCGTGCGCGCCTTGGAGGCCGCCGGTGCGCGTTACATCGTGGTGTCGCTGTTGCCGGACGTAGGGCAGACCCCGAATGCCCGGGCGCTGGAGTCGCTGATTCCCGGAATCTCTGCCACCATTTCCGGCCTGGTCGCGGCCTTCAATACCGAGCTGGTCAGCCAACTCGCCGCCATCGACGCGGAAATCATCCCGCTCAACGTGCCGCTGCTGTTCAACGAGATCGTCGCGGATGCGGCGAGCTTCGGCTTCGATGCCACCCAGGACCTGATCGCCACCTGCTTCGACAGTTGCGCCAGCCCGAACGCCACCTGGGGAATCGGCAGCACGACCCCCGATCCCAGCAAACTCATCTTCAACGATAGCGTGCACCCGACCAGCGCGGTGCAGCAGATCTTCGCCGACTACACCTACTCCCTCCTGGCCGCTCCCTGGGAGCTGACGTTGCTGCCGGAGATGGCCCACGGCACCCTGCGTGCCCATCAGGATCAGTTGCGCAGCCAGTGGCAGGCGGATTGGGAGGGCTGGCAGGCAGTCGGCCAATGGCGCAGCTTCGTCAATGCCGGTGGGCAGCGCCTGGACTTCGACGAGCAGGATGCCTCGGCCAGCGGCGACGGTAACGGCTACAGCCTGAACCTCGGCGGCAGCTATCGACTGGACGATGCCTGGCGTGCCGGTGTGGCGCTCGGGCTCTACCAGCAGGAGTTGGAGGCCGGCCGGGCCGATTCCGATTACGAATTGCGCAGCTACCTCGCTACGGCTTTCGCCCAGTACCAGTCGAACCGCTGGTGGGCCGACTTGACCCTGAGCGGCGGCTACCTAGATTACGACGATCTCTCGCGTAAGTTCGACCTGGGCATCGTCACGCGTAGCGAGAAAGGCGATACCGATGGACAGTTGTGGGCGTTCGGCGGCCGCCTGGGCTACGACATAGCCCAGCCTGGCAGCACCTGGCACCTGAGCCCCTTCATCAGTGCCGACTACGCCCGCGTGGAGGTGGACGGTTACGCCGAGAAGAGCGACAGCGCGACCTCGCTGACCTACGACGACCAGACCCGCACATCCAAACGCCTCGGCGCCGGTTTCCAAGGGCGTTTCGCGGTGAGCCCGTCCACCCAGGTATTCGCCGAAGTGGCCCGCGAACGGGAATACGAAGACGATCCGGGCGAACTGACCATGAGCCTGACCAGCCTGCCGGGGATCGACTTCACACTCGAAGGCTACACGCCCGAAGACCGCCTGACCCGCGCCAGTCTCGGTTTCAGCCAGAAACTTGGTGGCGAGCTGTCGCTGGGCGCGAGCTATCACTGGCGCAAGGGCGAAGATCAGACGCAGCAAGGGGTGAATCTGTCGGTAGCCTGGAGCTGGTAAGAACCCGTTCAAAGTCTGCTCTGCAAACAGGCTCCAAGGGGGAACTCCACACAGACGTCGGTGTCTGCAGCATCGACGTTTGTAACGCGCTAAAATGCGCGGGTTTTTCCCTTCCCTTCCGGAGTCATTCCAATGTCCCGCGTTACCCTCAGTCGGTATCTGATCGAGCAGACCCGCAGCCATAACACCCCGGCGGATCTGCGTTTCCTCATCGAGGTGGTGGCGCGGGCCTGCAAGGAAATCAGCCACGCCGTATCCAAGGGTGCGCTGGGCGGGGTGCTCGGCAGCATGGGTACCGAGAACGTGCAGGGCGAGGTGCAGAAGAAGCTCGACGTGCTGTCCAACGAAATCCTGCTGGAGGCCAACGAGTGGGGCGGCCACCTGGCCGGCATGGCCTCGGAAGAAATGGACAACGCCTACCAGATTCCCGGCAAATACCCGAAAGGCGCCTACCTGCTGGTCTTCGATCCGCTGGACGGCTCCAGTAACATCGACGTCAACGTTTCGGTCGGCACCATCTTCTCGGTGCTGCGTTGCCCGAACGAGTGCTTCAGCCAGAACGACTCCCTCGGCGAAGAAGCCTTCCTTCAGCCGGGCTCCAAGCAGGTCGCCGCCGGCTACGCCATCTACGGTCCGCAGACCATGCTGATGCTGACCCTCGGCGACGGCGTCAAGGGCTTCACCCTGGACCGCGAACTGGGCAGCTTCGTGCTCACCCATGACAATATCCGCGTCCCGGAAAGCACCGCCGAGTTCGCCATCAACATGTCCAACCAGCGCCACTGGGAGGCTCCGGTTAAGCGCTACGTGGACGAACTGCTGGCCGGCGACACCGGCCCGCTGCGCAAGAACTACAACATGCGCTGGATCGCCTCGATGGTCGCCGACGTGCATCGCATCCTCACCCGCGGCGGCATCTTCATGTACCCGCGCGATGCCCGCGAACCCTCCAAGCCGGGCAAGCTGCGCCTGATGTACGAAGCCAACCCGATGTCGATGATCATCGAGCAGGCCGGCGGCGCCGCCACCGACGGGCGCCAGCGCATCCTCGACATTCAGCCGGAATCCCTGCACCAGCGGGTGGCCGTATTCCTCGGCTCGAAGGAAGAAGTCGAGCGCGCCACCGCCTACCACAACCAGCAGTAAGCCATGCGGTCTCCCTGGCAGTCCCTGCTCGACTGGTGGTTCGGCGAAGACCGGACCGCCAGTGCCGCCGACGTGGCAGCGGCGAAGAACGGCCTCTGGTTCGGCTACCGCGACAGCAAGGATGCCGAGGCGCGCGAGCGTTTCGGCGATCTGACCGAGCAGGCGCTGGCAGGCGGTCTGTCCGAGTGGACCGCCGAACCCCACGGCTGGCTGGCGCTGATCCTGCTGCTCGACCAGTTGCCGCGGATGATCCACCGCGGTACGCCACACGCCTTCGCCGGTGACGTCCGCTCCCGCGAACTGGTGCGCCATGGCCTGGAGCAGCACTGGGAAGAGGCGTTGCGACCGATCGAGCAGGTGTTCGTCTACCTGCCGTTGGAGCATGCCGAAGACCGTGACAGCCAGACACTGTCGGTGGAGCGCTTCCGCGACCTGCGCGAAGCCTCGTCGGTGGACGAAGACGAGCTATTCGCCGGCTTTCTCGACTATGCCGAGCGCCATCGCGCGGTGATCGAGCGCTTCGGCCGCTTCCCCCATCGCAATGCCATCCTGGGTCGGGAAACCACCGAGGAAGAGGGGGTATTCCTGCAGGGACCGGGGTCGCGCTTCTAGGTTCTATCCCTTTCTTCGAAACACGACGGAACCGCAAGGGCGGGCTTAGGTCCCATATCCGCGATGTGAGCAGGCAACGGGCCATTGCTTGTGCCAAGCTTGCCCGCATCATCACTCGAGGAGTAGTCCGTTCATGTCCCTGCGTCGTATTGCCGTGCTGTCGTTCTGCGTGCTGTTGGCGGCCTGCAGCAAGGTCAACCAGGAAAACTACGCCAAGCTCAAGGCCGGGATGACCAAGGCCGAGGTGGAAAACCTGCTTGGCAAGCCTACCGAATGCTCCGGCGCGCTGGGTCTGTCCAGTTGCACCTGGGGCGACCAGCAGATCTTCATCAGCGTCCAGTTCGCCGGCGACAAGGTGATGATGTTCTCCGGCCAGGGACTCAAGTAAATCCGGCCACGGCCTTGCCGGGCCGTGGCGTTGTAAAGGAGATCCCCGTGCGTTTCCCGCTCGTCCTCTTCGCCAGCCTGTTGCTGACCGCCTGCGCCAATTCCGGCACCGGGCAAGCGCCGCCGGAGACGGTCGGCAAGGTGGACCTGGCCCGTTACCAGGGCACCTGGTACGAAGTGGCCCGCCTGCCGATGTTCTTCCAGCGCGACTGCAGGGAATCCGAAGCCCATTATCAACTGCGGGACGATGGTCGGATGGCGGTCACCAACCGTTGCCGTACGGTGTCCGGTAAGTGGAAGCAGGTGCAGGGCGAGGCGGAGCCCCAGGAGGCGGGGCAGACCGACAAACTGTGGGTGCGCTTCGACAATGGTGTCAGCCGTCTCCTGCCGGGGCTGACCAAGGGTGAGTACTGGGTGTTGTCCCTGGACGACGATTACCGCGTCGCCCTGGTCGGCCATCCCAACCGCAAGTACCTCTGGCTGCTGTCCCGCAAGCCGAACCTAAGCACCGAGCAGCGCGACGAGCTGCTCACCGTGGCTCGCCAGCAGGGGTACGACACGTCGGAGTTGATCTGGCGCGAGGGTGAGTGACGGTCCCTGGCTCCGTTGGGCGAATGAATTCACCCCTACAGAGCACCCGCCTGACCGTAGGAGCCCTCAGAGTAATGCGCGCAGCACCTGGGCAAACGCCCGGGCGGTTTCTTCCTCGGCGGCATGCCGGCCGTCCCGCACCGCCCAGCGGCCGTTCACCATCACATCGCGTACCTGGCGATCGCCGCCGGCGAACAGCCAGCGATTGAGCAGGGCGTCGTCTTCGGCGGTGGCCAGGTAGGGATCGTTGCCGTCCAGCACCAGCAGATCGGCGCGGCGGCCAGCGGCAAGGGCGCCCACGTTCTGCCCGAGAGCCTGGGCCCCGCCGGCCAGGGCGGCGTCATACAGGGTGCGACCGACGTTGGGCCGATCCGCGCGGAACAGGCGGTTGCGCCGCTGATCGCGCAGACGCTGGCCATATTCCAGCCAACGCAGTTCCTCCACCACGCTGACCGAGACATGGCTGTCCGAGCCGATGCCCAGGCGACCGCCTTGGGCCAGGTAGTCCACTGCCGGGAACAGTCCGTCGCCGAGGTTGGCCTCGGTGGTCGGGCAGAGTCCGGCCACCGCGCCGCTGCGGGCCATGGCGACAACTTCCTCATCCGCGACATGGGTGGCATGCACCAGGCACCAGCGCTCGTTCACCGGTACGTTCTCGTACAACCATTGCACCGGGCGCAGGCCGCTCCAGGCCAGGCAGTCGTCGACTTCCTTGCGCTGCTCGGCGATGTGGATATGGATGGGCCGCTGCCCGTCGTCCGCCGCCAGCACTGCGTCGATCTGCTCTGGGGTGACGGCGCGCAGGGAATGGAAACACAGGCCCAGGCGTTGCGCCGGCTCGTTCCGTAGGGCGGCGTCCAGGCGTTGCAGCAGGGCCAGATAGCTGTCGGTGCCGTGGATGAAGCGGCGCTGCCCGTCGTTGGGCGCCTGGCCGCCGAAGCCGGAATGGCTGTAGAGCACTGGCAGCAGGGTCAGGCCGATGCCGCTGTCGCGAGCCGCCCGGCCGATACGCAGGGCCAGTTCGGCCGGGTCGGCATAGGACCGGCCGTCGCTGTCATGGTGCACGTAATGGAATTCGGCGACGCCGGTGTAACCCGCCTTGAGCATCTCGATGTAGAGCTGGCGGGCGATGATCTCGAGTTGCTCCGGGGTAATCTTGCCGACCATCCGGTACATCAGCTCGCGCCAGGTCCAGAAGCTGTCCTGCGGATTGCCGGCCACTTCGGCGAGGCCGGCCATGGCGCGCTGGAAGGCGTGGGAATGCAGATTGGGCATGCCGGGCAACACGGGACCGTGCAGGCGCTCGGCGCCGTCCGCGGAAGCGTCGGGCGTCACATGGGCGATGAGGCCATCGGCAGCGATCTCGAAGCGGACATTCCGGGCCCAGCCCTCGGGCAGCAGGGCGCGTTCGGCGAAGAGGGCGGTCATGACGTGGGCCTCGCAATCGGCATTCAAGTTGTATATACATATACAGATGTGTAAGGGCGCCGTAAACTGCGGCTTGTCCGGGGTTGGATAATCCGGTACATGCCGGTATGCCCAAGAGTAGGAGAATCCCTTGAACGCCACGCCTTCCGAGCCGACTCCGCTGGCCGCGCAACTTGGCGACCAGCCCGCGCCGATCTACGCCCGGGTCAAGCAGATGATCGTTGCGCAGATCCAGTCGGGCGCCTGGCCGCCCCATCACCGCGTACCGTCCGAATCGGAACTGGTCAGCCAACTGGGCTTCAGCCGCATGACCATCAACCGCGCCCTGCGCGAGCTGACCGCCGAAGGGCTGCTGGTGCGCATGCAGGGTGTCGGCACCTTCGTCGCCGAGCCCAAGGGTCAGGCAGCCCTGTTCGAGGTACATAACATCGCCGACGAAATCGCCGCCCGTGGTCATCGCCACCGTTGCGAGGTGATCCGCCTCGGCGAAGAGCTGGCCGGGCCGGAGCGGGCCGTGGCGCTGGATATCCGCGAAGGGCAGCGGGTATTCCATTCGCTGATCGTGCACTACGAGAACGACGTGCCGGTGCAGGTCGAAGACCGCTACGTGAACGCCGAACTGGCGCCGGACTACCTCAAGCAGGACTTCTCCAGTCTCACGCCCTATGCCTACCTGTCCCAAGTGGCGCCGCTCACCGAGGGCGAGCACGTGGTCGAGGCGATCCTCGCCGACGCGGAGGAATGCCGCTTGCTGCACATCGAGCGCCATGAGCCCTGCCTGTTGATTCGCCGCCGTACCTGGTCGGGCCGCCGCGCGGTGACCAGCGCCCGGCTGGTCTATCCCGGCTCGCGCTACCGCCTGGAGGGGCGCTTCAGCTCATGACCGCGATCCGTCACCTGCGTGCCGTCGACTACCCGCGCATGCCCTGGAAGAACGGTGCCGGCAGTACTCTGGAGATCGCCCGCGACGCCGGCGACGGGCTGGACGGCTTCGGCTGGCGGCTGTCCATCGCCGATGTCGGCGAGTCCGGCGCGTTTTCCCGCTTCGACGGTTACCAGCGGATCATCAGCATGATCGAAGGCACCGGCATGTGCCTGACCGTCGATGGCCAGCCGTCGCGCGACCTGCGGGTTCTGGATGCCTTCGCCTTTTCCGGCGACAGCGCGGTGGACTGCCGGTTGCTCGACGGACCGATCCGCGACTTCAACCTGATCTACTCGCCGGCCCGCTACCACGCCCGCCTGCAATGGCTGCGGCTGGACGGCGACGCCCAGGTGCTCGGTTCGGCGCCGTTGTGGTTGGTGTTCTCCCTGGCCGATGGGCTGGCGGTGCGCCTGGAAGGTGAAACAGTGGCGACCCTGGGGTACCTCGACTGTCTGCAAGTGGACAGCGCTTCCGCCGCTTTGAAGGAGCTGCGCCTCGACGGGCAGGGCGCCTGTGCGCTGATCGAGTTACAGCCTTTGGCTTGATTCGGGGCTCCCCGTCCGTCCCGTCCGCTTTTCCTCGTCGTCTATCCTTCCTGGCTACGGCTGCGTTTTAGACGAGGAGATCGCCATGACCCCGCTCCGCACCCTCATTTCGCTCGTTGTGCTGGCGACGGCGCTGGTCGCCCCTGCCGCACGGGCGGAGTGCCCGTATCCCAAGCCGGTGGTCTTCGCCGGGCTGAATTGGGAGAGCGGCATGTTTCTCACCGAGGTGCTGCGCTATGTCCTGGAAAAGGGCTACGACTGCCGCACCGATGCGCTGCCCGGTAACAGCGTGACCATGGAGAACGCGCTGGCGCAGAACGACATCCAGGTGTTCGCCGAGCAATGGGCCGGGCGTAGCCCGGTATGGCGCGAGGCGGAGGAGGCCGGCAAGGTCTTCGCCGTGGGCGAGCCGGTGAAGGGCGCCAGCGAGGGATGGTGGGTGCCGGAATACGTGGTCAAGGGCGATCCCCAGCGCGGCATCGAACCGCTGGCGCCGGAGTTGAGGAAGGTCAGCGACCTGCCGCGCTACAAGGCTCTGTTCCGCGACTCCGAGGACCCGGACAAGGGGCGTTTCTACAATTGCCCGACCGGCTGGACCTGCGAAACGGTCAACAGCCAGAAGCTCAAGGCCTATGGCCTGCTCGACAGCTACACCAACTTCCGCACCGGTGCCGGGCCGGCGCTGGATGCGGCCATCGCCTCGGCCTACCGGCGCGGCGAACCGATCCTTTTCTACTATTGGTCGCCGACCCCACTGATGGGGCGCTTCAAGCTGATCCAACTGGAGGAGCCGCCGTTCAGCGAAGAGTCCTGGGCCACCCTGTCCGACCCCCGGCATCCCAATCCCATCGGCGGCGCCTCGTTGCCGGCGAAGATCAGCATCGGCGTCTCGCGCGACCTGCACGACCGGGCGCCCGGGTTGGTCGGAATGTTCGAGCAGGTCGAGATTCCGCTGCCCCTGCTCAACCAGGTACTCGCCGAGATGGGCGAGCAGCGGCGCGACGTAGCGGACATGCGCACGGCTTTCTTCCGCCAGCAGCGGGCGGTCTGGTCGCGCTGGGTACCCGACGAGGTGGCCGCACGGATCGACGCCAGCCTGAAATGAGGCACCCGCTGTTACCGATGGTGCCTTTTCGGGGCGTTTCGCCCTCTTTCTGAGCGCGCCTGTGATGCCCGGCAGCCGCCGGGACACTTCGTCGGATGTGCGTTCGCCGCTGCCAAACCCGCGCTATTGCTGAATTCCAGGCCCAGATGCGTGCTTCCTTGCGGCACGCATCCCGGTATTGGCCTCTCGCTTGCATAGTCTTGTATATACAAGCATAGATATGTTCATGCGTTTCCATCGGAAACACTGCCGGGAGGAACAGCAATGCACGACCAGCCGACCACCACCCTGGCCGCCAGCGGCGGCACACGCGCCGTCCTGCGCCTGCTGGGTTTCAGCCTGATCGGGCTGATCATCTTCTTCGTGCCCTTCGACATCGGCGGGCGCAACACCATCCTTCTCGACCACGCCGCCGGTGCGCTGATCGCCCATGCGCGGCCGCTGGTGATCGGCGTCGCCCTGCTGCTGATGGCCTACGGCGCGCTGGCGCCCTGGTTCGACGGCAGTTGGCGGCGGACCGCTGTGAGCCGGGTATTCAGCGTGCTCAAGGTGATCGGCCTGGCACTCGGCGCGGTGCACCTCGCCGGCCTGGCGCCCGCGGCGATCCAGGCGCCGGACATGCTGCCCTTCCTGTTCGACAAGCTGGTGCTGAACCTGGCGCTGATCGTGCCGCTGGGTTCGCTGGCCCTGGTGTTCCTGATCGGCTTCGGCCTGCTGGAGCTGGTCGGCGTGTTGATGCAGCCGGTGATGCGACCGCTCTGGCGCACACCGGGCAAATCGGCCATCGATGCCGTGGCGTCGTTCGTCGGCAGCTACTCGGTGGGGCTATTGATCACCGACCGCATGTACCAGCAGGGCCACTACAGCGTGCGCGAGGCGGCGATCATCGCCACCGGCTTCTCCACGGTGTCGGCACCGTTCATGGTCATCGTCGCCAAGACCCTCGGCCTGATGGCGCAGTGGAACCTGTACTTCTGGAGCGCGCTGCTGGTGACCTTCGCCGTCACGGCCGTGAGCGCACGCATCTATCCGTTGTCGCGGCTGCCCGATCAAGGCCGGCCCGACCCGCAACTGGAGCCGGGCGTCGGCCGGCTGCGCAGCGCCTGGCTGGCCGGCGTTACCCAGGCGCGTCAGGCGCCGGCCCTGCACCGTGCCTTGCTGGAAACCTTCGCCGACGGCCTGCGCATGGCCGCGGCGATCCTGCCGAGCATCCTCGCCGTCGGCCTGCTCGGGCTGCTGGCCGCCAAATACACCCCATTGTTCGATGCCATCGGCGTGCTGCTCTACCCGATCACCTGGCTGTTCGGCCTGTCCGAACCCATGGACGTGGCACGCGCCATCGCCTCCGGGCTGGCCGAGATGTTCCTGCCGGCGATGCTGCTGAAGGACGCCGGCAGCCTGGTCAAGTTCGTGACCGCCATCGTCTCGGTGAGCAGCGTGCTGTTCCTCTCCGCCTCGATTCCCTGCGTGCTTGCCACGCGTATTCCGCTGCGCCTGCGCGATCTGCTGCTGGTCTGGCTGCAGCGCACGCTGCTCAGTCTGCTGTTCAGCATCCCCATCGCCTACCTGGCCCAGCACCTGGGCTGGCTCTGAACCGAGCCGCCCCTTCGACGAACTGCCTGTGTAAAGGAGCTTTTTCCATGACCGCCCCGACCCGTTACCGCGACACCGAAATCCGCGCCCCTCGCGGCACCCGGCTGAACGCCAAGAGCTGGCTGACCGAAGCGCCGCTGCGCATGCTGATGAACAACCTCGACCCGGACGTGGCGGAAAACCCCAAGGAGCTGGTGGTCTACGGCGGCATCGGCCGTGCCGCGCGTAATTGGGAGTGCTACGACCGCATCGTCGAAACGCTCAAGGAACTGAACGACGACGAGACCCTGCTGGTGCAGTCCGGCAAGCCGGTGGGCGTGTTCCGTACCCACAAGGATGCCCCGCGCGTGCTGATCGCCAACTCCAACTTGGTGCCGCACTGGGCGACCTGGGAGCACTTCAACGAGCTGGACGCCAAGGGCCTGGCCATGTACGGCCAGATGACCGCCGGTAGCTGGATCTACATCGGCAGCCAGGGCATCGTCCAGGGCACCTACGAGACCTTCGTCGAGGCCGGCCGCCAGCACTACGGCGGCAACCTTGCCGGCCGCTGGGTGCTCACCGCCGGCCTCGGCGGCATGGGCGGCGCGCAGCCGCTGGCGGCGACCCTGGCCGGCGCCTGCTCGCTGAACATCGAGTGCCAGCAGAGCCGCATCGACTTCCGCCTGCGCACCCGTTACGTCGACGAGCAGGCCAAGGACCTGGACGACGCCCTGGCCCGCATCGCCCGCTACACCGCCGAGGGCAAGGCGATCTCCATCGCCCTTTGCGGCAACGCGGCGGAAGTCCTGCCGGAGCTGGTCCGCCGTGGCGTGCGCCCGGACCTGGTCACCGACCAGACCAGCGCCCACGACCCGCTCAACGGCTACCTGCCGATCGGCTGGAGCTGGGAGCAGTACCGCGAGCGCGCTCAGAGCGAGCCGGCCGCCGTGATGAAGGCGGCCAAGCAGTCCATGGCGGTCCACGTGCGGGCCATGCTCGACTTCCAGAAGCAGGGCGTGCCGACCTTCGACTACGGCAACAACATCCGCCAGATGGCCAAGGAAGAGGGGGTGGAGAACGCCTTCGACTTCCCCGGTTTCGTCCCGGCCTACATCCGTCCGCTGTTCTGCCGGGGCATCGGGCCGTTCCGCTGGGCCGCGCTGTCCGGCGAGGCCGAGGACATCTACAAGACCGACGCCAAGGTCAAGGAACTGATCCCGGACGACGCCCACCTGCACCGCTGGCTGGACATGGCCCGCGAGCGCATCGCCTTCCAGGGCCTGCCGGCGCGCATCTGCTGGGTCGGCCTGGGCCAGCGCGCCAAGCTCGGCCTGGCGTTCAACGAGATGGTCCGTTCCGGCGAGCTGAAGGCGCCCGTCGTCATCGGTCGCGATCACCTCGACTCCGGCTCGGTGGCCAGCCCCAACCGCGAGACCGAGGCCATGCGGGACGGCTCCGATGCCGTCTCCGACTGGCCGCTACTCAATGCGCTGCTGAACACCGCCAGCGGCGCCACCTGGGTGTCGCTGCACCACGGCGGCGGCGTCGGCATGGGCTTCTCCCAGCATTCCGGCATGGTGATCGTGTGCGATGGCACCGACGAGGCCGCCGCGCGTATCGCCCGGGTGCTGACCAACGATCCGGGCACCGGCGTGATGCGCCATGCCGACGCCGGCTACCCGATCGCCATTGACTGCGCACGCGAGCAGGGCTTGAACCTGCCGATGCTCAAGGACTGAGCGGCTGCCTTCGGTTGTTTTCCACTGCCGCCCTTCAACGTACTCGGAGCCACAAGACGATGACACTCAAGAAGATGATGACCAGCCTGCTGTCCCTGGGGTTGCTGGCTGGCGCGGCGAGCGCGCAGGCCGATGGCTGGTGCGATTCCAAGCCGGTGAAGTTCGCCGGGATCAACTGGGAGAGCGGCATGCTGCTCACCGACCTGATGCAATTCGTCCTCAAGCACGGTTACGGCTGCGAAACCGACAGCCTGCCGGGCAACTCCATTACCATGGAGCAGGCGCTGAGCACCAATGACATCCAGGTGTTCGCCGAGGAGTGGATCGGCCGTAGCGATGCGTGGAACAAGGCAGCCAAGGCCGGCAAGGTGGTCGGTGTCGGCGCTCCCATCGTCGGAGCCACTGAGGGCTGGTATGTGCCGCGCTACGTCGTCGAAGGCGATGCCAAGCGCAACCTGGCAGCCAAGGCACCGGGGCTCGAAGCGGTTTCCGACCTGGCCCAGTACGCCGAGCTGTTCCGCGATCCGGAAGAGCCGGGCAAGGGCCGTTTCTACAATTGCCCGGCCGGCTGGACCTGTGAGCTGGAAAACAGCGAGATGCTCAAGAGCTACGGTCTGGAAGACAAGTTCACCAATTTCCGTCCGGGTACCGGCCCGGCACTGGACGCGGCGGTGCTGTCGAGCTACCGGCGCGGCGAGCCTATCCTCTTCTATTACTGGTCGCCGACGCCGCTGATGGGACAGGCCGATCTGGTCAAGCTGCGGGAGCGCGAAGGCGTGAACAAGGACGTGACCATCCAGGTCGGTCTGTCCAAGGCCTTCCACGACGAGGCGCCGGAGCTGGTGGCGGTACTGGAGAAGGTCAACCTGCCGATCGACCTGCTCAACCAGAGCCTGGCCAGGATGGCCAAGGAGAAACTCGCCTCGGACACGCTGGCCAAGACGTTCCTCAAGGAGCATCCGGAGGTCTGGCACGCCTGGGTCAGCGACGACGCGGCGAAGAAGATCGAGGCGGCGCTCTGATCGTGGATGACGGCGGGCGCGCGGCCCGCCCCATCCTTTCTCTCATCCTCACGCGCGGAGCGGTCCCATGTTCCCCGAACGCCTGACTTTCTCCATCGCCGACTGGGTCAACGCCTGGGTCGACGCCCTGGTGACCAACTACGGCGATGTGTTCCGGCAGATATCCGATACCCTGCTGTGGGCCATCGTGAATCTCGAAGGCCTGCTGCGAGCGACGCCCTGGTGGCTGATGCTGGCGCTGGTCGCCGGCATCGCCTGGCATGCCACCCGCCGTCTGCTGCCGACCCTGCTGATCACCGGGCTGCTGTTCCTGGTCGGTGCGGTGGGGTTGTGGGACAAGCTGATGCAGACCCTGGCGCTGATGCTGGTGGCGACGCTGATCTCGGTGATCGTCGGCATTCCGCTGGGCATTCTCTCGGCCCGCAGCGACCGTTTGCGGTCTTTGCTGATGCCGCTGCTGGACATCATGCAGACCATGCCCAGCTTCGTGTACCTGATCCCGGTGCTGATGCTGTTCGGCCTCGGCAAGGTGCCGGCGATCTTCGCCACGGTGATCTATGCCGCACCGCCGCTGATCCGCCTGACCGACCTGGGCATCCGCCAGGTCGACCACGAGGTGATGGAGGCGGTCAACGCCTTCGGCGCCAACCGCTGGCAGCAATTGTTCGGCGTGCAACTGCCGCTGGCCCTGCCGAGCATCATGGCGGGGATCAACCAGACCACCATGATGGCGCTGTCGATGGTGGTGATCGCTTCGATGATCGGCGCCCGCGGGCTCGGCGAAGACGTGCTGATCGGCATCCAGACACTGAACGTGGGCAAGGGGCTGGAGGCCGGACTGGCCATCGTCATCCTTGCCGTAGCCATCGACCGTATCACCCAGGCCTATGGCCGCTCCCGCCATGAGGTGCGCCAATGAACGGGGTCGCGATGGACAAGATCGTCGTCAAAAACGTCTACAAGATCTTCGGCCCGCGTGCCGAAAAGGCCCTGGCCGCGATCCGCCAGGGACGGAGCAAGGCCGAGGTGCTGGCCGATACCGGCTGCGTGGTCGGCGTGAACGATCTGTCGCTGAGCATCGGCGCCGGGGAAATCTTCGTCATCATGGGATTGTCCGGGTCCGGCAAGTCGACCCTGGTCCGCCACTTCAATCGGCTGATCGATCCCACCAGCGGTGAAATCCTGGTCAATGGCGAGAACATCCTCGCCTACGACATGCCGCGCTTGCGCGAATTCCGCCGGCGCACCATCAGCATGGTGTTCCAGAGTTTCGGCTTGCTGCCGCACAAGACGGTGCTGGACAACGTCGCCTACGGTCTCAAGGTGCGCGGCGAGAGCAAGGCGCTGTGTCGCGAGCGCGCCGCCCACTGGATCGCCATCGTCGGCCTGGCCGGTTACGAGGGCTCCTACCCGCACCAGTTGTCCGGCGGCATGCGCCAGCGCGTCGGCCTGGCCCGGGCGCTGGCGGCCGATACCGAGATCATCCTCATGGACGAGGCGTTCAGTGCCCTCGATCCGTTGATCCGCGCCGACATGCAGGAGCAATTGCTGGAGTTGCAGCAGAGCCTGCACAAGACCATCGTCTTCATCACCCACGACCTCGACGAGGCCCTGCGTATCGGCAACCGCATCGCCATCCTCAAGGACGGGCAGCTGGTGCAGGTGGGCACGCCGAGGGAAATCCTCGACCAGCCGGCCGACGATTACGTCGACCGTTTCGTCCAGCGCCGCGCGGCGGTGGTCTGATGGACGGCATGCAGGCTTCCGCCCTCGCGCCGGTGGTGATCGGCGATACCCCGTTGCGCTGGCAGGATGTGGTCGCCGTGGCCCGTCATGGTGCCCGCCTGGCGTTGAGCGAAGCGGCCTGGGCGCGCATCGACAATGCCCGCGCCATCGTCGAGCGCATCGTCGAGAGGGGCGAGCGCGCCTACGGCATCAGCACCGGCCTCGGTGCGTTGTGCAACGTCCTCTTGCAACCCGAACAACTCGGCCTGCTTTCCCGCAACACGCTGCTCAGCCACGCCTGTGGCGTCGGCGAGCCGCTGCGCGACGAGCAGACCCGGGCGATCATCTGCGCCGCCGTGGCCAACTACAGCCATGGCAAATCCGGCCTGCAACGGCAGGTGGTGGCTGCGCTGCTGGCGCTGCTCAATCACGGCATCACCCCGCGGGTGCCGGCGCAGGGATCGGTGGGCTACCTGACCCACATGGCCCACGTCGGCGTAGCGTTGCTCGGTATCGGCGAGGTGAGCTACCGGGGGCGCATCGTCCCGGCCGCCGAAGCGCTGGCGATGGAGGGCCTGGCGCCGGTGGAACTGGGAGCCAAGGACGGGCTCTGCCTGGTCAACGGCACGCCCTGCATGACCGGCCTGAGCTGCCTGGCCCTGGCCGACGCCAACCGCCTGGCGCTGTGGGCCGACATCATCGGGGCTATGAGTTTCGAGGCTTTGCGCGGGCAGCTCGATGCCTTCGATGCCGAGATCATCGCGCTCAAGCCGCACCCCGGCATGCAGCGGGTCGGCGCCAACCTGCGCGCCCTGCTCAACGGCAGCGCAGTGCTCGCCGACAGCCGGGGCATCCGCACCCAGGATGCCCTGAGCATCCGCTCGATCCCGCAGATTCATGGCGCCTGCCGCGATCAACTGGTGCATGCCATGCGCCAGATCGAGGTGGAGTTGAACTCCGCCACGGACAATCCCTTGCTGCTGGGTACGCCGGACGACTACCGAGTGGTTTCGCAGGCCAACCCCCATGGCGAGTCGGTGGCCATGGCGGCCGATCTGCTGGCGATCGCCATGGCCGAGTTCGGCGGCCTCGCCGAGCGGCGCCTGGATCGTCTGATCAACCCGCTGGTCAGTGGCCTGCCGGCGTTCCTGGTCAGCCAGAGCGGGGTCAACTCGGGAATGATGATCGCCCAGTACGTGGCCGCCTCGCTGGTCGCCGAGAACCGCCAACTGGCGCAGCCGGCGGTGGTGGACAACTTCGTCACCTCGGCGCTGCAGGAGGACCATCTCAGCCTCGGTACCAACTCGGCGCTCAAGCTCGCCAAGGCACTGGGCAACTGCACGCAGATTCTCGCCATCGAATACCTGATCGCCGCCCAGGCTTTCGAATTCATCGAGGGGCCGGGCTTCGGTACCGGCACGGCGCTGGCCTGGAAGCTGTTGCGCGAACGGGTGCCGCCCTACCACGAAGACCGCTGGCTGGCCCCGGATATCGCCAAGGCCGCCGAACTGCTGCGTGATGAGCAGGTGCTCAGCGGCATCGGCGCCGCCATCGGAGGATTGCAATGAAACGACTCTGGCTGAACGCCCATGCCGCGACGATGCGCGGCGGGCGCTATTCGATCATCGAGGACGCCGCCCTGCTGGTGGAGGGCGGGCGCATCGCCTGGATCGGCCCGCGCCATGAGGCGCCAGGTGGCGCGGACGAGACCGTCGATCTCGGCGGTACCTGGATCACGCCGGGCCTGATCGACTGCCACACCCACGCGGTGTTCGGCGGCGACCGCAGCGGCGAATTCGAAATGCGCCTGCAAGGCGCCAGCTACGCGGAGATCGCCGCGGCCGGCGGTGGCATCGCCAGCACCGTGCGCGCCACCCGCGAATCCAGTGAAGACGAACTGCTGGCCAGTGCCGAGCGGCGCCTGCGCAACCTGCTGCGCGACGGCGTGACCACGGTGGAGATCAAGTCCGGTTACGGCCTCGACCTGGCCAGCGAGCGCAAGATGCTGCGCGTCGCCCGCCGCCTGGGCGAGCGCCTGCCGCTGACGGTGCGCGCCACCTGCCTGGCGGCCCATGCGTTGCCGTCGGAATACGCCGGGCGGCCCGACGATTACATCGAACACATCTGCACCGAACTGCTGCCGGCCCTGGCCGCCGAGGGGCTGGTGGATGCGGTGGATGCTTTTTGCGAGCATCTGGCGTTCTCGCCGGCGCAGGTGGAGCGGGTGTTCCAGGCGGCCACCGCGCTGGGCCTGCCGGTCAAGCTGCATGCCGAGCAACTGTCGTCGCTGGGCGGTTCCAGCCTGGCGGCGCGCTACCGGGCGCTGTCCGCCGATCACCTCGAATACATGACCGAGGACGACGTGCGCGCCATGGCCACGGCTGGCACCGTCGCGGTGCTGCTGCCCGGCGCCTTCTACTTGCTGCGCGAAACCCGCCTGCCGCCCATCGATCTACTGCGCCGGCACGGCGTGGCCATGGCCATCGCCAGCGACCTCAATCCCGGCACCTCACCGGCGCTGTCGCTGCGCCTGATGCTGAACATGGCCTGCACCTCGTTCCGCCTGACCCCGGAAGAAGCCCTGGCCGGCGTCACCCTGCACGCCGCCCGGGCCCTCGGCCTGGACGCGGAACTGGGCAGCCTGGAGGTCGGCAAGCGCGCCGATTTCGTCGCCTGGGATATCCAGCGCCCCGCCGAGCTGGCCTACTGGCTGGGCGGCGATCTGCCCAAGCGGGTGGTCCGGCAGGGCGAGGACGTGCGATGAGGCAGCCCCTCTACCGAATCTGTGGACGCGAATCCATTCGCGATCGAACGACCCGGAGTACCTGACATGATCGACGCTTTCACCTTCCGGCAGGGCCGCGTGCCGCTGCTGATCAGCATGCCCCATGCCGGCACCCGCCTGACCCCGGCGGTCGAGGCCGGGCTGGTGCCGGCCGCGCTCAGCCTGCCGGACACCGACTGGCACATCCCCCGGCTGTACGATTTCGCCGATGAACTGGGCGCCAGCGTGATCGCCGCCGGCTACTCGCGCTTCGTCATCGACCTCAACCGGCCGGAGGACGACACACCGCTCTATGCCGGCGCCACCACCGGGCTGTTCCCATCGACTCTGTTCGATGGCGAGCCGCTGTTCCAGGCCGGCGTCGAGCCCTCGGCCGACGAGCGCACCCGTTATCTGCGGGAAATCTGGACGCCCTATCACCGCGCCCTGGCCGACGAGCTGGCGCGTCTCAAGCGTGAATTCGGCTACGCGCTGCTGTTCGACGCGCACTCGATTCGCTCGCAGGTGCCGCGCCTGTTCGATGGGCGCCTGCCGGATTTCAATCTGGGCACCTTCGACAACGCCAGTTGCGCACCGTCGATGGCCGCCCGGCTACAGGCTGTGTGCGCCGGCGCCGAGGGTTACAGCCATGTGCTCAACGGCCGTTTCAAGGGTGGCCACATCACCCGTCACTACGGGCGCCCGGCCGAGGATGTCCATGCGGTCCAGCTCGAACTGGCGCAGTGCACCTACATGAACGAATCCGAACCTTTCGCCTACCGCGAAGACCTCGCAGCGCCGACCCGGCGAATCCTGCGACAACTCCTCGAAGAACTGCTGGCCTGGGGCCAAGAGCACCACGCACAGCGCCAAGGAAAATAAAAAAATGAGCAAAACCACCCTGCATCTCACGCCTGGCCACCTGACCCTGGAGCAACTGCGCCTGGCCTACCGCCAGCCCGTCGCCCTGCGCCTGGACCCCGCCTGCTTCGCCGCCGTCGATGCTTCCAGCGCGGCGGTGGCGGAGATCATCGCCGGGGAGCGCACCGTCTACGGCATCAACACCGGTTTCGGCCTGCTGGCGCGGACCTCGATCCCCGCCGACCAGCTCAGCCAGTTGCAGCGCAATCTGGTGCTGTCGCACAGCTGTGGCACCGGCCCGTTGCTGGACGACGCCAGCGTGCGGCTGATCATGGTGCTGAAGATCGGCTCCCTGGCCCGTGGTCATTCCGGCATCAGCCGGGGTGTGTTGGAGGCGCTGGTGGCGTTGCTCGACCGCGACATCTACCCGTGCATCCCGGCCCAGGGTTCGGTGGGTGCGTCCGGCGATCTGGCGCCGCTGGCCCATCTGGCGGCGGCGCTGCTCGGCGAAGGACAGGTGCGAATCGAGGGCCGGGTCATGCCGGCCGCCGAGGGACTGCGCCTGGCCGGGCTGGCGCCGGTGGAGCTGGGGCCGAAGGAGGGACTGGCATTGCTCAACGGCACCCAGGTCTCCACCGCGCTGGCCCTGCGCGGGCTGTTCCAGGCCGAACAGTTGTTCGCCGCCGCCGTGGTGGCCGGTGCGCTGTCGGTGGAAGCCCTGAAGGGCTCCTATGTGCCCTTCGACGAACGCATCCAGGCGGTACGCGGCCAGCCGGGGCAGATCGCCGTCGCTGCGCTCTACCGCCATCTGCTCACCGACAGCGGCATCCACGATTCGCACATCCACTGCAAACGCGTGCAGGACCCGTATTCCCTGCGCTGCCAGCCGCAGGTGATGGGTGCCTGCCTGGATCATCTGCGCTTCGCCGCCGGGGTGTTCCTGCGCGAGGCCAATGCCGTTTCCGATAACCCGCTGGTATTCGCCGCCGATGGCGATGTGCTGTCCGGCGGCAATTTCCACGCCGAGCCGGTGGCCATGGCCGCCGACGTCCTGGCCCTGGCCATCGCCGAGATCGGCGCGTTGTCCGAGCGGCGCATCGCCCAGTTGGTCGACCCGGCGTTGTCCGGTCTGCCGGCGTTCCTGGTGGAAGAGGGCGGGCTCAATTCCGGCTTCATGATCGCCCAGGTGACCGCCGCGGCCCTGGCCTCGGAGAACAAAACCTGGGCCCACCCGGCCTCGGTGGACAGCCTGCCTACCTCGGCGAACCAGGAAGACCATGTGTCCATGGCCACCTTCGCCGCCCGCCGCCTGGCGGACATGGCCGGCAACAGCGCCGGGGTGGTCGCCATCGAACTGCTTGCTGCCGCCCAGGGCGTGGACTTCCACCGCCCGCTGAACACCACGCCGGCGCTGGAAGAGGTAATGGCTCTGATCCGCGCCGAGGTCCCGCGCTACAGCGCCGACCGCTACTTCGCCCCGGATATTGCCGCCGCTCGCGCCTGGGTGGAGCAAGGGCGGTTCCAGCGTTGGGTGGGCGCGGAAAGGTTGTATGCGTGAGGAGATGAAGAGGAAGGGGTGAGGAGAAGATCGTTCCCACGCTCGGCGTGGGAACGCCTCCCGCGACGCTCTGCGTCGCATCAGCGCAGCGGTGTCATTCCCAGTCCAGCCGCGCCAGCTTCCACTCGCCGTCTTCCAGCCACCACTCCAGCTTCACGCTGTAATGCCGGGCGCTGTCGGGGATCAGCCCCTCGGCGCCGGTCAGGGCGACCTGGGCGTCGGTGCGGCCCTTGTCCCGGTAGGTCGGGTCGATCCGGCTGTCCTTGCTCAGGGCCAGCACTTTGATGTTCTTGTGGCGCATGAACAACAGGGTCATGGTGCGCTTGGCCCAGTCGCGGTCGAATTCCTGGCGGGCGATGAACTGCGGATGCAACTGGTCGAGCACGTCGCCGGTCCGCTTCGCCTCGATGTTCTCCTGCAATTGCTGTACGGCCTTTTCGAGCGCGGCTTGTGGATCGTCACGCCCGCAACCGGCGACCAGTGCAAAAAGAAGCAAAAGAGGGGCGACAAATAGTCTGGGCGGCATGCTGAACTCCTTTTTCATGGTTATGATGCCCTTTACGAAATGATCGACGCCAAGGCGGCGCAGGGGAACTCCCTGTTTCCGCCCCTTACAAGGATGTGTGAGCACCCGGCTTGCCGGGTGGGGTCGAGTCCGGACGTACCGGCCTCGACGGGCCGCCCGGGTTTTCAGGAACGAAACCCCGGACGCTGACCTGACAGGACCGTACGCACAGACTCGGGAGTGCAGCATGCAGACTTTGTTTCCGGAGATTAAGCCTTACGCTCGCCACGAGCTGCCCGTGGAAGAACCGCACGTTCTCTACGTCGACGAGAGTGGCTCGCCGGACGGCTTGCCGGTGGTGTTCATCCATGGCGGACCGGGTGCCGGTTGCGATGCCCTGAGCCGCCGCTTCTTCGATCCCAACCTGTACCGCATCGTCACCTTCGATCAGCGCGGCTGCGGTCGGTCCACTCCCCACGCGAGCCTGGAAAATAACACCACCTGGCACCTGGTCGCCGACCTGGAGCGCATCCGCGAGCACCTGGGCATCGAAAAATGGGTACTGTTTGGCGGTTCCTGGGGCTCGACCCTGGCCCTGGCCTACGCCCAGACCCACCCCGACCGCGTGCATGCGCTGGTCCTGCGCGGTGTCTTCCTTTGCCGCCCACAGGAGTTCCACTGGTTCTACCAGGAGGGGGCGAGCCGCCTGTTCCCCGACTATTGGCAGGACTACCTGGCGCCGATCCCGCCGGAAGAGCGCGGCGAGCTGATGCAGGCCTACTACAAGCGCCTGACCGGCGCCGACCAGATCGCCCAGATGCATGCCGCCAAGGCGTGGTCCTGCTGGGAGGGCCGCACCCTGACGCTGCGCCCCAACCCGCAGGTGGTGGACCGCTTCACCGAGTCGCACCGGGCGCTGTCCATCGCCCGTATCGAGTGCCACTACTTCCTCAACAACGCTTTTCTCGAGCCCAACCAACTGCTCCGCGATATGCACAAGATCGCCCACCTGCCGGGCATCATCGTGCATGGTCGCTATGACGTGGTCTGTCCGCTGGACAACGCCTGGGAGCTGCACCAGGCCTGGCCGAACAGCGAGTTGCAGATCGTCCGCGATGCCGGCCACGCCGCTGGCGAGCCGGGGATCAGCGACGCCCTGGTGCGCGCTACCAACCAGATCGCCCGCCGCCTGCTCGACCTGGCCCCCGACGAAGCATGAAGGGGCTGATCCAGCGCGTCCGCGGTGCGCGGGTGGAAGTTGCGGGAGAGATCGTCGGCGCCATCGACCAGGGCCTGCTGGTGCTGGTCGGGGTGGAGCCGCAGGACACCGAGGCGAGCGTCGCCAAGCTGCTGCACAAGTTGCTCAACTACCGGGTATTCAGCGATGCCGAGGGCAAGATGAACCGCTCGCTGAGCGACGTCGGCGGCGGCCTGCTGCTGGTGTCGCAGTTCACCTTGGCCGCCGATACCAAGAGCGGCCTGCGCCCGAGCTTTTCCAGCGCCGCGCCGCCGGCCCAGGGCGAGGCCCTGTTCGATCTGCTGGTGAAGCAGGCGCGGGAGAAACACCCGCAGGTCGCCACCGGCCGCTTCGGTGCCGAGATGCAGGTGCATCTGGTCAATGACGGGCCGGTGACCTTTCTGCTGGACGTCTGACCAGAGCCTTGCAGGCTCTAAGAGCCTGTTTACAATCTGCTGCGCGTCGGCCCTGCTGCGTTAAAAACAGACTCGGACTGCTCATTTACAACTCGTAAAGTCGAATGCGACCCCAGCGCGTCCTCGCCTACGCGGCCCGGCCTGTTTTCGTGGGGCCGCCGAGGCCTTGCATGGCTCTAGCTCGCGAGATCGTAAACAGGCTCTAACCGAAGGCGCAACCGTCCAGCTCTGTGCGCAACCGTTCCGTCGGCAGGTCCCGGCCGATCAGCACGATGTCGCAGCGCGCCCTGTCCTCCGACTCCCAGGCCTCGCCGTAGTCGAACCCGGCGATCCGGTGCACGCCTTGGAAGATCAGGCGGCGCGGGTCGTCATGCACGGCCAGCACGCCCTTGTAGCGCAGCAGGTCGTCGCTGCGTTCGGCGAGCAGGCCCTGCACCACCGCGCCGACCTTCTGCCGGTCGACCCGGCCGTCGTGCTGCCAGTGCAGCGCGGCGATGTCGTCGGCGAAGGAACGGGTGACCGGGCGAAAGCGCGCCGGCTCGACGAGGCCGGTCGGTGCCCGGGTGTCGAGGTGGAAGCTGCGCAGCGAGAACCAGTCGGCATAGGGCAGCTCGCCGGGCCAGAGGACGTGTTGCGTGGCCAGCGGATTGATCGCGGCCAGCCGCTGGCCCAGGGCGATCAGGTCCTGTTCGTTGATCAGGTCGGCCTTGCTGACCAGCAGCAGATCGGCGAAACCGACCTGCTTACGCGCCACGGCATGCTCGTCGAGCTGCCGGTCGGCGTGCACGGCATCGACCAGGGTGAGCACACCGTCGAGCTGGTAGGTCTCGAGCAGGTCCGGGTCGCCGAAGAAGGTCTGCACCAGCGGCGTCGGGTCGGCCAGGCCGGTGGTCTCGATCACCAGCCGGTCGAACGCCAGCTCGCCGGCCGCGCGACGCCGGTGCAGGTCCCGCAGGTGGCCGGCCAGATCGCCGCGGATTGTGCAGCAGAGGCAGCCGTTGGTCATCTCGATGACTTCGGCGGTGTCGCGCACCAGCAGCGCACTGTCGATGCTCACCGGGCCGAACTCGTTCTCGATCACCGCGATGCGCTGGCCATGATCGGCTTGCAGCAGGCGGTTGAGCAGGGTGGTCTTGCCGGCTCCGAGGAATCCGGTCAGCAGAGTGACCGGGATGGGGGTGGGAGAGGTCATGTCCGTCTGTCTCCTTTTTCAGGCTAGCAGCAGCGGCCCTGGCCGCCGCCGTAGCGGGCTTCCTGGCGGTCGCGGAAGAACGCCTCGTAGGTCATCGGTTCCCGTTCGGGGTGGTTCTCCCGCATGTGCTCGAGATAGGCGTCGTAATCGGGTAGGCCGACCATCAGGTTGGCCGCCTGCCCCAGGTATTTGCCGAGCCTGCCCAGCGTGTCGAACACGGCTCAGCCCTCGCTGCCCAGCGGCAGGCGCTGGAAGGCGCTTTCCCTCGCGGTGGGATGGGTGCTCAGCCAGGCCTGCCGGCAGGTGCGGATGCCGTAGACCAGTACGCTCGACACCACCAGCATGAACAGCAGCGCCAAGCCGGCATCCAGGTAGTCGTTGAACACCACCCGCTGCATCTGCTCCAGGCTCTTCGCCGGCGCCAGCACGGTGCCTTCGGCCAGGGCGTTGCGGTATTTGGCGGCGTGGGCGAGGAAGCCGACGCGCGGGTCGTCGGAGAACACTTTCAGCCAGCCGGCGGAAAGCGTGCAGATCAGCAGCCAGCTTGCCGGCAGCGCGGTGACCCAGGCGTAGCGATGACGCTTGAGCTTGAACAGCACCACGGTGGCCAGGATCAGCGCGATGGCGGCGAGCATCTGGTTGGAGATGCCGAACAGCGGCCAGAGGGTGTTGATGCCGCCGAACGGATCGACCACGCCTTGGTAGAGGAAGTAGCCCCAGGCCATGACGCAGAGGGCGGTGGCGATCAGGTTGCCGGTCCAGGAGTCGGTACGCTTGAAGCGCGGCAGGAAGCTGCCCAGCAGATCCTGCAGCATGAAGCGTCCGGCGCGGGTGCCGGCGTCCACCGCGGTGAGGATGAACAGCGCCTCGAAGAGAATCGCGAAGTGGTACCAGAAGGCTTTCATGCCGTCGCCGCCGAACACCTTGGAAAGGATTTCGGCCATGCCCACGGCCAGGGTCGGCGCGCCGCCGGCACGGGAAATGATGCTGTGCTCGCCGAGCGCCTGGGCGGTGCTGGTAAGCATGTCCGGGGTGATCACGAAGCCGAAGCGGGCGATCGCCTCGGCAGCGGATTCGGGGCTGGTGCCGAGCACGGCGGCCGGGCTGTTCATGGCGAAGTAAATGCCCGGCTCGATGCAGGCGGCGGCGACCAGGGCCATGATCGCGACGAAGGATTCCATCAGCATGCCGCCGTAGCCGATGAAGGGCGCGTGGGCTTCGTTTTCCAGCAGCTTCGGCGTGGTGCCCGAGGAGATCAGCGCGTGGAAGCCGGAAACCGCGCCGCAGGCGATGGTAATGAACAGGAAGGGGAACACGCTGCCCGACCAGACCGGACCGGTGCCGTCCATGAAACGGGTCACCGCCGGCATCTTCAGCTCGGGGGCGACGATCAGGATGCCGATGGCCAGGCCGACAATGGTGCCGATTTTGAGGAAGGTCGACAGGTAGTCGCGCGGTGCCAGCACCAGCCACACCGGCAGCACGGCGGCGACGAAGCCGTAGCCGATCAGCGCCCAGGTCAGTTGCACGCCGGTGAAGGTGAACAGCGGCCCCCAGTAGGGGCTGGCTGCGACCTGGCCACCGCCGACGATGGCCAGCATCAGCAGGACGAAGCCGATGATCGATACCTCGCCGATGCGGCCGGGGCGCAGGTAGCGGCTGTACAGACCCATGAACACCGCGATGGGCAGGGTGGCGATCACGGTGAAGGTGCCCCAGGGGCTCTCGGCCAGGGCCTTCACCACGATCAGCGCGAGTACCGCGAGGATGATCACCATGATCATGAAGGTGCCGAACAGGGCGATGACGCCGGGTATCGGCCCCATCTCGGACTTGATCAGGTCGCCCAGTGAGCGGCCGTCGCGGCGAGTGGAAATGAACAGGACGATGAAATCCTGCACCGCCCCGGCCAGGACCGCACCGGCGAGAATCCACAGCATACCGGGCAGGTAGCCGAGCTGGGCGGCCAGCACCGGGCCGACCAGCGGGCCGGCGCCGGCAATGGCGGCGAAGTGGTGGCCGAACAGTACGTGCCTGTTGGTCGGTACGTAGTCGAGGCCGTCGTTGTGGCGCACCGCCGGGGTCATGCGCTGCGGGTCGAGTTGCAGCACGCGGGTGGCGATGAAGCGGGCGTAGAAGCGGTAGGCGATGAGATAGACCGCCACGGCCGCGGCGACGATCCAGAGGGCATTGATGGTTTCGCCGCGGTGCAGCGCCACGGTTCCCAGCGCGAAGGCGCCGAGCAGGGCGACACCGATCCAGGCGAGATGGCTGGCCAGTCGGGGCATTGTTGTTCTCCTGCCGTCGGCCGGGGCCTGCGGCAATGATTGTTATAGGGACTGATGCCCTCGGTGGAGGGCCACGCCACTATCGGCTCCCGGCGCCTTTGTTAGAATTCGCAGAACTACCGGCCAGCGCCTACGTAAAACTACGTAGAGCGCCGCCGACGCGAACGGCCCGCATGCAGCTCAAACACAAGATCGTCGCCCTCGCCATCCTGCCCCTCCTGCTGGCCATCGCCGTGATCGGCGTGCTGGTCATGCTGCACGCCCAGCGTCTTGGCGAGCAGCAGGCGCACTTGCTGGAAAGCAGCATCCTCGCTAGCAAGCAGACCGAGCTGAAGCACTATGTCAGCCTCGCCCTGAGCACCATCGAACCGCTCTACGGCAGCGGTCGCGACGATGCCGCCACGCAGCAGCAGGTGCTGGAGACGCTGGGTGGGATGGAATACGGCAGCGACGGCTACTTCTTCGTCTACGATGGCAACGGCCGCAACCTGATGCACCCGCGCCAGCCGGAGCTGGTCGGGCGCAACCTGCTGCTGAGCATGAGCGACCCGGACGGTGCCCAGGCCTTGCGCGGCCTGCTGGAAAGCGCGCGCAACGGCGACGGTTTCCACCGCTACCGCTGGAAGAAGCCCTCCACCGGGCAGGTCACGGAGAAGCTGGCCCATGTGGTGATACTCGACCGCTGGGGCTGGATGCTCGGCACCGGCATCTACCTCGACGATATCGAACGGGCCACCGCCCAGGTCCGTGCCGAGGTGGCGAATAACGTCCGCCGGACCATGTGGGCGATTGCCGGGGTGGCCCTGGTCGCGGTGCTGTTGGTGTTCGCCGGCGGTGTAACCCTGAACGTCAGCGAGCACCGCCTGGCCGACCGCAAGCTGCAATTGCTGGCCCAGCGCATCGTCACTTCCCAGGAAGAGGAGCGTTCGCGGGTCTCCCGTGAGCTGCACGACGGCATCAGCCAGGTGCTGGTCTCGGTGAAATTCCAGTTGGAGCTGGCCTGTCACGAGCTGGAGGCGGGCCGCGATCAAGCGTTGGATACACTGCGTGGCGGCCTGGCACGACTGGGCGAGGCGATAGCCGAGGTGCGACGGATTTCCCACGGCTTGCGTCCTTCGGTGCTGGACACCTTCGGCCTGGCGGCAGCCATCGGCCAACTCGCCAGGGACTTCGAAGGCAGCAGCGGCCTGGCGGTGACCTATCGCGAAGGACTGGGCGACGAGCGCCTGCCGGATCGCGAGTCGGTGGCGCTGTTCCGCATCGTCCAGGAAGCGCTGACCAATATCGAGCGCCATGCCCATGCCCGCCACGTCGCCATCGTCCTGGAGCGCAAGGGCGACACCGTGCGGCTGCGGGTTCGCGACGATGGCGTCGGCTTCGACCCGGCGCGCATCGAGCAGGCCCGCTCCGGCGGTATCGGCTTGCGCAACATGCGGGAACGGATCGCCCATCTGGGCGGTCGGTTTACGTTATCGTCGGCACCGGGTCGCACCGAGCTGTCCGTGAGTCTGCCGCTACCGGAGTGAGCCATGTCCGAAATGCCGTCCCAACCTACCCGCATTGCCCTGGTCGATGACCACGAACTGGTGCGCGACGGCCTGCGCGCGCTGCTGGCGGCCATGCCGCAACTGGAAGTGGTGGGCGAGGCCGGCAGCGGCGCCGAGGCGCTCAGCCTGGTGGAGCGGGTGCGGCCGGACCTGCTGCTGGTGGATATCGGCATGAAGGACATGAATGGCCTGCAACTCACCGAGCGGCTCTGCCGCGACTATCCCGGTTTGCGTGTGCTGATCCTGAGCATGTACGACCATCCCGAATACGTGACCAGCTCGATCCGTGCCGGTGCGCGCGGCTACGTGCTGAAGGACGCCGCCTCGCGTGAGATCGTCGCCGCCATCGATGCGGTGGCCGCCGGCGGCAGCTACTACAGCGCCGACCTGCTGCAGCAGATGGCCAGCCCGGCACCAGTGGACAACGAGCTGACCCCGCGCGAACGCGAGGTACTGCGCATGCTCGCCGAGGGCCTGAGCAACAAGGCCATCGCTCGGGCCCTGGACATCAGCGTGCGTACCGTGGAGACCCACCGCCTGAGCATCCGTCGCAAGCTGGATATCGACACTCCGGCGGGACTGGTGAAATACGCGATGGAGCGCGGCTGGCTGAACTCCTAACGCCGTGCCGCCTCCAGGCCGTTCTCCTGCAACCACTCCAGGGCCCGCTCGCGCAGGTGCACGGCACGGTAGTCGAGCCAGGCCTGGCGGATTTCCGGGTATTTCTCCAGTTCGTAGTCGAAGGTGCGCAGCGGCTTGCGGCCCGCCAGGGCGTGGCTCAGCACGGTGTGCGCATGCGGGTCGTGCAGGGTGAACAGGAAGCCCTCGCGCATGCCGACGGCTTCGCCGGTGGGCAGAGGGTCGATGGGCAGGTAGCGGTCCGGCTGCACGTCGTATTTCTCCATGGCACCCGGGACCGGGTCCTCCGGGGCGGCGACGAAGATGCCGCCGGTTTCCAGGTCGAGGTAGTGCTCGTTGCCGCTGTCGTCGTCCAGGGCGGCTTCGAGGCGTGGCAGGTCGATGGTCAATGGGCGCATGTTCGTCAGTCTGCAGGCTGCTGGAACAAAACAACAGACCTCGACCGGCCCGGACAGTGCCCCGGTCAGCCCTGTGCCTGCATCGTCCCGACGGGCTGCGCGCTGGCGCCGCGGCGGCCGATCACCCCGCCGGCATACAACGCCCAGAGGATGATCAGCGGCTGGAACGGCAGGCGCAGCCAGTAGTACCACTGCACACTGGGCAGGCCGTCGACGTTGAGGCCGTTGAGCGCGTTGTGAATGTTCGCCGGGAATACGCAAACGAAGTACAGCGCCAGCATCGTCGCCGCCAGCCGCCGCGTTTGCGGTAGCAGCAGGCCGACGGCGCCGGCCAGTTCGCAGGCGCCGGTGAACAGCACCAGCGGCAGATGGTAGGGCAGGTAGTCCGGCATCATCGGCAGGTAGCGGCCGGGCGTCAGCCAGTGATCGAACCCGACGAAGAGCAACGCCAGGGCCATGGCCAGGCGCATCCGTGCCGGCCAGCCGGCGAGGCCGGGTGCGCCGAGACGATCGCCGAGGGCGGCGAGCAGGGTGAGCAGGACCAGCAAGACGATGAAGAGCATGACGCACCTCCTTTCGATAGGCCGATGGCATCCCTTGGCGGGTGCCGGCATAATGTTGTCGTTGTCAACATAAAAGGGGATGTTGTCAGTGTCAACACCTGAAGATGATGGGGCGTCTGCGCGCCCGTATCACCATGGCGATCTCAAGGCTGCCTTGCTCGCGGCCGCGGGCGAGTTGCTGGTGGAAAAGGGCGAGGCGGGTATCAGCCTGCGGGAGGTGGCTCGCCGCGCTGGCGTTTCTCACAACGCGCCGTATCGGCACTTTCCGGATCGGGACAGCCTGCTGGCTGCCCTGGCGGCGGAAGGCTTCGACGAACTGTCCGAACGCAGCCGGCAGGCGGACGAACTGGCGGGGCTCGGGCAATGCTACGTGGCGTTCGCCCTGGAGCAGCCCGGACGGTTCGCACTGATGTTCTCCCCCGGGCTGGACAAGTCGCGCCATCCCGAGCTGCAAGCCGCGGCGCTGCAGCTGTTCGATCTGCTGCGCGAAGCCGTGCGCCAGGCCGCACCGAAACGGGACGTGCAGATCGCCACGCTGGCGGCCTGGAGCCTGGTGCATGGCCTTTCGCAGTTGCTGCTCGACCGACAGTTGAGCGAGACGCTGCTCGGCGAACAACCGGCCGACGCGCTCAGCGAGCAGGTGACCCGGCTGTTCACTGAGGGGCTAGGCTAGCCGGCGCGTTGCAGGGCTTCGACGACAAAATCCAGGCGATCCTGGCCGAAATACATTTCGTCACCGACAAAGAAGGTCGGTGCGCCGAACGCGCCGCGCCGGACGGCCTCTTCGGTGGTGGCCTTGAGGCGCTCCTTGACCGCTCCGTCCTCGATCCGCCGCTGGAAGTCTTCGAGATCGAAGCCGGCCGCGGCCAGGACTTCCGCGATCACCTCGGGCTGGCCGAGATTCTTCTGCTGTTGCCACATGGCTTCGAAGACTGCCGTGAGGTAGGGCTGGAAGAGCGGCGTGTCGAGATAGGCGGTGGCGCCGCGCATCAGCGGCAGGGTGTTGATCGGGAAGTGCGGGTTGAAGGTCATCGGCACGCCATAGCGGCGGGCGAAACGGGCGAAGTCCTGCAGCATGTAGCGTCCCTTGGCGGGAATGGCCACGGGCGACTGGTTGCCGGTGGCCTTGAACACACCGCCGAGCAGCATCGGCCGCCAGACGATGGTCGCACCGGTCTCGGCGGCGATCCGCGGCAACTGCGTCCAGGCCAGATAGCTGGCGGGGCTGCCGAAGTCGAAGAAGAATTCAACGGACTTACTCATCATGTCGTTCTCGTCGGTTGGGGTCAGAAGGTTTCCAGCCAGGGGCGAAGGTCCATCTCATGGACCCAGCAATCGCGCGGCTGGCCGTGAATCTGCCAGTAGATTTCGGCGATGTGGTCCGGCTCGAGGATGCCGTCGCGTTCCTTGCGCTGATACATCTCCGGGAAGTTGTCGCGGATGAAGGCGGTGTCGATGGCGCCGTCGATCACCGGATGGGCTACATGGATGCCTTGCGGCCCCAGCTCGCGGGCCATGCTCTGGGCCAGCGCACGCAGGGCGAACTTGGCGCCGGCGAAGGCGGCGAAACCGGCGCGGCCGCGCAGCGAGGCGGTGGCGCCGGTGAAGATGATCGTTCCGCGTCCGCGCGGCAGCATCGCCCGGGCGGCTTCGCGACCGGTGAGGAAGCCGGCCAGCGCTGCCATTTCCCAGACCTTGCGATAGACCCGCTCGGTGGTTTCGAGGAGAGGAAAGCGCACGTTCGCGCCGATGTTGAAGACCACGGCTTCGAGAGGGCCGATGTCGCGCTCGATGGTTTCGATCAGGTCGCGGACCTGGTCCTCCTGCCGTGCATCGCACCCGAAGGCGCGGGCCTGGCCGCCGGCGGACTCGATGTCCTGCACCAGGGGCTCCAGCTTTTCCGCGTGGCGCCGTGCCACGCAGGCCACATAGCCTTCTCGCGCGAAACGCTTCGCCACCGCGCCGCCGGTGGCATCGCCCGCTCCCATGACCAGCATCGCCTTGGTGTCGCTCATGACCGCTCCTCGTTGATTTGTTAGTTCTTTTTTGGAACTCGAAGGATAGTCAATTCCTTTTTGGAACCTGTCAAGTTAAGGTGGGTTTCTCGTTGGAGGTGACGTCATGCGTTGGGAAGAACTCGACCAGCAACCCTGTTCCCTGGCCCGTACCCTGTCGGTGGTCGGCGACCGCTGGACGCTGCTTGTCCTGCGCGACTGCTTCCTCGGCGTGCGCCGCTTCGATGATTTCGAGGCGCGCCTAGGCGTCACCCGGCATGTCCTGGCGGATCGCCTGAAGCGGCTGGTGGAGGCCGGCGTGCTGGCCAAGGTGCCTTATCAGGAACGGCCGCGCCGCGAGGAATACCGTTTCACCGAGAAGGGCCGAGACCTGTATCAGGCAGTGATGGCTTTGGTGAGTTGGGGCGACCGCTACATGGCAGGCGCGGAAGGCGCGCCGATCCGCCACCGACACAAGGGCTGCGGCCAAGTGATGCACGGCGTGCTGGTCTGTTCCGAATGCGGCGAGCCGCTGGTGCCGAAGGAGATCGAGCTGGAAGAAGCGCCGGAATGGCAGGGACAGCTCCTGCCGGCGCACCGGCATGCGCGGAGCGTTGAGGGCTAGAAGAGTCGCGCCAGCAGCGCCGCCACCGCCGTCTCCACCCGCAGGATGCGCTCGCCCAGTTGCACCGGTTGCAGGCCGGCTTCGCGCAGCTTGTCCACTTCGTAGGGAATCCAGCCGCCTTCCGGGCCGATGGCGAGGGTCACCGGCTGTTCGACGGCGCGCGGACAGGCCGGGTAGTCACCGGGATGGCCGATCAGGCCGAGGGTGCCGTTGGCCAGTGCCGGCAGGCGATCCTCGACGAAGGGCTTGAAGCGCTTCTCCACGATCACCTCCGGCAGCACGGTGTCGCGGGCCTGCTCCAGGCCGAGGATGAGCTGTTCGCGGATCGCCTCGGGCTCGAGGAAGGGGGTCTGCCAGAAGCTCTTTTCCACCCGGTAGCTGTTCAGCAGGACGAGGCGCGGCACGCCCATGGCGGATACCGTTTGCAGGACGCGGCGCAGCATCTTCGGGCGTGGCAGGGCGAGCAGCAGGTTCAGCGGCAGTTTGTCCGGCGGCGGTTGATCGAAGCGTACCTCCAGCTCCGCTTCCTCGGCGGTCAGGCGCAGCAGGTGGCCTTCGCCCATCGCCCCGCCGAGACGGCCGACGCGCAGGCGGTCGCCGGATTCGGCGCGATGCACCTCATGCAGGTGCTTGAGCCGGCGGTCGCGCAGGACCGCTCGGTCGGCCGCGACGAAGTCGGCCTCGTCCAGGAGCAGCAGGTTCACGGGCGCGGAGCGGGCGGCTGGTCGCCGGACTTTTCTTCGGCGGCTTCCTCGGCGGCATCCTCGCGACGCACCAGGCTGCCGAACAGCAGGCCGGCCTCGAACAGCAGCCACATGGGCACGGCCAGCAGCGTCTGGGAGAACACGTCGGGCGGAGTCAACACCATGCCGACGATGAAGCAGCCGACGACCACATAGGGCCGCGACTTGCGCAGCGAGGCCACGTCGACGATGCCGACCCAGATCAGCAGGAAAGTGGCCACGGGAATCTCGAAGGCCACGCCGAAGGCGAAGAACAGCGTGAGCACGAAGTCGAGGTACTGGCCGATGTCGGTCATCATCGCCACGCCTTCCGGCGTCACGCTGGCGAAGAAGCCGAACATGATCGGGAAGACCACGAAGTAGGCGAAGGCCATGCCGCCGTAGAAGAGGAACACGCTGGAGACCAGCAGCGGCACGGCGATGCGTTTTTCGTGCTTGTACAGCCCCGGCGCGATGAAGCCCCAGGCCTGGTAGAGCACCACCGGCATACCGAGGAACAGCGCGACCATCAGCGTGAGCTTGAATGGCGTGAGGAAGGGCGAGGCGACACCGGTGGCGATCATGGTGGCGCCTTCCGGCAGGTAGGCGCGCAGCGGGGCGGCGACCAGGGCATAGATGTCTTGGGAGAAGTAGAACAGCCCGGCGAAGATCACCAGCACGGCGGTCACGCTGTAGAGCAGGCGCTTGCGCAGTTCGGTCAGGTGCGCGACCAGGGGCATTTCCTGGTCGTCTTGCGGCTTTGCGGTCATGACTGGGTGTTCTTGTCCTGGCTGGGCGCCGCGGGCGGCTCGCTGGCGGCGGGCTGCTCACTGACCTGCGCGGGGGCGTCCGGCAGCTTGTCCGGCGTCGGCGTCGGCGTCGGCGTCGGCGTCGGCGTCGCGGCGGGCGGCTGGATGCTCTGCTTCATTTCGCGTTCGAGCTGCAGGATCTGCTCGTTATGCAGCTGCCGACGAATCTCGTCGGCGCCGATCTCGCGTTCGACTTCGGTCTTGATCGCGTTGAAGCTGCGCTTCAGCCGGCCGATCCAGAGGCCTGCCGTGCGCGCGGCACTCGGCAGGCGCTCGGGCCCGAGCACCAGCAGGGCGACCAGACCGACCAGCAGCAGCTCGGTAAAACCCACGTCGAACATGCTGGATGGCCCTTAGTCTTTCTTGATCGGCTCTTCGACTTTGCGCGCTTCGCCGTTGATGGTCTGGCCCTTGTGCTCCTCGACGGACGGCTTTTCTTCTTCGCCACCCACCGACTTGCGGAAGCCCTTGATCGCATCGCCGAGGTCGGAGCCGAGGTTCTTCAGACGCTTGGTGCCGAACAGCATGACGACGATGAGAAGGATGATCAGGAGCTGCCAGATGCTGATACCGCCGATACCCATGGTGTTTCTCCGCTAAATGGTAAGGTTCAAGCCTGGGGGCGCGCGGCTTTTTCCGCGTGCCCGGAAAGTCCGAAGCGCCGCTCCAGCTCGTCCAGCACGGCCTGGGGATGCTGACCGAGGGCGGCGAGCATGACCAGGCTGTGGAACCAGAGGTCGGCGGTTTCGTAGATCAGGTCGCTGCAGTCACCGCTGGCAGCGGCGTCCTTGGCGGCGAGGATGGTTTCCACCGATTCTTCGCCGACTTTTTCCAGAATCTTGTTCAGACCCTTGTGATACAGGCTGGCCACGTAGGAGCTGTCCGGCGCCGCGCCTTTGCGCGCTTCGAGCACCTCGGCCAGGCGGGTCAGGGTGTCACTCATGGCTGTGTCCCGTGTGGTAGATGGCGTCCGGGTCCTTGAGCACCGGGTCGACGGTTTTCCAGGCGCCGTCCTCGTAGACGCGGTAGAAGCAGCTTTCGCGTCCGGTGTGACAGGCGATGCCGCCGAGCTGTTCGACCCGCAGGATGATCACATCCGCGTCGCAGTCCAGGCGCAGTTCGTGAAGCTTCTGCACATGGCCGGACTCCTCGCCCTTGCGCCACAGCTTGCCACGCGAACGTGACCAGTAGATGGCGCGTTGCTCGGCAACGGTGAGGGTCAGTGACTCGCGGTTCATCCAAGCCATCATCAGCACCCGACCCGTCGCGTGGTCCTGGGCGATGGCGGGTACCAGGCCCTCGGCATTCCAGTGAATTTCGTCCAGCCAATCGTTCATCGTTACATTCCGCCCGTTGGGGCTTTCTCACGGTGCGGCAGGCGCACCTTCGGGGTTGTCAGTGTGCCAGCCGCGCTGGCTGCTGGCTATCGGCGCACGACCAGTACCAGCCCCGCCGCCAGCATCAGCCAGGCCGGCCAGGCGGCGAGGCTGGTGAAGGTGACGCTGGACGCGGCCAGGGTGCCGCCGCCCGCCAGCAGGATGCTGCCGATCAGGCGCAGGGCCCAATCGTCCCGACGCTCGCGCCACGGCGGCGAAGGGTCGGCGGCGTGCGGCTGCGACATGCGCTCCAGCAGGTCGCGGGTCATGTGCGCCAGGTGCGGCACCTGCTCGACCTGGGCCTGCAGGTTCTGCAACAGGCTTCTCGGGCTGACCCGCTCGCGCATCCAGCGCTCCAGGAAGGGCTGGGCGGTGGTCCAGAGGTCCAGGTCGGGGTAGAGCTGGCGGCCGAGCCCTTCGATGTTCAGCAGGGTCTTTTGCAGCAGCACCAGTTGCGGCTGGATCTCCATGTTGAAGCGGCGCGCGGTCTGGAACAGGCGCAGCAACAACTGGCCGAAGGAGATTTCCTTCAGCGGCTTCTCGAAGATCGGTTCGCAGACGGTACGGATCGCCGCCTCGAATTCGTTGACCTTGGTTTCCGCCGGCACCCAGCCGGAGTCGATGTGCAACTGCGCCACCTTGCGGTAGTCGCGCTTGAAGAAGGCCACCAGGTTGCGCGCCAGGTAGTCCTGGTCCTCCGGCGTGAGGCTGCCGACGATGCCGCAGTCGATGGCGATGTACTGCGGGTTCCAGGGCTGGCGGGTGCTGACGAAGATGTTGCCGGGGTGCATGTCGGCGTGGAAGAAGCTGTCGCGGAACACTTGGGTGAAGAAGATTTCCACGCCGCGTTCGGCCAGCAACTTCATGTCGGTGCGCTGGTCGGCGAGGGTGGCGATGTCGGTCACCGGGATGCCATAGATGCGCTCCATCACCAGCACCTTGGGGCGGCACCAGTCCCAGTAGATCTGCGGCACGTAGAGCAGCGGCGAGTCCTCGAAGTTGCGCCGCAGCTGGCTGGCGTTGGCCGCCTCGCGGAGCAGGTCGAGCTCGTCGTAGATGGTCTTCTCGTAGTCGCTGACCACGTCTACCGGGTGCAGCCGGCGGGCTTCGGCGGAAATCCGTTCGGCCAGCTTGGCGAGCAGGAACAGCCAGGCGATGTCCTGGCGAATGATCGGCTTGAGGCCGGGGCGGATCACCTTGACCACCACTTCCTCGCCAGTCTTGAGCTGGGCGGCGTGGACCTGGGCCACCGAAGCCGAGGCCAGCGGCTTGCTGTCGAAGCGGGCGAAGGCCTCGCTGACCTTGAGGCCGAGCTGCGACTCGATGAGGGCAACGGATTGCTCCGGGTCGAACGGCGGCACTTGGTCCTGCAGCTTGGCCAGTTCGTCGGCGATGTCCGGCGGCAGCAGGTCGCGGCGGGTGGACAGCAGCTGGCCGAACTTGATGAAGATCGGGCCGAGGTCTTCCAGGGCCAGGCGCAGGCATTCGCCGCGGGTCAGGTGGGTCTTGCGGCGTGGCAGCCAGCGCCAGGGCAGGGCGTAGCTGAGGGTGCGCAGCCACCAGGGCAGCGGCAATTCGAGGAGCAGGTCGTCGAGACGATAGCGGATGACCACGCTCTGGATGCGGAGCAGACGGCGGGCGGCGAGCAGCTTCATTCGTTATCGCTGGGCTTGAGTTTGTCGGTGAGGCGCTCGATGCGTGCGTCGAGTCGGTCGAGTGCGAGCTTGAGACTGTCCAGTTCGGCGAATCGCGCTTCGGCTTCGCGGCGGCCGACCAGGGTGCGCGACTCTTCGCTGAGGTAGTCGGCGAGGTCCTGGCGCAGGCTGTCCAGGCTGTTGCCGGCCCAGTTCGCGCGGCTGCGCAGATGGCTGCCGAGCAGATGACTGCCGACCGGGCCGAGCCAGTGCGACAGTTCGTATTCCCAATCCAGCTCCAGATCCTGAAGGACGCCTGCGAGGTCCAGCAGCACGCCGCTGTCGCCGTTCAGGTCCACGTCCGGGCCATGCAGCACGGCGGTCTTATGGCGGGTCGTGGCGAGGCGCAGGAGAGTCGCCGCAGGAGCGCTCAGGCGGCAGTCGACAGGCGCTTCCCATTGACCGGCGAGTTGCAGGCCTTCGGCACCGGGCAGGAGATAGAGGCGGATGGCGGGCGACTGGCAGTCGATCTCGATGACCTTGCCGGCCAGTTTCGCCAGGCGCGGCAGCGCGGTCCCGTCCAGCCGCAGGACGCGATTGACGCCGTGCTCAACGCCGGCGAGCAGGGCGGTGCCGAGCATCAGGGCTTGATGCCGCGGTGCAGGGCGACGATGCCGCCGGTCATGTTGTGGTAGGTCACCCGCTCGAAGCCGGCGTCGACCATCATCGCCTTGAGCGTTTCCTGGTCCGGGTGCATGCGGATCGATTCGGCAAGGTAGCGGTAGCTGTCGGCGTCGTTGGTGATCAGCTTGCCCATCAGCGGCAGCAGGCTGAAGGAATAGGCGTCGTAGGCCTTCGACAGCAGGCCGTTGGTAGGCTTGGAGAACTCCAGTACCAGCAGGCGGCCGCCGGGCTTGAGCACGCGCAGCATGGAGCGCAGGGCGTCTTCCTTGTGGGTCACGTTGCGCAGGCCGAAGGCAATGGTCACGCAGTCGAAGTGGTTGTCCGGGAAGGGCAGCTTCTCCGCGTCGGCCTGGACGAACTTGACGTTGCCGGCGACGCCCAGGTCGAGTAGCCGGTCGCGGCCGACCTTGAGCATGGATTCGTTGATATCGGCCAGTACCACTTCGCCGGTGGGGCCGACCAGGCGGGCGAACTGTTTGGTCAGGTCGCCGGTGCCGCCGGCGATGTCGAGCACCCGGTTGCCCACGCGCACGCCGGACAGTTCGATGGTGAAACGCTTCCACAACCGGTGCACGCCGCCGGACATCAGGTCGTTCATCAGGTCGTACTTGGCGGCCACCGAATGGAATACCTCGGCCACCTTCTGCGCTTTCTGGCTTTCCGGCACGTTCTGGTAGCCGAAGTGGGTGGTGGGTTCGGTATCGCTGCCTTTGCGTGGATCGTTCATGGTCGCTGTCACCGGGGAAAAGTGGCGGCCATTCTAAACCTAAAAGCGGCGGCAGGCTTCAAGCCGCGTGCGCCGGGAAAAACGGTGAAACGCTATCGTCGCGCCCTTGGAGCCAGCGGCATGCCGACAGCTTGCAGCTTCCCGCCGGCGCCTTGTTATAGTGCGTTAAATAGTCGCAGCCAGGAGTCCTGCATGTCCCGCATTACCGTCGAACGCTCTCATTCGCTTGGCCGGACCGCCGCCCGGGCGAAAGCCGAGCACCTGGCCGAGCGTCTGGCCAGTGAATACCACGTCGAGTACCACTGGGAGGGCGATACCCTGGCCTTCAACCGCAGCGGCGCGCATGGGCGTATCGAGGTCGGCGAGGATCAGGTGCGGGTCGAGGTGAAGCTGGGGTTGCTGCTGTCGGCCCTGGGCAGCACCATCAAGCGGGAAATCGAGAAGGGGTTGGACGATTTCCTCGGTTGATCCGGCGTTATCCGCCCGGGCAAACCTAGTATGCGGTTTCTAATTTTTCTCTCTACCTTGCGCTTAAGCCCGTAATCCGTACGGGCGGTTCCCATCCCTTTTGCGCATGAGGTGCATCATGGCCAAGGTAGCCGTTATCAAGAAAGCCGAAAGCAAGACCACGCTGATCAGCGATGCCAAATACTACGCACGGCAAATCTGGCTGGCGGGCCTGGGCGCCTATGCCAAGGCCGGCCAGGAAGGCGTCGAGTACTTCAAGGAGCTGGTGAAGACCGGCGAAGGCATCGAGAAGAAGGGCAAGAAGCTGGTCGACAAGCAGGTCGAGGCGGCCAACACCCAGATCGACACCGTGAAGAGCAGTGTGAAGGAGAAGGTCGACGTTCAGCTGGACAAGGTCGAGAAGGCCTTCGACAGCCGTGTGGCCAGCGCCCTGAACCGCATCGGTATTCCCTCCAAGCAGGATGTTGAGGCACTCTCTGCTAAGCTCGATGTGTTGAATGCGATGCTCGACCGTGTCGCTGAGACCAAGCTCGAGCGTGCCGCGAAGACTCAATAAGGAGAGCAGGATGGCAGGCAAGAAGAAAGTCGAAAAAGAAACCAGTTCCTGGATCGGCGAGGTCGAGAAGTATTCCCGCCAAATCTGGCTCGCAGGTCTGGGCGCCTATTCGAAGATCAGTCAGGACGGTACCAAGCTGTTCGACACCTTGGTCAAGGACGGCGAAAAGGCGGAAAAAATGGCTAAGACTGAAGTCGACAAGCAAGTCGAGGCGGTCAAATCTTCTGCCCTGTCAGCCAAAACCAGGGTGGCGGAGGTCAAGGGCAAGGCCCTGGGCAAGTGGAGCGAGCTGGAAGAGGCGTTCGACAAGCGTCTGAACAGCGCGATCTCGCGCCTGGGCGTGCCGAGCCGCAACGAGGTCAAGGAGCTGAACGCCAAGGTCGATTCCCTGACCAAGCAGTTGGAGAAGCTCACGGGCGTCTCGGCGGCCACGGTCAAGCCGGCAGCGGCGAAACCGGCTCCGAAGGCCGCCGCGAAACCGGTGGCTGCTGCCAAGAAGCCGGCCGCGAAAGCCGCCGCTTCGGCCGCCAAGCCTGCGGCGAAGGCCGCGAGCAAGCCGGCAGCCAAACCCGCGGCCAAGGCTGCAGCGAAGCCGGCAGCCGCCGCCAAGCCCGCAGCGAAACCAGCCGCCAAGCCTGCCGCTAAACCCGCAGCCGCGGCGGCGAAGAAGCCGGTGGCGAAAAAGGCTGCTGCTCCGAAAGCGGCGACCCCCAAGGCGGTCGCACCGAAAGCCGCTAAGCCGGCCGCAGCCAAACCGGCAGCTGCAGCGAAGCCTGCAACACCGGCGACCACTGCCGCACCGGCGGCTGCTCCGGCCGCAACCCCGGCTCCCGCCGCTACTCCGGCGAATCCCGGCACTCCGTCCTGAGTGACACCGATGGACGCGAACGCCCGGCCATGTGCCGGGCGTTCGCGTTTCAGAGCCGGTTCACGATCAGCTGCGCGTCGGCGGCGCGGCCTACTCAGGTGTCCAGGTATCGTTGGGCGAGTTGCTCCGCCGCCTGGCGCGAGCCGTTGGTGAGGTGGGGCGCCACCAGCATCATTATCTGATACACCACCAGCCGGACCTCGCCGTTGCTGCCGAGAATCCGTTGGTAATCCAGCGAGAACAGCAGGGTCAGGGTGATCTGTTCCACCAGTTGGCCGAGGGCCTGGGTATCGCTGACCAGTTGATCGCGCGCCTTCAGTTGGCCGAGCAGGGTGGCCAGGGTGCGCTTGAGCACGTTCAGCCACTGACGGATGCCACGCGCCAGCTTAGGCAGGCGCCCGGCCAGGTTGGACAGGTCCTGGAACAGAAAGCGGTACTGCGCCAGGCGCTCGACGATCAGGTGCAGGAACAGCCAGTACTCCTCGGCGCTCAGCTCGACATCGCCGGGCGGGTCGAGCAGCGGCGCCAGATCGTCCTGGAAACGCTCGAACAGGGCGAGGACCAGCGGTTCCTTGCCATGGAAGTGGTAATAGAGATTACCCGGACTGATCCCCATTTCGGTGGCGATTTCCAGGGTGGAGACGTTGGGTTCGCCCCGTTGGTTGAACAGCGCCAGGGCGCATTCGAGGATGCGGTCGCGGGTTTTCATCCTGTCTTCTTGTTGTCGCTTCCTGTGAGAGAAGCTGGCCGGATTCCCGGCCAGCGGGGTCCGGTCAGCGTACGTGAACGTAGGTGCCGGGGGACGCCTCCATCGCGGGGTGGTTGGCATTGCCGAGGGTCATCCGGGTTTCGTGTTGCTCGCCGGAGTGTTCCTGAATCCATTTCAACCATTCCGGCCACCAACTGCCCTGGACATGCTGGGCGTCGTGCTGCCAGGCACGTGGGTCGCCACTGAACTTGCTGCCCTCGTAATAGTTCGCCTTTGGGTTGCCCGGCGGGTTGAGGATACTCTGGATGTGCCCGCTATTGGACAGGATGAAACGCCGGTTGCCGCCGAGCAGCAGGGTCGAGCGGTAGACCGTGTCCCACGGCGTGATGTGGTCGTTGATGCCGGCCACGCTGAAGCTGTCCACGGTGACTTTCTGCAGGTCGATGGGGGTGCCGCAGACTTCCAGACCACCCGGACGGCTCAACGGGTTGTGCTTGAACAGGTCGAGGAAATCGCCGTGCAGCGCCGCAGGCAGGCGGGTGTTGTCGTTGTTCCAATAGAGGATATCGAAGGCGGGCGGCTGGCGGCCGAGCAGGTAGTTGTTGATCCAGTAGTTCCAGATCAGGTCGTTCGGCCGCATCCAGGCGAACACGCTGGCCATGACCCGGCCGTCCAGCACGCCGCGTTGATAGGAGCGGCGCTTGGCGGTTTCCAGGGTCTTTTCGTCGACGAACAGAGTGGCCGGCGTGTCGACCTGGCTGTCCATCAGGCTGACCAGGTAAGTGGAGCTGGCCACCTTGCGCAACTGGCGGCGGGCCTGCAGATGGCCTTGCAGGGCCGCGGTGGTCAGGCCGCCGGCGCAGGCGCCCAGTAGGTTGACGTCGCGGCTCCCGCAGATGGCGCGGCAGACGTCCAGCGCCTGCTCCACGGCCTGTACGTAGGTGGACAGCCCCCATTCGCGATGGCGCGCGTCCGGGTTGCGCCAACTGATGATGAAGACCTGCAAGCCGTTCTTCAGGGCGTACTGGACGAAGCTCTTTTCCGGGCTCAGATCGAAGATGTAGAACTTATTGATCTGCGGCGGGACGATCAGCAGCGGGCGGACGTACTGCTTTTCGCTCATCGGCTTGTACTGGATCAGCTCCAGCAGCTCGTTGCGGAACACCACGGCGCCCGGTGTGACGGCCAGGTTGCGGCCGACCTCGAAGGCTCGCTTGCTGACCTGGCTGGGCAAACCGTTGTTGTGCAGCAGGTCTTCGAACAGGTGGCTGACCCCTTTGAAGAAGCTGGCGCCGCCGGTGTTGAACAACTCCTTGACGGCCAGCGGGTTGAGCAGGCTGTTGGACGGCGAGAGGGCATCGCTGAGCAACGAGAGGACGAAGCGGGCGCGGGCGCGGTCATCGGCGTCCAGGTCGCTGTCGTCGATCCAGGCAGCGATCTGTTTTTGCCAGGCCAGGTAAGCCTGAAGGCCACGTCGATAGAAGGGGTTGAGGTGCCAGGTGGGGTCGGCGAAGCGGGAATCCTGCGGATTGGGTTTGTAGGGGGTATCGCCGATCAGCACCCGACCGAGCTGGGTGCCGAATGCCGCGAGATGTCGGGCGCTGAGGATTGGTTGGCGCAGCCCTTGGAAGGCCAGGGTGCGGAAGGTGGAAAACAGGTCTCGGCCGCGGAGGCCGACCATGGCGCTTTGCGCGTTCATATAAGTGGATGGGACGGGCAACGCGCTCGCCGCTGGTTTCTCTCGCATGGGGGCAACACTCCATCGTCTTAACCGTCAAGAGCCAAACAGCAAGGCTTGTACCAATACGCGCCGGAACGCATTCCAGACAGCTCGCGCAAAAGGAATCTGTGGCGCCTGGCCCTGTGCTGGGTCAGGCGCCTGGGCCTCGCACTTGGATTACGCGATCAGTGACTGCGCAGTGGAGCCGGCTGGGGATGCATCACTGCACGCTGCCGTTCCTCTTGTAGGAACTTCATGATGATAGGCGCTACTGCCTCCGCGCGCGTCACTAGGAACAAGTGACCATCATCGATGACATGCAGTTCCGAATTCGGAATGCGCCAAGCCAACAAACGCATGTTGATCAGCGGGATGATCGGGTCGTCGTCGCCGGCGAGGATCAGGGTCGGCTGCTTGATCCGGTGCAGCCAGTGGATACTGGTCCAGCCGAGGCCGGCGAACAGCTGCCAGTAATAGCCCAGCTTGCCCGAGGAACGCACCTTGCTCGCATGGGCCATGGCCAGGTTGGGGTCGCGGCGGAAGGCGCCGCCGTAGATGTCCGGTGCGATCTGCACGCCATAGGACGGCTGGATGTAGCGCCGTGGGCTGGCCATACGCCAGAGCACCTTGGGCTTGCCGGGGATCATCACGGCGCCGGCCGAGGTGGCGGCGAGCACCAGCTTCTTGCAGCGTTCCGGGTAGTCGTGGGCGAACTGCTGGGCCAGCGCACCGCCCCAGGACACGCCGATGGCATTGACCCGGCCGTAATCCAGGTAGTCGAGCATCCGGGCCGCCAGCTTGGCGAGGCCGGGAAAGCGATAGGGCTTGCTCGGCGTGGAGGAGCCGCCGACGCCGGGCACGTCGAAGGCGATCACTTCCTGATCCGGGTCCAACGCCTGGACGAAGGGGAACACCAGTTCCAGGTTGGCGCCGATGCCGTTGAAGATCAGCAGCGGCGTGAGGTGCGGCTTGCCCGGCCGCACGGCGGTACGGATGGTCTGGCCGTCCAGGTCGATGGTGCGGAATACGAAAGGTTGCAGCATGTACTGAGCCCTATGGATTGAACCGCTGGGAACAGCAATCCGGCACGTTCCCAGAGTGACGAAGCCGGGCGCCGGTCCTGGTCCGGGCTTCGTTGGCGGCACACCGGCCATGATCGGCCGCCATTGAGTAAGGCACGTCCGGGTGCCCTGGGCAGTACTGCGCAAGGTGCATGCTGTCAGCGCTCATGCACATAGGTACCGGGCGAGGCCTCGCCGGCCGGGTAGGCCTTGTTGCCCAGCTTGGCCGGTGCCTTCTTCAGTTCGCCGGAGCGAGCCGCCATCCACGTCTGCCAGTGCAGCCACCAGGAGTCGGCGTGCTTGGTCGCGTCTTCCTGCCAGGCCTTGGGGCTGGGCGGCAGGGTTTCGTTGGTCATGAAGCGTGCTTTGGGGTTGCCCGGTGGATTGAGGATGCTCTGGATATGCCCGCTGTTGGAGAGCACGAATTCGCATTTCCCACCGAACAGCAGGGCCGACTTGTAACAGGCTTCCCAGGGCGTGATGTGGTCCGTGGTGCCGGCGACGCAGAAGATGTCGCTGTTGACCTGCTTGAGGTCGATCGGTGTGCCGCACACTTCCAGGGCGTAGGGACGGGTCAGCGGGTTGTTCTTGAACAGTTCGATGAGGTCGCCATGGAAGGCGGCCGGGAGGCGCGTAGTGTCGTTGTTCCAATAGAGGATGTCGAACACCGGCGGTTCGTTGCCGAGCAGGTAATTGTTGACCCAGTAGTTCCAGATGAGGTCGTTCGGCCGCATCCAGGCGAACACCTTGGCCATGTCCCGGCCTTCCAGTACGCCGGCCTGGTAGGAGCGACGCTTTGCCGCTTCCAGGGTCTGCTCGTCGACGAACAGCGAGACCTGGGTATCCAGCTTGGTATCCAGCACGCTGACCAGCAGGGTCAGGGCATTCACCTTGGTTTCGCCGGTGGCGGCGTAGTGGCCGAGCAGCGAGGCGGTGGTGATGCCCCCGGAGCAGGCGCCGAGCATGTTCAGATCCTTACTGCCGGTGATGGCGAGGATCACGTCGATGGCTTCTTTCAGCGCCTCGATGTAGGTGGACAGGCCCCACTCGCGTTGTGCCTTGGTCGGGTTGCGCCAACTGACGATGAAGGTCTGCAAACCGTTACGCAGGCAGAAACGCGCCAGGCTCTTTTCCGGCGACAGGTCGAAGACGTAGAACTTGTTGATCTGCGGCGGCACTACCAGCAGGGGGCGTTCATGGACCTGCTCGGTGGTCGGCTTGTACTGGATCAGTTCAAGCAGATCGTTGCGGAAGATCACCGCGCCTTCGGTGGTGGCGAGGTTCTTGCCGACCTCGAAGGCATCCATGTTGACCTGGCTGGGCATGCCGCCGTTGTTGACCAGGTCCTTGGCCAGGTGGGAAAGGCCATCCAGCAGGCTCTTGCCGCCGGTTTCGAAGAAGCGTTTGACCGCGGCCGGGTTGGCCATGCTGTTGGTCGGCGCCAGGGCTTCGGTCAGTAGGTTGATCACGAAGTGACCGCGGCTGGTGTCCAGCTCGGAGAGGTTGCTGTCCTCGATCCAGTCATGAAGTTCCTTGCGCCAGGCCAGGTAGGTCTGCAGGTAGCGTCGGTACAGCGGGTTCTGGCTCCAGGCCGGATCGGCGAAGCGGCGATCGTCGGATTCCGGAGTGAGTTCGGATTGGCCGAGCAGAACGTTCTTCAGTTCCAGGGTGAAATGGCCGACGTGCTTGATGCTGTGAATGGGTTGCTTGAGGGCCTGCAAGAGCACCATGCGGGCCGAGGTGATGATGTCTTTGCCGCGTAAGCCGATGACAGGGTTGAGATTCAAAGTGTTTTCAGACGCCTGGCGTTGCAAGTCTTCGTTGTTCTTCTGGGTCATCAACGACGCTCCATTGTCCTGAGACGGATACCGGCATGCTGCTGTGTGCGCGGCGACACAGGGCGAACGGCCTGGTACTGCTCGGGTTACCGGTTGCGGAAAAACCACTCCGCGTCTTGATTTGCATCCTTCGATTGGATGCAGGGAACCTGCCAGTTCCTTGGTTACCCGAGTTTGGGTTTTTGCGCAAGCGGCCCAGCGAATGGCCATATGCCCGGACGAGTATGCCGGGGCGGATTAGAAAATTCGCCCTAACCGCGGAGGGGGAGGAGGGAGGTGGTCTGGTCCGCCTGGGTGGCGGACTACAGCATCAGCTTGACCACCGACTCGTCGGGGTCGCGGGATTTGCCGGCTGCGGCCAGGGCGGCGAGGTATTCCTTCCACAGGCGTTCCTGGTTGGTGGCCAGGTGGTGGAGGTAATCCCAGGTGAACAGGCCGCTGTCGTGCCCGTCATCGAAGCTGAGCTTGAGGGCGTACTGCCCGGCCGGCTCGATTTTGCTGAGGCCGACATGCAGTTTGCCGTATTGCAGTATCGGGTTGCCGTGCCCCTGCACCTCGGCGGATGGCGAGTGCACGCGAAGGAATTCGGCCGGCAGGGTATAGCTCTCGCCCTCACCGTATTTCAGTGTGAGGGTCTTCGAGGCTTTGTGCAGTTCAATGGCGCTGGGTATCCGCATCGCAAGCTCCAAGCCGCAAGCGTCAAGCTACAAGTCGAAGCGGGATGCTTCCGGCTTGTAGCTTGGCGCTTGCAACTGCTCTTAGAGAATATAGCGCGACAGGTCTTCGTCCTGCGCCAGTTCGCCGAGGTGACTGTTGACGTAGGCGGCGTCGATCCGGATCGGCTTGCCGCTGTGCTCGCTGGCCAGGTCGGCGGCGCTGAAGGAGACCTCTTCCAACAGGCGTTCGAGCAGTGTGTGCAGCCGGCGGGCGCCGATGTTCTCGGTCTTCTCGTTGACCTGCCAGGCGATCTCGGCGAGACGCTTGATGCCGTCCTCGACGAATTCGATTTCCAGCCCCTCGGTCTTCAGCAGCTCGCGGTACTGCTCGGTGAGCGAGGCGTGCGGCTCGGTGAGGATGCGCTCGAAGTCCTGCGGCGACAGGGCCTTCAGCTCCACGCGGATCGGCAGGCGGCCCTGCAGCTCCGGCACCAGGTCGCTGGGCTTGGACAGGTGGAAGGCGCCGGAGGCGATGAACAGGATGTGGTCGGTCTTCACCATGCCCAGCTTGGTGTTCACCGTACAGCCTTCGATCAGCGGCAGGAGGTCGCGCTGGACGCCTTCGCGGGAAACGTCGGCACCGCCAACGTTGCCGCGCTTGGCAACCTTGTCGATCTCATCGATGAAGACGATACCGTTTTGCTCCACCGCTTCCAGGGCACGGGCCTTGAGTTCTTCCTCGTTGACCAGGCGTGCCGCCTCTTCGTCGCGGATCAGCTTGAGCGCGTCCCTGACCTTGAGTTTGCGGCTCTTCTTCTTGCCCTTGGCCAAGCCGGAGAAGAGGTTCTGCAACTGGCTGGTCATCTCCTCCATGCCGGGTGGCGCCATGATCTCCACGCCGGAGGGCACGTCAGCCACCTCGATGTCGATTTCCTTGTCATCCAACTGGCCTTCGCGCAGGCGTTTGCGGAACAGTTGGCGGGTGTTCGAATCTTCGCTGCGCACCGGCTCTTCGCTGAAGCCGACCGGTCGCGCCGGCGGAAGCAGAGCATCAAGGATGCGCTCTTCGGCGGCATCTTCGGCGCGGTAACGGACTTTCTGGATTTCCTGTTCGCGGAGCATCTTCACCGCGGCATCGGCGAGGTCGCGGATGATTGACTCCACATCGCGGCCGACATAGCCGACCTCGGTGAACTTGGTCGCCTCGACCTTCAGGAAGGGAGCGTTGGCCAGTTTGGCCAGGCGACGGGCGATCTCGGTCTTGCCGACCCCGGTGGGGCCGATCATCAGGATGTTCTTCGGCGTGACTTCCTGGCGCAGTTCGACGGGCAACTGCATGCGCCGCCAGCGGTTGCGCAGGGCAATGGCCACGGCGCGCTTGGCGTCGTCCTGGCCGATGATATGGCGGTTGAGTTCGTGAACGATCTCGCGGGGCGTCATGGACATGCGTAAGGCTCCAGAGCGGACGCGCCTCAGACGGCGGAGTCCAGCTCCTCGATGGTCAGATTCTGGTTGGTGAAGACGCAGATGGCCCCGGCGATCTTCAAGGCGGTTTCCGCGACTTCGCGGGCGGACAGCGCATCGTTGTGCTGCAGCAGCGCCATGGCCGCGGCCTGGGCGTAACCGCCGCCGGAGCCCATGGCGATCAGGCCGTGCTCGGGTTCGACCACGTCGCCGTTGCCGGTGATGATCAGCGACGCGTCCTTGTTGGCCACGGCGAGCATCGCCTCCAGCCGGCTCAGCGAACGGTCGGTACGCCAATCCTTGGCCAGCTCCACGGCGGCACGGACCAGATGGCCCTGGTGTTTCTCCAACTGGCCTTCGAAGCGCTCGAACAGGGTGAAGGCGTCCGCCGTGGCACCGGCAAAGCCGGCCAGGACCTGGCCGTGGTACAGGTGGCGTACCTTCTTCGCGTTGCCTTTCATGACAGTGTTGCCGAGGGAAACCTGGCCGTCGCCACCCATGACGACTTTGCCGTGGCGGCGGACTGAAACGATGGTGGTCAAGGGACTTACTCCTGCAGACGGCGTTATGCAGGGTATATGGGGCAGGCGGATGAGGGTTTCAAGGCTGGCCGGGTGACAGCGACGGATTGCGTCGCTCCGCTGCCGTGCGGGCCCGGATGGAGCGGGTCGGAGCCCGCTTCCGCTGGGGTCAGCGTACCTGGCGCTGTTGCAGCAACAGGTTGCTGAAACCGTTGGCGCTGAGTTCCTTTTGCGCGCTGTTGAGCTGCTCGCGGTTGGCGAAGGGGCCGACCATTACCCGGTGCCAGGTTTCGTCGCGCACGGTGCCGGATTCCACCTTCACGTTCTGGCCGAGCAGGATGATCTGGGCCCGCACCGCTTCGGCGTCGTCCTTGCGGCGGAACGAGCCGGCCTGCAGGAAGAACTGGGTGACCGGCGCCTTGGCCACGGTGGGCGGCGGCGTGGGCGTGGGAATCGGTGGCGGCGTCTTGCCGTTGAGCAGCGCCTCGGCCTTGGCTGCCTCCTGTTCCGGGGTCAGCTTGACCGGCGGCTGTGTCGGCGGGGGCGTTGGTGCCGGCGTCGGCTCCGGCAGTGCTTCCGGTTGCACGATGACTTCGGATTCGGGCAGCAGCGTGTAGAAGTCGTACTTCGGCTTCTCGGGCTGCGCCGGCTGCGGGGTCTTGGCCGGCTGGCTGGTGGTGCCGGGGCGTGCCTGTTCGGGCTTGGGCCGCTTCACTTCGTTGCGCCCCGGCTCCAGTTTCATCAGGAACACCAGGAAACCGCCGATGGCGAGGCCGCAGACCATCCACACCCAGCCCGGCACCGGTTTGTTCTTGGGTGCCTGATAGCGGCTCGCGCCGCGCTTGGGTGCTGCTTTTTTCTTCGCCATGCGCTTCCGGGCTTCCCTTTACATGCGTTCCAGAGTTTCCAGCCCGAGCAGTTCCAGACCCTGCTTGAGGGTACGGCCGGTCAGCGCCGCGAGGCGCAGGCGGCTCTGCTGTTGTGCCGGCTCCTCCGCGGTGAGGATCGGGCAGTGCTCGTAGAAGCTGGAAAACAGACCGGCCAGATCATACAGATAGGCGCACAACAGGTGCGGGACGCCTTTCTCGGCAACGCTGTTGAGCACTTCGCCGAACTGCGCCAGCTTGGCCGCCAGGGCGATCTCCTGCTCGGCATCCAGGGCGATGTGGCCCTCGATTTCGTCGAAGCCCTTCCCCAATTTGCGGAACACGCTGGCCACGCGGGTATAGGCGTAGAGCAGGTAGGGCGCGGTGTTGCCCTCGAAGCTGAGCATCTGCTCGAAGTTGAAGTTGTAGTCGCTGGTGCGGTGCTTGGAGAGGTCGGCGTACTTCACCGAGTCGATGCCCACGACGCGGCCGATCTGGCGCAGCTCGTCTTCTTTCAGCGGCGTTTCGCCCCGTTCGGCGCGCTGCTGGTTACGCTCCTTCACCAGTTTGTAGGCGCGCTCTTCGGCCTCGTCGAGCAGGTCGATCAGCTTCACCGTGCCGCCGTCGCGGGTCTTGAAGGGACGGCCGTCGGCGCCGTTCATGGTACCGAAGCCCATGTGCTCGAGATCCATGCCGTCATGGACGAAGCCGGCACGGCGTGCCACGGCGAAAGCCATCTGGAAGTGAAGGGCTTGGCGCTGGTCGACGAAATACAGGGCGCGGTCGGCCTTGAGTACGCGGCTGCGGTAGCGCATCGCGGCGAGGTCGGTGGTGGCATAGAGGTAACCGCCGCCGGCCTTCTGCACGATTACCGGCAGCGGATTGCCTTCGGCATTCTTGAATTCGTCGAGGAACACGCACTGGGCGCCCTCGCTCTCGGTGAGCAGGCTGGCGCTGCGCAGGTCGGCGATCACATTGGGCAGGTCGTCGTTGTAGGCGCTTTCGCCCTTGACGTCGGCGGGTGTCAGCTTGACGTTGAGGCGGTCGTAGACCTTCTGGCAATGCGACAGCGAGATGTCGTTGAAGCGGTGCCAGAGACGCAGGCATTCCGCATCGCCCGCCTGCAACTGCACCACCAGTTCGCGGGCGCGGTCGGCGAATTCGCTGGATTCGTCGAAACGCTTCTTCGCGGCGCGATAGAACTGTTCCAGGTCGGACAGCTCGCTCTCGGCGGAGGCCGGGTTTTCCTGCAGGTAGGCCAGCAGCATGCCGAACTGGGTGCCCCAGTCGCCCACGTGGTTCTGGCGGATCACTTCATCGCCGAGGAATTCCAGCACCCGGGCCACGCCGTCGCCAATGATGGTCGAACGCAGGTGGCCAACGTGCATTTCCTTGGCCAGGTTGGGCGCGGACAGGTCCACGACGACCCGCTCCTTCGCTCCGGCCTTGCGTACGCCCAGCTTGGCATCGGCCAATGCGGCTTCGAGGCGCTGGGCGAGGGCGCCGGTGTTCTGGAAGAAATTGAGGAAGCCGGGGCCGGCGATCTCCACCTTGGCCACCTGCTCGTTGGCCGGCAGGGCGGCGATCAGTTTTTCCGCCAGGTCGCGCGGTTTCATCCCAGCCGGTTTGGCCAGCATCATGGCGATGTTGCTGGCGAAATCGCCGTGGCTCTTGTCCTTGGTGTTTTCCACCTGGATCGCCGGGCTCAGCCCTTCGGGCAGAACGCCCTCGCTGGCGAGATGGTTCAGGGCGTGCTGGATCAGCTGGCGAATGGTGTCTTTCATGGTCCGCTCGTTTGGCCGTGGGGACGGCGGCGCCTCGGGGCGCTGGTTGAAAACTGCGCATTATAAAAGCAGCGGCGAGCTGCAAGCCACCTGCGGCGCGCATGCCTTGTGCGGCAAGGGCTCAGAACAGGTCGATCGGGTCCACGTCCAGCGACCAGCGTACCGCGCGGCCGCCAGGCAGGTGTTCGAGTATCGGCAGCCAGGCGTTCATCAGACGATGCAGCGGCGCGCGGGCGTTACCTTGTAGCAGGAGTTGCGCACGATAGCGGCCGGCACGGCGTTCCATCGGCGCCGGAACGGGGCCGAGCAGCTCGATGCTGCCCAGTTGCAGTTCGGCCAGGAGCCGATCGGCTTCCGTACAGGCCTCGTCGAGAAAACCCTCGGCTTGGCCGGGCTTGTGCGCTTCGGCGCGTAGCAGCGCCAGGTGGGTGAACGGTGGCAGGCCGGCGGCGCGGCGCTCGCTCAGGGCCTGCTCGGCGAAGGCGAAGTAGCCCTGTTCGGTGAGTTGCACGAGCAGAGGGTGGTCGGCCAGGTGGGTCTGGATGATGACCTTGCCGGGCTCCTCGGCACGTCCGGCGCGTCCGGCGACCTGAACGATCAATTGGGCCATGCGCTCGCTGGCACGGAAGTCGGCGGAGAACAGTCCCCCGTCGGCATCGAGGATGGCCACCAGGGTGACGCGGGGGAAATGATGTCCCTTGGCGAGCATCTGGGTGCCTACCAGGATGCATGGGTGGCCGCGCTGGATGGTGCCGAACAACTGGTCCATCGCGCCCTTGCGCGACGTACTGTCGCGGTCGATGCGCAGCACCGGGTATTCCGGGAAGAGGATGCGCAGGCGTTCTTCGGCGCGCTCGGTGCCGGCGCCAATCGGGCGCAGGTCCACCTTGCCGCAATCCGGGCAATTGCTCGGTGGGCGCTGCGCGTGACCGCAGTGGTGGCAGCGCAGTTCGCCGGATCGCTGGTGTACGGTCATTCGTGCATCGCAGCGTGGGCACTGGCTGATCCAGCCGCAGTCGTGACAGAGCAGGGTCGGCGCGAAACCCCTGCGGTTGAGGAAGACCAGCACTTGCTGGCCGGCTTCCAGGGTCTGGCCGATGGCCTGTTGCATCGGCCCGGAGATGCCGGAGTCCAGCGGACGGCTCTTCACGTCCAGGCGCAGGAAGCGCGGCTGACGCGCACCGCCGGCGCGCTGGGTGAGCTTGAGCAGGGCATAGCGGCCGGCATAGGCGTTCTGCAGGCTTTCCAGCGAGGGCGTGGCGGAGCCGAGCAGAATCGGCACGTCTTCCTGCCGGGCACGGACCAGAGCGAGATCGCGGGCGTGATAACGCAGCCCTTCCTGCTGTTTATAAGAAGCGTCGTGCTCCTCGTCGACGATGATCAAGCCCGGATGCTTCAGCGGCGTGAACAGCGCCGAACGGGTACCGATGACGATGTCCGCCTCGCCGTCGCGTGCCGCCAGCCAGGCGTCCAGGCGCTCGCGGTCGTTGACGTTGGAGTGCAGCAGGGCGATGCGGGCGTTGAAGCGGCGGGCGAAGCGTTCCAGCGTTTGCGGGCCGAGGTTGATTTCCGGGATCAGTACCAGGGCCTGTTTGCCGGCTTCCAGGGTCTGGCGGATCAATTGCAGGTACACCTCGGTCTTGCCGCTGCCGGTGACGCCGGCCAGCAGGTAGGCGCCGAACCGGCCAAAACCGGCGTGTACCGCCTCGGCGGCGGCGCGCTGTTCGGCGTTCAGCGGCAGTTCGGGCTGCGCCAGCCAGCCACCATGATGCTCGGCAGGCCGATGTCTGCGCACCTCGACGCGCACGAGGCCCTTTTCCAGGAGCAGGTCGAGGCTGTCCTTGTTGATCTGCAGTTTGCCGAGCAGTTGATGCGCCACGCCATGGGGGTGCTGGGCGAGGGTCTGCAGCGCCTGTTTCTGACGCGGAGCCCGCGCCAGGCGCGGGTCATCGAGGCGCACATCCGGCGCCGCGTGCCAGAAACGCTCCTGCCTCGCCTCGGCCGGTTCGCCCTGACGCAGCAGGACGGGCAGCGCCCAGCTCAGGGTGTCGCCCAAGCTGTGTTGGTAGTACTGCGCGGTCCACAGGCACAGCTTGAACAGCGACGCCGGCAATGGCGGGCGCTGGTCGAGCAGTTCGAGGGCGGCCTTGAGTTTGTCGGCGGGCACCTCGCTGTGATCGCTGAGCTCGACCAGGACGCCGACCACCTCGCGCCGGCCGAACGGCACGCGCAGGCGCACCCCGGGCTGCAGCGCTCCGCGCGGTACGCCGGTCGGCGCGCGGTAGTCGAACAGGCGACGCAGCGGCGAGGGCAGGGCAAGACGCAGGATGGGCGAGTGGGGTTGGGCGTCGGGCAAGCGGCGATCCTCGATAAAGGCCGCGATCTTAGCATGGCCCCAAACGACGGCCGGTTACCGCCTCGCTTGCATCGATCCCGTGCTCTGGTATTATCCGCCGCCTATTTCCGTGCGGTATCCGACATAGGGTCGGGTGGCGGCACGCTAGACCTGAGGATCAGACGATGAAACCGGAAATCCATCCCGCGTACGATGAAGTCGTTGCCACCTGCAGCTGCGGCAACGTCATCAAGACCCGTTCAACCCTGTGCAAGCCGATCAGCCTGGACGTGTGCTCCGAGTGCCACCCGTTCTACACCGGCAAGCAGAAAGTGCTGGACACCGGCGGCCGTATCGATCGCTTCAAGCAGCGTTTCGGCGTGTTCGGCGCCAAGTAATCTGGCCCGCGCTACGGGAAGCCTGATGGGTTTTTCCGAGTCGATGAAAAAGGCGTCCCTTGTGGGCGCCTTTTTCGTTTCCGTTCTTTGGTTCTCCCCGGCGATGGCGTTCTGTCCGTCTCCGGGCAAGCTGCCGCAACTGCCGGTGCAGAAGGTGGTGGATGGCGACACCGTGCGCCTCGTCGATGGTCGCAGCATCCGGTTGATCGGCCTGAATGCTCCCGAGCTGGGGCGCAAGGGGCGTTCCGACGAGCCCTTTGCCGAGGCGGCGCGCAAGCGCCTTGCTCAGCTCGTAGCGGCGAACGATGGTCGGGTCGGGCTACGTCCCGGTCGGCAGGCCAAGGACCGCTATGGCCGTACCTTGGCGCATGCTTATGACGCCGGCGGGCGCAATATCGAGGCCGTATTGCTGGCGGAAGGGTTGGGCTTCGCCGTGGCGGTCGAGCCGAACGTGGCCCTGGCGGAGTGTCAGCGTGCCGCCGAGCGGGATGCGCGCGAGGCGCGGCGGGGGCTCTGGCGGCGTGCGCCCTGGCTGGAGGCGGCTGCGCTCGAGCAAAGCGGCTTCGCGTTGATCAGGGGGCGGGTGGCAAAAGTGGAGCGGAATCGCGGAGGTATCTGGCTCGAGATGGAGGGGCCGTTGGTCCTGCGTGTCGAGCCCCGACTGATCGCGTCCTTCGATGAGAAAGTGCTCATGGCATTGGCCGGCCGCGACGTGGAAGTGCGTGGTTGGGTGATGGATAGGTCCCGCAGCGGGGAGGCTAGATCCGGGCAGGCCCGTTGGCTGCTGCCTCTCACTTCTCCCGCGATGCTGGAGGTCGTTCGATGATGCGTCTTTGTGCTCTGCTCCTGGCGCCTTTCATTCTGGCTGGCTGTGCGGTGAATCCGGCGACCGGGCGCACCGATTTCGTGATGATGAGCGAGCGCGAAGAGATCGATCTCGGTCAGCGCTATAGCCAGGAAATCCTCAAGCAGAACCCGCGTTACGCCGATGAGAAACTCCAGGCCTATGTCCAGCAAGTGGGCGAGCGGGTGGCACGGCATGGGCACCGGAGCAGCCTGGCCTATACCTTCACGGTCATCGATAGCCCGGACATCAACGCTTTCGCCTTGCCCGGTGGGCACATCTATATCCATCGCGGGTTGCTCGCCTATCTGAACACCGAGGCGGAGCTGGCGGCCGTGCTGGGGCATGAGATCGGCCATGTCACCGCTCGCCACAGCGTACGCCAGCAGAGCCAGTCGACTGCCTGGGGGTTGTTGGGGCAGGCAGTGGCCATCGGCACCGGAGTCAGTGCCGCGGGCGACCTCACCAATGTGCTGGGCACGGCATTCGTGCGTGGCTACGGTCGGGACATGGAGCTGGAAGCCGACGGGCTCGGTGCCCAGTACCTGGCGCGCAGCGGCTACGATCCGCAGGCGATGATCGAGGTCGTGAAGATCCTGAAGAACCAGGAGACCTTTGCCCGGGATCAAGCGGCGAAGAGCGGCCAGCCGGCTCCTGCCAGTTATCACGGAATCTTCGATACCCACCCGGACAACGACCGTCGTTTGCAACAGGTGATCGGCCCGGCCCAGGCATTGGCGAGCGGGCAGCAGGAAGTTAACCGGGAGGCGTTCCTGAAGGCGCTGGAGGGGTTGCCTTTCGGCGATTCGGAGGCCAGTGGTGTGCGTCGTGGCCAGCAGTTTTATCACGCGGGGCTCGGTTTCACTCTGCGCTTTCCGGATGGCTGGCAGATGGTCAACCGTCCCGATGCCTTGATTGGTCTCTCTCCCGACCAGCAAGCCTTCGTCGCCATGGTGCTCGAGGAGCCCAAGCAAGGGATGACCCCGGCGGAGTTCCTACGTCAGCGCGTTCGGGCACAGCGCCTGGCTCAGGAAGAGCCGCTGCGTCAGGCTGGTCTGGAGGGGCATGCCGCGGTCATACCCGGCAATCCGGCCAAGCGTGTGGCTGTCCTGTACAAGGACGGCCATGCCTTTATCTTCCTGGCAGGTATCAAAGGTCGCGGCTCGCTGGAGAGCGAAGACGCCCGCTTCCTCTCGGTGATCAAGAGCTTCCGCCCGCTTGCGGCTAATGAGCGCAAGCTCGCCGAGCCGTTGCGCGTGCAGCTGGTTCGCGTCACTCCGGGGCAGCGCATGGCGGATATCGCCAAGTCTTCTCGGCTTCCCGGTGACTCGGAGGCCCGTCTCCGCCTTCTCAACAACCTCTACCCAAACGGCGAGCCGCATCCAGGAGACTGGCTTAAAGTCGTACGCTAGGGGCCTTGACACGGGTGACTGAACAGTCTTGTGGGGCCCCTTCATCTTGCGTATGCTCGGCCGCCTGTCTGTTCACCAGCAAAAGCGGAAAATGCCAACATGTCTGACCTGAAAACAGCCGCTCTCGAGTATCACGCCCAGCCCCGTCCCGGGAAGCTGAGCGTCGAGCTGACCAAGCCCACTGCCACTGCCCGTGATCTGTCTCTGGCATACAGCCCGGGTGTCGCCGAGCCGGTACGCGAGATCGCCCGCGATCCGGAACTGGCCTACCGCTATACCGGCAAGGGCAATCTGGTGGCAGTCATCTCCGATGGCACGGCTATTCTCGGTCTGGGCAACCTCGGCCCGCTGGCCTCCAAGCCGGTCATGGAAGGCAAGGGCGTGCTGTTCAAGCGTTTCGCCGGCATCGACGTGTTCGACATCGAAGTCGATGCCGAAAGCCCGCAGGCCTTCATCGACACTGTCAAGCGCATTTCCATCACCTTCGGTGGCATCAACCTGGAAGACATCAAGGCGCCGGAGTGCTTCGAGATCGAGCGCACATTGATCGATCAGTGCGATATCCCGGTCTTCCATGACGACCAGCACGGCACCGCCATCGTAACGGCCGCCGGCATGCTCAATGCGTTGGAAATCTCCGGCAAGACGCTCGAAGCGGCGAAGATCGTCTGCCTGGGCGCCGGCGCTGCGGCGATCTCCTGCATGAAACTGCTGGTGAGCATGGGGGCCAAGGTCGAGAACATCTATATGATCGACCGCAAAGGCGTGATCCATGCCGGTCGCGATGATCTGAACCAGTACAAGGCCGTGTTCGCCCACGAAACTGACAAGCGCACACTGTCCGATGCCCTGGAAGGTGCCGATGTGTTCGTCGGCCTGTCGGGCGCCAACCTGCTGAGCGCCGAAGACCTGAAGCGCATGGCGCCGAACCCGATCGTCTTCGCCTGCTCCAACCCGGACCCGGAAATCAAGCCGGAGCTGGCCCATGAAACCCGCAATGACGTGATCATGGCCACCGGTCGTTCGGACTATCCGAACCAGGTGAACAACGTGCTCGGCTTCCCCTTCATCTTCCGTGGTGCGCTCGATGTTCGCGCGACCCGCATCAACGAAGAAATGAAGATTGCCGCCGCCCTGGCGTTGCGCGACCTGGCCAAGCTGCCGGTTCCGCAGGAAGTCTGCGACGCCTACGGTGGCATCAAGCTGGAGTTCGGTCGCGAGTACATCATTCCGAAGCCGATGGATGCTCGTCTGATTACCGTGGTGTGCGACGCCGTGGCCAAGGCTGCGATCGAGAGCGGCGTAGCCACTCTGCCGTATCCGAAGCACTACCCGCTGAAGTCGGTGGACGACGTCTTCAACGGCTAAGCTGCCAAGCTCTCAAAACAAAACCCCGCTTCGGCGGGGTTTTGTTTTTATGGGGCTGTCTATCAGAACAGATCGATGGGTGCGGCTTCGTCGGCGGGTAGCGGGCTGCCCGGGAAGCCCATGCCTGGTTCGAGTTCGTTCATGGGCGGGGGCGAATCCTCGCTCTTGAACAGTTCGAAGTAGGCGTTGGGCGAGCCCGGTGAGGCTGCACGACCGGTGATCGGGTCAATGCGCAGTGTAAGCAGACCCTCCGGCTCGGGCTGGACGTGCTCCGGCTTTTCCTTGAGTGCGGCGCTCATGAAATCGATCCAGATCGGCAAGGCAACGGTCCCGCCGTACTCATTGCGCCCCAGGCTTTCCGGCTGATCGAAGCCGGCCCAGACCGTCGTGACCAAGTCTGCGTTGTAGCCGGAGAACCAGCTGTCCTTGGATTCGTTGGTGGTGCCGGTCTTGCCGGCTATGTCGCCTCGCTTCATGCTCAGCGCCCTGCGTCCGGTGCCGCGCTTGATCACATCCTGCAGCATGCTGGTCATGATGTAGGTGGTGCGTGGGTCTACCACGCGTTCGGCTATGGCCGGTTCGGCGGGGACGGCGGGGCTGTTACTCACCTGGGTGATAGTGGCTTCCCTTTCTTCGGAGGGCTCCGGCTGTTGGGCCATGTTCTCTTCGGTTGGGACGCTCGGCGGGTTGGCTACATAAAGAGGCTCGCCTTCCCGGCTTTCAATTCGCTCGATCAGGTAGGGCTGCACTTTGTAGCCGCCATTGGCGAAGACGGTCCAGCCGCCGGCTACTTCCAGAGGGGTCAGGTTGGCGGTACCCAGCGCGAGGGACAGATTGCGCGGGAGCTCCTGCCTGTTGAAGCCGAACCGGGTCACGTAGTCCAGCGCATAGTCGATGCCGATGGTCTGGAGCAGGCGAATGGAAACCAGGTTGCGGGACTTGTAGAGCGCCTCGCGCAACCGGATCGGGCCGAGGAAGGTGTTGTTGTCGTTCTTCGGTCGCCAGGCCTCTTCCATGCCAGCTTCATGGAACACGATGGGAGCATCGTTGACCATGGTCGCCGCGGTGAAGCCACTGTCCAGTGCTGCTGTATAAAGGAAGGGCTTGAAGCTCGAGCCGGGCTGGCGCTTGGCTTGGGCCGCCCGGTTGTAGTTGCTCTGTTCGAAGGAGAAGCCTCCGACCAGTGCACGGATGGCACCATTCTGCGGGTCCAGGGAAACCAGCGCGCTTTGGGCCGAGGGCACCTGGCTGAATAGCAGGCTGCCTTCTTCGCTACGCTGCACGCGAATCAGATCGCCGGGTTGCACGACATCGGCAGGAGATTGCGGGCGGGGCCCAAGGCTGTTGGTGTTGAGATAGGGGCGCGCCCATTTCATGCTGTCCCAGGCGACGGCTTCTTCCTCGCCATTACGGGTCAGTACGAGGATGCCGCTCTTCTCGACCTGTGTGACGATGGCCGGCTCGAGGCCATTGATGGTGCGGTGCTTGCTCAACTCCTGCTGCCACGCTTCCCGCGTCATGTTCGGCAGGCGGGTTTCCGGTCCCCTGTAGCCATGTCGCTGGTCGTAGCTGATCAAGCCTTCGCGCAGGGCGCGATTGGCCGCCTGCTGGAGGTCGCTGGGCACCGTCGTTGTCACGCGGAAGCCTTCGGTGTAGGCGTCGCTGCCATAGCGTCCGACCATTTCGGCGCGCGCCATCTCGGCAACATAGGGGGCGCTCAGTTCCGGTGTGGGGACGTGGTAGCTGGCATCGATAGGCTCTGCCAATGCGGCCTGGTAACTCGCTTCGTCGATTTTTCCGAGGCGGTACATACGGCCGAGAATCCAGTCGCGGCGTTCCTTGGCGCGGGTCGGGTTGACCAGGGGGTTGAAGCGCGAGGGGGCTTTCGGCAGACCGGCGATCGTCGCCATCTGCGCCAGGCTCAAGTCTCGGATGGATTTGCCGTAATAGACTTGGGCGGCAGCTTCGATTCCGTAGGCGCGATTGCCCAGATAGATCTTGTTGACGTAGAGCTCGAGAATCTCGTCCTTGCTCAGTTCGCGCTCGATCTGCAGGGCCAGGAGGATCTCGTTGATCTTGCGTGAAAAGCTCCGCTCGCTGGTGAGGAAGTAGTTCTTCGCCACCTGCATGGTGATGGTGCTACCGCCCGTCTGGATGTGGCCGCTTTTCAATAATTGAGTGGCAGCACGCATCAGGCTGGTCACGTCGACGCCATAATGGTTGGCGAAGTTGTCGTCCTCGGCAGAAAGCAGTGCCTGGATGAACTCTTGTGGTATGTCCGCGAAATGAATGGGCGAACGGCGCATCTCCCCGAATTCTGCGATCAGCTTGGCATCGCTGCTATAAACCCGAAGCGGGATTTGCAGCTGAATGCTACGAAGGGAATCGACTGAAGGGAGACTAGGGCTGAGGTAGAGGAATGCGCCGCTGAAACTGAGCAGTAGCCCACAAAAAACAGCGACGAAAGACCACCAGAAAAACTTCAACAAACGCATCAAGGTTTTTGGATTTCCAGATAAAAGAATGGGTTAAGCGGAAGACAAAGCTAAAAGGGAAAAGCTGTTCACATTATAAGCGCTTTTTCCTCCAGGTAGCCATTTGCGCTTCTGTCAAGACTGTTATTTAATGTGGAAAAACATAAATAGTCCGTAAGTCTCGGATGCAGATAGGAAATCGGTCGTGCTAGGGCTCTTCACTAAGAAAGCGAATTCGCTGCTGGGGATCGATATCAGTTCGACCTCGGTCAAGCTCCTTGAATTGAGTCGCTCAGGCAGCCGCTACAAAGTAGAGGCTTACGCCGTCGAGCCGCTCCCACCCAATGCGGTCGTCGAGAAGAACATCGCCGAACTGGAAGGTGTCGGTCAGGCTTTGTCTCGCGTCCTGGCTAAAGCCAAGACCGGCGTCAAGACGGTCGCCGTCGCCGTCGCCGGTTCTGCGGTGATCACCAAGACCGTCGAGATGGAAGCCGGGCTTTCCGATGATGAGCTGGAAACTCAGCTGAAGATCGAGGCTGACCAGTACATTCCATATCCGCTGGAAGAGGTGGCCATCGACTTTGAAGTCCAGGGCCCTTCTCCACGCAATCCCGATCGCGTCGAAGTGCTTCTTGCGGCCTGCCGTAAAGAGAACGTGGAGGTCCGCGAGGCCGCCTTGGCGCTTGCCGGTCTGACGGCGAAGGTCGTCGATGTCGAGGCTTATGCGCTGGAGCGTGCCTACGGATTGCTCGAGGCGCAACTCGGCAATGGTCATGACGAATTGACCGTCGCGGTAGTTGATATCGGCGCCACCATGACCACGCTGAGCGTGCTGCATAACGGGCGCACCATCTATACGCGCGAGCAGCTTTTCGGTGGCCGGCAACTGACGGAGGAAATCCAGCGTCGCTATGGCCTCTCCGTGGAAGAGGCCGGACTCGCCAAGAAGCAGGGCGGTCTTCCGGACGATTACGAGAGCGAGGTCTTGCAGCCTTTCAAGGAGGCGGTGGTCCAACAGGTTTCTCGTTCCCTGCAGTTCTTCTTCGCTGCGGGTCAATTCAATGATGTCGACTACATTCTCCTGGCCGGCGGGACTGCTTCGATTCCCGACCTGGATCGTCTGATCCAGCAGAAGATCGGCACTCCGACCCTGGTCGCGAACCCCTTCGCTGACATGGCATTGAGTGGCAAGGTCAATGCGGGCGCGCTGGCGAGCGATGCCCCGGCATTGATGATTGCGTGTGGCTTGGCGATGAGGAGTTTCGACTGATGGCGCGCATCAACCTACTTCCTTGGCGCGAACAGCTACGCGAAGAACGAAAGCAGCAGTTTCTGGTAACCCTGGCGGGCGTTCTGATCGCTTCCGGTGCACTGGTGTTTCTGGGTGATCAGTATCTGAACAGCGCCATCGAGAACCAGAATGCACGCAATGCATTCATTCAGAAGGAGATTGCTGTCCTCGATGCGCGCATCAAGGAAATCAGCGAGCTAAAGACGCGCCGTCAGCAACTGCTGGAGCGGATGAAGATCATTCAGGATCTGCAGGGTAACCGGCCGATCATTGGCCGTGTATTCGATCAACTGGTTCGTACATTGCCTGACGGTGTTTATTTCACTGGCTTGAAGATGACTGACAAAACGATCGCCATCGTCGGGGCTGCCGAATCCAACAATCGGGTCTCCAACTTGATGCGTAACCTCGATGCATCCGAATGGCTCGAGGCGCCAAATCTGACCGAGGTGAAAGCCATTACGGCAGGTGGAGTGGATCAGGCGAACGTATTCCAGCTGACCGTACAGCAGACGCAGCCGTCCCTCGAAGCAGAAGGAGCCAAGAAATGAGTCTGGCCGATTCGCTTGAAAGTCTGAAAAAGGTCGATCTTTCAGACCTCGATGTTAATAACCTGGGGTCGTGGCCGGCTCCGGTTAAGGTCATCACTTGTATTTTGTTGATCGTTGCCGTTCTTGCGCTGGGCTACAACTTTCATTTGAAGGACCTGCAGGCGCAGCTTGAGCAGCAACAGGCGCAAGAGGAAACGCTGAAACAGCAGTTTTCCACCAAGGCATTCCAAGCTGCCAATCTCGAGGCTTACAAAGATCAGATGAAGGAGATGGAAGAGTCCTTCGGGGCCCTTTTGCGGCAGCTACCCAGCGACACTGAAGTTCCGGGTCTGCTTGAGGATATTACCCGTACGGGCCTGGGCAGTGGTCTGGAGTTCGAGGAGATCAAGCTCCAACCGGAATCGGTCAAGCAGTTCTATATCGAATTGCCGATTCAGATCGTGGTGGTCGGTGGGTACCATGATCTGGCTACCTTTGTGAGTGGTGTTGCCAGCTTGCCGCGAATTGTGACGCTGCACGACTTCGAAATTAAGCCTGTCGATAAGGACAGTGTTTCGAAATTGCGGATGAGCATCGTTGCAAAGACGTATCGCTATAACGACAAGGGGCAGCAGCAATGAAGACCGCCCGCCTGATATTTGCTGGTCTGTTATTGGCTGGCCTCTCCGGATGTGATGCGGGGGGGGACTTCAGCGATTTGCAGGCTTACATGGATGAAGTTCGTGCGCGGCCTAAAGGTGCCATCGAGCCTCTGCCGAAATTCCAACCTTATGAAGCGTTCACCTATAGTGCTGCATCGCTACGAAGCCCTTTCCAGCCGCCAGTGAAGATCGATCTGGCCAGCCAGAAGAAGGGTTCGAAAGACATCAAGCCGGATGAGACCCGCGTTAAACAGTTCCTCGAAGGGTTCAACATCGAAACCTTCGTGATGGTCGGCACGCTCTCGAACGAAGCTGGAATGTTTGCTTTGGTTCAAGGCGCGGGTGGGGTCCATCGGGTTAAGGTTGGCGATTATCTGGGGCGCAACCATGGTCGCATCGTTGCCATCAATGAGGGGCAGATCGACGTGGTCGAGATCGTTCCGGATGGTGAAGGCGGCTGGCTGGAACGTCCGCGGAGTCTCACTCTGAAAGAACGCTCCTGAGGGCGGGACCAAGATGAAAAATAATCAGCGATCTGCACAACGGAATCAGATAATGAACAGTTCCCTTTCGTTCCTCGGCATATCTCTCATGGCCGCCCTGATGTCGCCAGCACTGCTGGCGGCAGATCTAAAAGCTCTGGATGTTGCGGCATTACCGGGTGATAAGGTCGAGCTTAAGCTGGTTTTCGATGAGCCGGTTCAGGCGCCGCGTGGCTACACTATTGAACAGCCGGCGCGCATCGCACTCGACCTACCGGGTGTGAGCAACAAGTTGGGTGCCAAAAACAAGGAAATCGGTGTGGGTAACGCTCGTAGCGTTACCGTGGTCGAAGCGAAAGACCGTACCCGGCTGATCATCAATCTGACGACGCTTGCGCCGTACAGCACCCGTGTCGAAGGTAATAACCTTTTTGTCGTAGTTGGCGAAAGTGTCGTTCCCACGACGGCCGCCCGTCCTGCCGTTTCGGCGCCTGCTCCTGTTCAATCGGTCACCAAGCCTTATATCCCGGTCGGGCGCGCAATCAGCAATGTCGACTTCCAACGTGGTGAACAGGGTGAGGGTAATGTTGTCATTGAGCTCTCCGACCCGTCCGTTAGCCCGGATATTCAGGAGCAGGGCGGCAAGATTCGGCTGGATTTCCCTAAGACCCAGCTTCCTGAACAGTTGCGAGTTCGTCTCGATGTGAAGGATTTCGCCACACCTGTCCAGTTCGTCAGTGCGACCGCTCAGGCCGACAAGTCTACGATTACCATCGAGCCGACGGGTTTCTATGACTACTTGGCGTATCAGGCTGATAACAAATTGACGATCAGCGTCAAACCGCTGACTCAGGATGACTTGGAAAAACGTAAAGCGGAACGGTTCACTTACTCCGGTGAGAAGTTGTCCTTGAATTTTCAGGATATTGACGTTCGCTCGGTTCTGCAATTGATCGCCGACTTTACCGACCTCAATCTGGTAGCGAGCGATACCGTTCAAGGCAATATCACGTTGCGTCTTCAGAACGTTCCATGGGATCAGGCTCTGGATCTCGTCCTCAAGACCAAGGGGCTGGATAAGCGCAAGATTGGCAATGTGCTGATGGTCGCTCCGGCTGACGAAATTGCAGCTCGCGAGCGGCAAGAACTGGAGGCGCAGAAGCAGGTTGCCGAGTTGGCTCCTCTTAAAAAGGACATCATTCAGCTGAATTATGCGAAGGCTTCCGATATTGCGAAGCTTTATGAGGACGATGCTGCCAAAGGAACGCTGAAAGATGATATGAGGGGGTCGGTCATTTTTGATGATAGGACCAATAGCCTCATTGTGACGTTGACGCAGGAGCGTATTGATGAGTTGCGTCGAATTATTACTCAGTTGGATATTCCTGTTCGGCAGGTAATGATTGAGGCTCGCATTGTTGAAGCTAATGTCGACTATGATAAAAGTTTAGGTGTGCGTTGGGGTGGGTCAATCAATCCCAATGGTGGCAATTGGACTGTCTATGGTAATGATGATAATGGGGATGAAGCAGGTAATACCGGTGACGATCTGACTCGTAATATTCCGTTCGTTGATATGGGAGCTGATAACGTAACATCAGGTATTGGTATCGGTTTTGTAACCAATAACGTTTTGCTTGACCTTGAGCTGTCTGCAATGGAAAAAACCGGCAACGGCGAAGTGATTTCCCAGCCGAAAGTGGTTACTTCGGACAAGGAAACGGCCAAGATCCTGAAAGGATCCGAAATTCCTTATCAAGAAGCCAGTTCGAGTGGCGCTACTAGCGTTTCGTTCAAAGAGGCTGCACTTTCTCTGGAAGTTACTCCTCAGATCACACCGGATAATCGGGTGATCATGGAGGTAAAAGTAACCAAGGATGCCCCGGACTTTGCCAACGCGCTCAATGGTGTTCCGCCTATCGATAAGAATGAGGTCAATGCCAAGGTATTGGTTACTGATGGCGAGACCATCGTAATCGGTGGGGTATTCTCGAATACTCAGCAAAAAAGTGTGGATAAGGTTCCCTTCCTTGGTGATCTGCCTTATCTCGGTCGACTGTTCCGCCGCGATACCGTTACGGATAGCAAATCCGAGCTGCTCATTTTCCTCACTCCGCGTATCATGAATAATCAGGCTATTGCTGTGAGTCGTTGAGCGTTCAGTGCGGAATGTGATCCTTGTAGGCCCGATGGGTGCTGGAAAGAGCACCATCGGGCGTTTGCTTGCCAAAGAGCTGCGTTTTCCGTTCAAGGATTCCGACAAGGAAATCGAGCAGCGGACGGGAGCCGATATTCCCTGGATTTTCGATGTCGAGGGGGAGCAGGGCTTTCGTGATCGGGAGCAGGCTATGCTTGCTGAGCTGTGCGACTTGGGGGGCGTGGTACTGGCTACCGGAGGTGGTGCGGTATTGCGGCCGGAAAATCGGCAAGCGCTGCGGGCCGGTGGTCGTGTCGTGTACCTGCATACGTCGGTGGCTCAGCAGCTTGATCGAACAGCCAGGGACAGGAATCGTCCCCTGCTTCGCACGGCCGACCCAGGGGCTGTTCTGCGAGGTTTGATGGAAATCCGCGACCCGCTGTACCGCGAGATTGCGGATATCATCGTAGAGACCGATGAGCGACCGCCACGGATGGTCGTGCAGGAAATTCTCGAGCGTCTGCAGTCTCTACCTCCCCGTTAAAGCGCAGGGCGATCTGCGTTATTCTAGGGCCCTTTCATTATCGGGGGCGTCATGCGGACTCTTCAGGTCGATCTCGGCGAGCGTAGTTATCCCATCCACATCGGTGAAGGTTTGCTGGCGCAGCCGGAGCTGATCGTTCCCTATATTGCTGGTCGGCAGGTGGCTATTGTCACCAACGAAACCGTAGCTCCTCTCTATTTGGGCCGACTGACTCAGACGTTGGCTGGCTACGGCGTGACGCCGATAGTTCTTCCCGACGGCGAGGCCTACAAGAATTGGGAAACGCTGCAGAGAATCTTCGATAGTCTTCTTGCCGAGCGCCATGATCGCCGAACGACCATCATCGCGCTTGGAGGTGGTGTGATAGGGGACATGGCCGGATTTGCAGCCGCCTGCTATCAGCGTGGGGTCGATTTCCTTCAGGTTCCGACTACGCTGCTTTCGCAGGTCGACTCGTCGGTAGGTGGCAAGACAGGCATCAATCACCCGCTGGGCAAGAACATGGTGGGGGCCTTCTATCAGCCGAAGGCGGTCATCATCGATACGTCGACTTTGTCCACCCTACCCGCTCGCGAGCTTTCCGCCGGTCTTGCCGAAGTCATCAAGTATGGTTTGATCTGCGACGAGCCGTTCCTTGGTTGGCTCGAAGACAACATGTCGGCGCTGCGTGCGCTGGATTCGGCCGTACTGACCGAGGCAATCGAGCGCTCCTGTGCGGCCAAAGCGCGGGTCGTCGGTGTGGATGAGCGGGAGTCGGGGCTTCGGGCGATCCTCAATCTGGGGCATACCTTTGGCCATGCCATCGAAACGCATCAGGGGTATGGCGTCTGGCTGCATGGCGAGGCTGTGGCGGCCGGTACCGTGATGGCTCTGGAAATGTCGGCGCGGCTGGGTTGGATATCTGTCGAGGAACGAAATCGTGGGATTCGTTTGTTGCAGAGGGCTGGCTTGCCGGTCGTGCCGCCAGTAGGCATGACGCCCGATGATTTTCTCGAGCATATGGCCGTGGACAAGAAGGTACTCGATGGGCGTTTACGCCTTGTGCTGGTGAGGCGGTTAGGGGATGCGGTCGTGACCAGCGATTTCCCGCAGGAGATTTTGCAAGCCACGTTGAGCGCCGATTACCGGACGCTGGTGGCTAAGCTCGGAGATGAATGAAAGCTCTATGACCAGTTTGCATGCTGACGAAGCCTATCTCAGCCATTACCAGTTCAGTCACGACCCGTTCGCGGCGCGGGTGCCCGGATTCAAGTTCTTTCCAGCACAGCGCAAGCCCGTGCTGGGGCAGTTGCATCATCTTGCCCGATACAGCCAATTGCTATTGGTGGTCAGCGGCCCTCATGGCAGTGGCAAGACGTTGCTGCGCCAGGCCTTGGTGGCCAGCACCAACAAGCAGGCTGTGCAGAGCGTGGTGGTCACGCCGCGTAACGAGGCCGGCATCGGGTTGGTTCAGCAGATCGCCCAGGGGTTGGGCGTAGCATCGCCCGATCCCCGATCCATCCTTGCCCAGGTGGCCCAGTTGGCGCTTACCGGCCAGGAGGTCTATCTGCTGGTCGATGACGCGGAGGAGCTGGACGATGCGGTCCTCGAACTGCTGCTCAGCCTGGCTGCGGGTAATGCCGAGGGGCGGCCGCATGTCTTCCTGTTCGGCGAACCCTCTGTCGTGTCGCGGCTCGAGCGGCTGAGCGAGGATGAAGAGCGCTTCCATGCTATTGACTTGCAGCCCTATGAAGAAGAGGAAACCCGGGAATACTTGGCGCAACGACTCGAAGGGGCTGGGCGTGGTCTCGAAATCCTCAGTGATGGGCAGATAGCCGAGATTCACCATCAGTCCGGTGGTTGGCCGGGCGGGATCAATCAAGTGGCGCGGGATGTGCTGATCGAAGCCATGCTCGCCCAGCGCGGTTCGGTCCGGCGATCGGGGTTCGCTTTCAATCTTCCGAAAAAACACCTGCTGGCATTGGTCGTGGTGTCCGTCGGGGTTGGAGCTGCCTGGCTGATGCAGGGACAGAGCGACAAGGCACCTAAGCCGACGCAAACGCAGTTGCCGCTCGGGCAAACCCAGGCCCCGGCCGCATCGGCAGAGACGCCGACTTCGACCACGTCTTCCAGCCAGGGGCAGGAGGCTCCGGCTATCGAGTTCGCGGGTTCGACGCAGCCACTCCCGTTGCCGTTGGTGGGAGAGGCTCAGCCGGTGATCCGTTCTCCCCTGGCGGAAGCGGCAGGGCAGGCCGATGACGAAGAGGTGCCGGGTGCGACCATCGAGCTGCCACCGTCCTCGGCGAGTGCGGTTTCGCCCGTGGACATCACTCCGCCAGCGACGCCTGTGCCGGCTCCTGCTCCGACACCTGTGCAATCCGCTCCGCTACCACCACCCAGTCAGCCTATTGCGGCGGTGCCTCCGGCCCAACCTGCCAAGCCAGCGCCCGCCCCGGCCCCTGCTGCACCGCCGGCACCGAAGCCTGCCCCGGCTCCCGTTGCAGCCAAGCCGGCCGTCTCGGCAACTGTCGCGGGTGGCGATTGGTATCGTGCCCAGGCCGGTTCCCACTATGCGTTGCAAGTGCTGGGAACGCGCTCGGAAAACAGCGCCAAGGGTCTCGTCAGCGAGCTCGGCGGCCAGTACCACTATTTCAAGAAGATGCACCAGGGCCAGCCACTTTATGTGGTCACCTATGGTAGCTTCGACAGCCGAAATGCCGCGCAGGCAGCCATAAAGGGGCTCCCAGCAAAGGTCCAGGCGGGTAAGCCGTGGCCACGGAGTTTCGCCAGCATCCAGCAGGAAATGGCTCGCTAAGAGCTTTCCCGCGTCCCTTGACCGGTCGGTCGCTAGCACGACCTTCCGGTCTCTTCCTTCGCTTTCGCGACATATGTTTTCATTGATTCGTCACGAAGATTTGTGACCCCGTTGGGGGATGTGTACAATGACCTCCCTTTTGCCTGCGCAAAGCTGGTGCATGCTCCTGCGCGCGTATTAAGCGGTTGAATTACAAAGCAATTCGCCTTTGTAAAAAGGCAGTCTGGTGAGAGTTCCCTATGAAAGCAGGTCTGTACCATCCTGATGAGTTCAAGGATAACTGCGGCTTCGGCTTGATCGCCCACATGCAGGGTGAGGCAAGCCACCACCTGTTGCAGACTGCCATTGAAGCCCTGACCTGCATGACCCACCGCGGTGGGATCAATGCCGACGGAAAGACGGGCGATGGTTGCGGTCTGCTGATCCAGAAGCCGGACGAGTTCCTCCGTGCGGTGGCCAAGGACGCCTTCTCCGCCGAGTTGCCCCAGCAATATGCCGTGGGCATGGTGTTCTTCAACCAGGACCCGGCCAAGGCGGAGCAGGCCCGCGCCAACATGAACCAGGCCATCGAAGCGGAAGGCCTGACCCTGATCGGTTGGCGCAAGGTGCCGGTCGATACCAGCGTACTCGGCCGCCTCGCGCTCGAGCGCCTGCCGCAGATCGAGCAGGTTTTCGTTGGCGGCGAAGGGCTGTCCGACCAGGCGTTTGCCATCAAGCTCTTCTGCGCCCGTCGCCGCTCCTCGGTGGCCAATGCCGAAGACGTCGATCACTACATCTGCAGCTTCTCGCACAAGACCATCATCTATAAGGGCCTGATGATGCCGGCCGACCTGGCCGCGTTCTATCCGGACCTGGGCGATCCGCGCCTGAAGACCGCGATCTGTGTCTTCCACCAGCGCTTCTCCACCAACACCCTGCCGAAGTGGCCGCTGGCGCAGCCGTTCCGCTTCCTCGCGCATAACGGCGAGATCAACACCATCACCGGCAACCGCAACTGGGCTCAGGCCCGTCGCACCAAGTTCGCCAACGAACTGATCCCCGAGCTGGATCAACTGGGCCCGCTGGTCAACCGCGTCGGCTCCGACTCCTCCAGCATGGACAACATGCTCGAGCTGATGGTCACCGGCGGCATCGACCTGTTCCGTGGCGTGCGCATGATCATCCCGCCGGCCTGGCAGAACGTCGAGACCATGGACGCCGACCTGCGTGCGTTCTACGAATACAACTCCATGCATATGGAGCCTTGGGACGGTCCGGCCGGCGTGGTGCTGACCGATGGTCGCTATGCCGTTTGTCTGCTGGACCGCAACGGCCTGCGCCCGGCGCGCTGGGTCACCACCAAGAACGGCTACATCACCCTGGCGTCGGAAATCGGCGTATGGGACTACCAACCGGAAGACGTCATCGCCAAGGGTCGCGTCGGCCCTGGCCAGATCCTTGCCGTGGATACCGAGACCGGGCAGGTCCTGCACACTGAAGACATCGACAACCGCCTGAAGTCGCGCCACCCGTACAAGCAGTGGTTGCGCAAGAGCGCCGTGCGCATCCAGGCCCGCCTGGACGACCAGGACTACGGCTCGCCGTTCTACGACGCCGACCAGCTCAAGCAGTACATGAAGATGTTCCAGGTCACCTTCGAAGAGCGTGACCAGGTGCTGCGTCCGCTCGGCGAGCAGGGCCAGGAAGCGGTTGGCTCCATGGGCGACGACACGCCGATGGCGGTGCTGTCCAAGCGCGTGCGTTCGCCCTACGACTATTTCCGCCAGCAGTTCGCCCAGGTGACCAACCCGCCGATCGACCCGCTGCGCGAAGCGATCGTCATGTCCCTGGAAATCTGCCTGGGTGCCGAGCGCAACATCTTCAGCGAGTCGCCCGAGCACGCGACCCGCGTGATCCTGAGCAGTCCGGTGATTTCGCCGGCCAAGTGGCGCGCCCTGATGACCATGGATCGCCCCGGCTTCGAGCGCTATGTCATCGACATGAACTACGACGAGTCAGTCGGGCTCGAGGCGGCCGTGCGCAACATGGCCGATCAGGCCGAGGAAGCCGTGCGCTCCGGCAAGGTCCTGCTGGTGCTTTCCGACCGCCACATCGCGCCCGGCAAGCTGCCGGCCCATGCCGCGCTGGTTACCGGCGCCGTCCACCATCGCCTGGTGGAGAAGGGCCTGCGTTGCGACTGCAACATCCTGGTCGAGACCGCCACGGCCCGCGATCCGCACCACTATGCTGTGCTGGTGGGCTTCGGCGCGTCGGCCGTCTACCCGTTCCTCGCCTACGAGGTACTGGGTGACCTGATCCGCACCGGCGAAGTGCTGGGCGACCTGTTCGAAGTGTTCAAGCACTACCGCAAGGGCATCACCAAAGGCCTGTTGAAGATCCTGTCGAAGATGGGCATCTCCACCATCGCCTCGTACCGTGGCGCCCAACTGTTCGAGGCCGTGGGGCTCTCCGATGAGGTCACCGAGCTGTGCTTCCGTGGTGTCGCCAGCCGGATCAAGGGCGCGCGTTTCGTCGATATCGAGGCGGAGCAGAAGGCGCTGGCATTCGAGGCCTGGAACAACCGCAAGCCGATCCAGCAGGGCGGTCTGCTCAAGTTCGTCTATGGCGGCGAGTACCACGCCTACAACCCGGACGTGGTGAATGCGTTGCAGGCTGCCGTGCAGCAGGGCAGCTACGAGAAGTTCAAGGAATACACCGCGCTGGTGGATAACCGTCCGGTGGCGATGATCCGCGACCTGCTCAAGGTGAAGCTGGCCGCCCAGCCGTTGGCGCTGGAAGAGGTGGAGCCGCTGGAGTCCATCCTCAAGCGCTTCGACTCCGCCGGTATTTCCCTTGGCGCGCTGTCGCCGGAAGCCCACGAGGCGCTGGCCACGGCGATGAACCGCCTGGGCGCGCGTTCCAACTCCGGCGAGGGTGGCGAAGACCCGGCCCGTTACGGCACCGAGCGCAGCTCGAAGATCAAGCAGGTCGCCACCGGCCGCTTCGGTGTGACGCCTGAATACCTGGTCAATGCCGAAGTCCTGCAGATCAAGGTGGCCCAGGGCGCCAAGCCTGGCGAGGGGGGCCAGTTGCCGGGCGGCAAGGTCAACGGCCTGATCGCTCGCCTGCGCTATGCGGTACCCGGCGTGACGCTGATTTCGCCGCCGCCGCACCACGACATCTACTCCATCGAAGACCTTGCGCAACTGATCTATGACCTCAAGCAGGTCAACCCGCAGGCGCTGGTTTCAGTGAAGCTGGTGGCCGAGCCCGGCGTCGGCACCATCGCCGCCGGTGTGGCCAAGGCCTATGCCGACCTGATCACCATTTCCGGCTACGACGGCGGTACCGGCGCTTCGCCGATCACCTCCATCAAGTACGCCGGCAGCCCCTGGGAACTCGGTCTGGCGGAAACCCACCAGACCCTGCGCGGCAACGACCTGCGCGGTAAGGTCCGGGTGCAGACCGACGGCGGCCTGAAGACCGGCCTCGACGTGATCAAGGCGGCGATCCTCGGCGCCGAGAGCTTCGGCTTCGGCACCGCGCCGATGATCGCGCTGGGCTGCAAGTACCTGCGCATTTGCCACCTGAACAACTGCGCCACCGGTGTCGCCACTCAGAACGACAAGCTGCGCAAGGACCACTTCATCGGCACCGTCGACATGGTGGTGAATTTCTTCACCTACGTCGCCGAGGAAACCCGTGAGTGGCTGGCCAGGTTAGGTGTTCGCAGCCTCGGCGAGCTGATCGGCCGTACCGACCTGCTGGAAGTCCTGCCGGGCGAAACCGAGAAGCAGCAGCATCTGGACCTGAGTCCGCTGCTCGGCAGCGATCTGATCCCGGCCGACAAACCGCAGTTCTGCCAGGTCGAGAAGAACCCGCCGTTCGACCAGGGCCTGCTGGCCGAGAAGATGGTCGAGTTGGCGAAAGAAGCCATCGCGGCCAAGAGCGGCGGCGAGTTCGAGCTGGAAATCTGCAACTGCGACCGCTCCATCGGTGCGCGGGTGTCCGGCGAGATCGCCAAGGCCCACGGCAACCAGGGCATGAGCGACGCACCGGTCACCTTCCGCTTCAAGGGCACCGCCGGTCAGAGCTTCGGCGTGTGGAACGCCGGCGGCCTGAACCTGTACCTGGAAGGCGATGCCAACGATTACGTTGGCAAGGGCATGACCGGCGGCAAGCTGGTGATCACCCCGCCGCAGGGCAGCCCGTTCAAGTCCGAGGAGTCGGCGATCATCGGCAACACCTGCCTCTATGGCGCGACCGGCGGCAAGCTGTTCGCCGCCGGAACCGCGGGTGAGCGTTTCGCCGTGCGTAACTCCGGCGCCCATGCGGTGGTGGAAGGCACTGGCGACCATTGCTGCGAATACATGACCGGCGGTTTCGTCTGCGTACTCGGCAAGACCGGCTACAACTTCGGTTCGGGCATGACCGGTGGTTTCGCCTACGTACTCGACCTCGACAACAGCTTCTACGACCGGGTGAACCACGAGCTGGTGGAAATCCAGCGGATCAACAACGAGTCGATGGAAGCCTACCGCAGCCACCTGCAGCGCGTGCTCGCCGAGTACGTGCAGGAAACCGGCAGCGAGTGGGGCCGCAACCTGTCGGAGAACCTGGACGACTACGTGCGCAAGTTCTGGCTGGTCAAGCCGAAGGCCGCGAGCCTGGCGTCGTTGTTGTCGACCACCCGGGCGAATCCGCAATAAGACAGCCGCAAGCCGCAGGCCCTGGAAGGGGCCCGCGTAACCGTGATAAGTCTTGCAGCTTGCAGCTTGAAGCTCGCCGCTGCTGTAAAGAGGTTTCAAATGACTGAACGTCTGAACAACGACTTCCAGTTCATCGAGGTCGGGCGCAAGGACCCGAAGAAGAAGCTGCTGCGCCAGCGCAAGAAGGAATTCGTCGAGATCTACGACCTGTTCAAGCCGCAGCAGGCGGCGGACCAGGCCCATCGCTGCCTGGGTTGCGGCAACCCGTATTGCGAGTGGAAGTGCCCGGTGCACAACTTCATCCCGAACTGGTTGAAGCTGGTTTCCGAGGGCAACATCCTGGCGGCGGCCGAGCTGTCGCACCAGACCAACACCCTGCCGGAAGTCTGCGGCCGCGTTTGTCCGCAGGACCGTCTCTGCGAAGGCGCCTGCACCCTCAACGACGGCTTCGGCGCGGTGACCATCGGCTCGGTGGAGAAGTACATCACCGACACGGCCTTCGCTATGGGCTGGCGGCCGGACATGTCCAAGGTCAAGCCGACCGGCAAGCGTGTCGCGGTGATCGGTGCCGGTCCGGCCGGTCTCGGTTGTGCCGATGTGCTGGTGCGCAACGGCGTGACCCCGGTGGTCTTCGACCGCAATCCGGAGATCGGCGGCCTGCTGACCTTTGGCATCCCCGAGTTCAAGCTGGAAAAGACCGTGCTGAGCCGCCGTCGTGAAGTCTTCACCGGCATGGGCATCGAATTCCGCCTCAATACCGAGGTGGGCAAGGACATCACCATTGACCAGTTGCTCGCCGAATACGATGCCGTGTTCATGGGCATGGGCACCTACACCTACATGAAGGGCGGTTTCCCCGGCGAGGACCTGCCGGGCGTCTACGACGCGCTGGACTTCCTGATCGCCAACGTCAACCGCAACCTCGGCTTCGAGAAGTCGGCGGACGACTTCATCGACATGAAGGGCAAGAAGGTCGTGGTGCTGGGCGGTGGCGACACCGCGATGGATTGCAACCGCACCTCCATCCGCCAGGGTGCGAAGAGCGTGACCTGCGCCTATCGCCGCGACGAAGAGAACATGCCGGGTTCGCGCCGCGAGGTGAAGAACGCCAAGGAAGAGGGCGTGAAGTTCCTCTTCAACCGCCAGCCCATCGCCATCGTCGGTGAAGACAAGGTGGAAGGCGTGAAGGTGGTCGAGACCCGTCTGGGTGAGCCGGATGCCCGCGGTCGCCGCAGCCCCGAGCCGATCCCGGGTTCCGAGGAAATCCTGCCGGCCGACGCGGTGGTCATCGCCTTCGGCTTCCGTCCGAGCCCGGCCCCGTGGTTCGAGCAGTTCGAGATCAAGACGGACAGCCAGGGCCGCGTGGTCGCACCGGAGCAGGGCCCGTTCAAGCACCAGACCAGCAACCCGAAGATTTTCGCCGGTGGCGACATGGTACGGGGCTCCGACCTGGTGGTAACGGCGATCTTCGAAGGCCGTCAGGCCGCCGAGGGCATCCTCGACTATCTGGGTGTCTGACGACGCAGCGGCAAGCTATGAGCGGCAAGTAAAAGCGGAAAGACCTAGACTGGCCTCGCTTGCAGCTTGCAGCTTGCAGCTTGCAGCTTGCAGCTTTCGCGAAGCGAGACAAATTGCCGCAATAGATAAAAGGCACGGCACCCGCCGTGCCTTTTGCTTTCCGCTCTGCGAAAATGCCCGCACTTTTTTGTTGGACACTGCCATGACCGCTCTGAAGAACGATCGCTTCCTTCGCGCCCTGCTCAAGCAACCCGTGGATGCCACCCCCGTCTGGATGATGCGCCAGGCCGGACGTTATCTCCCCGAGTACCGCGCCACCCGGGCCAAGGCCGGCGACTTCATGAGCCTGTGCATGAACCCGCAGTTGGCCTGCGAAGTCACCTTGCAGCCGCTGGATCGCTACCCGCAGATCGACGCGGCGATTCTCTTCTCCGACATCCTCACCGTCCCCGATGCCATGGGCCTCGGTCTGTACTTCGAGACCGGCGAAGGCCCGCGCTTCAAGAAGGTGGTGTCCAGCCCTGCGGATATCGAGGCCTTGCCGATTCCCGATGCGGAAAAGGACTTGGGCTACGTCATGGATGCGGTGCGTACCATCCGTCGCGAGCTGAACGGACGGGTGCCGCTGATCGGCTTCTCCGGCAGCCCCTGGACCCTGGCCACCTACATGGTGGAAGGCGGTTCGTCGAAGGACTTCCGCAAGTCCAAGGCGATGCTCTACGACAACCCGCAAGCCATGCACGCCCTGCTGGACAAGCTGGCGCAGTCGGTGACCGCCTACCTGAACGGCCAGATCGAGGCAGGCGCCCAGGCGGTGCAGATTTTCGATTCCTGGGGTGGCAGCCTGTCGGCGGCGGCCTATCAGGAGTTCTCCCTGGCTTACATGAAGAAGATCGTCGCGGGGCTGATCCGCGAACGTGAGGGCCGGCGCGTTCCGGTGATCCTGTTCACCAAGGGCGGCGGCCTGTGGCTGGAGTCCATGGCCGATAGCGGTGCCGAAGCCCTTGGCCTGGATTGGACCTGCGACATCGGCAGCGCCCGCGCCCGCGTTGGCGCCAAGGTGGCGTTGCAGGGCAACATGGACCCCTCGGTGCTCTACGCCAACCCGGCGGCGATCCGCGCTGAAGTAGCGCGCATCCTGGCCAGCTACGGCGAGGGCTCAGGCCACGTATTCAACCTCGGCCACGGCATCACCCCGGAAGTCGATCCGGCCAATGCCAAGGCGTTCTTCGAGGCGGTCCACGAGCTGTCCGGCCAGTACCACCGCTGAGTCTTCGCGACCGGCCCTTCGCCTGGGATGCCGGCCATCAGGGCTGTTGGTAATGGCCCGGCGTGGTGCCCGGTTCGTGTTCGCGAACCAGCTTGGTGACCCGGATATCCGTAATCCCCACGACCTGTGCCTGGCGTAGCAGCTCTTCCTCCGAGGCATCGGGTGCGGGCATCACCAGGCTGTTTTCCGCATCGGCCTGGTGCAATTCCATCAGGTAGCGTGCGGCCCGCTCCCGCGGAAAGCGTTCGCTGTCCGCTTCGACGATCTGCGCGCGCGGGTCGTTCTTGTAGATGTAGTTGATCTCGAATTTGTGCTTGTGGCTGAACATCGGAACTCCTCGTCGAGGGACGGATGATGGCGCCTGGGCGCGCTTTTCTGTTGACTCGATGGGGGCTGCGGGGTTCGCGCAGAAAGACAAACGCCCCGGCGAGCGGGGCGTTCGGCTTGCGGTGGAGTCAGGGCTGGCGCAGCGAGCGTACGTAGTGCACCAGTGCCTGCTGCTCGGCGGCGTCGAGCTTGTCGGCGAACGCCGGCATGGCGCGGGGGCCCTTGCGGATCGCTTCGAGGATATCCTCGTCGCTTTCCCGCTCCTGCCATCTCGCCTTGCTCAGGTTCTGGGCGAAGAACAGGTAGCCGCGCCAGGTCTTGGCCCGACCATCGTCGCCGTGGCAGCGGGCGCAGTGCTGGCGATACAGCGCTTCGCCGTCTACCTCGGCCTGGGCCAGCGGAGCGAGTGCGATCAGGCTGGCAGCCAGCGTCAGAGCCCAGGCTTTACTGGACATTGGCCAACTGCCCCTTGAGCGCCACGCCCGCCATCAGCGCGCCGGCATGGCACTCGTACTTCGCGGCATCCTTGTACTCCTTGTTCTTGTAGTTGCTGGCGATGTTCACCACGGCGTTGGCGCCGGCGGCCTTGGCTGCCTGCTGCAGGCGAATCAGGGCGGATTGCAGCACCCAGCGGCAGGCAACCTCGTCGCTCTTGTTGAAGGCGTTGGTCTTCTGGCTGGTGGTGATGTTCGGGTTGACTACCGTGACCTTGCCGGCCGGTTGGTTGCCGGCCAGGTAGAACTTCACGCTGCCGTCCAGGCGGCCGGCCTGGGTGGCTTCCTCCACCACGCTGGCGAAGTCCAGGTAGTGGGTGGTATCGCGTGCCTGGCTGATCCCCGGTAAAGCGCAGAGCATGAGGGCGGCGCCGATCCATGTTGCTTTCTTCATTGTTGTCTCCTTGCGGTGTGGGTGAATCCGTTTGCCGCCGCTCAGCTCCAGCGGCGGAAGATCAGCGAGGTGTTCACCCCGCCGAACGCGAAATTGTTGTTCATCACGTAGCCATGGCTCATGTGCCGTGGCTCGCCCATCAGGTAGTCGAGTTCGCCGCAGCGTGGGTCGACCTGTTCCAGGTTCAGCGTGTGGATGTAGCGGTCGCGGTTCATCATTTCGATGCTGAACCAGGATTCCAGCGCGCCGCAGGCCCCCAGGGTGTGGCCGAGGAAACTCTTCTGCGAGCTGATCGGCATGCGACTGCCGAACAACTCCTGGGTGGCCAGGGTCTCGGCGATATCGCCCTGCTCGGTGGCGGTGCCGTGGCCGTTCACGTAGCCGATGGCCTCCGGCGCCAGCCCTGCATCCTCCAACGCCAGCTCCATGGCGCGGCGCATGGTCGCCTGCTCCGGCTTGGTGATGTGCTGGCCGTCGGCGTTGCTGCCGAAGCCGACGATCTCCGCGTGGATGCGCGCACCGCGGGCCAGGGCGTGTTCCAGTTCTTCCAGCACCAGCATGCCGGCGCCTTCGCCGATCACCAGGCCATCGCGGCCATTGTCGTAGGGACGTGGCGAGGTATGCGGTGCGTCGTTCTTCAGGCTGGTGGCGTAGAGCGCGTCGAACACCATGGCTTCGGTGGGGCAGAGTTCTTCGGCGCCGCCGGCGATCATCATCGGCAGGCGACCGAACTTGATCGCCTCGTAGGCATAGCCGATACCCTGGCTGCCGCTGGTACAGGCGCTGGAGGTGGGGATCACCCGGCCCTTGAGGCCGAAGAAGATGCTGATATTGGCCGCCGTGGTATGCGGCATCATGCGCACGTAGGAATTGGCATTGAGCCCGTCCGCCACCGAGTTGAGCAGCATGTTGCCGAACGCCTTGACCTCGTCGGTGCTGCCGGTGGACGAGCCGCTGGCCACGCCCATGCGGCCGTCCTGGATGCAGGGATCGCCGAGCAGGCCGGCGTCCTCCAGGGCGCGCTCCGCCGCCGCCACCGACATCCGCGACACCCGGCCCATGCTGCGCAATTGCTTGCGGGTCCAGTGGCGGGGCACGGCGAAGTCGTCGATCGGCCCGGCCAGGCGGGTATTCAGCTCGGTATAGCGGTCCCACTCGTCCATGCGGCGGATGCCGCTGCGGTTGGCGGCGAAGTTCGCCTCGATCGTCGTCCAGTCGTTGCCCAGGGCGGTGATGCCGGCCATGCCGGTCACCACCACACGCTTCAAGGATGCCATCAGCACAGCCCTCCGTTCACTGCGAGGACCTGGCGGGTGATGTAGGCCGCCTCCTCGGACATCAGGAAATTCACCGCCCCGGCCACTTCTTCCGGCGTGCCCATGCGCTGGGCCGGGATCATCTTCAGCAATTCTTCCACCGGCACCTGTTCGTCCAGCATGTCGGTGTCGATCAGCCCCGGCGCCACGCAGTTGACGGTGATCCGGCGCTTGCCCAGTTCGATGGCCAGGGCCTTGGCCGCACCGATGACGCCGGCCTTCGAAGCGCTGTAGTTGACCTGCCCGCGATTGCCGATCAGCCCGGAAACCGAGGTGATGCAGACGATCCGGCCCGGCTGGCGGCGGCGGATCATCGGCATGATCAGCGGGTGCAGCACGTTGTAGAAACCATCGAGATTGGTACGCAGCACCGCATCCCAGTCCTCGTCGGTCAGCGCCGGAAAGGCGCCGTCGCGGGTCAGGCCGGCATTGCAGACCACACCGTAATAGGCACCGTGGGCCTCCATGTCCGCTTCCAGGGCGGCCCGGCAGGCAGCGCGGTCAGCGACGTCGAACTGCAGGATGCGGGCCTGGCGGCCGAGGGTTTCGATCTCGGCGCGGACCGCTTCGGCTTCGTCACGGCGCGAGAGGCAGTGCAGCACCAGGTCGTACCCGGCACGCGCCAGGCGCAGGGCGATGGCGCGGCCGATGCCGCGGCTGGAGCCGGTTACCAGAATCGGATCAGTCATGAGCGGGCTCCTGAAGATAGCGGGCCACTTCCGGTGGCCGGAACACGTTGAGTCGGGCGAATGCCTCGATGCCGGGGCCGCTCAGCCGGCACTCGAAAACGCCCATGCCGTTGTCGTCCTGCAGCGAACGGATGGCATGGATGTGCAGGTCGGCACCGGCGACGAAGGCTTCGACGTTGCATTGGTAACTGCGGGTGCCGAGCAGGAAGCCCAGCTCCACCGGCTCGCCGCGCACGCGGGCCTGGCAGCCGGCGTAGGCGGCCACGCTCTGCGCCATCAGCTCGACGCCGACCCAGGCCGGCAGGCTGCCGTCTTCGCGGTTGAACAGGCCGCCGGGGCGCACGGTGGCGCGGGTCTCCACGTCTTCGTCGCCGAAGCGCTCCACCGCGTCGAGCAGGATCATGTCGCCGGCATGCGGCAGGAGTTCGGCGATCGGCCAATCGATCATGCGGCCCCCAGAATCAGGCTGATGTTATTGCCGCCGAAGGCGAAGGAATTGCTCATCAGGTAGCGCTGCCGTTCGCCGAGGCGAGTATCGCCATCGACGAAGGCCAGCGGCGCCAACTGCGGGTCGGCGACACCGTCCCAGCGGTGCGGCGGCAGCCGGCCGTCGCGGTTCTCCGCGCTCAGGCACAGCCAGCAGAACGCCGCTTCCAGCGCGCCGGCGGCACCGAGGGTGTGGCCGGTGAGCGGCTTGGTGGACGAGCAGGGCACGCCAGCGGGAAATACCGCATTCACGGCCAGGCTCTCCATGGCGTCGTTGTGCGCCGTGGCGGTGCCGTGCAGGTTCAGGTAGCCGATCTGCCCGGACTCCAGCCCGGCGTCGGCCAGCGCCTTGAGCATCGCCTGGCGGGCGCCGCGGCCTTCCGGCTCCGGGGCGGAGATGTGGTGGGCATCGGAGCTGGCGCCGGCGCCGAGCAGTGCGATCGTCCGGCCCTGCGTCGATTCTTTGGTCATAAGAAAGAGCGCCGCCGCTTCGCCGATGTTGATGCCGTTGCGATTCGCGGAAAACGGGTTGCAGCGCTGGGCGGAAACCGCTTCCAGGGAGCCGAAGCCTTGCAGGGTCAGGCCGCAGAGCGAATCCACGCCGCCGCACAGCACGGCGTCGCAGATGTTCAGGTCGAGCAGCCGGCGCGCGCTGAGCAGGGCCCGGCCGCTGGAGGTGCAGGCGGTGGAGATGGCGTAGGTCGGGCCGTCGAGCTGCAGCCACTCGGCGAGGAAGGCGGCGGGCGCGGCCAGTTCCTGCTGGCGATAGCGGTAGTCGTCGGGGAAGCAGCCGTCCTGCACATAGCGGGCGATGCCGCCGGTGGCTTCGTGGATGCCGGAGGTGCTGGTGCCGAGCACCACGCCGATGCGCCCCCGGCCGTAGCGGGCGATGGCCTGGCGGATATCCGTTTCGATTTCCAGGGCGACGGCCAGCAGCAACCGGTTGTTGCGTGTCGCATGGTCGGCCAAGCCGTCGGGGATGGCCGGCAACGGGACGTCCACGGCACCGACCAGCAGCGGACCCTCGCTGCGCCAGCCGTCCTGCTCGCGCAGGCCGGAAACATCGCCGGCGAACAGGCGCTCGGCCACGGCGCGTTTGCCGGCACCGAGGGCGCAGATCACTCCGAGGGCGTTCAGGTAGGCGGTCATGGTGTGGCTCCTCGCTCATGCGCGGGGAGCGCAGTGACGCGGTAATGCAGGCCGTCGGCGGCCACCAGGTCGAAGTCCAGCGGTGCGCGGTAGGCCACTCGCCAGCGTGGCTGACCATTGTCGAACAGCTGCCGCGCCTTGTCGTCGGCCGTCCAGCGGACCGACGGATAGCGTTGTGCAAGTTCCTCCGTCGGCGTCAGGGCGAACAGCAGGGCAGCGAACAGTTCGCGCGCCTCCGGGTTCGGCGGCAGCAGACCGTCGTTCTGCCAGTCTTGTTGCACCAGCAACTGCCGGGCGCGGGGGATGCCCAGCGGGTCCAGCAGCGACCAGCGCAGCGCGCCGTCTTCCCGTTGCACCACCAGCAGCCAGTCCTGGCGCTGGTCGTCCTGCTGGCGCAGCACATGCAGCTGCAACGGCCAGTCGAGTGCCGGGGCGGCCACGGGCAACGGCGCCTGGTGGCTACAGGCGCCGAGCAGCAGGGCGAGGAGCAGCGGCCAGGGGCGAATCATCGGGCCGCTGCCTCCAGGGGTTTGCGCACCGCCGCATTCACCAGGGTTTCCTCGCGCTGGCCGAAGGGCTTCGGCCGGCGCAGACCCCAGCGTTCCAACAGGCCGAAGTCGGTCGACCGGCTCCACCAGAGGTACGGGTAGGAGACGTTCCGTTCGTCGAACACGAAGCCCTGCCGGCGCAGCATGCCGAGGTACTGGTCGGCGCTCTTCTGTACGTGCATCGGATGGCGGAACAGCCAGCGAATCACCCAGGTGTCGATGTAGGCCTTGGTCGATTCGGCGAACAGCAGCCAGCCGCCGGGCTTGAGCACGCGCGAGAACTCGGCGAGGGCTTTTTCCTGCTCCACCAGGTGATGAAAGGTCTGGTGGCAGAACAACAGGTCGACGCTGGCATCGGGCAGCCGGATGGCCGCGCAGTCGCTGGCGATCAGCTCGACGTCCAGCGACTGCCGCCCGGCCTCGGCGCGTGCGCAGTCGAGGCTGTGCGGATCGGCATCGAGACCGATGAGCCGGACCGGCTGGAAGGCGTCCGCCAGCAGGCGGAAGGACTTGCCCTGGCCGCAGCCGGCATCCAGCAGCACGGGGCGCTCCGGCAGCGGCGGGTCGATCAGCCGCAGCAGATCGTTGATCGCCACGCGCAGCACGTGGTGCTGCCAGGTGTGGCTCTGCAGGAACCAGAACCCGAAGCGGGTCTCTTCGACGTAGGTGGGGGCGGCGCGGTCCATGGATGTCCTTATCGGCGGTGTGGCGTTCATCGGTTGGCCTTTACTGCGCGCATAGTTCGGCCAACACCCGCAGGCGTCGCTGGGGCTCGGCGACATAGGGATTGCTTTCGTCCCAGGCGTAGCCGGCGAGGATCGAGCAGATCATCCGGCGGATTTCCGATGAGCCGTTGCGGTGGAAGATGACGTCCTGGAAGCGGCCATCGTACCAACCCTCCACGTAGGCCCGGAAGGCATCCACGCCGCGTTTGAGCGGTACGGCGAACTGCGTCTGCCAATCCACCGGCTCGCCCTGCAACTGGCGATGCAGCAGGCCGGCGGCCATGCTGGCCGAGCGCATGGCGATGGTCACCCCGGAGGAGAACACCGGGTCGAGGAACTCTGCCGCGTTGCCCAGCAGGGCGAAGCCGCGGCCGTGCAGGGTCTTCACGTTCGCCGAATAGCCGCCCAGGCTGCGCGCCGGGGTATCCCAGACGGCATTCTCCAGTACCCGCGCCAGGCTCGGTGTCTCGTCGACGAACTGGCGCAGGCAGGCGTCGAGGTCCTGCGGCCGGCCCTGGTAATGGGTGGCGTCGGCGACCACGCCAAGGGAGCAGCGGCCGTTGCTGAAGGGAATGGTCCAGAACCAGATGTCGCGGTGCTGTGGGTGGATGGTGATGAGGATTTTGTCGCGGTCGAAGGCGGAGCCGGCGATGCGGTCCTCGATGTGGGTGAACACCGCCTGGCGCACCGGGAAGGCCGACGGCGCCTCCAGGTCCAGCAGCCGCGGCAAGACCCGGCCGTAGCCGCTGGCATCGAGGACGAAGGCGGACTCCACCCGGTACTCGCTGCCATCCGCCCGGCGCACGCGCAGGCACGGGCAATCGCCGTCGAAGTCGGCGGCGACGATCTCTTCCTCGTAGCGGATTTCCACACCCTGGCGGGCGGCGTCGTCGGCCAGTACCTGATCGAAATGGGCGCGCTGCACCTGGAAGGTCCAGCCGTGGCCCTCGGTGAATTTGTCGCGGAAATCGAAGTCGGTGTAGCGCTCGTTCCAGGCGAAGGCCGCGCCGTTCTTGCGCTGGAAACCCGCCGCTTCGACCGCCTCGAGCATGCCGGCTTCCTCGACGAAGTCCAGGCAGTGCGAGAGCAGGCTCTCGCCGATGGAGAAGCGCGGGAAGCGCTGGCGTTCCAGTACCAGCACGTCGTGCCCCTGGCGCTTGAGCAAGGCTCCCGCGATCGCGCCGGAAGGGCCGGCGCCGATGATCACGACTTCACGTTGTTGCGTCTCAAGCTGCGCCATAGGGCCTCCTGGCTTGGTGTTCTTGTTGAGGGTGGCGGATGCCGAGCAGGGTCGGCAGCAGGGTGGAAAACAGGCTCATGAGCAGCAGGCCGAAGTAGACCCGCTCGTCGATCAGCCGCTGTTGCAGCAGCAGATTGAGGAAAACGATCTCGGTCAGCCCGCGGATATTCAGCAGCAGGCTTTCCCGCCATTTCGTCGCGGCCGGGGCCTGGCGGTCGGCCCAGTGCAGGCCGAGCCAGTTGCCGGCCACCTTGCTCGCCACCGGCAGCACCAGCAGCACGCCGAGGTGCAGCCAGGACGAGCCCTGCCAGGCCTCGCGGAAATTCACTTGCAGCACGCCGAACGTGAGGATCAGCGGGATCGCCAACCCGTTCAGCAGCCAGAACCAGTGGCGCGGCGCCAGCGGCAGGCGGAACGGCTGACGCAGGGCGGCGAGGCAGAGCAGGTAGCCGATGCCGAACAGCAGCGCGTTCAGGTGCAACTGCTGGAACAACAGCATCAGGGCGAAGAACGGCAGGCTGAAGGCGAGGTCGTGACGCAGGCGCAAGCCGCGGAGCACCAGTGGCAACGCGGCGGCCAGCAAGGGCCAGAGCAGGCGCTCCGGCTGGGCGCTGCCCTGGGCGAGGGCGAACAGGCCCCAGCAGGCCAAGTCCATGAGGATTGCCGCGTGCAGCAGGCGCCGGGTCGCCGCCGGCGGATAGCCGATGTTCTGCAGATACAGGTAGAGCACCGGGATGGCGGTGATGGAAAACAGCAGTCCGATGCCCAGCGCACTCAGCCAGCCGGCCGAGGGCAGCAGCCAGCCGGCGCAGGCCAGGCCGCAGAACAAGGGAACCAGGAAACTCGGCAGGGCGATCTTCAGGCTCTGCGGGTTGAATTCCAGATCGACCACGTCGCCGAGGATGTAGCCCAGCAGCAGGGCGAAGCAGAGCCCGTACAGAGCGTTCAACCAGGTCGGTGCGAGCAGCTCGGCGGCGCTCAGCCCGGCATGCGGTTCGATCCAGCCGAGCAGCAGCGCCGGTATCCCCAGGCTGGCCAGCAACAACTGGCTGACGATAGGGAACAGGCCCAAACGCCGGCCCAGCAACAGGGCGGCGGTGTAGAGCGCGAGTGCCACCAGCCAGAACAGGGCGACGCTCATTGCGCACCTCCGGTCGCACGGCGGTGGCCTGCGCCGGCCCAGGGCGCTAGCAGGAAGCTGAACACCAGGCCGAGGCTCACCGCCAGGCCGAAGTTGCTCACCGCCGGGGTGCTGGAGAGCGCCAGGAGACCGAACGACAGCCAGGTGGTGAAGGCCGCCAGGGCATTGCCCAACAGGCTGACGGCCGCGCCGCCGACGCGTTCGCGCATCAGGATCGCGTAGTCCACGCCAATCGCCGTGACCAGCAGCAGGCCGAACAGGCCGAACAGCGTCAGCGGCTGGCCGACCCAACCCAGCGTGGCCAGCGCGGTGGCTGCCGACAGCAGCGGCAGGGTGACGACCCGCACGGCGCCGCGCAGGCCGAACGGCACGCTCAATAGCGCGACGATCAGCGCGCAGGAAAGCAGCTTGAGTTCGCTGGCGGTCCATTGCGCGGCGGTGAAGCTGCGGTTGAGCTGGCCGAGGCGGTCGACCAGTCGGACGCCGTCCAGCCCTTCGCTCAGCGCGTTCAGCCCGTTCGTGTCGTGCAAGCCTTGCAGGCTGACCAGCCCGGCCACGCCGCCATCGCTTTCGCCCAGCCACAGGGGTCGCCAGGCCTCGCCGAGCGGCCCTGCCAGGGCGGCGGGGATGTCCAGAACCGGCAACTTGCGCAGGGTCTCCAGCTCGCGCTCGAGGGCTTCGCGCGGGACGCCGAGGTCGAGCAGCGGCTGCCAGTACCCGGGCTGCCCATCCAGCGCCTGGCGCAGACGCTCCTGCTGCGCCGCCGGGGCGACCAACTGGCTGAGCGCCAGGTAGCCGCCGAGCTGTCCGTCGGCGACCAGGGTATCGAGGCGTTGGCTCAGCCGGGCCTGGCGCTCGAGTAACTGCTGCTGGTCGGCGGCGCGCACCAGGAAGAACTGGCTGGTGGGGCGCTGGCCGGTCAGGCGGGCGATGGTATTGGCTTCGTCCAGTAGCTGCGGCGAGGTAGCGACCCACTGGCGCAGGTCATGGGTCAGGTTCAGACGCCATAGGCCACCCACGCAGAAGGCCAGCAGCAGGGCCAGCAGGACGGTCGACGGCACGCGCCGCAGCAGGCGTTGGCGCAGATTCCAGGCGCGCTCCGCCAGGGCCAGCGGCGCCGGCCCGGGACGCAAGTCGAGTCTGCTGAACAGCGCGGGCAGCAGGCACAGGGTACAGAGGAAGGCGGTGAGCAGGCCGGCGGCGGAGAAGACGGCGATCTGCTTGAGCGCCGGAAAGGGCGCGAACGCCAGGGCGAGGTAGCCGATCAGGTTGGTCGCCAGGCTCAGGGCGAGGCCCGGCAAGGTGGCGCGCAGCGCACCCCAGGCGCTCCAGGGGCGCAGCGCCCAGCTCTTCGACAGGTAATGCAGCGGCGGGTCGATGGCCACGCCGATCAGGCTGCCGCCGAGCACCAGGGTGATCACATGAATCTGGCCGAACAGCGCGACGCAGGCCACCGCCCCGCCGAGCAGGCCGCCGAGCACCGGGAGGATCGCCAGCAGCACGCGGGCGCGGCGGAACGCCAGCAGCAACAGCAGCACCGCGCCCAGGCCGGCGCCGCCGCCGATCCAGCTCATCTCGCGGGTGGCCTGCCGCTGGCTGGCGGCCGCATGCAGCAGGCCGCTGGCGGCGAGCAGTCGGCCGCCGTTCGCCTCGGTCTCGCGACGGGCCGCGTCGACCAGCGCCTCCACCTGCAACGGCAGATCGAGGTCGAAGGCATCGGCCCGGGTGCGGGCGCGTACCAGGGCCCATTGCAAACCCTCGGCTTCGACCAGCAGCGCGCCGCTGGCCAGGTCCACCTGCAAGGCGCCCTGGGGTTGCAGGTGGTTCTGGATGCGTTCGGCCAGCCCGAACCAGTCTTCATCGCTGGCCAGCAAGCGGCTGCCGGCGAAGGTGTCGAACAGCGACTGCACGCGCTGTTGGATGAACGCCTGGGGTTGTTCGATCAGTTGGCGCCGGTCATCTTCGCCGAGCAGGGCGAGCCGGCCATCCAGCAATTGCCGGCGCAGCGCGGGCAGGTCCGCTTGCAGGCTGCCTTGCACGCTTTCGAACGCTCCGCTGCCTTGCCAGCGCCGCTCCAGCTGCTGGGCCGCTTCGGTCGCCTGCTCGCGCTGCGGATAGCCGAGCAGCACCAGCAGTTCGCGGTTGAGCGGTTCCTGCATGCGCTGCTCGGCCTGTTGCTGCAAGGCATCGCGCGGCGCGCCGGGCACCAGTTCCATCAGGTCGGTGGACAGCGGCAGGCCGTGACGCCACTGCCAGGCGGCCAGCGCGAGCAGCGCCAGCAGGCCGAACAGGAACAGGCGGGGCAGCAGGCGCTCAGTCGGCAAAGTCGGCGCGCTCCGCGTCGTTCAGGTCCGTGCCGGGCTGGCTGTCGGGCAGGCGCAGGACGGTGCGGTCGCCCTGGGTTTCCCGCAGTTCGATGCGCCGGACCAGGGCGTCGCCGCCGATCTCGATGCGCTCGAAGATCTGCTTGAGCAGGGCCGAGCGCGGCGTCAGACGCAGTTGCCAGTCGTCTTCCGTGCCGCTCAGCGCCAGTTCGAAATCGTGCTGCAGGCCGCTGCTGTCGCCCTGCAGCACGGCGAGGAACAAGCGGTTCTGCCGGGCGGCGGCGCTCTGCTGCGGCAGGCGTTGCCAGCCCTGGGCGCCGCGCTGGGCCATGCCGTTATCGTCGATGCGGTAGTCCTGGCGGATCGGGCTGTGCAGCAGCCAGAGCAGGCCGTGCCCCTTGGCCAGGACGAAGCGGCCCTGGCTGACGAGCGGCTGGGGCAGGGCGCGCAGGTGCTTTTCCTGGATGAAAGGTCCGCGGACCACCTCCGGCGTGGCGAGCCGGGCGCTGAGCTGGTCGAGGTCGAAAGCCCAGGTGCCGCTGCTCAGGCACAGGGTCGCGAGCAGGCCGACGACGCGCAGCAGCAGGCCGTTCACGCCAGCGCCCTCTCCACCGCCTCGACGAACACGGTCGGCGAGGCCAGCAGCATTTCCCGCGTGGCGATTTCCACCGCGACCTGCACCGTGCTGCCACGGGTCATCCGTTCGCCGGTCTCGGCGTCGGTGATGAGGTAGTTGATCTTCAGCCGGTTTTCCCACTCCACCAGGTCGGCGCGGACGCTGAGGCGCTGGCCGAAGCGCGCGCCGCGCACGTAGCGCAACTGCAGATCGATGATCGGCCAGGCGTAGCCGGCGTCGCGCATCTGCACGTAGTTGTGGCCGATGCGATCGAGCAGGGCGCAACGGGCGACTTCCAGGTATTTGACGTAGTGGCCGTGCCAGACCACGTCCATCGAGTCCACATCGAAGAAGGGCACGAGGATTTCCACCTCGGCCTGCAGTACGCCATCCTTACGCATAGAGGCTCCAGTGGCGACTGCGGATGCGCTCCAGGCACAGGCGCAGTTCGCCTTCCAGGGCGCGGTCTTCGATCAGCGGCGGGAAGTCTTCGGCCAGTTGTTCGCGCATCTGCGCCAGTGGCGCCGGCAGGGCCTCATGGCCGCCCTGCTGGCGCAGCCAGACACCCTGGTTGGCGGCGAGCAGCGTGGCGGCGGCGACCTGCTCGGTCAGCTCCAGGCTGCGCAGGGCATCGCGGGCGGCGATGGTGCCCATGCTCACCTTGTCCTGGTTGTGGCATTCGGTGGAGCGCGAGAACACGCTGGCCGGCAGGGTGTTCTTCAGTGCCTCGGCGGTCCAGGCGCTGGCGCCGATCTGCACGGCCTTGAAGCCGTGGTTGATCATCGCCGTGTCCGCGGGCGCGCCGGACAGGTTGCTCGGCAGGCCGTGGTTGTAGCGCACGTCCACCAGCAGGGCGAGCTGGCGGTCGAGCAGGTCGGCGACGTTGCCCACCAGGTTCTTCAGGCTGTCCATGGCGAAGGCGATGTGCCCGCCATAGAAGTGCCCGCCGTGCAGCACGCGCTCGGCCTCGGCGTCGATGATCGGGTTGTCGTTGGCGCTGTTCAGCTCGGTCTCGATGAACTGGCGCAGCAGGCCCAGGCTGTCGGCCAGCACGCCCAGCACGTGCGGGGCACAGCGCAGCGAGTAGCGGTCCTGCAGGCGATGCAGTGGCGCGGTGGGCGCGTCGATGGCCAAGTCCTGGCGCAACCAGGCGGCCACCTGGGTCTGGCCCGGATGCGGCTTGGCGGCGAACAGGCGCTCGTCGAAGTGCTCCGGGTTGCCTTGCAGGGCGATGACGTTGAGCGCGGTGATGCGCGTGGCCAGTTGCAGCAGGTAGTCGGCGCGGGCATAAGCCAGGCAGGCGAGGCCGGTCATCACCGCGGTGCCGTTCATCAGCGCCAGGGCCTCCTTCGGCCGCAGGGTCAGCGGCGTCCAGCCCAGCGCGCGGTGCACCTCGGCGGCGCTGCGCACTTCGCCGCGCCAGAGCACGTCGCGCTCGCCGGCGAGGGTGGCGGCGACGTAGGACAATGGCGTGAGGTCGCCGCTGGCGCCGACCGAGCCTTCCTCCGGGATCAGCGGCAGGACGTCTTCGGCGAGGAAGCCCTGGAGCCGCTCCAGCAGCTCCAGGCGCACGCCGGACACGCCGTGGGACAGCGAGCGCAGGCGGGCGGCGAGCACGGCGCGGGTGGCTTCGGCGTCGAGCAGCTTGCCCAGGCCGCAGCCGTGGAAGGTATAGAGGTGGCGCGGCAGGGCCTCGACATGCTGCAGCGGCACGGCGACCACGCAGGAGTCGCCGTAGCCGGTGGTCACGCCGTAGATCACGCCTTCCTTGTCCAGCAGGGTGTCGAGGAACTGCGCGCCCTTGGCGATGCGCTGGCGGAACGCGGCGTCCGCCTGCAACGCGGCCGGTGCGCGGCGTTGCGCCACGGCGAGGACGTCCTCGATGGACAGGTGGCCTTCGCCGAAAACCACGGTATCAGTCGTCATGCTGTTTCCAGAACGGGTAGAAGTTGAACCATTGCAGGGGAGCGTTCAGGCAGCGTTCGCCGAGACGGTCGGCGTAGCGCTGGGCCCAGTCGCGGATAACCTGTTCGCGTTCGCGGCGTGTCCATTGGATGCGCTCGGCGAAGGGTTCCAGGTGGACCCGGTAGCGGCCCTGTTGCTTGAGGCAGAACATCAGGTTGAGCGGGCATTGCAGCAGCCCGGCCAGCAGCCAGGGGCCTTGCGGCAGGTCGGCGGGATGGCCGAGGAAATCCACCGTGACGCGCCGGCCGCCATGCAGCGGCACGCGGTCGCCGGCAATCGCCAACCACTCGCCGCGATCCAGGCGCTCGGAGAGTTGCAGCATGATCGCCGGGTCCAGTTCGCTCACCTGGATCAGCCGCAGGTGGCTGGCGCCGGCCTCGCCCAGCAGGCGGTTGAAGTGCTCGGCGTGGCGGGTGTGCACCAGCACGTTCATCTGCACTTTTTCGCCGAGTTCGGCCAGCGCCCGGCAGACTTCCAGATTGCCCAGGTGGGAGCCGACCAGCAGTTGCCCGCGGGCGCCGCGCAACTGCTGGCGCAGGCCGGCTGGGTCGTGCAGTTCGATCTGCTCCAGGCCGAGGCGGCCGTTCCACACATCGAGCTTGTCCAGCAGGCTGTCGGCGAAGCTCATGAACTGGCCGAACACCGAACGCAGCGTGGGACGCAGGTCGGCGCGGCCGCTGGCTTCGGCGAGGTGCTGCTGATACTGGCGGGCACTCTGGCGCGCGCTGCGGCCGAACAGGAAGAAATAGAAGACGATCAGGTACAGCAGCGGCGCCAGCGCACGGCGGCCTAGGCGGCGCACCGCCCAGGCGGTGAACCTCATCAGCAGGAAGCTGCCGCGCTCCTCGTGCTCGGCCCAGTGCTGGCCGGATAGCGGTTCGCTCATGCGCGCCACCGCCGGTAGAGGATCCGCGGGGCGCGCAGCAACATGCCGAAGAACAGCTTGGCGTGCATCTTCGAGATCAGCGTGTTGTCCTGCCAGAGGCGGAAGTGCGACAGGCCGTCCAGCGGATAGTGCACGCGGGTCGGCAGCCAGCGCATCGGCTGGTTGCGCCAGGCCAGGCGCACGAGGATCTCCGGGTCGAAGTCCATGCGCGTGCCGAGGCGGACGGCGTCGATCAGCTCGACCACCGGCGCCAGCGGGTAGACGCGGAAACCGCACATGCCGTCGCGGATGCCCAGCGACAGGCTGTTGATCCAGACCCAGACATGGGTCAGGTAGCGGGCGTAGAGACGGCTCTTCGGCACGCTGTCGTCGTAGCGCGGGTAGCCGCAGATCAGCGCGGCGGGCGTTTCCCGTGCGGCTTCGAGGAAGTCCTCGACGTCCTCGAGGTCGTGCTGGCCGTCGGCATCCACCTGCAACGCGTGGCTGAAGCCCAGTCGTTGCGCTTCGCGCAGCCCGGCCATCACCGCGCCGCCCTTGCCCTGGTTGACCGGCAGGCGGACCCGCCGCACCCACTCGTCTTCGGCCAGTTGATCGATGACCGCGGCGCAGGCCCGGGAGGAGGCGTCGTCTACCAGGATGCACGGCAGGTGCGCCTGGCGCAGCGCTTCGACCACCACCGGCAGGGCGTGCTCGTGGTTGTAGACCGGGATCACCGCGCAGGGGTGGAAGGCGGTCTTCTCTCCCCAGTGGGGCGAGGGGGCGAAGGGCTTGTGCTCAGTCATCGCCGGCCGCCAGCAGGATTCGTCCCGACGAGCAGGGCGCCTCGCCGTTGCGGTAGGCGAAGTGCAGCTTGCCGCGTTCGGCATCGAAACGCAGGGTCAGTTGCAGGCGGTCGCCTGGCCGGGCCAGTTGCTGGAACTTCAGCACTTCCATGCCGGCGAAGCGCGTCGGCACGGCGAGGTATTCATTGGCCAGGTGCAGCACCCAGTCGATCTGTACCACGCCGGGTAGCACCGGGGTGCGCGGGAAATGCCCGGTGAAGTGGGCGAGGTCCAGCGGCACCTCCAGTTCCAGCAGCCACTGGTCGTCTTCCTGGCGCGCGCCTAGCAGTTCCGGTTGCCTGGTCCGGGGCGCGCGCAGCAGGGCGTCCAGCTCCGCCTGTGGCAGCTTGCCCTGGGCGTTGCTCGGCAGCCGCCGCAGCAGACGCCAGCGGCGCGGCAGGGCGAGGGCCTCGCAATGGCCGGAGAGGTGGCGGCGCAGCCCTTCGGTGACGGCACGTCGGCCTTGGTTGCGCAGGGCATGCAGGCCGGCTTCGCTGAGCGCCACCAAGGCGCCGAGGAAGGCGCGGTTTTCCTGGACCACGCCGAGGCGGGCTTCGCTCACCCACGGGTGGCCGGCCAGGGCCTGTTCCAGCATGGGCAGGGAGATGCGTTTTTCTTCCAGCTTGACGATGCGGTCGAGCCGGCCGAGCAGTTCGAAGCGGCCATCCTCGGCGAAGCGCACGGCGTCGGCGGTCTGTTCGATATGCCCGGCCGGCAGGTAGGGCGAGGCGACGCGCAGGGCGCCGTCCGCGTCCTGGCTCAGTTCGACGCCAGGGAAGGGCTGCCAGTGCGTGCCGCCCTGGCGCCAGGCGATGCCGCCGGTTTCCGAGCTGCCGTAGATTTCCGTGGGCCATTGGCCGAGGCGCTCGAAAAGCTGCTGCCCCGCCTCGGCGGGCAGGGCGCCGCCGGAGGAAAACACCCGACGCACCCGGCCGAGCGCCGGCCAGTCGAGGTTGTCGCCCATGCGCTTGAGCAGCGCCGGGCTGCAGACCCAGGCGAAGTCGGCATGTTCCAGGCTGGCCCGTTGCAGGTCCTCGCCGAACGGCAGGGCGCGGCGGAGCAACGGACGCCCGGCGCAGAGCGGCCAGAGCACACGGAACAGCAGACCGTAGATATGTTGCGCGGCGACACTGCCGAGCACGGTCGCGTCGCCCAGTTCGGCGCCCCAGCATTGCTCCAGCACCGCCACTTCGTTGGCCAGCTGGCGCAGGGATTTACCGATCAGCTTGGGCTCGCCGCTGGAGCCCGAGGTGCTCAGGGTCAGGCGGCAGCGATCGAGGTCGAGCGCGGCGGTGGGCAGTGCGTCGCCGTAGAGGTCGTCCAGGCGGCTGTCGCCGGGCTGGTCGGTCAGCCAGAGGTCGACGCGCTCGGCCAGGCGCTGGCGGTTCTGCGCTTGCAGGTCGGCCGGCAGCACCACCTCCACGTCCGCCCGCCAGGCGCCGAGCAGGGCGATGGCCAGCTCGGCGGCGTCTTCCAGATGCAGCGCCAGCCGCTTCACCCCGCGTGCCTGCAAGCCACCGGCGAGGTGCCCGGCCTGGCTGGCCAGGGTAGCGAGGTCGAGGGTCGGAGCGACGGTCACGAGGCGTCCGACAGGGGCATCCAACAGCAGGCGATCCATGCCGATCCAGCTCATGCGTGCCTCCTGACCCGCTGGCGCAGCAGCCATTCGCCGGCGAACAGCAGGCCCATCAGGGCATAGGCGATCAGGCCGTTGTAGAGCGTCCACCAGCTCAGCGGCGCCCACAGGGTAAGGGCGGCGGCGAGCAGGCCGTTGCAGAGAAAGAACAGCGCCCAGACCTTGGTCACCTGGCGCGTGTAGCGCACCGCGACTTCCGGTAGCTCCGGCTCGCGCAGGCGCGCCAGTCGTTCCACCAGCGGCGGGCCATATACCAGGCTGAGGCCGAACAGGCCGAGCATCAGCAGGCTGATCAGCACCGGGTACCAGCGCAGCAGCGCCGGGGTATTGGCCAGGGCCAGCAGCAGGCAGAAGGCCAGGGCGGCGCCGGCCATCCAGCGGCCGCCGGGGCGTTTGCGCACGCTCAGCGCGCGCGCCAGCCAGAGCCCGCCGAGCAGCAGTGCGAAGACGCGCGGCGACAGGTGCTCGATGCCGAAGTACACGGCGAACGGGTAGGCGAGGCCGGCCAGGACCAGCACCAGGCCGATCAGTCGGCTCATGCCGGGTTGACCATCCGATGCACGGCCTCGACCACGTCGCCCACGGTGCGCACGCTCTTGAAGTCTTCGGCGGCGATCTTCTTGCCGGTCTGGCGCTTGAGGTGGTCGATCAGGTCCACCGCGTCGATGCTGTCGATTTCCAGGTCCTGGTACAGGTTGGCGTCCAGGGTGACGCGCTCCGGCTCCAGTTCGAACAGCTCGACCAGGGCGTCGCGCAGGGTGGCGAAGATGTCTTCACGGTTTTGCATGGTTCCTCCTCACGCGGCCTGCCGGGCGCTGACGAACGCCGCCAGGCTGGCGACGTTGGCGAAGTGCTTGCGGGTGTCCTTGGCGTCGGCGTCGATCTTGATGCCGAAGCGCTTCTGGATCGCCAGGCCGAGTTCGAGGGCGTCCACCGAGTCGAGGCCGAGGCCGTCGCCGAACAGTGTCAGCTCGCGGCCGATGTCTTCCGGGCCGATGTCTTCCAGACCCAAGGCCTCGATGATGAGGTGGGTGATCTCAAGTTCCAGTTCGCTCATCTAGGGCGAGCTCCTTCATGAAGTGCTGGTGCAGGTAATCGTTGAGTTTGCGCGAGGCGATGGGGGCGCTACCCTGGGCGGCGAACGCCTGGGGGTCGATATCCTCGCCGACGCGCAGGCGGAAATGGAACCGCCGCGATGGAATGCGGTACCAGGGCTCGGCCTTGGTCAGGGTGGTCGGTTCGACGCTGATCACCACCGGTGTCACCAGGCGTGCGCCGCGTAGGGCGATGGCGGCGGCGCCGCGGTGGAACTCGGGGGCCTTGCCCGGCGTGGTGCGGGTGCCCTCGGGGAAGACGATCAGGGTCTGGCCTTCGCGCAGGGCGTCGGCGGCCTCGTCGAGCATGTCCATGCTGCCGCTGTTGCTGATGTATTGCGCGGCGCGGATCGGCCCGCGCATGCAGGGGTTGTCCCACAGGCTCTGCTTGACCACGCAGTTGGCGTCGCGGATGAAGGCGATCAGCACCACCACGTCGATCAACGAGGGGTGGTTGGCGATGATCATCTGTCCCGGCCGACCGAGGCGTTCCACGCCCTCGACCTCGTAGGTCAGCACGCCGCTGCGGTACATGAACTGGACGAACAGCCAGAACAGCCGGCTCACCGTGGCCCGGGCGCGGCGGCGGTGGGTCAGGGTGTCGCCGGGCAGCAGGGCGAGCAGCGGAAAGACCAGGACACGCAGGCACAGGCCGCCGATGCCGAACAGGGCGAAGCTCAGGCCGGTGGCGATCAGGCGCCAGAGATAGGGGGCATTGGCCCGTGGCTTCAGGGGTTGCGTTGCCAGTTCCATACGCGCGTCTTCCACTGATGCTGGCACTGCGCAGCGTCGCGCAGCAGGGTAAGGATGAAGTCGAGGGCGTGTGGCCAGGCGGCCGAACTCTCGGTGGCGGCGCCGGAGCTGCAACTGAGCTGCCAGTCGCGGCCCGCCGTCAGGCGCAGGCCGACGGCGTAGGGAAAGGGTACGTCGTCGACCCAGTCGGCGTAGGCCGCCGGCGGCTGCTCCTCGGCGATCACCAGCAGCACGGCCGGCGCGCCCTCGGCGAGCAGTGCGGCGGCCTCCAAGACGGCATGCTCAAGGCCATCGCCCTCGGCGGCGATCGCGGTCATCTCGCTGGTGTCGCCGCGCAGGATCGACCACAGGCCGATGATGGCATTGTGCACGGAGAGGCTGAACTGGGTCGGCGAGAGCGGCTCGCCCCGGGCCAGCTCGCCGAGGATGGCGAAGGTGCGCGGGGTTTCGCCGTGGCGCGAGGCGAATACCAGGGGTAGCGGCGGCTGCCCCTCGGCCAGCGGCCAGGCGACGTGGAACGCCATGCGCGCCAGCCGGCTCAGGCGGCGGCGCTGCATCGCCGGGAGAAAGCCGACGTCCGGCTGCTCGTCCCCGGCGGGCGGCTGCCAGGGCGAACGGCTCCAGCGCACCCAGTCGTCGGCGCTGTCCAGGCCAGGCGCCCAGGCCCGCCATTGATCGATATTGAAGTGAATCACGGTTATTTACAGAGCTCTAGTTGGCCCCTTTCGGGCATCCTGATCGACGTCGGCTTCCCTGATCGACAACAGCCTTGTCGGTGGTGCCCTGGCAAAATGCTGGCATTATCCAGGCCACTTCGACCGCACGCAAACATTGGTTACATTGTTCGGACCGGAGGCGTCCATGGACTGCCGACCGGCGGCGGGGTTCCGTGGGCGCGCATTTATACACCCGCTCATCCGATGAAGCGCGGCGGCAGGTCACGCGGTGACCGTTTGCCTCGCTCTGGTCGCCCGCTTTGCATAGAATCCAGGCTTCGACTCGCTCAGGGAGGTGTGCCATGCGCCGCGTGGTGTTCAATCAGAAAGGTGGAGTGGGCAAGTCCAGCATCGCCTGCAATCTGGCGGCGGTGAGTGCGGCGGAAGGCTACCGCACGCTGTTGATCGATCTCGATGCTCAGGCCAATTCGACCCATTACCTCACCGGCCTGACGGGCGACGAGATTCCCATGGGGATCGCCGACTTCTTCAAGCAGACCCTGTCTTCGGGGCCGTTCGCCAAGAAGGGCAAGGTCGACATCTATGAGACGCCGTTCGACAACCTGCACGTGGTGACCGCCACCGCCGAACTGGCCGACCTCCAGCCCAAGCTGGAGGCGAAGCACAAGATCAACAAGCTGCGCAAATTGCTCGACGAACTCGCCGAAGACTACGACCGCATCTACCTGGACACGCCTCCGGCGCTGAACTTCTACACCGTATCGGCGCTGATCGCCGCCGACCGCTGCCTGATCCCCTTCGACTGCGACAGCTTCTCCCGTCAGGCACTGTACGGCCTGCTGGCGGAAATCGACGAGCTGAAGGAAGACCACAACGAAGACCTGGAAGTGGAAGGCATCGTGGTCAACCAGTTCCAGCCACGCGCCAGCCTGCCGCAGCAACTGCTGGACGAGCTGGTCGCCGAGGAAATGCCGGTGCTGCCGGTGTACCTGATGAGTTCGGTGAAGATGCGCGAATCGCACCAGGCCTGCACGCCACTGGTGTTCCTCGACCCCCGCCACAAGCTGACCCAGCAGTTCGTCGAGTTGCATGGGTTGTTGGAGAACGGCTGAGTTATCTGTCGTTTCGCTGGGGATATTTTCCCTGTGCGTGGCAAACCCCTCTCCCCCGGCCCCTCTCCCGTAAACGGGAGAGGGGCGATTCGTGCCGCCAGACGTGGCGAAGTGATCCTGACGCTTTGGCATTGCCAGTAGGTTTGCAGAAGAGGTTGGGCTAACTCGGACGCCCCGTCAGGAGGCCGAGTGGAATCGTCGTGTAGGGGGACGAGCGGCATGGATGCCGCGAGAGGCGCGATTGGCCAGGGATGGCCCCTCGCGCCGGCCCCCGGAACGGCGATGGAGGGAGGGAAGTCGAGCGCAGCGAGACCTGGATGTCGGGGCAAGCCCTCTTGGTTACCTTCTGGGGCGACTGCCAGAAGTAACTCGCCGGGGGGCGAAACAAGAAGTCTCGGAGAAACTCAGTAATCGGTTTGGCTCAGGACTTCCCTGCAACAATTACACAGACAGAGCGAATGCATTCGCGATGACTGTGTCGTCAAGTCCATCGCGAGTGATTCGCTCCCTACGACAAATAATCAATGCACCACCAGCACATCGCACGGCGCCTTGTTCAGGAAGTGCTGGACCAGATCGCCGAGCAAGGCGTTGGCCAGGGTGCCGCGGCCATGGGTGCCGAGCACCAGCAGCTCCGCCTGACGGTTGCGGATACCTTCCTGCAGGGTGCGCGGCAGGCTGCCGGGTTCGACCTCATGGGTCAGGGTCGGGCCGGGCGGGAGGTCCTGGGTTTCGTCCCGCAGCAATTGGGCGATCAGGGCGCGCTGGGTGTCCAGTTCGGCCTGGAGCTGCTTGGCCGACCCTTTGCCGCTATCGAAGACGTGCACCGCATGCAGTTCCGCCTCGGTGGGCAGCAGGTGGTAGGCATGGTTGAAGGCATGGCAGGCGCACAGGGAGAAATCCAGGGCGGCGAGGGCGCGACGGTACGGCGTATCGTCTTCGCGGGCGACCACCAGCAACGGAATCGGGCAGCGCTGGGCGATGCGGTCGAGAGTGGTACCGGGGAAGAACTCATGGCGCTGGTGGTGCGAGCCGAGGACCAGCAGGTCGGCGCCCAGTTCCTGGATTTCGTGCAGGATCACGTCCGCCGGGCGGCCGCTGCGCAGGCGCAGTTCGCTGCCGGGCGGGGCGAAGCGGGTCAGGCTGGTATCGAGGGCTTGGTGGATCTGGTCCTGGGTGGCTTGGGAGGGATTGTTTTCGGGGGAGACGTGAAGCAGGGTGAGTCGGGCGCTGTGCTGTCTTGCCAGTTGCGCCGCCCGTCGCAGGGCGAGGTCGGCGGTGTCGCGCAGGTCATGGGCGACGAGAATGTGGTTGATCATGGCATGGCCTCCAAGCGATCCGTTTTGTCCGACAATTCAGAGTGATCCTTTGGAATAGACCTTATTTTGATTCAGGGCAAGGTCCAGCGTCAGCGTGTTCGCAATTGGTACAAGCCCCGACTCTCGGCCACGATTTCGCCAGTATCGTCGGTCAGTGCCAGCTCCAGGACAAACTCGCTCTTGCCCTGTTCGGCGGCTTCGTTTTGCAGGCGTTCGATGTCCGCGGCCGACAGTCGCGCCTCGACCCGGATGTCGGTGGTGGCCGGGCGGCGGAAGCGCAGGTTCAGTTCCTTGACCACGGGGTAGAAGCGCTGGCTGTCGAAGCTGGTGAGGAACAGCGCGCCCCCGGGTATCTCGGCGAGGGTGAACAGCGCGCCGGCGTACATGCTGCCGATATGGTTGCGATTGCCCTCCAGCGGCATGCGCAGGCACACGTGGCCGGGTTCGAGCCGTTCGGCGACGAGGCCGCTGCGCTTGACGAAGGCGATGCTTTCTTCGGTGAGCTGGCGGGCGATGGGTTCGGGCAGCATGGCGGCGTCTCGGCAGGGGCGGATGTCCCAGCCTAATCAGCGCTTCGAACCAGGCAATGACCGCAGGGATCACCTGGGACTGACCGAACCGCTCAGATGCCTTGGCCGTTCAGCCAGGCGAGCAGTTGCGGCAGGGGCAATGCTCCGCTCTGGCGGGCAATCTCGCGGCCGTTCCTGAACAGGATCAGGCTGGGAATCGAGCGGATGCCCAGTTGCGTCGACAACTGGCCGTTGGCCTCGCTGTCCAGTTTCGCCAGCCGGCAGCGTCCGCGCAGTTGGCTGGCGGCCTGTTCGAACACCGGGGCGAAGGCCCGGCAGGGGCCGCACCAGCTCGCCCAGACATCCAGCAGCAAGGGCAGGTCGCCCTTGATCTGGGCGGCGAAACCGTCCTGGTTCAGGGTGAACGGCTTGTCCATGAGGACGCTGTTCTTGCAGCGGCCACAGTTCGGCTGCTCGCGCAGGCGTGCCGTCGGGACGCGGTTGAGGGTTCCGCAGTGCGGGCAGGGGATCACGAGCGAGTCGGACATTTTTGGCACCTCCGGTTTGACCAAGAGGTGGGGACGCGGGCCGGCAAAAGCAAGGGCGCCGGTCGTTGGCGCCCAGGTGCGGTCAGGCTGCGTGCAACGGCCAGAATAGCGGGATGACCAGGGTCGCCACGATCCACAGCAGGAGGTTGAGCGGAATGCCCACCTTGAGGAAATCGCTGAAACGATAGCCGCCGGCGTTGTAGACGAAGGTGTTGGTCTGGTAGCCGATGGGTGTGGCGAAGCTGGCGCTGGCGGCGAACATCACCGCCACCACGAAGGCTCGCGGGTCGACGCCGAGCTGCTGGGCCAGGCCGATGGCGATGGGCGTGACCAGCACCGCGACCGCGTTGTTCGAGAGCATCTCGGTGAGCATCGAGGTCAGCAGGTAGATGAAGGACAGCATGAACAGCGGCCCGGCCCAGGGCACCAAGGCCATCACGTGTTGGACGATCAGCGCGACCAGGCCGACCTTGTCCATGGCGATGCTGATCGCCAGCATGCCGAAGATCAGGCTGAGAATCTTCCAATCCACTGCCTTGTAGGCGTCTTCCACGTCCAGGCAGCGGGTGGTCAGCACCACCACGGCGCCGATGATCGCCAGACCCTCGATGGGCATCACACCGAAGGCGGCGAGCAGCATCACCGACAGGGTGGCGAGGATGGCGATGGGCGCCTTGTCGCGGCGGAAAGCACGTTCCTGTACCGCGTTGAGGCTGATCAGTTCGCCGTTGTCGGCGAAGCGCTTGATCTGCTGCGGCGTGCCTTCCACCAGCATGACGTCGCCGAACTGCAGCTGGAAGTCGTCCAGGTTGCCTTGCACGTTCTCGTCCTGGCGGTGCACGGCCAGCACGGCGATGCCGTAGCGCGCGGTGAGGTCGAGGTCGCGCATCGGCCGGTGGCTGTAGCGCGAGTTACGGCCGACAATGGCCTCGGCGAGAATGACGTCGTGGCTGCTGATGGTTTCGAAGGCTTCGTTGCGGTTGAAGGTCAGGCGGTTGCTTTCGCGCAGCTCCACCACGTCCTGCATCTGTCCGTGCAGCACCAGGCGATCGCCGGCGGCGAGCATGGTGTCGTGGGCGGGCTCAGTCAGCTCGGCCTTTTCCCGGAAAATCTTCAGCACCTGCAGGCCGCTGCCGCCGTTGAGGTTGGCTTCGGCCAGGGTACGGCCGATCACCGGCGAATCGTGGGGCACCAGCAGTTCGGTCATGAAGGTGCGGTCGAGGTCAGGGCGCAACTGCTTGGACAAGGTGGCGCGCTCCGGCAGCAGGCGCTTGCCGATGGTCAGCAGGTAGACCATGCCGGCCGCCGCCATGATCAGGCCGGCGCCGGTCATCTCGAAGATGCCGAAGGGTTCCAGCCCCGCCTTGCGCGCTACGCCATCCACCAGAATGTTGGTCGAGGTGCCGAGCAGAGTCAGGGTACCGCCGAGGATGGTGGCGTAGGACAGCGGGATCAGCAGCTTGGATGGCTGGGTGCCGGCGCGCTTGGCCAGGGCGATGGCCACCGGGGTGAGGATGGCGACCACGGGGGTGTTGTTCAGCCCGGCGGAAATCACCAGGGCGGTGATGGTCAGGCCGGCGAGCACCCGGGTCGGACTGACGCCCACCAGGTTGCCCAGCCAGTTGCCCAGGGCATCGATGCAGCCGGTGCGCTCCAGCGCGGCGGAGAGCACGAACATGCAGGCGATGGTGACCGGTGCCGAGTTGGACAGCACGCTGAGCACTTCCTTGGGTTCGAGCAACTGGGCCACCAGCAGGGCGGCCACGGCGATGGCGGCGACGAGATCGGGGCTCCACTTTTCGCGAACGAACGAATACAGCAGCCATACCAGCAGGGCAGCTACGAACAGCAGGGGCAGCGAGTCCGGGAGCATGGACGTCCTTAAGACGAATCTCGTGTGAGGTATCGGTGCGCAAGCGGGCACAAGGCCGCCAAGATAGTAAGGTTTTTTTAGAGAGTCTAAGACTGTTTATTAAGGTTTATATGCCTTCTGGTTATCAGAAGGGCTGTACCGCTCAGTTGTTTTCCAGCTGTAGCTATCCGATGGGAGACCAGCCTTTAGGCTGAGCGGATAGAGAAGGAGACAGGCAATGCGAACACTGGGTGTGCTGGGCGGTATGAGTTGGGAGTCCACGGCGGTCTACTACCGGGCACTGAATGTCGGCGTCCGCGAACGTTGCGGCGGACTGCATTCGGCACCGTTGCTGCTGCACTCGGTGGACTTTGCCGGCATCGCCGCCTTGCAGGCGGCGGGCGAGTGGGACGAGGCGGGCCGGCAGCTCGCCGTCGCCGCACAAGGATTGCAGCGCGCCGGCGCGGAGGCGCTGCTGCTGGCGACCAACACCATGCACAAGGTGGCCCCGGCGATCCAGGCCGCCCTCGACATCCCATTGCTGCACATTGGCGATGCGGTGGGCGAAGCACTGCGGCGGAGCGGCGTGAAGCAGGCGGCGCTGTTGGGCACCCGCTTCACCATGCAGGAGGATTTCTATCGGCAGCGCCTGAGCGAGCGGTTCGGCATCGATTTGCAGGTGCCGGATGCCGCGTCCATGGCCGAGATCGACCGGGTGATCTACGCCGAACTCTGCCGTGGCGAGATCAGGGCCGGTTCTCGCGACTTCTATCTGGAATGCCTGGAGCGGCTGCGTGACGAAGGCGCCGAGGCGGCGATTCTCGGCTGCACTGAGATCGGCCTCTTGCTCGACGGAGCAGACAGTCCGTTGCCCCTGGTGGACAGCACCGAGCGGCACGTGGCCATGGGCCTGGACTGGTTGCTCGGCGAGGCGTGAGCGCTTTTCCGGGCGTCGAATCCGAATCAGGACGAACAACTGATCTCCAGGTGCTTGCCCCATTCCGGCGGGCGCTCGGCATAGCGTTCCATGCCCGGCTGCTCGTCGAACGGGCGGGACAGCACTCGATGCAGTTCGCGCACTACCCCGTAGTCGCCCTGTTCGGCCGCCTCGATGGCTTGCTGCGCCAGGTAGTTGCGCAGCACGTAGCGGGGATTGACCGCGTGCATGCGGGCGCGACGCTCGTCCTGGGAACCGCCTTCCCGCTCCAGGCGGGTGCGGTAGTCGGCGGCCCAGGCGTCGAATCCGGCGAGGTCGACGAAATCGTCCCGTAGCCGCCCCAGCGCCTGTTCCGGTGCGCTGTCGCCCAGTTCGCGGAAGAACCGGCTGTAGTCCACCGGGCTGCTCTGCATCAGTTGCAGCAGGCGCTCGACCAGGCTGGCGTCGCCGTCGTCGGCGCTCACGAAGCCGAGGCGGCGGCGCATCAGGTCCAGGTAGTGGGTCTGGTAGAGCGGCAGGAACAGATCGAGGCTGGCACGCAGCGAATCGATCTCCACCATCGGCGTCAGCGCCTGGGCCAGGGCGGCGAGGTTCCAGTGGGCGATGGGCACCTGATTGCTGAAGGAGTAGCGGCCGGTGTCGTCCGAATGGTTACAGATGAAGTTGGCGTCGAAATCGTCGAGGAAGGCGTAGGGGCCGTAGTCGAAGGTCACGCCGAGGATCGACATGTTATCGGTGTTCATCACCCCGTGGCAGAAGCCGTAGGCCTGCCAGCGCGCGATCAGCTCGGCGGTGCGCTCCACCACCTCGCGGTAGAACGCCGCGTAGGGCGCTTCCTGCTCCAGGCAGTGGCGGAAGTGCTCGTTCAGCACGTGCTCGCCGAGCTGCTTCAACTGATCCAACTGGCGCGTGTAATAGAAGTACTCGAAGTGCCCGAAGCGCACATGGCTGCGCGCCAGGCGCAGGAGCATGGCCGCGGTCTCGCGCTTTTCCCGATAAACCGGGGTGCTCGAGCCGGTCACGCAGAGCGCGCGGGTGGTGGGGATGCCCAGGGCATGCTGGGCCTCCGACGCGAGGAATTCGCGAATCGAGCTGCGCAGCACGGCGCGCCCATCGCCCATGCGCGAATAGGGGGTTGGGCCGGCGCCCTTGAGGTGCAGGTCCCAGTGCTCGCCAGCCGCGTTGACCACCTCGCCGAGCAGCAGGCCTCGGCCATCGCCCAGGCGCGGGTTGTAGACGCCGAATTGATGCCCGGAATAGACCATTGCCCGAGGCTCCGCTTCCGACCACAGCTTGTGCCCGGCGAACAGCTCGGCGAACACCGGCTGTTCCGCCACTTCCGGGTCCAGGTCGAGCAGCGCCATGGCTGCCGGGCTGGCCACCACCAGGCGCGGCTCGGCGATGGGCTCGGGCAGCACCTCGGTGGAAAACGCGTCGCCCAGGCGGGCGAAACGGTTGTCGAAGGTCAGGTCGGTCAGGCTTTTCACGGCGGGCTCCAGGGCAATCTCCGGGCATTCTGGTCGGAATTGCCCGGAAGCGATAGGGCGGAGGCGAAGGCGCCAATCGTTTGGAACCCGCCCGCCGGAGCGTGGTTCAGTGCGGGGCGTCGTTCACGTCGGTTTCCGGCGGCTCGGGCTGGTCCTTGGCGGCCTCCGTCTTCTTGCCGGCCGGCACCAGGTGCAACTCCTGGCCGTCGAGGTTCTTCACGAACACGTCGAGCTGGCGGAAGGCGATGTTGATGCCGTGCTTCTTGAACTCCGCGTCGATGAAGCGGTTGATCTCGTCGGTGGCCGGGTTGCGGTCGCCCAGCTCGCGTACGTGGATGCGCAGCTCGTGGTCCAGGGTGCTTTCGCCGAAGGTGAGGAAGTACACCAGCGGCGCCGGCTCCTTGAGGACGCGCGGGTTCTCGTTGGCGGCCTGGTAGAGCAGCTTGCGCACCAGTTCCAGATCGGAGCCGTAGCCGACGCCGATGCGGATGGTCACGCGGGTGACGGTGTCGTGCAGCGACCAGTTCACCAGTTGGCCGGTGATGAAGGTCTTGTTCGGGACGATGATTTCCTTGCGGTCGAAATCGGTGATGGTGGTGGCGCGGATGCGAATCCGGCTGACCGTGCCGGACAGGTTGCCGATGGTCACCACGTCGCCGATCCGCACCGGCCGTTCGAACAGGATGATCAGGCCGGAAATGAAGTTGGCGAAGATTTCCTGCAGGCCGAAGCCGAGGCCCACCGAGAGCGCGGCCACTAGCCATTGCAGCTTGTCCCAGCTCACCCCCAGGGTGGACAGGGTGGCGACGATACCGATGCCGGCCAGGGCGTAGGAGAGCAGGGTGGTGGTGGCGTAGGCGCTGCCCTGGGCCAGGCGCAGGCGCGACAGTACCAGCACTTCCAGCAGGCCCGGCAGGTTGCGCGCCAGGGCGATGGTGATACCGATTATCAGCAGGGCGCCGAGCAGGTCGCGCAGGCTGATCGGCGTGCTGCTGACGGCATCGCCGCTGCCGCTGGTGAATTCGTAGAGAACAATGTTATCGAGGTAGGAGAACACCGAGATCAGGTCCGACCAGACCCAGTAGAGCGCGACGAGGACCAGGCCGAACAGGGTCAGGCGGATCAGGCGCAGCGACTGCTGGTTGACCTGCTCGATGTCCAGCGCCGGGGTTTCGATCAGCTCGCCGCCGTCCGGCGCTTCCTTGGGTTGCGCCTGGCGCTTGGCCACGGCGCGCTGGTAGGCCAGGCGCCGCGCCGCCACCGACAGGCCACGCACCAGGGTGGCCTCGACCACGATCCAGAGCATCAGCACGTAAAGCGTGTCGATCAGGCGATCGGTGAGTTTCAGCGAGGTGTAGTAGTAGCCGAAGCCGACCGCGACGATCAGCGCCACCGGCAGGGCGCTGAACAGCAGGCCGATCAGCAGGCGGAAGGCCGGCGCGTTCTCGCTGGCCGGGCCGCGCAGGAGCAGGCGGGTCAGCAGCCAGCTCATCAGGGCGTAGCAACTGAGCACCACGGCGATGCCGATCACGTCCTCGGCCAGCTTGCCCGGCTGGCGCTCGGCGATGGCGGCCACCGCCACCAGGGCCAGCACCACCACGCCCAGGCGGCGCATCTGGGTGTGCAGGAAGGCCACTTGCGGCCGTGCCCAGCGGAAGTGCAGCTCGGCCACGCCGCCGGGCGAGAGGATGCGGTAGGCGGTGTAGAACACCAGCCAGGCCTGGGCCATCTGCAGCAGGGCGTCGCCCAGGGTGGCGTTCTGCCCGCGTGCATCCATCTGCAGGGCGAAGCCGCAGAGCGCGAGGAACAGCGCGCCCGGCAACGCCAGCAGGACGTTGAGCAGCAGGGCCAGCGGCGTGTGCAACTGGCTGTCGCGCTTGAAGTGGCCGATGTCCTGATGCAGCTCGGCGAGCTTCTGATACAGGTAGCTGCGCTTCCACAGCAGGGCGCCGATCAACAGCAACAGCGGCAGGAACACCAGCGGTCGCTCCACCAGGCCGGCGCTCAACTCACTGAAGACAGTGCGCCAGGGCAGGGCGTCGATCTGACGGTCGAGCAGGCGCGGCACGTTCTTCAGCCAGGCGAGATCCAGCGGGCGGTTGCTGGGAATCCAGAACATCTGTTCGTCGAGGGTGGCGCGCAACTGGCTGGCGGTGCTGAGCAGTTGCTTCTGATTCAACTGCAGGGTGATGGACTCGTTGAGCAGGGCGTTCAGTTCGCGATTGAGCCGCTCGAGGAGATCGTTACGGGTGGTCGCCAGCTCCAGCAGGGCCTTGCGCAGTTCCGGCGTGACTTCCTCCGGCGGCTGCTTGGCCAATTGGGCCTCCACGTAGCTGGCGGGGTCGCTCAACTGTTGGCGCTGTTGGTTCAGCTCGAACTGGTACAGGCGGATGTCGGCGATCTGCTCGGCGAGGCTGGCGTCCGGCTGGATCTGCGGCAACGACCGCTTCTGCTGGTAGAGGATCTTGGCCAGCAGCAGGCTGCCCTCCAGTACGTTGATCTGCTCTTCCAGGGCCTGGTCGCTCTGCGACAGGTTGTCGAGCTGCTGCTTGGTTTGCAGGTTCTGCTGGGTGAGTTCGTTGAGGCGGTTGGTGGCGCGCAGCAGGTAGTCGGACAGCTTCAGGTTGGCCGCGCTTTCGCGGGCCAGCAGGCGGTCGGAGCCGGCTTTCTTGGCATCGCGGGACAGTTCGGCGACGGTCTGCTCGGATTGCGCGCGGCGTTTCTCGTTGATCAGCGACTGGAAGTCCAGGGTCTCCTGTTCCAGCCGGCCGATGCGCTCCACCAGCAGGTCGCGCTGGGCGCTGCCGAGGTCCTGCAACAGGCTGTTCCCCGCCAGCTCCTGGCGGCGCAGCTGAGTCTTGGCGTCGAGGGCGGCCAGCTCGGCGTTGAGCTTGTCGCGTTGCTCGGGGCTCAGCGGCTTGTTGCCGTCGCGGCCGCTCTTGAGCAGGGTGTTGATCTGCTGGGCGCGGGTCTGGTTGTTGCTGATCTCCGCCTGGGCGCGCTCCGGGCGGGTCTGGGAGGTGATGATCAGGCTGTTGGCTTCGGTGAGCGCCTTCTGGTACTCGGCCATCTGTGCGCTGCGTTCGGACAGCAGTTGTTCGAGTTGCGGTACCTGGGTACTGCCATAGCGCTGGGCGACGTCCAGGCGCGGCGTGCCCTTGAGCCGTTCGAGCTGGCGCTGCGCTTCGTTGATCAGGCGCGGGGCATCGTTCAGTTGGCGCTTGAGGTCGGCGAGCTTCCGGCTGTCCTCGGCGGCCTGGTCGATCAGTGCGAGGGTCTGCTCCAGGGTCTGCTGGACGGCCTTCTGATCCGCCTCCGGCAGCTTGCGGTCGGCGAGACCGTCCAGGCTGCGCTGCACGTTTTCCCGGCTGGGAGCCTCGGCCGCGTGCAGGCCGGGAGTGGTCAGGCAAAGGCCGAGCAGGGCGGCCAGCAGGAGGGAACGCAAAGAAGGCATGGTGATGGATCGTGCGCGACTGAAAATGTGCAGAGTCTAAAGGAACAGACCGGGACCGGGACGCCCGCCTTCGGGAAATTTCACCCCGACCTTGCGAATCTTGTGGCCTTCCATGAGGGCGACCGTCCAGGTCAGGCCGTTCCATTCGACCTGGTCGCCGACCACCGGTTCGCCGCCGATTTCGCGGGCGATGAAGCGGCCCAGCGGCTGGCTGCCGTCCAGGTCGCCCAGCTTGAGGCCGTAGAGGGCGGCCACCGCGCGCAGTTCGGCATCGCCTTCGAGCACGAAGTCGCCGAAGAAGCGCAGGTCCAGGCCACGCTGCGGCGCCTGGCTGAACAGCTTGCCGAGGGCTGGGAGGTCGTGCTCGTGGCCGATCACGCAGAGCAGGTCGCCGGCCTTGAGCGTGGTGCTGCCGGACGGGTGCAGCAGTTGCTGGTCGCGGAACAGTGCGGCGATGCGGGTGCCGTCGGGCATCTTCAACTCGCGGAGGGCGGCGCCGATGCACCATTTCTCCGCGCCCAGGCGATAGATGAACAGCTCCCACTCGCTGGTGGGATGGACTTCCAGCCCGGCGCGAGAGATCGGCGCCGGCTCCGGCGGCACCGTCACCCGCAGGCGGCTGGCTGCCCAGGGCAGGCTGGCGCCTTGCAGCAGCAGCGAGACCAGCACGATGAAGAAAGCCACGTTGAAGAACAGTTGTGCGTTCGGCAACCCGGCCATCATCGGGAACACCGCCAGGATGATCGGCACCGCGCCGCGCAGGCCGACCCAGGCGATGAACACCTTTTCGCGGTCATGGAAGGCGCGGAACGGCAGCAGGCCGAGGAAGACCGACAGCGGGCGGGCGAAGAGAATCATCCACAGCGCCAGCCCCAGCGCCGGCAGGGCGATGGGCAGCATCTGGTGCGGCGTGACCAGCAGGCCGAGGACGAGGAACATGCCGATCTGCGAGAGCCAGGCCAGGCCGTCGAGCATGTGCAGGATGCCGTGGCGCGAACGGATCGGCCGGTTGCCCAGCAGCAGGCCGCAGAGGTAGATGGCCAGGAAGCCGCTGCCGCCGACGGCGTTGGTCAGGGCGAACAGGGCGAGGCCGCCGCTCACCACCAGCAGCGGGTACAGGCCGTTGGCCAGGTTGAGGCGGTTGATCAGATTCAGCAGCAACCAGCCGAAACCCAGGCCGAACAGGGCGCCGATGCCGAACTGTTGGACCAGTTGGGAGAGGAAACCGAAGCTGAATGCGGTCTCGCCGCTGGCCAGCATGCCGATCAGGGTCACCGTGAGGAACACCGCCATCGGGTCGTTGCTGCCCGACTCGATCTCCAGGGTGGCGCTGACCCGTTCGTTGAGACCGCGCCCGCCCAGCAGGTTGAACACCGCGGCGGCGTCGGTGGAGCCGACGATGGCGCCGATCAGGAGCCCTTCCAGCCAGTGCAGGTTGAACAGCCAGGCCGCGGCGATGCCGGTCAGCCCGGCGGTGATCAGCACGCCTACGGTGGCCAGCGACAAGGCCGGCCAGAGCGCCACCCGGAAGCTCGCCACCCGCGTGCGCAGGCCGCCGTCGAGCAGGATCACAGCCAGCGCCAGGTTGCCTACCAGGTAGGCCATGGGGTAGTTGTCGAAAACGATGCCACCGGCGCCGTCGACGCCGGCGACCATGCCGACGGCGAGGAAAATCACCAGGATCGGGATGCCCAGCCGGGTGCTGACCGAGCTGACCAGAATGCTTGCGCCCACCAGCAACGCGCCGATCAGAAACAGGCTGTTGATGGCATTCGCGTCCAAGGGCTGCTCCAGGCTACTGCGCGGCCGCCGGATGCGGCCGAATGCCCGGATTCTGACGGGCGCGCGGCTGGGCTGTCAAAGCGGGGGCATGGCACTGGCATGTGAGTGTCGAGGTGTCGCCTGGAGTTTGTAGGGGCGAATTCATTCGCCTGATGATGCCGAATTGGGCGAAGTAAGTTGGCCTGTCTGCGGTAAGTGTTGCTGAAAGGTACTGAGCCAAACCGATTACCGAGTTCAGTAGGGACTTTTTGTTTCGCCTCCCGGCGAGTCACTTCTGGCAGTCGCCCCAGAAGTAACCAAGAGGGCTTGCCCCGACATCCGGAACTAGGCGTCCCCGTCATGCTGCGCTCGACTCCCCTCCCTCCATCGCCGCTCCGGGGGCCGACCTCGGCGGCCCCGCACGAAGGGCCATCCCTGGCCAATCGCGTCTCTCGCGGCATCCATGCCGCTCGTCCCCCTACACGACGATTCCGCTCGGCCTCCTGACGGGGCGTCGGAGTTGGCCCAACCCTGCAAGCTTTCTGGCAATGCCAAAGCGTCAGGATCACTTCGCTGCGTCGAGCGACACGACTCCCCTCTCCCGTTTACGGGAGAGGGGCTGGGGGAGAGGGGTTTTATCCAATTCGCAGCAGAATGCAGAACCTATTCATTCGCCCGATTCAACACCGTCGGGCGAATGAATTCGCCCCTACGCATCATCCCCGACATGCACCCCAAACCCCGTCCGCCCCGGCGCGATTTCCGGGCGCAAGGTAAGGGCCGGGATTTCGTAGGCGCCGGCGTTCTGTGGGCGGAAGGGGATCGGCGCGGTGGTGAACAGCTCGTCCAGGCGCTTCCCGAGCTGCTCGCAGATCGCGGCGTAACGGGTTTCGTCGATCTTGCCGGTGCGGTAGACCACGAACGGCGGCAGGATGTCGAAGCCGGGGTAATAAAGGATGCCGTGGTGGATGGGGAAGAGCAGGTCGTCGATCGGGCCGTTGATGCCGCGCGGGCTGTAGTGCGGCTCCCAGCCGCCAGCGGTGACGACCAGCATGGCGCGCTTGCCGGCCAGCGTGCCTTCGCCGTAGCGGTCTCCCCAGTGGCTGTCGGAGTGCTCGCCCACGCCGTAGGCGAAACCGTAGGCATAGACGCGCTCCACCCAGCCCTTGAGGATGGCTGGCATCGAGAACCACCAGAGCGGGAACTGCAGGATGACGGCATCCGCCCACAGCAGCTTCTCCTGCTCACGCACGATATCCAGGCTCTGCAAACCGTTTTCGTAGGCGTGCCTGGAGTCGAGGGAAGGATCGAAGCGCTCGCCGGGCCGGCGCTGGATGCTGTCGTCAGCATCGAGCTGCGCTTTCCAGTTCATCGCATACAGGTCCGAGATCTGGACGCTATGCCCGGCGGCTTCGAGGCGCTTGATCGTGAACGCCTTGAGCGAGCCGTTGAGGGAGCGGGGTTCGGGGTGGGCATAAACGAGCAGGATATTCATGGCTGACCTCCAAAGGTGGTGTGCGGGCAGGATGGAGGTTTGCTAGGTATAGTTGAAATGAATATCCGATATCCCAGGTATTGCAGTGAGTAATCTCGGAAGGCTCGACCTCAATCTGCTGGTCACCCTGGATGTGCTGCTGAGCGAGCACAACGTCACCCGTGCCGCCGAGCGCCTGAACCTGTCCCAGCCCGCGGTGAGCGTGCACCTTGCCAAGCTGCGGGAATTCTTTGGCGATCCGCTGTTGCTGCCGGGCCCGCGCGGCATGCGCCCCACCGCCCGGGCGGACGAGCTGCGCGAGCCGTTGCGCCAGGCGCTGGAGGCGTTGGGGCACGCCGTGTCGCCCGCGCGGCCCTTCGATCCCGCCGAGGCTCGGCATACCTGGCGTGTCATGGCGTCCGACTACGGCGAGTCGACCATCGTGCTGCCGGCCCTGGCCGGATTGCGCAAGGCGGCGCCGCATAGCCGATTGGCCGTGCTGGAACTGGTACCGTCGCGCATCGCCCGGCAGGCGGAGCAGGGCGAGATCGACCTGGCCTTCCATATCCTGGAGGATGCGCCGCCCGGTCTGCATGGCCGCACCCTGTTCGCGGAGCGTTACGTACTGGTGGGACGGACAGGTCATCCCGAGCTGGAACGGCCGCCCTCAATGGAGCGGTTCTGCCGGCTCGATCACGTGATCGTGTCGCCGAACGGCGGGGGCTTTCGCGGTGTGACCGACGAGGCGCTGGCGGCGGTGGGTCTGTCGCGACGGGTGGCGCTGTCCGTGCCGCATTTCCTGTTCGTCGTATCGGCCCTGATGGGCTCGGACCTGGTGGCGATGCTGCCCGAACGCCTGGTGCGCGGTAACGCCGCGTTGCAGGTGGTCGAGCCGCCGCTCCAGGTGCCGGGCTACGAGATGGTCATGCTCTGGCACGAACGCGTTCACCGCGACCCGGCCCATCGCTGGTTGCGCGAGCATATTACTCGGGCAGTTTGACTACTTCAGCTCGGCCGCAAACTTCTGGATGAGCTGGGTCGCACCCGTGACGATCAGCAGGTCGCCGGGCAGGACGAGGGTGCTGGGCGTGGCGTGCTGAAAGTCTTCGTTGTGACGCTTCAAGCCCACGATGGTGACGCCGTATTTCTCACGGATATCGGAGTCGGCCAGCGTCTTGTTATGAGCGAGCGGGGGAGCCTGGATCTTGGCGATGCCGAAGCCATCGTCGAATTCGATGAAGTCGATCAGCCGGCCGGTGATCAGGTGGGCGACGCGCTCGCCCATGTCCATTTCCGGATAGACCACATGGTGGGCGCCGATCCGCTGGGCGATGTGCCCGTGCTCGTTGGTCAGCGCCTTGACCCAGATGTCCTTGATGCCTAGTTCGACCAGCGCCATGACCGTCATCAGGCTGGCGGCGAGGTCGGTGCCGATGCCGACGATGGCATGGGAAAAATCGGCCACGCCCAGTTGGCGGAGCACCTGGGTGTTGGTGGAGTCGGCCTGTACCGCATGGGTCAGCAGGTCCGCCCAGGTGTCGACGGGCTCGGGGTCGCGGTCGATGCCCATGACGTCGTGACCGAGGCGCATCAGGGTTTGCGCCACCGCTCCGCCGAAGCGGCCGAGACCGATGACGACCACGCTGTCGCCCTTGGAAAAGGCGAATTGTTCGGTGAACAAGAACTTAGCCAACAATGGGGTGTTCCTCCGGGTAGCGGTAGGGCATGCGGCGCTCGCCCAGGGCCAGCGAAGTGGCCAGGGTGACGGTGCCGACCCGGCCCACGTACATGAGCAGAATCAGCATGAGCTGGCTGGATTCCGGCAACGAGGCGGTGATGCCGGTGGACAGGCCGACGGTGCCGAACGCCGAAATGACCTCGAAGATGACCTGGTCGGTCGGGAAATCGGTCTCGCGCAGGATGACGATCGTTCCCAGCACGATCATCGCGCTGCCCAGGAAAAGCACCGTGATGGCCTGGCGCTGAGCCGAAGGGCCGACCCTCCGGCCGAACGCCTCGGAGTCGCTACGGCCGCGTATTTCCGCGATGACCAGCAGGGCCAGGATCGCCACGGTGCCGACCTTCACGCCCCCGGCGGTACCGGCGCTGCCGCCGCCGATGAACATCAGGAAGTAGTGCAGCCCCCAGCTTTCATGGGTCAGCACGCCGATGTCGATGGAGTTGAAGCCGGCGGTCCGCGCGGAAACGGAGGCGAAGGCGGCGGACAGAAGCTTGTCGCCGAAGGCCATGGGCCCGAGCGTTTTCGGGTTGGCCCACTCGAACAGCAGCAGCGTGGCGAACCCGCCCAGCAGCAGGACCAGCGTGCCGAGCAGGGTCAGCTTGGTGTGCAGGGACCAGTGGCGGGGATCGCGCAGTTTGTTGCGTAGGTCGCTGATCACGGGAAAACCGATCCCGCCGATGACGATGGCAGTCATGACCGGCAGCAGCACCAGCGCGTCGGTGGCGTAGCGCATCAGGCTGTCGGCGTGAATGGAAAAGCCGGCGTTGTTGAAGGCGGAAATGGCATGGAAGAGCCCGCTCCAGGCCGCCTCTCCCCAGGGGAGGCCGTAGGCCAGGTGAAGGCGGAGCGTCAGCAGCAGCGCCACGCTCAATTCGATCGCCACCGTCACCGTCAAGACCAGTCGGGCGACGCTGGAGAGGTCGCCCAGCCCCAGCGTGCGGGATTCGGCCTGGGCGATCAGCTTGGTGTGCAGGCGGAACGACCGGTTGACCAGCAGGCCCAGCACGGTCGCCAGCGTCATCATGCCGAAGCCGCCGAGCTGGAACAGCAGCATGATCATCGACTGGCCGAACATCGACCAGTAGGTCCCCGTGTCCACCACCACCAGCCCCGTCACGCAGACCGCCGACACGGCGGTGAACAGCGCGACGGTCCAGGGCGCGGCCTGCCCCTCCGCCTGGGAAATGGGCAGCATCAGGACGGCGGTGCCGATCAGGATCACGGTGAGGAAGGCCAGGGCGACGGCCCGGGCGGGGTGAAGCAGAGGCTTCATTCGGCCCCCGTCGATGGCGAGGGCGTGCGGCGGCGAGATCGTGGACTCATCGGGCTGGTCACTTCTGCGGGTTGGCGGCAAGCATAGGGGGCGGGACTTCCCGGTTCAACCGGAGCCGCGAGTATTTGCAGCCTGTCGCAGGGTTGGAGTCGCGCGAGGTTTATCGGCGGGGTTAGCGGTTATCTTCGTGGGCTGTGACGGACCGTGCGAGGCATTGCCCAGTAACGGCGTGGCCGGTGGAAAACCCTGTGCGGTTTTCCGCCCGGCCTCTATACGCTGCGCTGCGTCAGGTGATCAGAACCAGGCGTCCTGCATCTCCAGGCAGGTCGGATCGCGGGCTTCCAGCAGGGCCAGTTCGTGATGGCAGGACGGGACTTCCCAGGTGAGGAAGTAGCGCGCGGCCTGGAGCTTGCCTTTATAGAAGTCGGCGTCCGCCGGGTTGCCGCCGGCCAGGCCCTGTTCGGCGCGGATGGCCTGTTCCAGCCAGCGCCAGCCGATCACGGCATGGCCGAATACCTTGAGGTACAGCGCCGAGTTGGCCAGGGCCTGGTTGACCTTGCCCTGCATGAGGTCGCCGAGCAGGGCCAAGGTAACCGCCGAGAGGCGCGCCAGGAGTTGCTCCAGCGGCTGGCGCAGGGCGTCCAGCGAGGGGTGTTCGGCGGCGCGGCGGCAACAGTCCTGGATCAGCCGGGTCAGTTGCTTGAGGCCGGCGCCGTTGTTCTGCGCCACCTTGCGGCCGAGCAGGTCGAGGGACTGGATGCCGTGGGTGCCTTCGTGGATCGGGTTGAGGCGGTTATCGCGGTAGTACTGCTCCACCGGGTATTCGCGGGTGTAGCCGTGGCCGCCGAGGATCTGGATCGCCAGTTCGTTGGCCTTCAGGCAGAACTCCGAGGGCCAGGACTTGACGATGGGGGTGAGCAGGTCGAGCAGTTCGTGGGCCTGCTTGCGCTCATCTTCGGTGGGCAGGGTCTCGGTGTCGTCGAACAGGCGGGCAGCGTACAGGCCGAGGTCGAAGGCGCCTTCCACGTAGGCCTTCTGGGTCAGCAGCATGCGCCGCACGTCGGCGTGCTGGACGATCGGCACCGGCTTGGAGGTCGGGTCCTTGCCGTCCGGCAGGCGGCCCTGGGGACGTTCGCGGGCATACTCCAGCGAGTACAGGTAGCCGGCGTAGCCGAGCATGATGGCGCCCATGCCGACGCCGATGCGCGCCTCGTTCATCATCTGGAACATGTAGGCCAGGCCGTGGTGCGGCTTGCCCACCAGGTAGCCGACGCATTCGCCGTTGTCGCCGAAGTTCAGCGCGGTGGAGGTGGTGCCGCGCCAGCCCATCTTGTGGAACAGGCCGGCGAGCAGCACGTCGTTGCGCTGGCCCAGGCTGCCGTCATCGTTGACCAGGAATTTGGGCACGATGAACAGGGAAATGCCTTTCACCCCGGGCGGGGCGTCCGGCAGCTTGGCCAGGACCATGTGGACGATGTTTTCCGACAACGGATGGTCGCCGCCGGAGATGAAAATCTTGTTGCCCTTGATCCGGTAGGTGCCGTCGCCGGCCGGTTCGGCGCGGGTGCGGATGTCCGCCAGGGAGGAGCCGGCATGGGGCTCGGTCAGCGCCATGGTGCCGAAGAAGCGGCCTTCGATCATCGGCTGGAGGAAGCGCTGTTTCTGCTCCTCGCTGCCGAAGGCCTCGATCAGGTTGGCCGCGCCCATGGTCAGCATGGCGTAGGACGAGGTGGCGATGTTGGCCGACTGGAAGTGGGCGAAGCAGGCCTGGGAGAGCAGGTTGGGCAACTGCATGCCGCCTTGTTCGAAGGTGCGCGTGGCGTTGAGGAAGCCGGCCTCGAGGAAGGCGTCCACTGCCGGCTTCACCTCGGGAATCAGGCGGGCCTCGCCGTTGACGTACTCCGGCTCGTTCTCGTCGTTCTTGCGGTTGTGCGGGGCGAAGAGGTTTTCGGCGATGCTGCGGGCGGTGCCGAGGGCGGCGTCGAAGGTTTCGCGGCTGTGCTCGGCGAAGCGTTCGCGCTGGGTCAGGGCTTCGGCGTCCAGCACTTCGTAGAGTTCGAAGGCCAGGTTGCGGGAGCTGAGCAGGGTTTCGGACATGGACGTTCCTCCGTGGGATGTCCGAGTCTAGTCCCGCTGAATGATGGGTGCCCAGCACCATCCATGCGCTTGATAAAGCCCAAAAAGCCGGGGCACGGAAAAGCGAAAGGCGGGGCTTGTGGCCCCGCCTTCGTCCACCTTCGTGGCAGTGCGTCCGCAGACGCGAGAAAGGAAGAACGCCGTGCCGGGCGGGTAGCCCACGTTCATCACGCTGCGCGGCGTGGTGCCGCCCCGGCTGCAACCGGAGTGGGCACCGGACGTCAGCCGATGGTCATCAGGCTGGCGTTGCCGCCGGCAGCGGCGGTGTTGACGCTAAGAGCGCGTTCGATCAGCAGGCGTTCCAGCGGGATCGCCGTTTCGCCCTGGGACAGGCCCTGCACGCCGACGATCGGGCCGGAACGCTTGGCCACCTGCTGGCAGACCGCGCGCAACTGGTCGGAGTCGCCGTGGTGCAGCACCGCGTCGAAACGCACCTCGTCCTTCTGCCAGTCGGCCACCAGCTCGATGCGCGCCTTGACCTCATCCGGCAGACGCTTGACCAGACCGCGGGTCAGCTCGCCTTCGGCCCAGAGGGCCTTGCTGCCGACCGCCAGGCAGGCGGCCAGTTGGGTCAGCAGGTCCTGCTCGATCTCGGCCAGGCACAGCACGCGCTCGCGCGGCAGCAGGCTGTAGGTGTTGCGCTCGCCGGTCGGGCCGGGCAGCAAGCGGGTCAGGCCGCTTTGCGAGGCGGCGCCGAATTCCTCGGCGATGGCCGCCAGCGCCTGCTGGTCGTTGTTCTGCGCCCAGGACTTGAGCGCTGCCAGGGGCTTGTCCAGTTGCAGGGCCGCACGCAGTTGGGCGTCCGCCGGTGTCTCGGCATCGCTGCGGGCGAAGCCGTGGGCAATGGCGTCGGCCGGACGGGTCGACAGCAGGCGGTACATGTACAGCGGGCCGCCGGCCTTCGGACCGGTGCCGGAGAGACCTTCGCCGCCGAACGGCTGCACCCCGACCACCGCGCCGACCATGTTGCGGTTGACGTAGAGGTTGCCGGCGTGGGCCTTGCTCACGACTTGGGCGATGGTCTCGTCGATGCGGGTATGCACGCCGAGGGTCAGGCCGTAGCCGGTGGCGTTGATCTGCTCGATCAGGGCGCCGAGGTCCTTGCGCTTGTAGCGCACCACGTGCAGCACCGGGCCGAAGATTTCGCGTTCCAGCTCGGACAGACTTTCCAGCTCGATCAGGGTCGGCGTCACGTAGGTGCCGCGACGGATCGCGTCGCCTTCCAGGCGGGCGTTCTGGTAGACGCTGCGGCCTTTTTCGCGCATGGCCTGGATGTGGCGCTCGATGCCGGCCTTGGCTTCGCCGTCGATCACCGGGCCGATGTCGGTGCCCAGGTGGTCCGGGTTGCCCAGGCGGCACTCGGCCATGGCGCCCTTGAGCATGGCGATCAGGCGTTCGGCCACGTCTTCCTGCACGCACAGCACGCGCAGCGCGGAGCAGCGCTGGCCGGCGCTGTCGAAGGCGGAGGCGACCACGTCGGTGACCACCTGCTCCACCAGGGCGGAGGAGTCGACGATCATGGCGTTCTGGCCGCCGGTCTCGGCGATCAGCGGGATCGGCCGGCCCTGGGCATCGAGGCGTCCGGCGACGTTGCGCGAGAGGATGCCGGCGACTTCGGTGGAACCGGTGAACATCACGCCCTTGACGCGCTCGTCGCCCACCAGGGCGGCGCCGACGGTCTCGCCGCGGCCCGGCAGCAGTTGCAGCACGCCGGCCGGAATGCCGGCTTCGAGGAGGATGCGCACGGCCTGGGCGGCGATCAGCGGGGTCTGCTCGGCGGGCTTGGCCAGCACGGTGTTGCCGGCGGCGAGGGCCGCGGCGACCTGACCGCTGAAGATCGCCAGCGGGAAGTTCCACGGGCTGATGCAGACCACCGGGCCCAGCGGACGGTGGGTGTCGTTGGCGAAGTCGGCGCGGACCTGGGCGGCGTAGTAGCGCAGGAAGTCCACGGCCTCGCGGACTTCGGCGATGGCGTTGGCGAAGGTCTTGCCGGCTTCGCGCACCAGCAGGCCCATCAGGGTCTGCATCTGGCCTTCCATCAGGTCGGCTGCGCGGTCCAGGGTGGCGGCGCGCTCGGCCGGCGGAGTGGCCTGCCAGATCGGCGCGGCGGCGAGGGCGGCGAGCAGGGCGTTGTTGACGTCCTCGACGCTGGCTTCCTGCACGTGGCCGACCAGGTCACGGTGGTCCGCCGGGTTGAGTATCGGCACGGCGACGCCGCTGCTGCTGTCGCAGCCAAGCATCGGCGCGGCCTTCCAGTCGGCGTGGGCGGTGGTCAGCAGGGCGCTGGAGAGCGAGCCGAGGCGGTGTTCGTTGGCCAGGTCGATGCCGCTGGAGTTGATCCGCGCCTTGCCGTACAGGTCGCGCGGCAGCGGGATGCGCGGGTGCGGCAGGCCGAGCTGGCCTTCCTGCACGGCCATCTGCTCGATGGTCGGCACCGGGTCGGCGACCAGCTCCTTGATGGAGATGGACTGGTCGGCGATGCGATTGACGAACGAGGTGTTGGCGCCGTTTTCCAGCAGGCGGCGTACCAGGTAGGCAAGCAGCGTCTCGTGGGTGCCGACCGGGGCATAGATACGGCACGGACGGTTCAGCTTGCCTTCGGAAACCGGGCCGACCACCTGCTCGTAAAGCGGCTCGCCCATGCCGTGCAGGCACTGGAACTCGTACTGGCCCGGGTAGTAGTTCTGCCCGGCGATCTGGTAGATGGCCGACAGGGTGTGGGCGTTGTGGGTGGCGAACTGCGGGAAGATGACTTCCGGCACGGCCAGCAGCTTGCGGGCGCAGGCGATGTAAGAGACGTCGGTATAGACCTTGCGGGTGTAGACCGGGTAGCCCTCCAGGCCATCCACCTGGGCGCGCTTGATTTCGCTGTCCCAGTAGGCGCCTTTCACCAGGCGGATCATCAGGCGATGGCGGCTGCGGCGGGCCAGGTCGATGACATAGTCGATGACGTACGGGCAGCGCTTCTGGTAGGCCTGGATGACGAAGCCGATGCCGTTCCAGCCGGCCAGTTGCGGCTCGAAGCAGAGGCGCTCGAGCATGTCGAGGGAGATTTCCAGGCGGTCGGCTTCTTCGGCGTCGATGTTGAGGCCGATGTCGTACTGCTTGGCCAGGACGGTCAGGCCGAGCAGGCGCAGATACAGCTCGTCCATCATCCGCTCGTACTGGGCGCGGCTGTAGCGCGGGTGCAGGGCGGACAGCTTGATGGAGATGCCGGGGCCTTCATAGATGCCGCGGCCGTGGGACGCCTTGCCGATGGCGTGGATGGCCTGCTCGTAGGAGGCCAGGTAGCGCTGGGCGTCTTCCTCGGTCAGCGCGGCCTCGCCGAGCATGTCGTAGGAGTAGCGGAAGCCTTTGGCTTCGTAGCGGCTGGCGTTGGCCAGGGCTTCGGCGATGGTTTCGCCGGTGACGAACTGCTCGCCCATCAGGCGCATGGCCATGTCCACGCCCTTGCGGATCAGCGGTTCGCCGCTCTTGCCGATGATGCGGTTGAGCGAGTTGGACAGGCCGGCCTCGGTGTGGGTGGACACCAGCTTGCCGGTGATCAGCAGGCCCCAGGAGGCCGCGTTGACGAACATCGACGGGCTCTGGCCGAGGTGCTGGCTCCAGTTGCCGGTGCTGATCTTGTCGCGGATCAGGGCGTCGCGGGTGCCTTTGTCCGGGATGCGCAGCAGGGCTTCGGCCAGGCACATCAGGGCCACGCCTTCCTGGGAGGAGAGGGAGAATTCCTGCAACAGGCCCTGGACGATGCCGGCGCGGCCGCTGGCGCTCTTCTGGTTGCGCAGTTTTTCGGCGATACGCTGGGCGAGCTTCTGCGAGGCTTCGGCCTGGTCGGCCGGCAGGCGCGCCTGCTCCAGCAGCATGGGCACCACTTCCTGCTCGGGGCGACGGTAGGCGCCGGTGATGGCGGCGCGCAGCACGGATTGCGGCAGGATGCTTTCGGCGAATTCGAGGAAGGGCTGGAAGCCCGGGTCCACCAGTGCCTCGACGGCTTCGTTGTCGCCTTCGGCCAGGCGCGTGGCGATGGCTTCCAGTTCGGGCATGCTGACACCGCTCTCGAGGGTTGCCAGGTAGCTGTAGATGGCCTGCTTGATCAGCCAATGGGGCGTGCGATCAATCTTGCGTGCCGCTTCCTTCAGCCGCTCCCGGGTCGCTTCGTCGAGTTTGACCCCGAGGGTCGTGGTGGTTGCCATGTTTCTTATCCTCAATAAAACCGCTTGGTCACGGCGTCAGCCAGCGCGAAGAGTAGCGATGTCCGTTTCTGGGTGCAACTAGGTGCAACCCGCATTTTTCGCGGAGCCCAGGGGTGTTTCGGAGGGTTTCCGCTGAACGGTCGTGCGGCTGCATGCTTGTTGTGCATCCAGGCAACGGCCCCTTTGTGTTGCGCTGCAAAACGGGGCGGATGGGTTGGCGAAACGCTGAGGTGCAACTTTTCGTGGGCATGGTTGCGCTGGTCGAGGCCTCGGTGACCTGTCCGGGTGCAACCGGTCTACACCCGGGTTACGCCGTGCGTGTAGCAAATTCCCGAATCCCGCTCGCCTGGATGTCTCCCGGATGGGGAAAGCAAGCGCTGTGCCGGGGTCGGGCAAGCCGGTACACTCCGCCCTTCGAGGAGCCCTGCCATGAACTACCGTCACGCCTTCCATGCCGGCAACCATGCCGACGTCCTGAAACACCAGACCCTGGCCCGGATCATCGCGCTGCTGAAGAAGAAGGAGGCGCCGTTCGCCTACCTGGACAGCCATGCGGGTGTCGGTTTGTATGACCTGCAAGGCGACCAGGCCAGCCGTACCGGCGAATGGCAGGAAGGCATCGGGCGGTTGTGGGAGCGCCCGGATCTGCCGGAGGTTCTGGCCGATTACCTGGGCGTGATCCGGGCCCTGAACACCGACGGCTCGCTGCGCTTCTATCCCGGCTCGCCCGAACTGGCGCGCCAACTGAGCCGCGAGCAGGATCGCCTGCACCTCAACGAGAAGCATCCCGAGGATGGTCGGCTGTTGAAGGAAAACATGGCCGGCGACCGGCGTGTCGCGGTGCACCTGGGCGAAGGCTGGCATGTGCCGCGCGCATTGTTGCCGACCCGGGAAAAGCGCGTCCTGCTGCTGATCGACCCGCCCTTCGAGAAGGTCGACGAGCTGGAACGCTGTGCCCAGGCGATGAACGAGGCCATCGGCCGCATGCGCCAGGCAATCGTGGTGATCTGGTACCCGATCAAGGACCAGCGCCAGCTCAAGCGTTTCTATCAGGACCTGGAAAAAACCGGCGCCCCCAAGCTGCTGCGCGCCGAACTGATGGTCCATGCCCCCGACAACACCCTCGGCCTCAACGGCTCCGGCCTGGCCATCGCCAACCCGCCGTGGGGCCTGGAAGACGAACTGCGCCAACTGCTGCCCTGGCTGGCCGAGGCCCTGGCACAGACCCGGGGCGACTGGCGGCTCGATTGGATAATCGATGAAGCCTAAAAAGCAGCGGCAAGCTGCAAGCCGTAAGCAGCAAGAATGAGCCGCTCCGCAGGCTGCCTTTAGCTTGTCGCTTGCAGCTTATAGCTTGCCGCTGCTCTAACCGAGGCATACGCCCGTGCCGCCCAGGCCGCAGTAGCCGTTGGGGTTCTTTGCCAGATACTGCTGGTGGTAGGCCTCGGCGTAATAGAACGGCGGGGCGTCGGCGATTTCGGTGGTGATCTCGCCCAGGCCGGCCTTGGTCAGTTCGGCCTGGAAGCGTTCGCGGGTACTTTCGGCGGCGGCGCGTTGGGCAGCATCGAAGGTATAGATAGCGGAACGGTACTGGGTGCCGACGTCGTTGCCCTGGCGCATGCCCTGGGTCGGGTTGTGCGCTTCCCAGAACACCTTGAGCAGGGCCTCGTAGCTGGTCACCTGCGGATCGAACACCACCAGTACCACTTCGGTGTGCCCGGTCAGGCCGGAGCAGACTTCATCGTAGGTCGGGTTCGGCGTGACACCGCCAGCATAGCCGACCGCGGTGGTCCAGACGCCGGGCTGTTGCCAGAAGCGCCGCTCGGCCCCCCAGAAACAGCCGAGGCCGAACACCGCCTGTTGCAGGCCGGCGGGGAAGGGCGGTTGCAACGGATTGCCGTTGACGTAGTGCGCTTCCGGCACCGGCATGGGCGTATCACGGCCGGGCAGGGCTTGTTCGGCGGTGGGCAGCTCCAGTTTGTGGGCGAGAATTTGCGAACGTAGAACCATGGGGCCTCCGGCCAGCGTAGCGTCAAGCGTGGGGTTCCACGCTACAAGCAAGCGCCTGGACGGGCAACCGTTTGAGCGCAGTGTGCCCGTCTTCGCCCCTACGGGTGTTTCGTGTGCGCTTTTGTAGGAGTGAGCTCTGCTCGCGAACCGGACCCCGCCAATGCATCGCCAGCAGAGCTGGCTCCTACGAAGGGCGGCCAACAGCTGTAGGGGCGAATTTATTCGCCCGGCGAGGGTGAGGTTGGACGAATGAAGACCTGCGTAGCTCAGCTCCGGCAGGGATAGCGGCGCAGGCTGTCGATCAGGTCGCGGCCGGAGATCGGGCGGTCGAACAGGTAGCCCTGGCCGACATCGCATTGCTGCCGGCGCAGGAAATTGAGCTGGGCGGCGCTCTCGATGCCTTCGGCGACAACCTTCAGGCGCAGGTTGTGCGCCATGGCGATCACCGCCGAGGTGATTTCCTTGTCGTCCTGGCTGTCGGGAATGTCCTTGATGAAGCTGCGGTCGATCTTGATCACGTCGATGGGAAATTTCTTCAGGTAGCTCAGCGACGAATAGCCGGTCCCGAAATCGTCCATCGCCAGGGACAGGCCCAGGCTCTTCAGGCGGTTGAGCTGCTGGCGGGTGTCGTCGGAGGCTTCCAGCAGCAGCCCCTCGGTGAGTTCGAGTTCCAGCAGCGCCGGTGGCAGTTGTTCCTCGTGGAGGATGGCGGCGATGGAGCCCACCAGATCCGGGTCGGAGAACTGCTTGGGCGACAGGTTGATCGCCACCTGCAATTCGCCGAGGCCGACTGCCGAGAGCTGCTTGCTCATCCGGCAGGCCTGGCGCAGGACCCACTTGCCGATGGGGATGATCAGGCCGGTTTCCTCGGCCACGGCGATAAATTGGTCGGGGCGGATCATGCCCTTTTCCGGATGGTTCCAGCGCAGCAGCGCCTCCATGCCGATCAACTGGCCGTTCTTCAGGCACAGCTTGGGCTGATAGAAGACTTCCAGTTCGTTCTGGGTCAGGGCGCGGCGCAGGTTGTTCTCGACGAACAGCTTGTAGCTCGCTTCGGCGTTCAAGGCCTCGGTGAACACCTGCACCTGATGCTTGCCGTTGGCCTTGGCCTTGTGCAGCGCCAGGCCGGCGTGCTTCATCAGGGTCTGCGGGTCCTGGCCGTGCAGCGGTGCGCTGGCCAGCCCGACCGAGCCGGTGACGCTGATCAACTGGTTCTCGACGAACAGGGGCTTGCCGATGGTGTTCAGCACCTGGCTGGCGACCACCTGCCCGGCCTCGAGGTCGGTATCTTCGAGCAACACGGCGAACTCGTTGCTGGCGAAGCGTGCCAGGTTGCCGCTCGGGCTGAGGCTATTGCGTAGGCGCCGGGCTAGCGCGATCAGCAATTTGTCGCCGATCTGGTGGCCCAGGCTGTCGTTGATCCGCTTGAAATTATCGATGTCCACCAGCAGCAGGCTGACCGGGGTGTCGCGGTGCTCCGCGAAGCGCTCTTCCAGGCGGCGGATGAAGGCGGGGCGATTGTCCAGGCTGGTCAGGTTGTCGGTGTAGGCCAGTCGTTCGATGCGTTGCTGGGCCAGCTTGCTTTCGGTGATGTCTTCGTAGATGCCGATGTAGTGGGTCAGCTCGCCGTGCTCGCCGAAGACCTTGGAGATCGACAACTGTCCCCAGTAGGGTTCGAAGTCCTTGCGCCGGCTGCGGAACTCGCCCTGCCAACTGTTGGCGTGGGCCAGGCTGGAGCGGGCATCGAACAGCAGTTCGCTGAGGTTCTCCACCGCCGGCAGTTCGGCCAGGCGGCGGCCGAGCACTTCCTCGGCGCTGTACTGGGTGATCGCGGTGAAGCTGGGGTTGACGTATTCGACCACGCCTTCGCGGTTGACCAGTAGGAAAGCGCTGGCGCTCTGCTCGACGGCGCGTTGGAACAGATGCAGCGTGCCGGTGGCATGTAGGCGTTGCTGGTTGACCAGCACCTGGGCGTATTGATCGGCCAGTTCACCGGCGAAGGCGACTTCGTCGGTCTGCCAGATGCGCGGCGTGCCCACGTGTTCCAGGCATAGCACGCCGACCACCTCGCCACCGATGCGGATGCTGGCATCGAGCATGGCGGTGATGCCCATGGGTTGCAGGTAGTCCGCGCTCAGCTCGCTGGTACGCGGGTCGCGGGCGGCGTTGTGGGCGTCGATGGCGCGGCCGCTGTGCAGCGCTTCCAGATAGAGCGGGTAGCGGCCGACGTCCATGGTTTCGCCGGGCTCGTGACGGGCGAGGTCCTGGCGATAGAGCGCCACCGGCTCCATGTGCTCGCCCTGGAGGCGCCAGATGCCGGCGCGGGCCACGTCGTAGGCCTCGCTGGCGGCCTGGGTGATCAGCTCGGCGGCTTCGCGCAGCGGGTCGTCGGATTGGTAGCGGTGGCGCGCCAGGCGCAGGATGAGGTTTTGCTGTGCGCGGGAGCGGGCCAAGTGCTTCAGGTGGTCTTCCTGGGACAGTTGGTAGAGTTCCAGGGTGGCTTCGATTCGGCTGGTCTCGTCTTGCCGTTCGATCTGCCGCTGCAGCTCCTCGGAGGTCAGGGACTCGTCCGCCACCAGCAGATAGCCGCGCAGCAACTGGCGGCCGTGTTGCTGGAAGGGTTCGCCCAGCTCCAGCAGGTTGAGCGAGCCGTGGGGCGTGTGCAGCCGGTATTGCACCAGGTAATGCGGACCGGCGCTGAGCTGCTGCTGGATGGCATCGTGCAGCCGGTAGCGTTCGGCAGGTTCCATCAGGCTGGCGTAGGGGGTACCGATCAGCGAGCAGAGATCGCCGGCGGGCAGGCCCAGTTGACGTTCGCAGGCGGGGTCCAGGTAGAGCAGCGTCCAGCTGGCTTCGTTCAGTCGCTCGAAGCGCAGCAGGCCCAGTCTCGAAGGGACTGGCAACTGCGTCACAACCTCGGCCGCCGAACGGCTGGCGGCATCGGGATGGCTTTTCATCGGGCGACTCGCTTCCAGTATGCTGACCGAGTTCGGGCCTCGGCCCTCTTCACTATCGCGTTCGGCAAGGGTGCATCATGCGGCGGAGACTGACAAGGCGACTCGGTGGACTATTCCTCATTACGGCTCTATTCGGCTCTATTCCGGTCCATTCCGCCGAAACGGGGGCGGCGCTCAGCGGGGATGAACCTGCGCGTTACCTGGCGGAAATCAAAAGGCTCTACCTGACCGAAGACGAGCGCAAGGCGCTCCTCGCGCACTGCAACGACTTGCTGCAAACCTACGCCTTGCGGGCGGGCTACCAAGTCGGCCAGCCCGGTCGCCAGGACCTGCTGTACCGCCTCAGCCTCGGCGCGCCCGGCGAGCTGGTGGTGCGCGAGGAATCCCGGGCGGCGGAGGGGGGGCAGGTGGCGGTGCGCAATTCGCGGCTGTCGGTATTCGGCGTCGATCCCTTCATTCGCTACGACTGTCCGCACAACGGCGTGTCCTGCGTGCTGCTCAACCCCGCCGACGGCAGCCCCTGGCTGACCATCCTTCGCGATCACAATGGCGCTGCCGAACTGGCCAAGGCGCTGTCGTTCCTGATCCGCAACGTGCAGAAGGGTTGACGCCCTCGCACGTATTTACTGCTGGGTAAAAAAAGCCCCGCCAAGTGGCGGGGCCGAGGAACGAGCGTGGCGTGCTCGAATTCGATGCCGGGCAACCCTTGGGTTGCCCGGTGCGTTACAGCAGCAGCGTGCGGATATCCGCCAGCAGTTCGCTCAGGCGCTTGGTGAAGCGCGCCGCGGCGGCGCCGTTGATCACGCGGTGGTCATAGGACAGCGACAGCGGCAGCATCAGGCGCGGCTGGAAGGCCTTGCCGTCCCATACCGGCTGCATCGTCGCCTTGGACACACCGAGGATCGCCACTTCCGGCGCGTTGACGATCGGCGTGAAGCCGGTGCCGCCAATATGGCCGAGGCTGGAAATGGTGAAGCAGGCGCCCTGCATGGCGTCGGCGGAGAGCTTCTTGGTGCGGGCCTTCTCGGCCAGCTCCGCGGCCTCGCCGGCCAGTTGCAGCAGGCTCTTCTGGTCGACGTCGCGGATCACCGGGACCAGCAGACCGTCCGGGGTGTCCACGGCGAAGCCGATGTGCACGTACTTCTTGCGGATCACGGCCTTGCCGCTGGGGGCCAGGGAGCTGTTGAAGTCCGGCAGCTCCTTGAGCAGGTGCGCGCAGGCCTTGAGCAGCAGCGGCAGGACGGTCAGCTTTACGCCGGCCTTTTCCGCCGCGGCCTTTTGGGCGACGCGGAACGCTTCCAGTTCGGTGATGTCGGCCGAGTCGAACTGGGTCACGTGCGGTACGTTGAGCCAGCTGCGGTGCAGGTTGGCGGCACCGACCTGCATCAGGCGGGTCATCGCCACTTCTTCCACTTCACCGAACTTGCTGAAGTCGACTTCCGGGATCGGCGGGATGCCGGCGCCACCGGTCGCGCCGGCCGGCGCTTCCTTGGCCTTCTGCATCATCGCCTTCACGTAGGCCTGCACGTCCTCCTTGAGGATGCGGCCCTTCGGACCGGTGCCGGTGACTTCGGCCAGGTTGACGCCGAACTCGCGGGCGGTCATGCGCACGGCAGGGCCGGCGTGAACCTTGGCGCCGTCACGGCTGGGCGCGCCGACCGGTTGCGGTGCTTCGGCCTTGGCGGACGGCGCGGCTGCCGGCGCAGCGGACGGCTTGGCGGCTTCCGCAGCCTGGGCCGGAGCGGCGGCAGGCTTGGATTCGGCCTTGGCCGCCGGGGCGGCACCGGCTACACGCAGGGTCAGGATCGGGTCGCCGGTGCCGACTTCGTCGTCCAGCTTGACCGACAGGCTCTCTACCACGCCGGCCTGCGGGCAGGGGATTTCCATGCTCGCCTTGTCCGATTCCAGGGTGATCAGCGATTGGTCGGCGGCGACGCTGTCGCCCACCTTGACCAGCACTTCGATGACCTTGGCCTTGCCTGCCGAACCGATGTCCGGCACGCGGATTTCCTGACTGCTCTCGGCTCCTGCACCGGTGTCGGAGGCTGCGGCCGGGGTCGGCGCCTCGGCCTCGTCGACGGCCTGGGCCGGCTTCGGCGCTTCGGCAGCGGGTGCCGATGCTTCGGCCGCGGCAGCGCCGCCTTCGCTTTCCAGTTCGAGCAGTTCGTCGCCTTCCTTCAGGCGGTCGCCCAGCTTCACTTTCAGGGCCTTGATCACGCCGCCCTTGGGCGCCGGGATTTCCATGCTGGCCTTGTCCGATTCCAGGGTCAGCAGGCTCTGGTCGGCCTCGATGCGATCGCCGACCTTCACCAGGATCTCGATGACCTCGCCTTCGCCACTGCCGATATCGGGTACGCGGATAATCTCACTCACGATGCGTCTCCTCAGCAGTCCAGGGGATTGCGTTTTTCGGGGTCGATGCCGAACTTGGCGATGGCCTCGGCCACCACTTTCGGTTCGATGTCGCCACGGTCGGCCAGGGCCTCGAGGGCAGCCAGCACGACCCAGTGACGATCCACCTCGAAGAAGTGACGCAGCTTCTTGCGGGTGTCGCTGCGGCCGAAGCCGTCGGTGCCGAGCACCTTGTATTCCTTGCTCGGAACCCACTGGCGGATCTGGTCGGCGAACAGCTTCATGTAGTCGGTGGAAGCCACGACCGGACCCTTGCGACCGTTCAGGCACTGCTCGACATAGGTCTTGCGCGGCTTCTGGCCGGGGTGCAGGCGGTTCCAGCGCTCGATGGCCAGGCCATCGCGGCGCAGTTCGTTGAAGCTGGTGACGCTCCACACGTCGGCGCCGACGTTGAACTGCTCGCGGAGGATCTTCGCCGCTTCGCGCACTTCGCGCAGGATGGTGCCGGAGCCCAGCAGTTGCACGTGGTGGGCGGCTTCGCGCTTGTCTTCCTCGAGCAGGTACATGCCCTTGATGATGCCTTCCTCGGCGCCCTGCGGCAGGGCCGGCTGGGTGTAGGCCTCGTTCATCACGGTGATGTAGTAGAAGACGTTCTGCTGCTCTTCCGTCATCTGACGGATGCCTTCGCGGATGATCACCGCCAGCTCGTAGCCGTAGGTCGGGTCGTAGCTGCGGCAGTTCGGGATGGTCGCCGCCATCAGGTGGCTGTGGCCGTCCTCATGCTGCAGGCCTTCGCCATTCAGCGTGGTGCGGCCGGCGGTGCCGCCGACCAGGAAGCCGCGTGCCTGGCTGTCGCCGGCGGCCCAGGCCAGGTCGCCGATACGCTGGAAGCCGAACATCGAATAGAAGATGTAGAACGGCAGCATCGGCTGGTTGTGGTTGCTATAGGCGGTCGCCGCGGCGATCCAGCTGGACATGGCGCCGGCTTCGTTGATGCCTTCCTCGAGGATCTGGCCCTTCTTGTCCTCGCGGTAGAACATCACCTGGTCCTTGTCCACCGGCTCATAGAGCTGGCCGACCGAGGAGTAGATGCCGAGCTGGCGGAACATGCCTTCCATGCCGAAGGTACGTGCTTCGTCCGGGATGATCGGGACGATGCGGCTGCCCAGTTCCTTGTCCTTGACCAGTTGCGAGAGAACGCGCACGAAGGCCATGGTGGTGGAGATTTCGCGGTCGCCGGAACCGTCGAGGATGGCCTTGAGGGTATCCAGCGGCGGGGTCGGGATGCTGACGCTCTTGGTCCGGCGCTGCGGCACGAAACCGCCGAGGGCGGCGCGGCGCTCGCGCAGGTACTTGGCTTCGGGGCTGCCTTCTTCCGGCTTGAAGAACGGCAGTTTTTCCAGGTCTTCGTCCTTGATCGGGATGTCGAAGCGATCGCGGAATTTCTTCAGGCTGTCGACGTCGACCTTCTTGGTGTTGTGCGCGGTGTTCTTCGCTTCGCCGGCGCCGGTGCCATAGCCCTTGATGGTCTTGGCCAGGATGACGGTCGGCTGACCCTTGTGGTTGACCGCTTGGTGGTAGGCCGCATAGACCTTGTAGGGGTCATGGCCGCCACGGTTGAGCTTGAAGATTTCCTCGTCGGAGAGGTCCTTGACCATCTCCAGCAGCTCCGGACGCGCGCCGAAGAAGTGCTGACGCACGAAGGCGCCATCCTTCGCCTTGTAGTTCTGGTATTCACCGTCGACCACTTCGTCCATGCGGGCCTGCAGCAGGCCGGCTTCGTCCTTGGCGAACAGCGGGTCCCAGAAACGGCCCCAGATGACTTTGTTGACGTTCCAGTTGGCGCCGCGGAACACGCCTTCGAGTTCCTGGATGATCTTGCCGTTGCCGCGCACGGGGCCGTCCAGGCGCTGCAGGTTGCAGTTGATCACGAAGATCAGGTTGTCCAGCTTCTCGCGGCCGGCCAGGGCGATGGCGCCCAGGGATTCCGGCTCGTCGGTCTCGCCGTCGCCGAGGAAACACCAGACCTTCTGCTTGCCGGCGGGGATGAAGCCGCGGTCTTCCAGGTACTTCATGAAGCGTGCCTGGTAGATCGCCTGGATCGGGCCGAGGCCCATGGAAACGGTGGGGAACTGCCAGAAGTCCGGCATCAGCCAGGGGTGCGGGTAGGACGAGAGGCCCTTGCCGTCCACTTCCTGGCGGAAGTTGTTCAGTTGGTCTTCGCTGATGCGGCCTTCGAGGAAGGCGCGGGCATAGACGCCGGGGGAAGCGTGGCCCTGGAAGTAGATCAGGTCGCCGCCGTGTTCGTCGGTCGGGGCCTGGAAGAAGTAGTTGAAGCCGATGTCATACAGGGTCGCGCTGGAGGCGAAGGTGGAGATGTGTCCACCCAGGTCCGGGTCCTGCAGGTTGGCGCGCATCACCATGGCCAGTGCGTTCCAGCGCACCAGCGAGCGGATGCGGCGCTCCATGAACAGGTCGCCCGGCATGCGCGCTTCGTGGGTTACCGGGATGGTGTTGCGGTAAGGCGTGGTGATCGCGTAGGGCAGCTGGGTGCCGCTGCGCGTGGCCAGTTCACCCATCCGGGTCATCAGATAATGGGCGCGGGATTCACCTTCGCGGTCGAGAACGGACTCCAGGGCGTCCAGCCATTCCTGGGTTTCGATTGGATCGAGGTCTTGCATGGCTTGCTCCAGGGCGGAAAGGCTTCCAGAATCGGTAGCCAGTGTTCGCTGGCACCTTTTGGGTGCAGCGGCTAATTCTTGGATTAACCGGGGGTAGGACCGGCCGCGTGTAGTTTTACTACAAATTGACGGCCGTTTCAGCAGTCCGGACACATTCATCAGTAGTAAAACTACAATCGGGGCGGCAGAAGCCGCGAAAAAATGTGGCTGGCCCACCGTTTTGCGCCCCGAAAGGATAGACCATGAGCCTGCCTTCGCCGGTCGATCTGCCGGCCTCCCTGCTGCCCCTCGCCGACCGTGCCGAGCGTTCCTTCCAGGCTGCCGTCGAGGCGCTCGGCGCTGAAGTCGCCGGGTATTTTTCCGCCTGGCCGGAGGCGCGGCGACAGGATTTTCGCCGCGTCTGCGCGAACAGCGAATTCGTTGCCGAACAGGCCCTGCGCGATCCGGAAATGCTGCTGGCATTGGCCGAGGCGGGGGAGCTGGAGCGTTCGCTGAACCCCGGCGAGCTGCGCCAGCAACTGGTCGAGACCCTCGATGGCTGCGTCGATGAAAATGAGCTGGCGCGCCGCCTGCGTCGCTATCGGACCCGCCAGCAGGTGCGCATCATCTGGCGCGACATCACCCGTCGGGCCGATCTCAAGGAGACCTGCCGCGACCTCAGCGATCTCGCCGATGCCGGTATCGACCTGGCTTATCGCTGGCTTTACGAGCAACTCAGTGCGCAGTCGGGAGTGCCGACCGGCGCCCGCTCCGGCACGCCGCAGCACATGGTCATCCTCGGCATGGGCAAGCTGGGGGCGGTGGAGCTGAATCTGTCGTCGGACATTGATCTGATCTTCGCTTATCCCGAAGGGGGCGAGACGGTCGGTGCCAAGCGCGCGTTGGACAATCAGGAGTTCTTCACCCGGCTCGGACAGCGGCTGATAAAGGCGCTGGACGCCATTACCCTGGATGGCTTCGTCTTCCGCGTCGATATGCGTCTGCGTCCTTACGGTTCGTCCGGTGCCCTGGTGCTCAGCTTCAGCGCCCTGGAGCAGTACTACCAGGACCAGGGTCGCGACTGGGAACGCTACGCCATGATCAAGGCGCGGGTGGTGGGCGGCGACCAGGTGGCCGGCAAGCAGTTGCTGGAGCTGCTGCGTCCGTTCGTCTATCGGCGCTACCTGGATTTCTCCGCCATCGAGGCGCTGCGCAACATGAAGCAGCTGATCCAGCAGGAAGTGCGGCGCAAGGGCATGGCGGAGAACATCAAGCTGGGCTCCGGTGGCATTCGCGAGGTGGAGTTCATTGCCCAGGCGTTCCAACTGATCCATGGCGGGCGTGACCTCAGCCTGCAGCAACGCCCCCTGCTCAAGGTGCTGGCGACCCTGGAGGGACAGGGTTACCTACCGCCGGCGGTGGTCGCCGAACTGCGCGACGGCTACGAATTCCTCCGCTATACCGAGCACGCCTTGCAGGCCATCGCCGACCGGCAGACGCAGATGCTGCCGGACAGCGACCTCGACCGCGCGCGGGTCGCCTGCATCCTCGGTTTCCCGGACTGGATGAGTTTTTTCGAGCGTTTGGCGTTCTGGCGGGGCCGGGTCGATTGGCACTTCCGCCAAGTGATCGCCGACCCCGATGAAGAGGACGGCGCGCCGAGTGAAAGTTCGCCGGGCAGCGAATGGCTGCCGTTGTGGGAAGAAGCCCTGGATGAAGAATCCGCCTGCCGCCAGTTGAGCGAGGCGGGTTTCGCCGACGCGCCGGCGGCCTGGAAGCGCCTCGCCGGGTTGCGCAACGGTCCGCAGGTGCGGGCCATGCAGCGTCTGGGTCGCGAACGCTTGGATGCCTTCATTCCGCGTCTGCTGACCATGGCGGTGGAACACGGTGAGCCCGATCTGGTGCTGGAACGGGTGCTGCCGCTGGTCGAGGCGGTGGCGCGGCGTTCGGCTTATCTGGTGCTGCTCAGCGAGAATCCCGGCGCGCTGGAGCGCCTGCTCATGCTGTGCGCGGCAAGCCCGTGGATCGCCGAGCAAATCACACGCTTTCCTTTATTGCTTGATGAATTGCTCAACGAGGGACGGCTCTACAGTCCACCGCAGGCACCGGAGCTGGTCGCCGAGCTGAGCGAGCGGCTGATGCGCATTCCCGAGGACGACCTTGAGCAGCAGATGGAGGCGCTGCGGCACTTCAAGCTGGCCCACGGGCTGCGGGTGGCGGCGTCGGAAATCGCCGGGACCCTGCCGCTGATGAAGGTTAGCGACTACCTGACCTGGCTGGCCGAGGCGATTCTCGAGCAGGTGCTGGCGCTGGCCTGGCGGCAGAGCGTGGCCAAGTACGGCACGCCGCGCCGACCGGACGGCAGCCTGTGCGATCCGGATTTCATCATCGTCGGCTACGGCAAGGTCGGCGGAATCGAACTGGGGCACGGCTCCGACCTAGACCTCGTGTTCATCCACGACGGCGATCCGCAGGCCGAGACCGATGGGCCCAAACCCATCGACGGCGCCCAGTTCTTCACCCGTCTCGGCCAGCGGATCATCCACCTGCTGACGACGCAGACTCCGTCCGGGCAGCTTTATGAAGTCGACATGCGCCTGCGGCCAAGTGGCGCAGCGGGGTTGCTGGTCAGTTCGCTGGGCGCCTTCCAGCGCTACCAGGAGAACGAGGCCTGGACCTGGGAGCACCAGGCCCTGGTGCGCGCCCGGGTGCTGGTTGGCTGCCGGCGGGTCGGGGCTGCGTTCGAGCAGGTTCGCGCCGTTGTGCTCGGCCGTCCGCGCGAGCTGGAGGCGCTGCGCACCGAAGTCAGCGAGATGCGCGCCAAGATGCGCGACAACCTGGGAACTCGGGAAACGGCTGGCGGCACCTCGGCGGACGCTTTCGAAGCCTCCGCTCCGTTCGATCTGAAGCAGGACGCCGGTGGTATCGTCGATATTGAATTTATGGTGCAATACGCGGCCCTGGCCTGGTCGCACCGGCATCCGGAGCTGCTGCGCTACACCGACAACATCCGCATCCTCGACGGCCTCGGCGAAGCCGGCCTGTTGCCCGGCGCGGATGTGCAGCTCCTGCAGGAGGCCTACAAGGCCTACCGTTCGGCGGCCCACCGACAGGCGCTGCAGAAACAGCCGGGCGTGGTGAGCGGGGACCAGTTCCAGGCCGAGCGTCGCGAAGTGCTGCGCATCTGGCGGGAACTGGGACTCGGTTAGAATTCAGGCTGCATGAATCGAATTTTTTGAGGAGCTGGCAACTATGTCGATGGCCGATCGTGATGGCGTGATCTGGTATGACGGCGAACTGGTGCCGTGGCGCGACGCTACCACCCATGTGCTGACCCATACCCTGCACTATGGCATGGGCGTGTTCGAGGGCGTGCGTGCCTACAACACCCCGCAGGGCACGGCGATCTTCCGTCTGCAGGCGCACACCGACCGGCTGTTCGATTCCGCCCACATCATGGGCATGAAGATTCCCTTCACCAAGGACCAGATCAACGAGGCGCAGCGCGCCGCCGTCCGCGAGAACAACCTGGAAAGCGCCTACCTGCGCCCGATGGTGTTCTACGGATCGGAAGGCATGGGGCTGCGCGCCACCGGCCTGAAGGTCCATGTGATCGTCGCCGCCTGGAACTGGGGTGCCTACATGGGCGACGAAGCCCTGCAGGTCGGCATCAAGGTGCGCACCAGCTCCTTCACCCGTCACCACGTGAACATCTCCATGACCCGCGCCAAGGCCAACGGTCACTACATCAACTCCATGCTGGCCCTGCAGGAAGCCCTGTCCGCCGGCGCCGACGAAGCGCTGCTGCTCGACCCGGAAGGCTATGTGGCCGAGGGCTCCGGCGAGAACGTGTTCATCGTCAAGGACGGTGTGGTCTACACCCCGGAAGTCACCGCTTGCCTGAACGGCATCACCCGTAACACGGTGCTGCGTCTGGCCGACGAGCTGGGCATCAAGCTGGTCGAGAAGCGCATCACGCGCGACGAGGTGTACATCGCCGACGAGGCGTTCTTCACCGGTACCGCCGCCGAAGTGACCCCGATCCGTGAAGTCGACGGCCGCCAGATCGGTGCCGGCCGCCGTGGTCCGGTGACCGAGAAGCTGCAGAAGGCCTACTTCGACCTGGTGACCGGCCAGACCTCCGCCCACGCCGAGTGGCGCACCCTGGTCAAGTAAGCCGCAAGCCACGGCCGCAAGCTGCAAGTACTCCGGTGCTTTTGCAGCTTGTAGCTTGAGGCTTGCCGCTTGAAGCTGCCTTTTATGAAGATACTAATCATCGGTCCCAGTTGGGTCGGCGACATGGTGATGGCGCAGACGCTGTTCATCTGCCTGAAACAGCGCCATCCCGACTGTGAGATCGACGTGCTCGCCCCCGAGTGGAGCCGGCCGATCCTCGAACGCATGCCCGAAGTGCGTGAGGCGCTGAGCTTCCCGCTCGGCCATGGCGTGCTCGACGTGGCGACCCGTCGCTCGCTCGGCCAGTCGCTGCGCGGCCGCTACGATCAGGCGATCCTCCTGCCCAATTCGCTTAAGTCTGCGCTGGTGCCGTTCTTCGCCGGCATTCCCAAGCGCACCGGCTGGCGGGGCGAGATGCGTTTCGGCCTGCTCAACGACATCCGCAAGCTGGACAAGGCGCGCTACCCGCTGATGATCGAGCGCTTCATGGCGTTGGCCTACGAGCCGGGCGCCGAGCTGCCCAAGCCGTATCCGCGACCGGCGCTGCGCATCGATCCGGCCAGCCGCGACGCGGCGCTGGCCACGTTCGGTCAGTCCCTGGACCGTCCGGTGCTGGCCCTCTGCCCGGGCGCCGAGTTCGGCGAGGCGAAGCGCTGGCCAGTGGAGCACTACGCCAAAGTCGCCGAGGTGAAGATCCGTGCCGGCTGGCAGGTCTGGCTGTTCGGCTCGAAGAACGACCGGGCGGTGGGCGAGGAAATCCGTGCCCGGCTGATTCCCGGTCTGCGCGAAGAGGCATGCAACCTCGCCGGCGATACCACCCTCGCCGAGGCCATCGACCTGATGTCTTGCGCTTCGGCAGTGGTGTCCAACGATTCCGGCCTGATGCACGTGGCCGCCGCGCTGAACCGCCCGCTGGTAGCTGTCTACGGCTCCACGTCGCCGCAGTTCACGCCGCCGCTGGCCGAGCAGGTGGAAGTCGTCCGCCTGGGCCTGGATTGCAGCCCCTGTTTCGATCGCACCTGCCGCTTCGGTCACTACAACTGCCTGCGCGAGCTGAAGCCGCGGGCGGTGATCGATGCGCTGGACCGCCTGGTGGGCGACCCTGCCGAACCCATCGAGGTCGAGTAAGTGCGGGTATTGCTGATCAAGACGTCCTCCCTGGGCGATGTCATTCATACCTTGCCGGCGCTGACCGATGCTGCACGAGTGATCCCCGGCATCCAGTTCGACTGGGTGGTGGAGGAGGGCTTCGCCGAGATTCCCGCTTGGCACCCGGCCGTGGCGCGGGTGATTCCGGTGGCGATCCGCCGCTGGCGCAAGAATCTCTGGCAAACCCTGCGCAACGGCGAGTGGCGGCGCTTCAAGCAGCGCCTGCGCGAGGCGAAATACGATCTGGTGATCGATGCCCAGGGCCTGCTGAAAAGCGCCTGGCTGACCCGTTACGTCAAGGCCCCGGTGGCCGGGCTCGACCGCGAGTCCGCCCGCGAGCCGCTGGCCTGCCGCTTCTATGACCGAGCTTATCCCGTGCCGCGCGAACAGCATGCCCTGGAGCGGGTGCGTCAGTTGTTCGCCCAGGCGCTGGACTACCCGCTGCCGGACGGTATCGGCGATTACGGCCTGGACCGGACGCAACTGGCCGATCCGTCGGCGCAGCCATATTTGCTGTTCCTGCATGGCACCACCTGGCCGAGCAAACACTGGCCGGAGGCCAACTGGCGTCAGTTGGCCGAGCGCATGAGCGAACTCGGCTGGGCGATCCGCCTGCCCTGGGGCAACGACACCGAGAAGGCGCGCGCCGAGCGCATCGTCGCCGGGCTGGACAAGGCCGCCGTGTTGCCCCGCCTCAACCTCGCCGGGGTGGCCAAGGTCATCGCTGGGGCGCGGGCCTGCGTGGCGGTGGATACCGGTCTCGGTCATCTGGCAGCGGCGCTGGACGTACCGACGCTGTCGCTCTACGGCCCGACCCGACCCGAGCGGGTGGGCGCCTACGGCCGTTCCCAGGTTCATCTGTGCGCCAGTGGCCCGAACGCCGGTAGCGGCGATCGCCACAAGCCCTGCTTCGATGACCTGCCGGCGGAACGTGTCGCCACCGAGCTGGAAGCCTTGCTGCTGAGCGAGGCGCCGTGAGGGTGCAGGGGCTATCAAGTGCTGCTAGGTTGCTCGCTGAAATGTCCTTGAATGGGCAGCGGCGTGCGCGACGCCAATCGACGGACCTGCGCAGCGGGGCGATCTCATGCAATTAGCTTTCATCCTTTATAAGTACTTTCCGTTCGGTGGCCTGCAGCGCGATTTCATGCGCATCGCGCTGGAGTGCCAGCGGCGCGGCCACGCCATCCGCGTCTACACCATGATCTGGGAAGGCGACATTCCGGACGGTTTCGAGGTGCTGGTGGCGCCGGTAAAGGCGCTGTTCAACCACCGGCGCAACGAGAAATTTACCGCCTGGGTGCAGGCCGACCTGGCGGAGCGGCCGGTGGATCGGGTGATCGGCTTCAACAAGATGCCGGGGCTGGACGTCTACTACGCCGCCGACCCCTGTTTTGAGGAAAAGGCGCAGACCCTGCGCAATCCGCTGTATCGCAAGTGGGGGCGCTACAAGCATTTCGCCGACTACGAGCGGGCCGTGTTCGCGCCGGAGGCCGGGACCGAAATCCTGATGATCTCCGAGGTGCAGCAGCCGCTGTTCGTCAAGCACTACCACACGCCCCGGCAGCGCTTTCACCTGCTGCCGCCGGGCATTGCCCAGGATCGCCGGGCGCCGCCGAATGCGGCGGAAATCCGTGCCGAGTTCCGCCGTGAGTTCGAACTGGGCGACGACCAGCTCCTGCTGGTGCAGATCGGTTCCGGCTTCAAGACCAAGGGCCTGGATCGCACGCTGAAAGCAGTCGCTTCCCTGCCGCGCGAGTTGAAGAAGCGTACCCGCCTGATCGTCATCGGCCAGGACGATCCCAAGCCCTTCCAGCTGCAGGTCAAGGCGCTGGGGATTTCCGAGCTGGTGCGCATCCTCAAGGGACGCAGCGATATCCCACGCTTCCTACTCGGCGCCGATCTGCTGATTCATCCGGCCTACAACGAGAACACCGGCACCGTGCTGCTGGAGGCGCTGGTCGCCGGCCTGCCGGTGCTGGTCACCGATGTCTGCGGTTATGCGCACTACATTGCCGAGGCCGATTGCGGCCGGGTGGTGCCAAGCCCGTTCGAGCAGGAGCGCCTCAACCGCATGCTCGCCGACATGCTGGCCGACGAGCGCCAGCGGGCATTCTGGCACCGCAACGGCCTAGCCTATGCCGACGAGGCCGACCTCTACAGCATGCCGCAGCGAGCGGCCGACGTGATTCTGGCGGAACGCCCATGAAGTTGATGCTGGACGAGCCGTTCAAGAGCCTCTGGGCCGGGTGCGACCCCTTCGTCGAAGTGGAACGCCTCGAGGGGCAGGTTTATCGCGAGCTGGAAGGCCGCCGGACCCTGCGCACCGAAGTCGCCGGGCGCGGCTATTTCGTCAAGATTCACCGTGGTATCGGCTGGGGCGAGATCGCCAAGAACCTGCTCAGCGCCAAGCTGCCCGTGCTCGGGGCCGGCCAGGAGTGGGCGGCGATCCGGCGGCTGGAGCAGATCGGTGTGCCGACCATGACGGCGGTGGCTTATGGCGAGCGCGGTAGCAACCCCGCCGCGCAGCATTCGTTCATCGTCACCGAAGAGCTGGCGCCGACCATCAGCCTGGAAGATTACTGCCGCGACTGGCCGAGCCGTCCGCCGGAGCCGCGTCTGAAGTGGGCGCTGATCGCCGAGATGGCGCGGATGGTCGGCACCATGCACCGCGCCGGAGTGAACCATCGCGACTGCTATATCTGCCATTTCCTGCTGCACACCGACAAACCGGTGCGTGCCGATGACTTCCGGATTTCCGTGATCGACCTGCACCGCGCCCAGACCCGTATCGCCACGCCGCGTCGCTGGCGCGACAAGGACCTGGCCGCGCTGTACTACTCGGCGCTGGAGATCGGCCTGACCCGCCGCGACAAGCTGCGTTTCCTGGCCGGCTACTTCCAGCGCCCGCTGCGGCAGATTCTCGCCGAAGAATCTCCCTTGCTGGCACGGCTGGAGCGCAAGGCCGCCAAGCTGTATGCACGCAAGCAACGCTACGGGGATGCGCTTTGATGGCGGGTTGGAAACTCGACCCGGCCTATGCCGGGCTGGCCAAGGATTTCGGCAGTCTCGACGCGGTGTTCGCCCTAACGGGGGAGCGGCTGACCAAGGACCCCCTCTCGGAAGTGATCCGCATCGAGCGTGATGGTGTGCGCTATTACGTCAAGCGTTACTGGGGCGCCGGCAAGGGGTTGCGCCGCTATCTCGGCCGTCCGCGGGTGAAAGCCGAGTGGCAGAACCTGCAGTATTTCCGCAAATGGGGCGTGCCTACCGCCCCGATCGTTGCCTGGGGCTTGGAGCGGAAGCTGGGTGCTTTCGTGCGAGGGGCGCTGATCACCCGCGAGCTAAGCGGTACCGAAGACCTCGCACTGCTCGCCAAGCGGCGCGATCCGCGTCTGGACGACCCCCGCTGGGTCGATGGCATCAGTCGGCAACTGGCGCGGGCCACCCGGACGTTGCATGACCACCATTTCGCCCACAACGATCTGAAGTGGCGCAACCTGCTGGTCAACGGAGAGGGAGAGCTGTTTCTCATTGACTGCCCGACCGGAGCCTTCTGGCGGGGGCCGCTGCTGCGCCACCGGGTCATCAAGGACCTCGCCTGCCTGGATAAAGTCGCCAAGTACCAGCTATCGCGGACCCAGCGCCTGCGTTTCTACTTGCAATACCGTGGCCGCGAGCGCCTGGGCATCTGCGACAAGCGCCGCATCGCGCGCATCCTGGCTTTTTTCGAGGGGCGGGAATGAAGAACGAGGATTTCATCGCCGAGGAAGATCGCGCGCGGCTGCGAGCCAATGGTCTGGACGATTTCGATGCCCTCTGGCAGTTGCGGCTGGAGGCGGTGGATACGCCGAATACCGAGCGCGGCGGCTGGAGCAGCGTGTTCCGCCTGGAACTCGACGGTGCCGCATACTACCTCAAGCGGCAGAGCAACCATCTCACCCGAAGCCTGGCGCATCCCTTCGGCGAGCCGACCTTCGCCCGCGAGTTCCGCAATATCCGGCGGTACCGGGAGCTGGGCATCCCCGCCTTGCAGGCCGCATTCTTCGGCATGCGCCGGATGCCCGGCGAGCAGCGGGCGATCCTTCTGACCCGTGCGCTCGACGACTGGCGTGATCTGGATAGCTGGCTCTCCACCTGGCCTACCCTTGACGCGGAACGGCGCGTGGCGATCCTGCATGCCTGCGGAGGTCTGGCCAAGCGCTTGCACGAAGCCGGGCAGATGCACGGCTGTTTCTACCCCAAGCATATTTTCCTGCGCGAGCATGACGGCGCTTTCGATGCCTGCCTGATCGACCTGGAAAAGACCCGGCCGGTCCTGTTCGGCCAGCGTGACCGGGTCAAGGATCTGGAGCCGCTGGTGCGCCGTTCGAATGCCTGGAGCGAAGCGGATGTGCGGGAGTTCCTGACGGCCTATCTGCCGGATCGGCAGGCCGTTGAGGGCTGGAGCCAGCGTTTGTCGAAGCGACAGCGGCAGAAGGAGGCGCGTCGATGAAACTGCACGAACTGTCCCGCGCCGGGCGGGCACCGGCACTACCGTTCGCCGTCGAACTTGCCGATGCCGCCGGGACGGCGACCTTGAGCATGGAGCGATTGCTGCGGGTCCTGCCGGGCCAGCGCTATGTCGGTGTCGGGGAGTGGCGCGGGAGAACGGTGCTGGCCAAGCTGCTGGTCGGTGACCGGGCAGCGCGCCACTTTCAGCGCGAGCTGAACGGCGCGCGCCTGCTGGCCGAGCAGCAACTGACCACGCCGCTGCTGCTGGTCGACGGCCTGACCGAAGGCGAGGGCGGCTGGCTGTTGTTCGATTACCTCGAAGGCGCCGAAAGCCTGTGGGATGCCTGGCGCGCGGTAGAGGGTGAGCCGCCGTTGTCCGAGGCCCAGACAGTGGTACTCGGCGAAGCCCTGGCGGCCATCGCCGGTCTGCATGCCAAGGGGCTCTGGCAGGCTGATTTGCATCTGGACAACCTGCTGCGTCACGACGGCCAGCTGTATCTGATCGATGGTGGCGCGGTGCAGGCGGAAACCCCCGGCCAGCCGTTGTCGCGGGCACGAGTGCTGGAAAACCTGGGTGTGTTCTTCGCCCAGTTGCCGGCCGGCCTGGAGCCCTTCACCGAGGAGCTGCTGGTCTACTACCTGCTCGCCAATGGCGAACATGCCCTGCCGCTGGAGGCGTTGCTCAAGGAAGTGGCCAAGGTGCGGCGTTGGCGCCTGCGCGATTATCTGGGCAAGATCGCCCGCGATTGCAGCCTGTTCAGTGCCAGGATCGGTGCGTTCGGCCTGCGTGTGATCCGGCGCGACGCCGCGGCGACGCTGGCCCCCCTGCTGGATGACCCCGATGCGGCGATCGCCCAGGGGTCTCTCTACAAGAACGGCGGCACCGCCACGGTGGCCGGTGCGGAACGGGATGGCCGGAAGCTGGTCATCAAGCGCTACAACATCAAGGGATTCGGCCATTGGCTGAAGCGCTTCTGGCGTCCGAGCCGTGCCTGGCACAGTTGGGTTGAGGGCAACCGCCTGGATTTTCTCGGCATTTCCACGCCGAAACCCTTGGCGGTGATCGAGAATCGCTGGTGCTGGTTGCGCGGCCGCGCCTGGCTGATTACCGAATATGCCGCCGGGCAAGATATAATCGCGCGTTTTCAGCCGTACCTGGCCGGTTCGCCGCCGGAAGAAGAGCTGTTGGCGCTGGATCGCCTGTTCACCGCCTTGCTGCGCGAACGCATCAGCCACGGCGATTTGAAGGGGCACAACCTGTTCTGGGACAACGGTCGCTGGCTGCTGATCGATCTCGACGCCGTGCGGCAGCATCGCAGTCCGGCACGTTTCGCCCGTGCCTATGCCAGGGACCGCGCCCGTTTTCTGCGCAACTGGCCGGCCGACTCGGCGCTGTACCGGTTGCTGGACCAACGTTTACCGCAGGCGCCCGACGCCCGCACCGAAGACTAAGAGGCTTTACCTGTGGCATTGACGATTCTCGGCCTTTCCGGCGCGCTGAGCCATGATCCTTCCGCCGCCCTGTACATCGACGGCAAGCTGATCGCCGCCGCCGAAGAAGAGCGCTTCGTGCGCGACAAGCACGCGAAGAACCGCATGCCCTACGAATCGGCCAAGTTCTGCCTTGAGCAGGCCGGTATCAAGCCGTCCGATGTCGACGTGGTGGCGATTCCCTTCGCACCCATCAGCATCTTCGAGAAAGCGCGCTGGCATTACGCCAAGCGCTACTGGTATGCCCCGGACCGCGCCCTCGACGCGATCCTCATGGGCAACCGCCGCTATTACCGCTACAAGAAACGCATCCAGTGGTGCCTGCAGCAGCTTGGTTTCGATCTGAAGAAGATCAAGATCCAGCCGGTCGAGCACCACCTGGCCCACGCTTCCAGCGCCTATCATTGCTCCGGCTTCACCGAAAAGACCGCGATCATGGGCATCGACGGCAAGGGCGAGTACGCCACCACCTTCTTCGGCTGGGGCGAGAACGGCAGGATTCACAAGATCAAGGAATTCTACGACCCGGACTCCCTCGGCGGCCTGTACGGCGCGATCACCGAGTACCTCGGCTTTGAGATGCTCGACGGCGAATTCAAGGTGATGGGCATGGCGCCCTACGGCGACGCGGCCAAGTACGATTTTTCCCGCCTGGCGACATTCGAGAACGGCGAGCTGATCATCAACACCGATTACGCCAACGTCATCGGCTTCCGCCGCTACAAGGAAAAGGGCAAGGGCTACTATTTCTCGCCCAAGCTGATCGAGTGGCTGGGGCCCAAGCGCGAAGGCGACATCGCCGATGACCCCTACATCCACTACGCCGCCAGCATGCAGGCGCTGTTCGAAAAGCTGGCGCTGGAGATGATGGACTACTACCTGGGCGACATCATCCGGGAAACCGGCCGCATCGCCTTCGCCGGCGGCTGTGCGCTCAACGTCAAGTTGAACCAGAAGATCATCGCCCGCCCGGAAGTGAAGGAACTGTTCGTCCAGCCCGCCTCCGGCGACGCCGGCACTTCGGTCGGCGCGGCGGCGTATGTCTCGCATCAGCGCGGTGTGCCGGTGGAGAAAATGGAGCACGTCTACCTCGGCCCGTCCTACAGCAACGAGGACGTCATTGCCGCCTGCGCCCGCCATCCGAACAAACCGGTGTGGAAGAAGATCGACAACATGCCGCAGCGCATCGCGCGGATCATGGTCGATGGCAACCCGGTAGCCTGGTTCCAGGGACGCATGGAGTTCGGCCCGCGCGCCCTCGGCGGCCGCTCCATCATCGGTTGCCCGAGCGTGCCCGGGGTGGCCGACCGGATTAACGAGCAGATCAAGTTCCGCGAGCGCTGGAGACCCTTCTGCCCGTCGATGCTGGACACCGTCGGCCCGCAGATGCTCAAGGTCGATCACCCGTCGCCGTTCATGACCTTCACCTTCGAAGTGCATGAAGAGTGGAAGACCCGCGTGCCGGAAGTCGTGCATGAGGACGGCACCTCACGTGCCCAGGTGCTCAAGCGCGAATACAACCCGCGTTACTACGACATGATGAAGGAGCTGGAGAACCTCACGGGCAACGGCGTGTCGCTGAACACCTCGCTGAACCGCCGTGGCGAGCCGATGATCTGCTCCCCCACCGACGCCCTGAACATGTTCTACGGTTCCGACCTTCGCTACCTGATCATGGAAGACATCTTGGTCGTCAAAGAGGGGATGGACTGGTATGACTCGGTCAGCTGAACCCCGCGTTCTGCAGTTCTGTCATGGCTATGACGGGCCGTTCCTCGACTGTGCCCGGCAATATGCCAGCCTGTTCGAAGGTAGCGGCTACCGGGTGACCACGGTGTTCCTCACCGGGGCGCCCGACCCGGACGTGGCTGCCGGCTGCGCATCCGACGAGGTGCTGTTTCTCGACTACAGCTCGAAGGAAGTGCGCGGCCTCAAGCTCGGCGCTATCCGCGACCTGCGCGAGATCGCCCGCTCGCGGGACTTCCGCTTCTGCATCGCGCACCGCTTCAAGCCGCTGTACATCGCTGCGCTGGCTACCCGCCTGCCGATCATTGGCGTGCACCATGCCTTCGGTGTGTACAAGCGCTTGCCCCGCCGCCTGTTCGCCAAACTGTTTCGCAAGCGCCTGACACTGCTCGGCGTGTCCAATGCCGTGCGCGACGACATTCGCCAATGCCTGCCCGACTGGCCGGCCGAGCGTATCGAAACGCTGTACAACCGCATCGATGTCGCGGCACTGCGTGCGCAGCAGGTCGACCGTTTGGCGGCGCGCCAGCAATTGCGCCTGCCGGAAGATGCCTGGATCGTCGGTAATGTCGGCCGCCTGCATCCGGACAAGGACCAGGCTACGCTGCTTCGCGGTTTCGCCGCGGCATTGCCTAAGTTGCCGGAGAACGCCAGGCTGGCGATTCTCGGCAGCGGCCGCCTGGAAGACGAGCTGAAGGACCTGGCGCGCGAACTGGGCATCGCCCAGCAGGTGCTGTTCCTCGGCCAGGTGCCGGAGGCACGGCGCTATTTCAAGGCGTTCGATATTTTTGCCCTGAGTTCCGACCACGAACCCTTCGGTATGGTCCTGCTGGAAGCCATGGCGGCCGGCGTACCACTGATCGCCACGGCCTGTGGCGGCGCCCGGGAAGTGGTGGAAGGGCTGGGCATCCTCTTCCCGCTGGGCGACGACATGGCGCTGGCGGAGGGCCTGGGCCACCTCAGTGCCCTGGATGCCAGGCAGCGTCGGGCCTGCGTCGCAGCGATGGATGCGCGCCTGCAAGAGCATTTCTCCGATGAGGCGGTGCGTCGCCAATTCTGGAAACTGGCCCTCCCTTCGTCGTTCAACGACGCGAAGTGATGGGTAGCACGCACGGGACCGCAGCGGACGGAAGCGCAGGGATGACGTCGACGGAAGGAACCTGGAAGGACAAGGCAAGGGCATTGGACCGCTATCGCTGGAGGCTCCTGCGCGAACGCCACACGCTGCTCGGTGCAGCACTGCGTTACGGGCGCGACGCGCTGGTCGACCTGATTTTCGGCATGCGGGCCCGGTTGCGTATGCCGGCTGCATCCCCCTCCGCTACTCCCTGCGATTTTCTACTGTTGCAAGCCTCGCCCAAGGTCATCGCTCTTCGACGCAAGAAACTGCTGATCGAGACGCTGCGCCAGCGTGGCCATCGGCTTGAGGAAGTAGCGATCGAAGCGCCGCGCGAAGTCCTGCGCCAAGCCTTGCTGGCCCGGCCACCGGAGAAGGTGCCGCTCCGTTACCTCGGTTATGCCGCGCATGCCCAGTGGTTGGTGGAGCGCTATCAGCCGCGTATCCTGCTGAACGACCGCAACGGCAGCCTGCATTCGCCGTTCCTGCGGCTGGCGCTGAATGCGCGGGGGAGCCGGCTGGTGCACTTGGCCCATGCGACCACCGTGGAAGGCTCGCGCAAGCTGGGCATGAACGACTACGACTATTATCTGATTTTCGGCCAGAGCTCCTTCGATGCCCTGGCCGGGCGCGCCCTGCGTTTCGGTAGCTGCAAGGTCGTCCTGGCCGGCTCGCACATGATCGACGATGCCTACGACCTGCCGCCGGCAACCCCTCAGTGGCGTGCCTTGCTGGTGCTCGGCGTCGGTCCGGACAAGGAAAAGGAAGCCGGTTATCAGCGCACCTATGCGCTGCTCGGCGAATGGGCCCGGCGCCATCCCGAGTACCGGATTCTGGTGAAGCGCCATCCGCGCAGCCAGGTACCGTTCTGGCAGCAACTGAGCGAGAGTTTGCCGAACTTGCAGGTTTTGCCATCGGACTGTTCGCTGTCCGACGCCCTGGCGCAAGCCTCGGTGGTCGCAAATCTGATGTCCAATGCGGTGATCGAGGCGGCGTTGGCAGGGCGCCCGGTGGTGCCGGTCAACCTCAGCGATGACCGGGACATCTTTTCCCAGCCGCGTTTTTTCGGCGAAACCGTGACCACCGCCGACGAACTGGAAGCGCGTCTGCAGGATATCGAACAGCATTATGACGACTACGTGCGGCACGCCCGCGAGTTCGTCGAATTCCATCTGGCGCATGGCTCCAAAGGGCTCGAGAACAGTGTGCGGATCCTGGAAACGCTCCTTCGGACGGGCGCGCTGGATGCGTCGGCGGCAGACGTCCGTGAGCTGCCGGGAAACTGCCGATAGGGAACAGCGATCCGCTTGGGACGAACGATGACGACTTTTCTTTTCTTTTCCTTGGCCAAGCACCAGACGATCTACTTCCGCCGTCTGCTCAATGAGACCGATCTGCGTGGCAAAGTAGTGGGGCCGCTGCAATGGCCCTTGCCGAGACCCTGGCAATGGTCGCGAGTGGCCGGCCGAATCGACTGGCCGGCGGTGATCGCGGAAAAGTGCCAGGAGCGCCTGGTCAAGCGGAAGTACGCCGGCCGCCTCTATCGCCTGCTGGTGCGTCTGGAACTGGGCGTGATGGCCTTGCGCGCGGTGGCCCTGCTGGACCGGGAAAAGCCAGATGCGGTGGTGATGTGGAACGGTTCGCACCGCTACTGCCAGGTACTGCGCGCCGTGCTGCCGGCCGGTACCCGGACCTTCTTCTTCGAGAACGGCCTGCTGCCTGATACCACTACCCTCGATCCGCGCGGGGTGAATTATTTCAACTCGGTTCCGCGGGATGCCGAGTTCTTCCTGAACTACCGCTCGCCCAGCGGTCAGCCGGGTGACGTGCAGGCCGTGCAACTGGTGCCGCGCAAGCCGAGACAGACGGGGCTGCCGGAAATCGAGCTGCCCGAACGCTTTATCTTCATCCCCTTCCAGGACGATCGCGACACCCAGGTCCGCCTGTTCTCTCCCTGGATCAAGAGCATGCGCGAGCTGTTCGCAGTCGGTGAGCGATTGGCGCAGGCTTCCGGCATTCCCGTGGTGTTCAAGGAGCATCCGTCGAGTCGCGAAAGCTATCCCGACCTGCATGAGCGGGCGGGCAAGGGCGTGCTGTTCGCCAACGGCAACAGCACCCAGGCGCTGATCGAGGCCAGTCAGTATGTGGTGACGCTCAACTCCACGGTCGGCCTGGAGAGTCTGCTGCTCGGCAAGCCGGTCATGACGCTGGGGCAGGCCTTTTTCAACATCGAAGGCCTGGTGGCGCACGCCGACTCCTTGGAAGAGGTACTGCAACTGGCGAAAGACTTCCCGAACTGGTCGCTGGACGAACGGGTGCGCCAGCACTTCTTCCAGTACATGGCGGAGGAGTACTGCATTCCCGGCAGTTGGCGCAATGCGGACCAGACGCACCTGCGCAAGGTTGCGCAGCGCATGCTTGCGTTGTCATGAGTAGATGCCTTTGATCTGTCAGCGGCGCTTGGCGACCTGGGCGTCGGCAGGGCTGGTCCTGCTGCTTTGCGCGCCCTGGATTCTTTCCAGCAACAAGCTCTATCACCAGATGATCAGCGTTTTGCTGTGGTTGCCGGCCGTGCTGTTTGTGGTGTGCCGCCGAGAGCTGCCGACGGGCTTGAAGAGCCCGGACATGGTGATCTTTCTGCTGTTCTCGGCCTGGACGCTGCTGGTCATCGCTGTGGCTGGTGGGGACCTCGGAAAGGCCAAACTACCGTTCTACGTGGGCTTGACCCTGCTCGCGATCACATTCATCGCACAAGCGGGGCGGGGGCATCTGACGTCGCTGCTGTTCTGGAGCAGCGTGGCGGGCGGCTGGGGCGCAGCGTTGTCCTGGGCAGTGTTCTATGGCGTCCAGGAGCACGCCTGGTCGGACCGGGTAATCGCTCTCGGTGTCTGGGATACACCGATCATGGCTGCCCACGCGGCCGGCGCATTGGCGCTGCTGGGGTTGTGCCTGGCGCCTGTGCGATCGAGCGGGTCGGCGATGGCGGCGATGCTGGTTGCGGCCATCGGCTATCTGCTGTTTCTGGGGTTCGGCCAGACCCGTGGCGTCTGGGTGGCGCTGGCGGCCAGCTTGCTGGTAACGGCTGCGCTGAGTCGGAGTCGTCTGATCCTGGCGGGGGTGGTCGTGATGGCGCTCGGCATGGCCGGTGTCTGGCTCGTCTGGCCAGACGTACTGCTGGAGCGCAGCCTGTCCTATCGCCCCACGTTATGGTCGGGTGGCGTTCGTCTGATGGAGGAGCACTGGCTGTTCGGGATGGGCTTCAATGAATTCCATATTCCTGTTGAGGAATTACGACGCACCTTCAAGCATCCGCACAATTTGTTCCTCAATGTCGCCATGCGCCTGGGAGTGGTCGGGCTGCTGCTGTGGTTGGCGCTGTGGGCGGCGATAGGCTGGCGGGCGCTGCGGCATTACCGGGATGAAATGGGGCGGGCACTGATTGCGCTCTGGGTCTTCTCCGGGGTGGCTTTTCTGACCGATGGCTTCGGCCCTTGGCTGAAGCCTAGCGCTGACTGGCTGTTGACCTGGCTGCCGCTGGGTTTGAGCCTGGTTCTTGCGGGTGGGCCTGCAGAGGATTCTGCGAGACCCGGCCAGCGAGGCTGGAGTAATACAGGTTTTATGTAACAACTGACTGACAAGGAGGTTGGAATGCCAAGTCATGCAGACGCGGCACGAGAACGGGCCCACCGTTCGTTCGACAATGTACGTTGGAAATCCTTTGCCGAATGTCGGAATAGCCGCACCGGGGCGGTGTTCATCATTGCTTCGGGGCCATCCGCCCGGGATTTTCCCCTGACGCGCTATGCGGACTTCCCGATGTTCGCGATGAATGGGTCGATTCACCTGTTCGCCGAAGCCGGGCTGACCCCGCTGTTCTATCTGTGCGATGACAGCAGTTTCGTGCGCAATCGGTTGCCGCTCCTGCTGGAGGGAATGCGTCGGAGCCATGAAGTCGCTTTCTCCGAACGCGTCGTTGCGGAACTGGCGAGGCTTTCGAGCGATAGCCCGGGGACCCGGTCGATCCATCGTCTGGAGCGGGCTGGCCGCATGAACAGGGCTGGCCGCGAATTGTCCGACCGCGAGTTCGCCCGGCGTGCCCGCCACGATCCCGACTTCGAATGCCGGTTTTCCTGGTTCCGGCAGAAGCCCAACCGCATCGGTTTCAGCCGCAATCTGGATAAGGGCTATTTCAATAGCCGCACCATTCCCTACGCGGGTATCCAGCTCGCTTACCACCTGGGTTTCAGCCGGGTCTTCCTGGTGGGCGTGGACCTGGATTCAAAGAAAGGGCGGTCTTACGAGAAGGATGAACAGGCCGTACCCAGTCGCCTGGATGGAGACTATGAGGATTACATCCTGCCCAGCTTCCAACTGTTGGCCGAGCGGGTGATCAATCCCGATTTCCAGGTCTTCAACCTGTCGCTGGACAGCCGTCTGCCGTCCAGCGTGGTACCGAAGATCAGCCTCGATCAGTTGGATGCGATGCTGAACTCTCCTCATAGCAGCGCATAAGTCGTTCCCAGGGAAAATCCGGCACCTTGCGGCGTTGCAGGTAGCTTTGCAAATGCTGGAAGTTCCGGCGGATCAGCAGCCGACCGAGCGGGCGGCCCTTGAAACGGATATCGAGGAAATCGATCAGGCCGAAATCGTTTTCGGGCGTACGCAGAATGTTGCCCAGGTGCAGGGAGCGGAAGTAGATGCCGCTCCGGTGCAGCTTGCGGATATAGGACGCCAGTTCGGGCAGCAGCCTGTCGAACTCTTCGCGCGACCGGTGGAACAGCTTGTCCAGTGGAGTACCTTCCAGAGGCCGGTAAAGACAGGCGCTGATCCGCTGGCTGGGGTCGATCCAGTAACAGGCATTGATTTCCGGGGTACGGATACCGAGTTTGCGCAGGTGCTGGGCATGTTTTTCGAAGCGTTGCGCATCCGGGCGCAAGCGGCCCATGAGGGTGCGGCGGCTGCGGAAAATCTTCAGCAGATCACCATCGGCGAGCTTGATGACCTTGGGGCCTCGACTGTCCTTTTCCAGTACCTCTCCCTGATCGAGCCATCCTTGCAATTCGTTCGCTGTTACAATCCGCATCTTGTCTCTCTAGCCAGTCGTACGAGGCTTGCCGAATGGCCGACTCTGCCCAGCAATCCAGTCTCAAACTCTATCTGCGTTTGCTGAAATACGTTCTCCCTTATTGGGGAGCCTTTGCGATCAGTATCCTGGGTTTCCTGCTGTTCGCGTCCAGCCAGCCGATGCTGGCGGACATGCTGAAATACTTCCTGGACGGCCTGCAGTCACCCGACAACGCCATGTTGCTCGGCGTGCCGCTGGTATACGGCGTGCCGATGCTGATTGTACTCATTGCACTCTACCAAGGCATAGGTTCGTACCTGGGCAACTATTTCCTGGCCAAGGTCGCGCGTGGCGTGGTGCATGATCTGCGCTGCGCACTGTTCGACAACCTGCTGACCCTGCCCAACCGCTATTTCGACAACCACAACTCGGGTCACCTGATCTCCCGGATCACCTACAACGTGACCATGGTGACCGGCGCCGCCACCGATGCGATCAAGGTGGTGATCCGCGAAGGCCTGACCGTGGTGTTCCTGTTCGGCTACCTCCTGTACAGCAACTGGCGGCTGACCCTCGTCCTGCTGGCGATCCTGCCGATCATCGCCCTGCTGGTGACCAGCGCCAGCAAGAAGTTCCGCAAGCAGAGCAAGAAGATCCAGGTGGCCATGGGCGACGTCACCCACGTGGCGTCGGAAACCATCCAGGGCTACCGGGTGGTGCGCAGCTTCGGCGGCGAGGAGTACGAGCAGAAGCGCTTCCACAAGGCTAGCGCCGACAACATGAACAAGAGTCTGGGCATGACCCGTACCCAGTCGATCTATACACCGTTGCTGCAACTGGTCATCTACATCGGCATGGCGTTGCTGATGTATCTGGTGCTCTATCTTCGCGGCGACGCCTCGCCCGGCGAGCTGATCGCCTATATCACCGCGGCCGGTCTTCTGCCCAAGCCGATCCGCCAGCTCTCCGAGGTCAGCGCGACCATCCAGAAGGGCTTGGCCGGCGCCGAAAGTATCTTCGAACAGCTCGATCAGGAGCCGGAAGTGGACCTTGGCAGCATGGAGCGCGAGCGGGTCAGCGGGCGTCTCGAGGTGCGCGACCTGAGTTTCCAGTACCCGAACACCGACAAGCAGGTGCTGAACAACATCAGCTTCACGGCCGAGCCGGGGCAGATGGTGGCCCTGGTCGGCCGCTCCGGCAGCGGCAAGTCGACCCTGGCGAGCCTGATTCCGCGCTTCTATCACCACGAATCCGGGCAGATTCTGCTCGATGGCGTGGATGTCGAGGACTACCGACTGCGCAACCTGCGTCGGCACGTCGCGCTGGTCACTCAGCAGGTCACGTTGTTCAACGATAGCGTCACCAACAACATCGCCTATGGCGACCTGGCTGGCGCGCCGATGGAGGACGTCCGCGAAGCTGCCGAGGCCGCTTACGCCGCCGAATTCATCGAGCGCATGCCGGACGGCTACGAAACGCTGGTCGGCGAGAACGGCGTGCTGCTCTCCGGTGGCCAGCGGCAGCGCCTGGCGATTGCCCGCGCGCTACTGAAGAACGCGCCGGTGCTGATTCTCGACGAGGCCACGTCGGCACTCGACACCGAGTCTGAGCGGCACATCCAGGGGGCACTGGATCGCGTCATGAAGGGACGTACGACCCTGGTCATCGCCCATCGCCTCAGCACTATCGAGAAGGCCGATCTGATCCTGGTGATGGATCAGGGGCAGATCGTCGAGCGCGGCACCCATGCCGAACTGTTGGCGCTCAACGGCTACTATGCCCGTCTGCACGCCAAGCAATTCGAGGACATGGACACCACCACCGAGGTGGCGCGGGAGGGCTGACGCCGCCCGCGCCGGCCCCGAAACCGCCTGTGCTATGATCCGCGGCGTTTTCGCCGCCCGGAGTACTCATGAAGCTGTCCATGCCCCGTTTCGACCAAGCCCCCGTCCTGGTGGTGGGCGATGTCATGCTCGACCGTTACTGGCATGGCGGTACCTCGCGGATTTCCCCGGAGGCGCCGGTGCCGGTAGTCAAGGTCGAGCAGATCGAGGACCGTCCGGGCGGTGCGGCCAACGTCGCGTTGAACATCGCCGCACTGGGGGCGCCGGCCGTGTTGGTCGGGGTCACCGGTGAGGACGAGGCGGCCGAGAGCCTGAGCAACAGCCTGGCCGCCGCCGGGGTCAAGGCGCGCTTCCAGCGCATCGACGACCAGCCGACCATCGTCAAGCTGCGCGTCATGAGCCGCCACCAGCAACTGCTGCGCCTGGACTTCGAGGAAGCCTTCGACACCGACGCTGCCGCCCTGGCCTCCGAAGTGGACGGGCTGCTCGCCGGGGTCAAGGTGCTGGTGCTGTCCGACTACGGCAAAGGCGCGCTGAAGAACCATCAGGCGCTGATCGAGGCGGCGCGTCGTCGTGGCATTCCGGTGCTGGCCGATCCCAAGGGCAAGGATTTTTCCATTTATCGCGGCGCCAGTCTGATCACCCCCAACCTCAGCGAGTTCGAGACCATCGTCGGCCGTTGTGCCGACGAGGCCGAGCTGGTGGCCAAGGGCGCGGCGCTGATGCGCGAGTTGGAACTCGGCGCGCTGCTGGTCACCCGTGGCGAGCACGGCATGACCCTGCTGCGTCCCGGCCATCCGGCGCTGCACCTGCCGGCCCGTGCCCGCGAAGTGTTCGACGTCACCGGTGCCGGCGACACGGTGATTTCCACCCTGGCCGCCGCCATCGCTGCCGGTGAAGAGCTGCCCCAGGCCGTGGCCCTGGCCAATCTGGCGGCCGGCATCGTCGTCGGCAAGCTGGGGACCGCGGCCATCAGCGCCCCGGAACTGCGCCGCGCAGTGCAGCGCGAGCAGGGCTCCGAGCGTGGCGTGCTGAGCCTCGAACAACTGCTTACCACCATCGAAGATGCTCGCGCCCACGGCGAGAAGATCGTCTTCACCAACGGCTGCTTCGACATCCTCCATGCCGGTCATGTGACCTACCTGGAACAGGCCCGCGCCCAGGGCGACCGGCTGATCGTCGCGGTCAACGACGACGGTTCGGTCAGCCGCCTGAAGGGGCCTGGCCGACCGATCAACTCCGTCGACCGGCGCATGGCTGTGCTGGCCGGCCTCGGGGCGGTGGACTGGGTGGTGAGCTTCAGCGAGGACACTCCCGAGCGCCTGCTCGCCGAGGTCAAGCCGGACGTGCTGGTCAAGGGCGGCGACTACGGTATCGACCAAGTGGTGGGGGCCGAGATCGTCAAAGCCTACGGCGGTACGGTGAAGGTGCTCGGCCTGGTGGAGAACAGCTCGACCACCGCGATTGTCGAGAAGATTCGTCAGCAGTAAGAGCCTGTACCGGGCGCTCGACTGGCCCGGTTGCCAGAGGCGAGTGGCGGAGCGGTCATAGGCGCTCCCCGGTCAGCGACGCATCATCTGGGCATCTGCCTCCTACGGAAGATGCCCATGACCGACGTACAAGGCCGCGCCCTGGCCATGCTCAACCGTGTGGCCCAGGCCGACTGGCCGGACCGCCTCAAACTGCGTAAACCCTTCGAGAAACTCATCTACAGCGGCAGCCGCGCCAGCTTCCGTCTGGCCGCCGAGCGTACGGCCAAGCAAGGCAAGGTTCCGCGAAAGTCCGACCCGGATGCGCTGTTCGATCTGTCGCTGTCCGACGAGCAGCGGATGCTGGTGGATATGCTCGACGGTTTCGCCACCGAGGTGCTGCGCCCTGCTGCCCATGATGCCGACGAGACGGCATCGATTCCCGCCGAATTGCTCAATCAGGTTCAGGAACTGGGGCTGGCCTACTACGGCGTTGGCGAAGTGCATGGCGGCATGGCCGGTGAGCGCACCACCGTGACCAACGCCTTGATCGCCGAGTGCCTGGGCAAGGGCGACCTGTCCCTCGGCGCGGCGCTGCTGGTGCCGCTGTCCGCGGCCAACTGCATTCGTCGTTGGGGGAGTCCGGAGCAGCAGGAGCGTTGGTTGCCGGCTTTCGTCGGCGAGGAAACGGCGCCGCTGATGGCCTTGGCGGTGGGGGAGCCGGTGCTGATGTTCGATCCGCAGCAACTGGCCACCAAGGCCCGGCGTAAGGGTGGCAGCTATCTTCTGTCCGGTGAGAAGTGCCTGGTGCTGCGCGGCCTGGAGGCCAGCCACCTGATCGTTGCTGCCGAAGCCGAGCAGGGGCCCGCCTTGTTCATTGTCGATGCTTCCGCCAAGGGCATCGAGCGGCGCGCCGACCCGGCCATGGGGCTGAAGGCCGGTGGGCTGGCACGCATTCGTCTGAAAAGCGTGAAGGTGCCGGCGGAGAACCGCCTGGCGGCCGAGCATTTCGATTACCGCTGCTTCGTCGACCACAGTGCGCTGGCCTGGTGTGCGCTGGCCGTGGGCACCGGGCAGGCGGCGCTGGATTACGTGACCACCTACTGCAACGAACGTACGGCCTTCGGTGAGCCGATCAGTCACCGGCAGGGCGTGGCGTTCATGGTGGCGGACATCGCCATCGAACTGGATGCCATGCGCCTGATGGTCTGGCGCGCCTGTGCACGGGCCGAGCAGGGGCTGGATTTCCAGCGCGAAACCTATCTGGCGCGCCTGCTCTGCACCGAGAAAGCGATGAAGATCGGTACCGATGCGGTGCAACTGCTCGGCGGCCATGGCTTCACCAAGGAGCACCCAGTCGAGCGCTGGTACCGCGATCTCCGAGCCCTGGCCGTAATGGCCGGCGGTCTGCATCTCTAAGGCGGCACACACCATGAATCTGGAAACCCCGAAGAAATTCCGTAGCCTGGTGACCCAGGCGCATCAGGTGGCGGCCAATTATTTCCGGCCGATCTCGCGCAAGTACGATAAGGCCGAGCACGCTTATCCGAAGGAGCTGGACCTGCTGGCGGCGCTGCTCGATGGCATGAACGCCGGCTCGCCGGAAGCGGTCGGCGCCACCTCGGCGAGCAAGCGCAAGAGCGCTGCCCAGGAGGAGGGCGTGCGCAACGGTGGCAACCTGTCCGCCTGTCTGGGCGTGATGGAGCTGTGCTGGGGTGATGTCGGCCTGCTCTTGGCCATGCCGCGCCAGGGCCTGGGCAATGCGGCCATTGCCGCGGTGGCCAACGAAGAACAATTACAGCGCTTCGGTTCCACCTGGGCGGCCATGGCGATCACCGAACCGGGTTGCGGCTCCGACTCAGCGGCGATCCGCGCCACGGCGGTAAAGGATGGCGATCATTACGTGCTCAACGGCGAGAAAATCTTCGTCACCTCCGGCGAACGCGCCGATGCCGTAGTGGTCTGGGCATCACTGGACCGCAGCCTGGGGCGGGCGGCGATCAAGTCCTTCGTGGTAGAGAAGGGCACGCCGGGGATGACCGTCACCCGGCTGGAGAAAAAGCTCGGGATCAAGGCCTCGGACACTGCCTCCATCAGCTTCAACGATTGCCGCGTGTCGGCCGCCAATCTGCTGGGCAACCCGGAAATCGACGCGCAGAAGGGCTTCGCCGGGGTCATGGAAACCTTCGACAACACCCGTCCGCTGGTGGCCGGCATGGCGGTGGGCGTAGCCAAGGCGGCGCTGGACCGTACCCGCGAGCTGCTGAAGAAGGCCTGCCGTTTCGATTATGCCCGCCCGCTGCTGGCGGTCAGCCATGCCGAGGCGACCCTGTACCGCCTGGAAGCCGAGTGGGAGGCGGCGCGGCTGCTTACCCTCAAAGCGGCCTGGATGGCGGACAACAAGCTGCCCAACTCCAAGGAGGCCTCCATCGCCAAAGCCAAGGCCGGACGGGTGGCCAATGAAGTCACTCTCAAGTGCGTGGAGCTGGCCGGTGCCCTGGGCTATGGCGAAGACGAACTGTTGGAGAAATGGGCCCGCGACTCGAAGATCCTCGACATCTTCGAAGGCACCCAACAGATCCAGTTGCTGATCGTCGCTCGCCGGCAGTTGGGCAAGAGTTCCAGTGAGTTGAAATGAGTGAGGTGGATGGGGGAGGAGTAAGGAGTAAAGGCCCTCCTGTCACTCCTCGCCCCTACGATTATCGTCTGCCAGCCGCTGCTTTTTTCGTCGGGGCCAGGTTCTGCTGGACCAGCCAGTCCTTCCAGCGGATGCGTTCGTCGCGCACCAGCCAGCCGTCCTGCGGGGCGAAGCTTTCTGCCAGCCACAGGCCGCGGGTCGCTGCCGGCGCCAGCATGCCGCGCTTGAGGGTGAGCAATTCGCCGGTGGGGCGGCCCTGGTCGAGGGGAATCAGGTACAGGTCCGGACGGCTGCGTTCGAGGCGGGCGATGAGCTGGCCGTCTTCCAAGCGTTCGTCGACATGGAACAGGCTGAGCTGACGCGCTTCCTTCGGCAGCTCCAGGCGCAGGTCGTAGACCAGCTGCAGCGAGGCGGTGGGCTGGTGCACGTAGGCGCGCGGGCGCTCCATCAGCGTCAGGTTGCCGCAGCGTATCGGGCGTGCCGCACCGGACAGCGGGCTGAGGCGGAAGTGCGTGGCCTCGCGATAGCGCAGGGCGCCCTGGTAGGGCGTTGGCAGCCAAGTGTCGCCGAAGCGGCCGGCGAGCCAGCCTTCCGGGGTTTCCAGCAGGCACTCCTCGGCGACCTCCTGGATGGCGGTCAGCAACGGCAGGTTGAGTTCGTGGGCCGGGACGTAGCCGGAGATCAGCTTGAGTACCACGTCGCCCCGGTCGAGGCGGCGCTGGCGCACCAGCAGCCAGTATTCGCGGCCCTGCCAGGACAGCGTCAGGCGCACCGAGACGCCGAGGTTGGCCAGTTCCACCGCGAAGCGGTCAGGGTCGTTCACCTCGATCGGCCGGCGCTTTTCCAGCATCTGGGCGAAATTCAGCGGTCGGCCGAGGCTCTGGTAGCTGAGCCCGTCCGGGCTGGCCTCGACGAAAAGCGGCAGGGTCTTGAAGGCACTGGGGTCCTTGCGGGCAAGGGTACGCGACATGTCGTCTCCTTCTTGCTGGCGTCAGGGAGCCGCGGAAGCGGCGCATGGCCTGTTCGAGTATGCCGCGCTCAGGCGGCGGCTTGATGACAGCTTCAGTGGCTGCCACGAATCACGGCGGCGGCCGTCGCGACATTATGGGACAGATGTAGCGGGTTGATGGTGCCGATGATCGCGCTGGCCACTCCGGGATGGCCGAACAGCAGTTCGAAACTGGCGCGCACCGGGTCCACGCCGGCACCCAGGCAGGCGTGGCCGCTGGCCAGGGCCTTCTTGATCAGGATGCCCTTGCTGTGCTCGGCGGCGTAGTCCAACACCGGCCGCTCGCCCTGCTCGTTGAGGTTGTAGGTGACCATGGCGCAGTCGCCGCGCTCCAGGGCCAGCAGGCCGCCTTCCACCGTCTTGCCGGACAGGCCGAAGGCGCGGACCTTGCCCTCGCGCTTCAGCTCGGCGAGGGTCTCGTAGACGCCGCTGTCGCGCAGGATGGCGACGTCGTTGCCGTCGGAATGCACCAGCACCAGATCGATGATGTCCGTTTCCAGGCGCTTCAGGCTGCGTTCCAGGGAGAGGCGGGTGTGCGCCGGGGAGAAGTCGAAGTGCGACTGGCCGCCCTCGAACTCTTCGCCCACCTTGCTGACGATCACCCACGCATCGCGCTGGCCGCGCAGCAGCGGGCCGAGCCGTTCTTCGCTGCGGCCGTAGGCAGGTGCCGTGTCGATCAGGTTGATGCCGAGTTCGCGGGCCAGATCCAGTAGCTGGCGCGCTTCCCGGTCATCGGGAATGGTGAAGCCGCTGGGGTATTTCACGCCCTGGTCGCGCCCGAGCTTGACCGTGCCGAGGCCGAGCGGGGAGACCATGAGGCCGGTGTCGCCGAAGGGTCGTTCGAGGCCGTGCAGGGTCTTCATGGCAGCAGCTCCTCCCACACCGGCTGGCCGACGGGCGGCCTGGGCAGGACAGGCCGCCCGCCGTGTTCGCCGGGTTGGATACCGTCGCGGTCGAGGCTGGCCAGCACGCGATCGGCGAAGTCCGGGGCCAGTGCCAGCTTGGTCGGCCAGCCGACGAGCAGGCGGTTCTGTTCGGCGAGGAAGGCGTTGTCCGGGCGGACCAGCCCGGACTGGGCCGGCTCGGCGCGGTCCACCCGCAGGCAAGCGAAACGGGCCTGGGACAGGTCTATCCAGGGCAGCAAGTCGCTCAACTCCTTGCGGGCGGCGGCGATCTGCGCGGACTCGTCGCGGGCCACGCCATCGGCTTCGGCGAGGTCTCCGCCGAGGTACCAGACCCACTGGCCGTCGGCGGCCGGATGGGTGGTCACGGTGACGCGCGGCTTGGGCCCGCCGCCGAGGCAGTGGGCATAGAGCGGTTTCAGCGTCGGGGCCTTGACCAGCACCATGTGCAGCGGCCGGCGCTGCATGGCCGGCTCGGACAGGCCGAGCGCGCTGAGCAGGGCGGCATTGCCGGCGCCGGCGCTGAGCACGATGCGCTGGGCACGGATTTCACGACCATCGACGACAAGGCCGGCCAGCTCGCCGTTGTCGCGCAACGGGGCGATCTCGTCGGCGGCGAGCAGGCTGCCGCTGGCCAGCTCGGCCAGGCGGGCGATCAGGCTGGGTACGTCGAGCACCAGTTCGGTGAGACGGTAGACCTTGCCCTTGAAGCGGGGATGCTGCAGGGCCGGCGGCAGGGCGTCGCCCTTCACCTGATCGACCCGGGAACGCACGGCCTTGCTGGCGAAGAAGCTGGTCAGGTTGCCGGCCAGGGTGCCGGGCGACCAGAGGTAGTGGGCATCGGAGAGCAGGCGTACGCCGCGCAGGTCCAACTCGCCCGTGCCGGCCAGCGCTTCGCGCCAACGGCGCGGCATGTCGGCGATGGCCTCGGAGGCACCGGTCAGGGCTCCGTGCAGGGCGTATTTGGTGCCGCCATGGATGATGCCTTGGGATTTCAGGCTCTGTCCGCCGCCGAGGCTGGCGTTCTCCACCAGCACGGTGGAAAAACCCTGGCGGCGCAGGCGTGCGTTGAGCCAGAGACCGGCGATACCGCCGCCGACGATGAGCACGTCGGTGGAAAGGTGTTGGGACATGGGGCTGCCTTGGTCGAAAAAACTGCCGCCAGTATAACTGCAAGCCATCGACGACAAGCCACCAGCCCCGCCGCAAGCTCCTCGCTTGCAGCTTGCAGCTTGCAGCTTGCAGCTTGGGGCTTATCGCTTGTCGCTGCTTTTTAGTGTGCAACGGACCGGGAGAACAGTTGGATCACCACTACCCCGCAAACGATCAGAGCCATGCCGAGCATGGCCGGCAGGTCGAGTTTCTGCTGGTAGAGGAATACGGCCGCGACACTCACCAGCACGATCCCGAGCCCGGCCCAGATGGCATAGGCGATGCCGATCGGAATGCTTTTCACCACCAGCGTCAGCATCCAGAACGACAACCCGTAGCCCAGCACCACCAGGGCCAGAGGAATCGGCCTGGCCACACCTTCCACGGCTTTCAGCGAGGTGGTGGCGATCACTTCGGCGGCGATGGCAATGCCCAGATACAGATAGCCCGGCATGGTGGCGACTCCTGAACGAGAGGTTTTGACGGCCGCCATTCTAGAAGCTTGAATGATGGGATCAAACTAATAGCTATCTGGTTTGGAGATAGGTTGTGCAGTGGAATCTGGATCAGCTCAGCGCTTTCGTCGCCGTATGCGAACACGGCTCCTTCTCCGCGGCGGCGCGCGATTTGCACCGCGCGCAATCGGCGGTGAGCCAGGCGGTGGCCTTGCTGGAAGAGGACCTCGGCGTGCGGCTGTTCGAGCGCAGCGGCGGTCGAATGCCGCAGCTCACCGAGGCGGGCAAGGCCTTGCACGAGGAAGCACGTGCGGTGTTGCAGCAATGCCAGCGCCTGCAAGGACGTGCCAACGGGCTGCAGCGCGGCGAGGAAGCACGCCTGCGCCTGGCCCAGGACGAAGCCATGCCTTATCAGCCGGTACTCGCCAGTCTGGAGGCACTGGTCCATGCCTTTCCGCTGTTGGAAGTGCAACTGGCCAGCGGTGCCCAGGGCGATGTGGCGCGCAAGCTGGTGGAGCGACGCGCCGACCTCGGCCTGCTGTTCCACCACGAGCAGATGCCGGAAGCCCTGGAGCGGCAGCGCCTGGGCACCATCGAGATGGTGACCGTCTGCGGCGCTGGCCATCCCCTGGCGAGGGTGCCCTATGCCGACCGCCGAACCCTCGCGCAGCATCGGCAACTGTTGATGACGCCGCAGGACAGCCACTATTCCGGCGGCGAACAGATCAGCCCGTTGGTCTGGCGTGCCGACAGTTTCTACGCCATGGCCGAGCTGGTGATGCGCGATTTGGGTTGGGCCTGGTTGCCGCGTCACGTCGCCTCGTACCCCACCTACCAAGGCCACTTGCTGGAATTGCGTAGCGACTGGACGCCACCGCCGCTGGTGGTGGAACTGGTCTGTCGTCGCGATGAGGCGCTGGGGCCGGCGGCGCGCTGGCTGGGCGATGCGCTGGCGCGGCATTTGGGAAGTGAAGGGTGAGTGCGGGGCCGTCTCCCCTATCCCTCTTACCCTTCACCCCCTGAAGCGCTAAGCTCCGCCGCCATGAATCGTCTCCTCTATACCTTGCTGTTTCACCTCGGTTTGCCTCTGATTGCCCTTCGCCTGGCCTGGCGGGCCTGGCGCGCGCCGGCCTATGCGCGACGTATAGGTGAGCGGTTTGGCTTTGGCTTGCCAGCGGTGTCGGCTGGCGGCATCTGGGTGCATGCGGTATCAGTGGGGGAGAGCATCGCCGCCGCGCCGATGATCCGTTCCTTGCAGGCGCGCCATCCGGGGTTGCCGATCACCGTCACCTGCATGACCCCGACCGGCTCGGAGCGCATTCGCGCGCTGTTCGGCGACAGCGTCCGGCATTGCTACTTGCCCTATGACCTGCCCTGGGCAGCCGCGCGCTTCCTGGATCGGGTACAGCCGCGTCTGGCGGTGATCATGGAAACCGAACTGTGGCCCAACCATATCCATGCCTGCTCCCGGCGCGGCATTCCGGTTGCCCTGGCGAATGCGCGGCTGTCCGAACGCTCTGCCCGTGGCTATGCGCGCTTCGCCAAGCTGACCGCGCCGATGCTGGCGGAAATGAGCTGGCTGGCGGTGCAGACCGAGGCCGAGGCCGAGCGCTTCCGCCACCTGGGCGCGCGTCCGGAAGCGGTCAGTGTGACCGGTTCGATCAAATTCGACCTGACCATCGACCCCGCACTGCTGGAGCGTGCCGCGCTTTTGCGCGAGCAGTGGGGACTGAACGGCAGGCCGGTGTGGATCGCAGCGAGCACCCATGCCGGCGAGGATGAAATCGTCCTGGCGGCCCATCGGCAGGTCCTGCAGTGCCATCCCGAGGCGTTGTTGATCCTGGTGCCGCGCCACCCGGAGCGCTTCAACGGCGTGTTCGAGCTGTGTCGCCGCGAAGGTTTCGCCAGCGAGCGGCGCTCGGCCGGCGTGGCGATAACCGGGCAGACCCAGGTGCTGGTCGGCGACACCATGGGCGAGCTGCTGTTCCTCTATGCGCTGGCCGATCAGGCTTTCGTCGGCGGCAGCCTGGTGCCGAATGGCGGACACAACCTGCTGGAGCCGGCCGCCCTGGGCAAGCCGGTATTGAGCGGTCCGCACCTGTTCAACTTCCTCGATATCGCCGCGCAGCTCCGGGACGCCGGCGCGCTGCGCGAGACGGGCGACGCCACGGCATTGGCCGAAACGCTGCTGCAGCTCTGGGACGAGCCCGCCCGTGCCGAGCGGATGCGCGCCGCCGGCCTGGCGGTTCTCCAAAGCAACCAGGGCGCCCTGCAGCGGCTGCTGGACGGCCTGGACCGGCTGTTCGCCAAGAACCACTGAGCGGCTCGCACTTTGCCTCGCGCCTGCTACCTTTGAGGCGTCGCCCGTAATCGTCGCGGGCGGCCATGCAGTCGCGGGCCATCAGGGAGGAGCCGCAGTGCCTACCGTCAAGATCCTCATGTGGAACACTCAGCACCTCAATCACCAGAACGAACGTAAGCCGATGAGCGAGGCGTACGAGGAAAAGCTGGATGCGTTGTCGACCACGCTGGCAACCCTGAAGCCCGAGATCGTCGCGCTCTTCGAAGTGGGTACCACCGGCAATCCCAATCTGCGATTGGTCGACGACCTCAAGGGCGCTTACGAAATGAAGGTGTCGCTGAGCCTGGAGGGCGGTCTGCGCAAGGGCACGACGCTGGGGTCGATGGTGTTCGTCCGCAGCGACATCGCGGCTGACTACTTCGAACCGTTCGAATTGCCCTTGGGTGAGAAGGCCATACGCGCCACACTGCTGCTGAGCGATAAGAGCGGCAACGTCTTCGCCTTCTGTCACGCGAATGCTTCGAAGGCAGCATTGGAGCAGGTCCAGGACGATATCAAGTTGCTGGGCGGCTTCCAGGGCGAGGGCATCAAGCGATTGGTATTCTTCGGCGGCGATCTGAACACCCATGCCAGCGATGCGCCGGAAAGCATCACCTTGCCGGGGCATGACAAGATGTATCGCTGCGAGCCCGGCAATGCAGGTTTCACCCATATCTCCATCCGCAGCTCCGTGGCGCTGGCCAAACAGTTGTATCAGCAGGAGAAGAAGAATTCGCTGGGGCCGATGCAACTGAGCGAGAGCCAGTACGTGAACGCCACGATGGGGACGGATGTCGAGGCCGGCGACATCGCGGTTCCGTCACTGCTGGACTACGCCTATATCCACGAAAGCTGTCAGTGGAAATCGATCTGCCACGCGTCGATATCGGTCAGGACCTGGAGCGATAAGACAAAGAGCTTCGATTCCGTCGGCCAAATAAACTCGAACAAGGTCTATGCCACGGTGCAACGGATCTATCTGGGGAAGGTATTGCGAAGCGATCACTTCCCGGTGGCGTATCTGGTCGGGTACCCGTAAGGGTCAAGGAGGCGGAGAGCGGGAGGGGGAGATTCGGGGTTCCGGCATGGATACGCCTTGCACGTATCCATGCCGGGAGCCGATCAATAGTCTTGGCTGTTACGCAGGCTGGCCTCGGCGGCCTTGGCCAGGTCCGGCGGCAGGAAGTCCTTGTCCGGGTCGTAATCCGACTTGAGGAAACGGGCCAGGTCTTCCAGGTCGGCCGGGCTCAGGGTGCCGGCGGCCTGCTTCAGGCGCAAGTTGTTGAGGATGTAGTCGTAGCGCGCGTTGTTGTAGTCGCGTACCGAGCTGTAGAGCTGACGCTGGGCGTCCAGCACGTCGACGATGTTGCGGGTGCCGACCTGATAGCCGATCTCGGTGGCTTCCAGCGCGCTCTGGCTGGAAATGATGGTCTGCCGGCGCGCCTGAACCTGCTCGACGTCGGTGTTCACCGCGCGGTGCAGGTCGCGGGTGTTCTGCACCACCTGGCGGCGCAGGCTTTCGCGCTGCTGTTCGGACTGGGTCAGGCGCTGGTAGGACTCGCGCACCTGGGAGCTGGTCAGGCCGCCGCTGTAGATCGGGATGTTGAGCTGCAGGCCGATGGTGCGCTGCTCGACGTCGCCGCTGATGCGGGTGCTGCTGCCCAGGCTGTTGGTGAAGCCCATGGCGTCGTTGTCGCCTTTCTGGTAGCTGGCCACTGCGTCCAGGGTCGGTGCGTGACCGGCCTTGCGCTGGCGCAGGGTTTCTTCGGCCGCGTCGACCGCGTAGTTGCTGGCCAGCAGGTTGAGGTTCTGCTTGGCGGCGGTGTCCACCCAGGCGGTGGCGTCGTTCGGGGTCGGCGCCAGCACCGGCAGGGTGTGTACGATACCTTCGAGCGAGCCGTGGTCGCGGTTGGTCAGGGTGACCAGCGCCTGGAAGGCATCCTCCACCTGGCGCTGGGCGATCAGGCGGTTGGCGCGGGCGCTGTCGTAGCCGGCCTGGGCCTCGAGCACGTCGGTCTTGTCCGAGAGGCCGACATCGAAACGTTCGTTGGCCTGGTCGAGCTGGCGTTTGAACGCGGCTTCCTCGGCCTTGGTGGCAGCCAGGTTGTCCTGGGCGCGGAGTACGGCGAAGTAGGCTTCGGCGCTCTGCAGGATCAGGTTCTGCTGGGTCGCGGAGAATTCCAGGGCGGCCTGCTCGCTGGTGGCTTCGGCGGCCTGCAACTGGAACCAGCGGTCGGCGCGGAAGATCGGCTGGGTCAGGTTGGCCTGGTAGACGGTTCCGCTGCGCGAGAACGAGGCCGACGGCGAGTCCAGCTCGGTGCGGGTGTCGTTCATCGAAGCGCCCGCGGACAGGTTCGGCAGCAGGCCGGCGCGTGCCTGCGGCACGACTTCGCGGCTGGCCTCGTAGTTGGCACGGGCAGCGGCGAGGTCGGCGTTGTTGGCGACCGCTTCCTGGTAGACAGTGACCAAGTCGGTCTTGGCTGACAAGGGGGCTTCTTCTGCCCAGGCCGGTCCGGCAGAGGCGGCGGCTATGGCGATAGCCAGGGAGAGTCTGCGCAGCATGATCAATCCTAGATTCCGGAGAGTCGAGCAAGGCTACGGGCGCCACCCAAGCGGGTCAAGGTGTGCCGGCCAGCCCATGAGTGTAGTTTGCAACAAGCTATGTTGCCTGGCGGGAACAATACGGCGCCGGTCGGCCCTTCGGTCGCTTTCCGACGAAACGGTCAAGGCTTTTTGACCCTCGGGTTGGTTTTCTCTTCCCGGCTTGATTAGACTGCGCAGGTTCTTGTCGGGGTGCCTTGAATCGAAGGCTGAGATCGGACAGTTCCGGATCCCGTTGAACCTGATCAGGTTAAGGCCTGCGTAGGGAACAAGATGTCCTCGCTTCGCGAGTCCCTCTGCACCGTGTTCCGGTGCCCTCCGCCTCGACCCCCGCCCCAGGTTCGCTCCGACATCCAACCCAGGAGCCCGCCGATGAGTGCACAACAACAAAAGAATCTGAGCGAAAGCGCCCAGGTCGACCAGCAGTCCGTCCAACCCTTCCCGCGTTCGCAGAAAATCTACGTCCAGGGCTCGCGCCCGGATATCCGCGTGCCGATGCGCGAGATCAGCCTGGACGTCACCCCCACCGACTTCGGTGGCGAGATCAACGCGCCGGTCACCGTTTACGACACCTCCGGCCCCTATACCGACCCCAGCGTGCAGATCGATGTGCGCAAGGGCCTGGCCGATGTGCGCAGCGCCTGGATCGAGGATCGCGGCGACACCGAGAAGCTGCCGGGGCTGTCCTCGGAATTCGGCCAGCGCCGCCTGAACGACGCCGAGCTGACCGCCATGCGTTTCGCCCACGTACGCAACCCGCGCAGGGCCAAGGCCGGGCACAACGTCAGCCAGATGCACTATGCCAAGAAGGGCATCATCACCCCCGAGATGGAATTCGTCGCCATCCGCGAAAACATGAAACTGGCCGAGGCGCGCGAAGCCGGCCTGCTCGACGAACAGCACGCCGGTCATAGCTTCGGCGCCGCCATCCCCAAAGAAATCACTCCCGAATTCGTTCGTCAGGAAGTGGCCCGCGGTCGCGCGATCATTCCGGCCAACATCAACCACGTGGAGCTGGAGCCGATGATCATCGGCCGCAACTTCCTGGTGAAGATCAACGGCAATATCGGCAACAGCGCCCTGGGCTCCTCGATCGAGGAAGAAGTGGCCAAGCTGACCTGGGGCATCCGCTGGGGCTCGGACACCGTGATGGACCTGTCCACCGGCAAGCACATCCATGAAACCCGCGAGTGGATCATCCGCAACTCGCCGGTGCCGATCGGCACCGTGCCGATCTACCAGGCACTGGAAAAGGTCGGCGGCATCGCCGAGGACCTGACCTGGGAGCTGTTTCGCGACACTCTCATCGAGCAGGCCGAGCAGGGCGTGGACTACTTCACCATCCACGCCGGCGTGCTGCTGCGCTATGTACCGCTGACCGCCAAGCGGGTCACCGGCATCGTCTCGCGCGGCGGCTCGATCATGGCCAAGTGGTGCCTGGCGCATCACAAGGAAAACTTCCTCTACACCTATTTCGAAGATATCTGCGAAATCATGAAGGCCTACGACGTCAGCTTCTCGCTGGGCGATGGCCTGCGTCCCGGCTCGATCGCCGACGCCAACGACGCCGCTCAGTTCGGCGAGCTGGAAACCCTCGGCGAGCTGACCAAGATCGCCTGGAAGCATGACGTGCAGACCATGATCGAAGGCCCCGGCCACGTGCCGATGCAACTGATCAAGGAAAACATGGACAAGCAGCTCGAGTGCTGCGACGAGGCGCCGTTCTACACCCTCGGCCCGCTGACCACCGACATCGCTCCCGGCTACGACCACATCACCTCGGGCATCGGCGCGGCGATGATCGGTTGGTTCGGTTGCGCCATGCTCTGCTACGTTACGCCCAAGGAGCACCTCGGCCTGCCGAACAAGGACGACGTGAAGACCGGCATCATCACCTACAAGATCGCCGCCCACGCCGCCGACCTTGCAAAAGGCCATCCGGGCGCGCAGATTCGCGATAACGCGCTGTCCAAGGCGCGCTTCGAGTTCCGCTGGGAAGACCAGTTCAACCTGGGCCTGGACCCGGATACCGCGCGCGCTTTCCACGACGAGACGCTGCCGAAGGATTCGGCCAAGGTGGCGCATTTCTGCTCCATGTGCGGTCCCAAGTTCTGCTCGATGAAGATCACCCAGGAAGTGCGCGACTATGCTAAAGAACAGCGTATCGACACGGTCGATCTGAATGTCGAGGAGGGGCTCAAGAGCAAAGCCGAGGAATTCAAGGCGCAGGGAGCGCAGCTCTATCACAAGGTGTGAGGAGTGGTTGACTGACCGGGACGGGCCCACGCAGGCTGTGTGAACGGCGGTGCCGATCTTGCCGATCGGCCCGCGCCGGAGTGGCGAACAGTCGAAGCGATGCGGGAGCGGAAGCGCTCCCGGATGCGCGGGCTGTGGCCGATGCGGTGTTCACGTGGCCTTACGGGGCCCGTTCTTTGTATGAGGTAGGGGGAATCGAATGGCGGAGCGGATGGAACATCCGGATGTCGAGATCATCCAGCGCGAGTCCTGTTTCCAGGGCTTCTACAGGCTCGATCGCCTGCATTTGCGCCATCGCCAGTTCGCCGGGGGTATGGGACCGGTGCTCAGTCGCGAGCTGTTCGTGCGGCACGATGCGGTCTGCGTGCTGCCCTACGATCCGCAGCGCGATTGCGTCGTGCTGATCGAACAATTCCGGGTCGGCGCCATGCAGAAGTGCAGTAATCCCTGGTTGCTCGAACTGGTCGCCGGTCTGATCGACAAGGCTGAAGAGCCGGAAGAGGTGGCTCACCGCGAAGCTGCCGAAGAGGCGGGGCTGACGCTCAGCTCGCTGTGGCCGATCACTACCTATTTCCCATCGCCGGGCGGCAGCGACGAACGCGTATTCCTATACCTCGGACGCTGCGACAGCGGGGGTGCCGGTGGTATCCATGGGTTGCCGGAGGAGGGCGAGGACATCAAGGTCCATGTCTGGCCGCTGGAGGACGCCTTGCAGGCGGTGAAGGATGGGCGGATCAGCAATGCCGCCAGCATCATCGCCTTGCAGTGGCTGGCGCTGAACCGCGCCGAAGTGCGAGGGCTGTGGTCGTGAATCTGTTACGCGAGCGCTACCGGGTCGATCTGGTCGAACTCCAGGCCGCCTGCGAAGCCAACTATGCCCGGCTGATGCGCCTGCTGCCGGAAATGCGCGACGGGCCGGGATCGCGGCGCGTGGCGCTGAGTCAGGGCGAGTATCTGCTCGGCGTGCTGGCGCTGGACGTGGTGGAAACCTGCCCTTACACCACCACGCTGCAGGTTCGCCAGGAACACAGCCTGCCCTGGCTGCCGGTGCCGCGGATGGAGGTGCGGGTCTATCACGATGCGCGCATGGCCGAAGTGATCAGTGCGGAAAACGCGCGGCGCTTCCGCAGCATCTACGCCTACCCCAACGCCGCGATGCACCAGCCGGACGAGAAGTCGCAGCTCAACCTGTTCCTGGGCGAATGGCTCAGCCACTGCCTCGCCTGTGGCCATGAACTGGTTCCTGTGCTCTGAGCGAATTGTTGCGGGCCGCACAATCCAGGTGTGCGCTGCATCGTGACCGGCGAGTATCCGTTCCTGGGCCAGCGAAAGTTCCGCGATACCCTTCAGTAATCGGGAGCCGCGCCGATTCACTGCTAACTGTGATCTGCTTCTATTTCTCGGGTATACCCTTTTCGACGAGAACCACCATAATTCCTGCTAATTCCGCTCAAGGAGATGGCCTTGCCGAGCGCGTCCACTTTCGCTGCTGATTCGTCGGTACTGCTGGTGCAGCTATCCGACAGTCATTTATTCGCCACGGCCGATGGCAAGCTCCTGGGCATGGATACCCAGGACAGCCTGCAGCGGGTGATAGAACGTGTTCTCAGCGAACAGCCGCAGATCGACCTGGTGCTGGCCAGCGGGGATCTGTCGCAGGACGGCTCGCTGGAGTCCTACGAACATTTCCGTGAGCTGACAGCGCAGATTCCGGCCCCGGCGCGCTGGTTCCCCGGCAATCACGATGAACTGCCGAGCATGCGCGAGGCCTGTGCCGGCAGCGAGCTGCTGGAGCCGGTCGTCGATCTCGGCGCCTGGCGCATCATTCTCCTCGACTCCTCCATTCCCGGCGCGGTGCCGGGGCACTTGGGCGATGAACAACTAGCGCTGCTCGAGCGGGCTCTGAGCGAGGCGCCCGAGCGTCATCACCTTGTGTGCTTCCATCATCATCCGGTACCGGTCGGTTGCCGCTGGTTGGACCCGATCGGCGTGTGCAATCCGGGTGCGCTGTTCGCTGTGCTCGACCGTCACCCGCAGGTGCGGGCGGTGCTCTGGGGACATGTCCACCAGGAATACGATCAGGTACGCAAGGGCGTGCGGCTGCTGGCATCGCCGTCCACCTGCGTCCAGTTCGCTCCCGGTAGCGAAGAGTTCCGGGTCGACAAGGAGCCGCCGGGATACCGCTGGTTGCGGCTGTTCGGCGACGGGCGCCTGGAGACCGGTGTTTCCCGTGTCACCGGCATCGATTTCGAGATCGACTACAGCATCAAGGGATATTGACCCGGGGCTCTCGCTGGAGGCGGGCGGTCGAAAGCTGGTACCGTTCCTGTTTCAGTCCAGGTTCGAGTTCCAACCCGCACATGTCCGACGTCACGCCTTCGATTCTCTATCTCCACGGCCTCAACAGCTCGCCGGCCTCGCTCAAGGCCAGCCAGTTGCTGCGCGCCATGCAGATCCTCGGTCTGGCCGAGCACCTGCGGGTGCCGGCGTTGCCGCACCACCCTCGCCAGGCCATCGCCCTGCTCGAGGAGCTGATCGGCGAGCTGGGCCGACCGGTGCTGGTCGGCAGTTCCCTGGGCGGCTACTATGCCACCCACCTGGCCGAACGCCATGGCTTGAAGGCGTTGCTGATCAACCCGGCGGTGAACCCGCACCGCTTGTTCGACAGCCATCTCGGGCCGCAGACGAACTATTACAGCGGCGAGACCTGGGAGCTGACGAAGGATCACGTGGACGCCCTCGCCGAGCTGGAAGTGGCGCCGCCGAACGATCCGACGCGCTACCAGGTATGGCTGCAGACGGCCGACGAAACGCTGGATTACCGTCAGGCGGAAGCCTTCTACAGGGGATGCGCCCTGCGTATCCAGGCCGGTGGCGACCACGGTTTCCAGGGGTTCGCCGAGCGCCTGCCGGCACTCCTGGCGTTTGCCGGCTTCGCTCCCCGGCTCTGGAACGATTTCGACTTTTCCACTCTGAACTGAACGAGACCCCATGGCCAGTTACAACGCAGACGCCATCGAAGTCCTTTCCGGCCTCGACCCGGTGCGCAAGCGCCCGGGCATGTACACCGACACCACGCGCCCCAACCACCTGGCCCAGGAAGTCATCGACAACAGCGTCGACGAGGCCCTGGCCGGCCACGCAAAGTCGGTGCAGGTGATTCTTCACGAAGACAATTCCCTGGAAGTGATCGACGACGGGCGCGGCATGCCGGTCGATATCCACCCGGAAGAGGGTGTGCCGGGGGTCGAGCTGATCCTCACCAAGCTGCATGCCGGCGGCAAGTTCTCCAACAAGAACTACCAGTTCTCCGGTGGTCTGCACGGTGTCGGTATCTCGGTGGTCAACGCCCTTTCGACCCGCGTCGAGGTTCGCGTCAAGCGTGACGGCAACGAATACCGTATGACCTTCGCCGACGGTTTCAAGGCCAGCGAGCTGGAAGTGATCGGCACCGTGGGCAAGCGCAACACCGGGACCAGCGTGCACTTCTGGCCGGACGCCAAGTATTTCGATTCGCACAAGTTTTCCATCAGCCGGCTCAAGCACGTGCTCAAGGCCAAGGCAGTGCTGTGTCCCGGCCTCGCCGTCAGCTTCGAGGACAAGGCCAGCGGCGAGAAGGTCGAGTGGCACTACGAGGATGGCCTGCGCTCCTACCTCGTCGACGCGGTGAGCGAGTATCCGCGTCTGCCCGACGAGCCGTTCTGCGGCAGTCTGGCCGGCAGCAAGGAAGCAGTGGACTGGGCCCTCCTTTGGCTACCGGAAGGTGGCGAGAGCGTGCAGGAAAGCTACGTCAACCTGATTCCCACCGCCCAGGGCGGCACCCACGTCAATGGTCTGCGCCAGGGTCTGCTCGATGCGATGCGAGAGTTCTGCGAATTCCGCAACCTGTTGCCGCGCGGCGTGAAGCTGGCGCCGGAAGACGTCTGGGAGCGGATCGCCTTCGTGCTCTCGATGAAGATGCAGGAGCCGCAATTCTCCGGGCAGACCAAGGAGCGTTTGTCTTCCCGCGAAGCGGCGGCGTTCGTCTCCGGCGTGGTGAAGGATGCCTTCAGTCTCTGGCTCAATGCGCACCCGGAACTCGGCCTGCAACTGGCGGAGCTGGCCATCAGCAACGCCGGCCGACGCCTCAAGGCGGGCAAGAAGGTGGAGCGCAAGAAAATCACCCAGGGCCCGGCGTTGCCCGGCAAGCTGGCGGATTGCGCCGGCCAGGACCCGATGCGCTCCGAGCTGTTCCTGGTCGAGGGCGATTCGGCCGGCGGCTCGGCCAAGCAGGCACGGGACAAGGAGTTCCAGGCGATCATGCCGCTGCGTGGAAAAATCCTGAACACCTGGGAAGTGGACGGCGGCGAAGTGCTCGCCAGCCAGGAAGTGCATGACATCGCCGTGGCCATCGGCATCGATCCGGGATCGTCCGACCTGAGCCAACTGCGCTACGGCAAGATCTGCATCCTCGCCGACGCCGACTCCGACGGCCTGCACATCGCCACCTTGCTGTGCGCGCTGTTCGTCCGTCATTTCCGCCCGTTGGTGGACGCCGGGCATGTGTACGTCGCCATGCCGCCGCTGTACCGCATCGACCTCGGCAAGGATATTTACTACGCGCTGGACGAAGCGGAGCGTGACGGCATTCTTGAGCGCCTGACCGCCGAGAAGAAGCGCGGCAAGCCGCAGGTGACCCGCTTCAAGGGGCTTGGCGAAATGAATCCGTTGCAACTGCGCGAGACCACCATGGACCCGAACACGCGGCGCCTGGTGCAGTTGACCCTGGACGATTTCGAAGTGACCAGCGAGATCATGGACATGCTGCTGGCGAAGAAGCGTGCCAGCGACCGCAAGGCCTGGTTGGAATCGAAGGGCAACCTGGCCGAGGTGCTGATTTGATGCGGCGCCTGCTGTTCGCCTGCGTCTTTCTCAGCGCCAGCGCCGCCGCCGAACCGCCCGTGGAGCCGCTCAAGCTGCTCACCGAGCATCCGGTGGAAGGCATGCGCGGCGGCAACCTGTCCGGCCTGGCCTGGTGTGGCGATGGGCTTTGGGCGGTTTCCGACCGCGATGACGATCGGCTCTACCGGCTGACTCCGGCCCAGGGCGAGCTTCACGCCGAGGCCGAGACGTTCGTTGCCCCCGAGCGGCCCGACAGTGGCCTGCCCTGGGGATTGCGCATGCGCAGTTGGGTGATGGGCAAGGTGCGTGGCGGCGACATGGATTTCGAAGGGTTGTCCTGCGACGCGATGGGTAACCGCTACCTGGTCAGCGAGGCCCATGCCGGCGTACTGCAGATCCCGCCGGCAGGCGAGCTGCAGTGGCTTGGCCTGCCGGAGAGTCTGGTGCGACAGGCACGTGCCAGCGGCATGCTGTTGCACTTCAATGCGCTGTTCGAGGGCATCGCAGTGGACCCGGCCGGCGAACGCCTGTGGCTGGCGGCCGAACGGGAACGCCGTGGGTTGGTGGTCATGCACCGGCAGCGCAGTCTGTGGAAGTGTACCGGTGGCTGCGTGCTGCTCAGCGAAGGTGGTATGGAGCTGCCGCCGGCACCGCTGGAAAGCAACGAGCCGTTGCCACGGGATTTCTCCGGGTTGGCCTTCTTCAACGAAAAACTCTTCACCCTGGAACGTCTGGCCCACCGTATCTGCCGGCGCAAGCCGAGCAACGGCGAAGTGGAACGCTGCTGGTCGTTCGCCGACGAGGCGTTGACCCCGGAGCGGCGCTACGACCAGCCCTATGGCATGGCGGAAGCCCTGTGGATCGACGAAGAAGGCGCCTGGATCGGCGTCGACAACGGCGGTCATGCCCGCGGCGACGGCGAAAGCCGGCCGATCGTCTGGCGTTTCGCCGCGCCCAAGGGCGGTTGGGGGAACGCTCGTTGAGCGAGCAGGCGCCGGGACGTCGTGCCGGGCGGGTCATGCTGGTGCTCGCCTGGGGCGCTGCGCTGCTGCTGGCCACCCGTTTCTTCGGCGAGTGGGAGGATGCCAAGCGCAATCCCAACCAGGCGCCGGAGTCCCGGCATGGCGACGGCTTCATCGAGGTGCGACTGGCCAGCGATGGCCGGGGGCATTTCGTCGCCAGCGGCGAGATCGATGGCCGGCCCGTGGAGTTCATGCTCGATACCGGCGCCACTGACGTGGCGGTTCCGGGCGAGCTGGCGAAACGACTCGGCCTCGCGCGCGGCGCGCCGATCACGGTGCTGACCGCCAACGGCCGCGGGACCGGTTTCCGAACCCGCCTGGCAGAACTGCAATTGGGCGACATCCGTCTTCACGACGTACGTGCCCTGATCGTTCCCGGTATGGACGGCGAACAGGTGCTGCTCGGCATGAGCGCCCTGAAACAACTCGAATTCACCCAGCGCGACGGCACCCTGGTGCTGCGCCATTACACGGAAAACTAGAGGACGCAGATGAGCGAATCCCTCGACCTGAGCCTGGAAGGCGTGGAGCGCCGCTCCCTCGCCGATTTCACCGAGCAGGCCTATCTCAACTACTCCATGTACGTGATCATGGACCGCGCCCTGCCGCATATCGGTGACGGCCTGAAACCGGTACAGCGGCGCATTGTCTACGCCATGAGCGAGCTGGGATTGGATGCCGACGCCAAGCACAAGAAATCGGCGCGTACCGTCGGCGACGTGCTCGGCAAATTCCATCCGCATGGCGACAGCGCCTGCTACGAAGCGATGGTGCTGATGGCCCAGCCGTTCAGCTACCGCTATCCGCTGGTCGACGGCCAGGGCAACTGGGGTGCGCCGGACGATCCCAAGTCCTTCGCCGCCATGCGTTATACCGAAGCCCGCCTGTCGCGCTATTCCGAAGTGCTGCTCAGCGAACTGGGGCAGGGCACGGCGGACTGGATTCCCAACTTCGACGGCACCCTGAACGAGCCGGCGGTGCTGCCGGCGCGCCTGCCCAACCTGCTGCTCAACGGCACCACCGGGATCGCCGTGGGTATGGCCACCGACGTGCCGCCGCACAACCTGCGGGAAGTGGCTGCCGCTTGTGTCCGCCTGCTCGACGAGCCGAACGCCAGCGTGGAGCAGCTCTGTGAGCACATGCCCGGCCCGGATTTCCCCACCGAGGCGGAGATCGTTACGCCGCGCGCCGAACTGCTGAAACTCTACGAGACCGGCCGCGGCTCGGTACGCATGCGCGCGGTGTACCGCGTCGAGGACGGCGATATCGTCATCACCGCATTGCCGCACCAGATTTCCGGCGCCAAGGTGCTGGAGCAAATCGCCGGGCAGATGCAGGCGAAGAAGCTGCCGATGGTCGCCGACCTGCGCGACGAATCGGACCACGAGAACCCGACGCGCATCGTGATCATCCCACGCTCCAACCGGGTCAATGCCGAGGAGCTGATGCAGCACCTCTTCGCCACCACCGACCTGGAGTCCAGCTACCGGGTCAACATCAACATCATCGGCCTCGATGGCAAACCGCAGGTGAAGAACCTGCGCATGCTGCTGGGCGAGTGGCTGACCTTCCGCATCGGGACGGTGCGCCGGCGCCTGCAATTCCGCCTGGACAAGGTGGAGAAGCGTCTGCACCTGTTGGAAGGTTTGCTGATCGCGTTCCTCAACATCGACGAAGTAATTCGCATCATCCGCACCGAGGACCAGCCCAAGCCGGTGCTGATGGAGCGTTTTGGCCTCACCGACGTGCAGGCCGACTACATCCTCGACACCCGCCTGCGCCAACTGGCCCGGCTGGAAGAAATGAAGATCCGCGGCGAACAGGACGAACTGGCCAAGGAGCGCGACAATCTTCTGGCGCTGCTCGGCAGCGAGACCAAGCTGCGCAAGCTGGTGCGCAAGGAGTTGATCGAAGACGCCGAGACCTACGGCGACGCCCGCCGTTCGCCGCTGGTCGAGCGTATGGAGGCACGTGCCCTGTCGGAAACCGAGCTGATGCCCACCGAGCCGGTCACCGTGGTGCTGTCGGAGAAGGGTTGGGTGCGTTGCGCCAAGGGCCACGACATCGATGCGACCGGCCTTTCCTACAAGGCCGGCGATGGCTTCAAGGCGGCCGCACCGGGTCGCTCCAATCAATTCGCGGTATTCATCGATTCGTCCGGGCGCAGCTATTCGCTCGCCGCCCATTCGCTGCCATCGGCGCGGGGGCAGGGCGAGCCGCTGACCGGACGGTTGGCACCTCCGCCTGGCGCGAGTTTTGAATGCGTTTTGTTGCCTGAGGACGAAGCGCTGTACGTGATCGCCTCGGATGCCGGCTACGGCTTCGTCGTCAAGGGCGAGGACTTGCAGGCCAAGAACAAGGCCGGGAAGACCCTGCTCAGTCTGCCGACGGGGGCCAAGGTGGTCCCGCCGCAGCCGGTCGGGAATATCGAGGAAGATTGGCTGGCGGCCGTGACCACTGAGGGCCGTCTGCTATTGTTCAAGGTCTCCGACCTGCCGCAGCTGGCCAAGGGCAAGGGCAACAAGATCATCGGGATTCCGGGTGATCGGGTGGCGAGTCGCGAGGAGTATCTGACCGATCTGGCAGTGTTGCCGGCTGGCGCTACCCTGGTGCTGCAAGCGGGCAAACGCACGTTGTCGCTCAAATCGGATGATCTGGAGCATTACAAAGGTGAGCGCGGACGCCGTGGCAACAAGTTGCCGCGTGGCTTCCAGCGGGTCGATGGGCTGCAGGTGGAAACCGTGGGTTGAACCCTGCCGAACGTCTGGCATGGCCTCCGGCCGGCGTTTCAGGCTGGAGTCGTCGGGCGGTTTAGGGGATGATACGCGCCCGCACGGGGTGGACCGACGACGGTCGTGCCCCGGCGGGGAGCTGGATTTCTACTGGGCTGCCCTCCGGCAGCCTACGGCTGAGAGGATGAGTGTGGTGCGTTTTGCTCATGGTGTATTGCTGGCCGGACTGATTGGCCTGACCGGCTGTACCGCTTTTCAACCGGTACCGCTTTATCAACTGGACAGCGGCAACCCCCACGTTCCCGAGCAGAAAAGCGGCCCGGCCGTGCTGCTGGGGCCGGTAGAGATTGCCGACTATCTGAACTGCGACCTGCTGCTGCAACGCCAGGCCGATGGCAGTCTGACTGCAGCCAGACGTGCGCGCTGGGCCGGCAATCTGCCGAACGATATCGATCAACTGCTGCTGCGCCAGCTTGCCGGCCGTCTGGACAGCCAGCGTCTGGCCCTGGCACCCGCCGCGCCGGGCTTCACGCCCGAAGTGCAGGTGCAGCTTTCCATTACCCGGCTGGACTCCGGTCCGAAACAGCCTGCCGTGCTGGAAGCGCAGTGGCGTCTGCTGGACAAGCGTGGGCAACTGCGCGACACCCGTCTGGTTCGCCTGGAGGAACCGCACCAGGGAGCGCCTGCGGATCAGGTGAAGGCCCAGAGTCTGGTACTGCAGCGTCTTGCCGAGCAGCTTGCCTCCGCCATTCAACCGCTGGCGGCAGCCGAGGCCGAGGCGGCCGCGGCCGAAGAGGCGCGCAAGAATGCGGCGACCCGCACGCCGAAGAAGGTCGAGCCGACAAAGCCGCAGATTCCCATTCCGTCGCCGGTCCGGACGGACGTGGAAATCTACCGCTTCTGATCATGAAAAAGCCCGCTTCGACCAAGCGGGCTTTTTTGTTTTCCGCGGTAAAAGTGGTCAGCCTGCCGCCTCCATGGCGCGTCGTCGCCAGGCCAGGCGCATCGCCAGGCCAGTCGTTGCAATCGCCAATGAAGGTAGCCAGACCCAGCGCGCCTCCGAGAGCAGGACGGAAAGCCCGCGCGGGCTGAAGAAGCCGGAGAGGAACGGCGATACCTCGATGGGGCGCCAGGGCAGGAAATAGCGTTGCTCACTCCAGGGCCATAGCCAGGCCACGCCAAGCCCTCCGTTGGTCAGAGCATCGAGCAGGCCGTGGGAGGCGGTGGCCAGGGTTATCCACAGCCCCGCCTTGAGCGCTCCGCTATCGAGCCAGCGGCAGCAGAGTGCCGCGAAAATGCCGCAAAAAATCGCGAACAGCAGTGAATGGCTGAAACCACGATGACCAAAGGCGTCGGCATAAGCGATGCCGAACTTGAAGGCCAGGACATCGGCATCCGGCAGGCAGGCGAAAAGCATACCGGCCAGCACCAGTCGCGGAGAAACGACCCGGCTGCCGAGCGCGGCACCGAGGGCCAGGATGGGGATCGGATGGGTGATCAGCGTGGTCATGCGGCCGGTCCTTGGCGTAGAGATCAGGGGGTGTGGTTTTCGTGCATCAGCGCGAGTTGCCGTTCCAGCAGCGAAGGATAGGGCTCCAGCAGGCGCTCGACGCAACTGGCGCCTTCCGGGCTGGCGATGGCGCGGATGCGTGCCCGCTCGCGGACGAGCAGGTCTTCGCTGACGCTGCGTTCGACCAGCAGCAGGTTGCGGCTGTGCTGGGACAGCGCCAGGGCATTCTGGGCGGTTTCGCTGAGCAACAGATCGCCCTGGCTGAGATCGACCAGATCCTCGCCCTGGGTCAGGCCCAGTTGCAGTTGCAGGGTGATGCCGCTGTCGGCGACTTCGATCTGCAGGGCATGGCCGAGGGCGCGCATCAGCTCCCCGCAGCAGAGCGCGTGGGTCAGGTAGTCTTCGCCGCTATCCAGGCTGTGGAACAGCATCAGGCTGCTGCCGTCGTTCAGGGTGTGCAGCTCGCCCTGGTAAAGCGACGCAGCCTGGTCGAGGCAGCCACGGTAGCGTTCCAGCAGGTCCACCAGGCGAGCCCGTGGCAGGCGGCGCAATTGCTCCTGGGCACCCAGCTGGATGGCCAGCACCGCGCTTTTCACCGGTTCGTCGTGAATCGGCGCGGGCGCTTCGTCCTGCGGGCGCAGGTCGGCGAAGGGGTCTTCGTCGCTGTCCTCGGCTTCCAGGCGGTCTTGCGCGGGGAGCGGCTCGTCGTCGGCCAAGTCCATGGGGTGGTCGTCGTGTTCGTCGAACAACGACTCGCCGTCTTCTTCGAAGAGGTGTTCGTCTTCTTCGACGTAGTCGTCTTCCTCGACTGGCTCCGGTTTTTCCGGTACCAGGCGCGCCTGCAACTGACGGGCGAGGTCGCCGATTTCATCCTGGCGTCCGGCGCCCGGGGCAGGATCGTCGGGGTCGCGCAGCCACAGACGCAGTTGCAGCAGCGGGGTGGAGATGTGCCGGCCGAGGCGCAGGCTGAGCGAGAGGGTAAGGGCCAGCAGGATGAGGCTGAGCAGCCCCATGCTTTGCAGGCTGATGGTCATCGGCTGCTGGAATTGCTGCATGTCCAGGCTGATGCGCAGGTGCCCGGCGATCACTTCCTGAAACGTGATAGGGGTCGAATAGAGCCCTTCGGCCTCGCCCAGCAACCCTTTGCTGGGACGCGCACCGGCTTCGGCGAGGATGCGGTTGTCCACGCTGTAGATTGCCGCGTGGGCCACCAGCGGGTTCTTCACCAGATTGTTGAGTAGCACGTTGAGACTGAGGATGTCGTTGGACACCAGCAGTTCGGTGGCGGAACTGGCGGTCTGGGTGATCAGGCTCTGGCCCAGGGCATCCGCCTGCTGCTGCATGGCTTGCTTGAACTGCATGCCCATGACCCAGGCGTAGATGAGCAGGGCCAGGGCGACGAGCAGCAGGCTGTGGCTGGCGATGCGCAGGGCGATAGGCACACGGCGCTGGCGCAGGGCGTGGAAGATCAACAGGAAAAAATTGTCGGGCTTGACGGGCGCGGGCCGGTTCACAGAGCTCGGCTCTTCTCGAAGGGATTTGCCGCGCAGTATAACCACCGCCCTCCAGTGGGCAAAGCGTCGGGCTGGCCGCATTGGACATGATCGGCGCATGAAATGCACAGCCCGTTGGCTCTGCGAGCGACCGGCAGGTTCCACGGCCGTAAAACTGGCTAGAATAGGCGCCTTTTTTGTCGCTCCGCCGCCTTGGGAGGTCCTCTTGCGCGAAATCGTCCTGATCAATATCACCGGTGGCGACCGTCCCGGTCTGACGGCCGCCATCACCGGCGTGCTCGCACAGGGTGGCGTGAACATCCTCGACATCGGCCAGGCGGTGATCCACGACACCTTGTCGTTCGGCATCCTCATCGAGATTCCGCATACCGAGCAGGCGTCCACGGTGCTCAAGGATGTGCTGTTCACCGCCTACAAGCTGGACCAGCAGGTGCGTTTCACGCCGGTTTCCGAAGCCGACTACCAGCAATGGGTGAGTGGCCAGGGCAAGCCCCGCCACATCGTCACGCTGCTGACCCGCAAGGTCACGGCCGAGCAATTGCAAAGGGTCAGCTCGATCACCGCCAAGTACGGCTTGAACATCGATCACATCGACCGTCTGTCGGGGCGCATGCCGCTGGACATGCCGGCCGACCAGGGCAAGGGCTGCATCGAGTTTTCCGTGCGCGGCGAGCCGGTCGATCCGGGAGCGTTACGCGCCGAGTTCCTCAGCGTGGCCCAGGAGCTGGACGTGGACATCGCTTTCCAGCGCGATAGCGTGTTCCGCCGCAACCGCCGTCTGGCGGTCTTCGATATGGATTCCACGTTGATCGAGGCCGAGGTGATCGACGAACTGGCCAAGGCTGCTGGGGTCGGTGAGAAGGTAGCGGAAATCACCGAGCGGGCGATGCGCGGCGAGCTGGATTTCCGCGCCAGCTTCAAGGAGCGTCTGGCATTGCTCAAAGGGCTTCCGGAAAGCGTGCTGGCGGAGGTCGGTGTAACCCTGCGTCTGACCGAGGGCGCCGAAACGCTGTTCGTCGAACTCAAACGCTTGGGCTACAAGACGGCGATCCTGTCTGGCGGCTTCACCTATTTCGCTCGCCAGCTTCAGGCCAGGCTGGGAATCGACTACGTCTATGCCAATGAACTGGAGATTGTCGACGGCAAGGTGACCGGCGTGGCCGTGGAGCCCATCGTCGATGCCCAGCGCAAGGCGGATCTGCTGACCCAGTTGGCGGAAAAGGAAGGGTTGCGTCTGGAACAGACTATTGCCGTCGGCGATGGCGCCAACGACCTGCCGATGTTGGGGCTGGCCGGCCTCGGCGTCGCCTTCCGCGCCAAGCCGCTGGTGAAGCAGTCGGCCAAGCAGGCGATTTCCACCCTGGGGCTGGATGGCATTCTGTACCTGCTGGGCTTCCGCGATCGCGAAACAGAATAAGGGCAGCGATCAGCTTCAAGCGATAAGCCACAAGAAAGAGCAGCCGCCCTTACCCTGATTCGCTTGCAGCTTGCAGCTGCTCTTTTTATTCCTCCCCAGCCGAGAAGTCGTAGTCCATCGACTGGCTGGGGCCTTGCAGGTAATAGCCCTGGATGTAGTTGACCCCCGCCTGCCAGAGGGTGGCCAGTACGCTGGCGCTCTCGACGAAGGGAACGATGGTCAGCTTGGCCTGGGCATGAAGGCTGGTCAGCAGGGTCTTGAGCGCTTCCTGGTTCTCCGGCTTGGACAGGTCCTGGGAGAAGGAGCCGTCGATCTTCACGAAGTCGACGCTCAGGTGCTTCAAGGTGTTGAACGGGTTCAGGGCGCAGCCGAACTGGCTCAGGGCGACCTTGCAATGCAGTTCGGCAAGCCCTTGGGTGAGGGCCTTCGCCTGCTTGAGGTAGGCAATGGCGTCCGGCTCGCTGAATTGCAGCACCAGCGCATCCGAGGGCAGGCGGGCAGCCTTGAGCGCCACACTGAGCCACGGCAGGAGTGTCTGGTCCTGCAGGCTGGCACTAGAGAGATGCACGAACAGGCGAGTGCTGTGGCCTTTGGCGCGGTGTTCGGCGAGCAGCTTGACCGAATTGAGCACGACCCAGCGGTCGATCTTCTCGGCCAGCCCGGACTCCTTGGCGGCGCTCAGGAAATCGTTGGGGGGGACTTCTTCGCCTTGCGGATTGAGCAGGCGCAGCAGCACCTCGTAGTGCTCGTGGGTGTCGCCGCGCAGGCTGATGATCGGCTGGAACAGCAAGCGGAAGCTGTTGTTCTCCAATGCCTGCTGGACCATAGCGACGACGTTGCCGCGGTTGGCGGCGGCGGCCAATTCGTCGGCCGGATTGAACAGCTTCAGGGCGTTGCCGTCGGCCAGTTCGTCGGCGCAGCGGTGCGCGCGATCGATGACTTCCTGGGCCTTGGCGGTTTTCTCGTTGAGCCCGGCGGCACCGATCGTCAGGGTGGTCTGGATGGTTCGACCGCCGGCGTCGAACAGGTGGGCTTCCACTTTCTTCAACAGGCTGGAAAGGCCGGGAGCGGCCTGTTCGGGCGTCATGCCGGGTTGCAGCACAGTGAAAACGTCATCGCCGAAGCGGGCCAGTTGGGCGTCGCCGGCGAAGTGGGCGCGCAGCAGGTTGGCCAGGTCGGTCAGCAGCAGGTCGATGCCGGCGATACCGATGTCGGCCAATATGGCGGCGTAGCGGTCGACCCGGATGTAGCCCAGGCTCGCCGGCTGCCCGGCGTTCACCGCGCGCTCGGCGGCGGCATCCATCAGTTCGAGGAAGTGGTTGCGGTTGAACAGGCCGGTCACCAGGTCCTGGCTGCTGATTTCGCGCAGCTTTTCTTCCAGTTCGGCATTGCCGCTTTCGGTGCGGATGACGAGCTGGATGCACGGTTCGCCGTCGTAGGTGGCCGGCGAGAACGTCATGTTCGCCTGGAAGTCCTGGCCATCGGAGCGGATGCCGGAGCAGTTCAGCTCGGCATTGCCTTCGGCGCTGCGGTAGTTCTTCAGGAATTCCTTGAAGTTGCCCTGGTCGCAGCTGGCGATCAGGTCGATCAGTGGCATGCCTTCCAGCTCGTCGGCGTCTTCGTAGCCGAACAGCTCTAGGTAGGCGCGGTTGGTGTAGATGTGCATGCCGTCGTGGACGTAGGCGATCGCGTCCACGGAGCTTTCCAGCAGCAACTGGCAGCGTTTTTCCGCCTCGCGCAAGGCTACTTCGGCCGCGCGTCGGGCGCGGCGCTCTTCCAGGTTGGCCAGCTCGCGGTTGGCGACCATCACCAGGCGCTCGTCCTCGCCTTGCGGCAGGGCATCCTGGGCGCCCATGGCGAGCGCTTCGGTGATGTCGTCGGAATCGTTGCCCGCCACCAGTTGGATGAAGGGGATGTCCTTGGACAGGCGGCGGATGGTGTGGATCGCTTCGGTGGGGTCGAGGTTCTCGCCGCTGGGAGCGGCGATCAGCAGATCCCAGCTCTGTTGCAGGGCTTCGCTGAGATCCTCGCTGGAGGTCAGGCGGTGGACGCGGGTCGCGTGGCCGGCGTTACGGAACAGACTGACGAGGCGCTCGGCCTCGTTCTGCGAGTCTTCCAGAAGCAACAGTCGAATGGTTTTTTTTTCGATGGCCATAAGTCAGACCGCGCCGAACCGGGCGCGAAAAAGCGACAAAATCAGGTGTGCCGGCAATCTACAGTGACTTCCAAAGTGAGTCAAAGTCTTCCTCGCCGCTGCTCGCCTGGGTTCCTTGGGCTGTGACGGGTGTCCCTCGTTCTGTGAGTGAGCGGTCGACTTCCCGGTATTCGAACTGGCTGAAGCTGCCGGTGCTGGTCTGCCGTTGGCTGAGTACGGCGCGGCGTTCGTCGCCGTGCAGGTTGATCATGACCTTGCTGCCTTCTTGGAACGGCAGACGCGGCGTGATCAGCGTCGATGGGCGGGAAATCGCGCTGATTTCCGGCAGCAGCAGAGCGCGCAGGTATTGGCTGCTCTGTTCGGTCTTGCGTACCAGTTGCAGGCCGCAGGGCTGTGCCTGGGGAGCGATCAGCTCGATCCCCATCTGCGTGCCGCCGCCGCGTACCTGCCTGATCCAGCGCACCACGGCGACGCTCCAGTCCTGGCCCGGGGTGTCCTGGACGCCGAGCAGCTCGCCGGCTTGCAACTGGCCCGGCACTTCCTTGGGCCATGCCAGGCAATAGCCTCCCGGGCTGTGATTGACGATGGGCAACTCGTAGGTGGGATGGTTCTCCTCCTGGCCAGCGTTCGACACGGTGGCAGTGCCGGGTTTTTCCACCTTGTACTCGATTTCCTCCAGCGGCAGGCCGGCCTCCCATTGGGTCTGCGGCTGGGCATCGAAGGCCTTGCTCCAGATGTCCGGGCCGCCGGTGACTGGCTTGAATTGCACCGGCTGGGCTTCCTGCTTGAGCACGTCGGCGAAAGGCCGGCGGCCGGCCAGGAAGTAGTGCAGGGCGGTCATGCCGATGCACAGCGTCAGCGTGCCCTGGCCGGGATTGCGCTGGAAGGTGCGTTCGGAAATGTCGCCCCAGGCCGAGCTGAGGTGCTGCAGCAGGTCCAGGCTGAACCCTTCCGGCACCTGAAGCCGTGCCTTGGGGCGATCCTCGGGAGTGAGCAGCAGGTATTCCTTGATGGCGTCGACCAGCGGCTCGGGGTTCATGCCGAGCAGGTTGTCGCGGGGTTCGTTCTGGAACAGCGACCGGTAGCGCGGCGGCCCGTCCACCTGGGGCGCGACGAGGAACAGGCTGGTGGGGGCATCGGGGCTTTGCAGGCGCGCCAGGCTGCACCAGATTTCCAGCATATCGGCCAGGCGGGCGATGCCCTGTTGGCGCATCTGGTTGCAGCGGGCGCAGCCCAGCAGCAGGGCGACGAGATAGGTCTGTTCGACGCTCAGTCCCTGGGTATGGCGAGCCAGCGGATCGCGTACCACCAGCCGGTGCAGATCGTGGCTGCGGGCGATCTGGTAGATCTGGTGCAATTCCAGCCAGAGGCCTTCCGGCACCGGGCAATACAACTGGTTGGAGCGCACCAGTGGGCCGCACAGGCTATGGCTGGCGCGTTGCAGGGCGATGGTGAGCAGTTGGGCGCGCTCGCGGGTGAAGCGCTGCGCCGTGCGGGAAATGATCAGCTTGTAGCCGAGCGCCAAATGGTTCTGCAGGGCCTGGCAAAGGTTGGCGACCTTGCGCGGGCGGTCGTCGAGCACGATGGCCTGGTTGAGAAAGTGCCGTTCCAGATGCTGGCAGACGAAGTGCACCTCGGGACGTAACAGTTCCAGCAACTGCAGCCGGTTGGTGCTTGGCGTCACCAACTGATTGAGCTCGACCAGCCCCTGGTAGAGCTGGCGGGCAGTTTCCCCGATATTGGCCTTCGGCAGCCCATCCAGCCAGCGCTTCAGGTCGCGAGGCGTTGCGTCGCAGAAAGACAGGCTCGGCTGGGTGGGAGTGGGGACGCGTAGCAGCAGGTGAGGGCTCTGTTTATCCATGTAGATTTGGACGCTCCTCGGCCTCAGTGTGTGACCGCTGTCTAAAAGGATTTCCGAAACTCTAGCAGCATCACACTTGACTCGCAGCCATTTGATGGTGGCCTCGTGACATCTTGCCGCTGTCTGCGGCCTGCTTTTTCGACTCCTCCCGACGCGTTCCCGTTCCGGCCCCTCAGCGTTGCGCGGCACGTTGGGCGGATTCTTCCGGGGTGACCCGAATCCAGCCCTTGCCTTCCGTGGCCACGGCATGGGCAGCCCAGTTGGCCATGTCCAGGCGCCGGCAGACGCCGGTATTGCCCTGGCCGGCGCCGGCCACCACTTTGTAGATCACCAGGTCGCGCCGGCCGCGCTGCTTCGGTGCGTCGTCGATCACCTGGCGCACGGCCCAGCCGGCACCTGCCAGAGCATTGCTGTAGCAGGCGCCGAGCAGGATGTCGTCCGCTTCGAGGCGTTGCGCGCGGGCGTGCTGTTCGGCCAGCTGCATGATTTCCAGGAGGTCGTCGAACTGGATATCGATGTAGGAGTCGACCTGGCGCAGGGCGTGGTAGAAGTCTTCCGGCGCCATGCCGGACGGCGCTTTCGGCGGCTCGGGCAGGCGCGCCAGGGCCACCGGGTAGCGGCGCCAGGGAAACAGGCTGTTGAAGAGGAAGGCGGCGAGCAGAATCACGCTGACGTTCATCAGCACCGGCAGGAGCACGAAGTTGAAGCCGAGGTCATGGATCACCGGCCCGCCGACCACGGCGGTCAGGGCAGTGGCTCCGCCCGGTGGGTGGATGCAGCGGGCGTAATGCATGGCCAGGATTGACAGCGCCACGGCCAGGGCCGGTGCCAGCGGGCTGTCCGGGAGCCAGCGGGCGCAGGCCACGCCAATCACGGCGGAAAGGCATTGACCGCCGAGTACCGCCCAAGGCTGCGACAGTACGCCATGGGGCACGGCGAACAGCAGGACGGCACTGGCGCCCATGGAGGCGACGACCCAGAGTGCGGCTTCGCTGGGCAACAGCCAGTGGGTCACGGCATAAATCAGCCCGATGCCGCAGAAGGCGCCCAGGGCCGACAAGGTTTTTTCCAGGTGACTGGTGGCATTGGCGCGCCAGCCGAACACATGCAGCAGGCGCGCCCAGAAGGTGGCGAGTACGGTCATCGTCGAGTGCTTGCGGATTCGTTCGCCGGGCGGCCGGAGCCGCCCGACGGTCAGACGGAGCGGGTCTGGCCCAGGCATTCGCCCATGCGGACAGGGCTCAAGGCGGCGAGGCTTTCGGTCCAGCGGACCTGATCGGGGCCGAACAGCAGGATCACCGTGGAACCCAGTTTGAAGCGGCCCATTTCCGCGCCTTTTTCCAGCTGGATCGGGGCACGGGCGGCTTCGTCGTAGCGGAAGGTTTTGAGTTCGCGCTTGGGCGGCGTCACCAGACCGGCCCAGACCGTCTCGATGCTGGCGACGATCATGGCGCCCACCAGCACCATCGCCATCGGCCCGCGCTCGGTATCGAACAGGCAGACCACCCGTTCGTTGCGGGCGAACAGCTCCGGCACGTTCTGCGCGGTGACAGTGTTCACCGAGAAGATGCGCCCTGGCACGTAGATCATCTCGCGCAGGGTGCCGGCCAGTGGCATGTGAACGCGGTGGTAATCCCGCGGCGACAGGTAGATGGTGGCGAAGTCGCCTCCCATGAAGGGCGCTGCGCGTTCGGCGTCGCCGCCCAGCAGTTCGAGCACGCTGAAGTTGTGGCCCTTGGCCTGGAAGATGCGGCCGCTCTCGATCGGGCCGAGCTGGCTCATGGCGCCGTCGGTGGGGCAGAGGATGGCGTTGGGCGTCGAGTCGAGCGGACGCGCGTCGCTCTTCAGGGCCCGGGTGAAGAAGGCGTTGAAGTGCTCGTAGGCGGTGAGGTCTTCGACCAGGGCCTGGCTCATGTCGACGTCGAAATGCCGGGCGAACCACTTGATGAAGGGGTTCTTGATCCAGGGGATGCGGCATTCGGCGAGGCAGCCGGCCAAGCGCGACACCAGGTGATGCGGCAGCAGGTACTGGCTGAGGATGAACAGGCGATCTTTGATGGACATGGCGATTCCTTAGACCTCGACCGGGGTGTCGGGATGGTTGCCCCACTCCGACCAGGAGCCGGCGTAGCCTTTCACGCGCGGATAACCGAGCGCCTTGGCCACCAGGTAGGTGAAGCCGGAGCGGTGGTGGGTCTGGCAGTGGGTGATGATTTCTTTGTCAGCGGTGATGCCCAGGGCGTTCAGCACGTCGGCGATGTCTTCGCGGATACGCAGGGACCGGCTCGGGTCCATGCCGGCGGTCCACTCGAAGTTGATCGCGCCGGGCACGTGGCCGCCTTTTGCCGTGAGAACCTTCTCGCCCCGGTATTCGCCGGGAGCGCGCGCATCCCAGACCGCCAGGTCGGCAGCACCGAGGCGGCTTTGCAGGTATTCGCGGGTGGCGGTGGGCTCGTCATGCAGGGTCAGCGGCAGCGGGCCGCCGACTGGCGCCGGGACCTCGCGGGACAGCTCGCGGCCGTCGGCGAGCCAGGCGTGCAGCCCGCCATTGAGGTAGTGGTAGCGACCGTGGCCGATTACGTCGAGCAACCAGATGAAACGCCCCGCCCAGCCGCCGCCTTCGTCGTCATAGACCACGTAGACCGCATCCGGACGATGGCCCAGTTCGCCGAACAGGGCTTCCAGTTGCGCTTGCGGCGGCAGCAGGCCGGGCGCCGGCGGTTGGCCCAGTTGGGTGCGCTTGGGGTCGACGAAACGGGCTCCGGGGATATGCCCTTCGGCATAGCGGGCCGGGCTGGTCAGGTCCACCAGGATCAGCTCCGGCGCCTGGAGGCGCACAGCCAGATCGGCTGGCTCGATGACCAGCGGCAAGGATGAGAAGGCGGACATTCGGGCCTCCGGAAGTCAAAGAGGGTGGATTGTAACGGAAAGCGCCGCGGATGCAGCCGCGGCTGTCAGCGGCTACGCCGGGCGAAGGCGCCCAGGGCGCGTTCGATACACTGCGCGGTCTTGGTGAAAGCCTGCAGGGTAACTTCGGCGAAAGGCGCGCCGTTCTGGTCGGCGACCAGCAGCATCACGACGCGTCCATTGTTCGCCAACGAGCGCAGCAGCATCTGATCGCCGGAAAACAGCGACTTGAGGTTGCCGGGCAGCATTGCGGAGAACTGCGCGGTATTGGTCGGAGTCAGGCGCAGTTGCCCGGGTTCGCCAAGCAGCCGGCGCAGGACCTGACTTTGTGCCGGGTCCAGAGACAGGCCGAGCGCCTGCCGCGGCAGACCGGCGATGAACTGGGCCTGCAGACGGCTGTGCTGGCGGTCGGCGAGCAGCAGCAGGATCCGCTTCAGGCCGCAGGCTTCCAGTGCGGCGCCGGCGCAGGCGGTGAGCTGCGGCACGTTGGTGAAGGGCGTCGGGTCCTGCAGCAATTGTGCGCACTGCTTGCGCCATTCGCCCAGGGCGTCGGATGTGGGGATGGGGGCCATTGCCGGCTGGGGATTCAGGTGTCGGGCGTTCCAGGGCCAGAGCAGGGCCTCGGCGGGATGCCAGAGTCCCAGTTCGGCATGCTGCCGTGCGCTTTGTGCCGCCTGCTGATGGATCGCCTGCTGTACGTCACCCAGTGGTAATTGCAGATAGAGCCCGGCCAGGCGTTGCCAGCGCAGCAGATGCGGACTGTCCCAGGCCTGATGGGCGGACAGTGCGAGGCCGTTGGCCAGCAGGATGGTATTGGCCGGCTGGGTCAACCAGCGCCGCAGCGGCGGGTCGTCGTCGAGCCGGTGCTGCTGTTGCAGGGGATGTTCGTTGTCGCGGGCGATGTGCAGGGCCTTGACCAGCAGTCGGTGATCGTTGGCCAGCAGGCGGTATCCCTGGATGATCCAGTCCGGCAATCGCCAGCGCTCGGCCAGTGTGAGGCACAGTGGCAGCAATGCCGTACCGAACAGATCATGCTCCACCTTGGTGGCCGGTTCGCCCTTGGCCATGACACGCTGCTCCCAGGTTTCGAGCAGGTGTGGCTGGGCGGCCGCCAATGGCCAGAGCGGTGCGAGAAACAGCAGGCTGCCCCAGTGAATCTCCTGCCAGAGCCGCGCCAGTCGTGCTGCGAACAGTCCATTGGCCTGTTGCGTGGCGTGCTGGCTGATCAGTTGCAATTGGCGCAGGGCGCTAGGGATTTCCGTATGGGGGCGGGCCGGCAGCCGTTGCAGCAAGGTTTCGGCGCGTTTCAGGCCGAGGCGGGTGAGGGCGACTTCGAGACTTTCCGCGGGTTCGCCGAGCTGGCTGCCATGGCTGTTGGCTTCGCGCAGAACGACCAGCGCCATGGCTGGCGTGTCCTGCAGCAGATCGGCGATCTCGCGCAGCGAGCGACGGCTGTCGCCAAGCGCCCTGAGCACTTGCGCATGGTTTTCCTCGGAAATCGGCAGGCGTACCGCATCCAGGTATTTGACCCAGGCATCGAGGCTGCGCGGTAGGGACTGAGGTGTCATGCAGAGGGCGCCAACTGGCTTTTCGTCCGATCAGCCTATAGTCTGGCGCATAAGTTCCGATAATTAGAAGGGTCATTTTTAAAACCCTTTCTTCTGGCTCTGTTAGCAACCTCCTTATGGCAAAAATCATCGGCATCATCGTCGTGTTCGCCAGCGTGCTGGGCGGATACGTGCTTTCCCACGGCAAGATCGGCGCGCTGATCCAGCCTTTCGAAGTCATGATCATCGGCGGTGCCGCACTGGGGGCCTTCCTGCAGGCCAACCCGGGCTACATGTTCATGCATGTCTTCAAGAAGTCGCTGAAGATGTTCGGCAACCGCTTCACCCACGGCTTCTATCTGGAAGTGCTGGGGATGCTCTACGAAATCCTCAACAAGAGCCGCCGGGAAGGGATGATGGCCATCGAGGCGGACATCGAGGACCCCAACGCCAGCCCGATTTTCAGCAAGTACCCGGGGGTGCTGAAGGACGAGCGGATGACCGCCTACATCTGCGATTACCTGCGCATCATGTCGTCCGGCAACATGGCGCCCCATGAGCTGGAGGGGCTGTTCGACATGGAACTCGCCACCCTCAAGGAAGAACTCGAACACCCGGCGCACGCCGTGAACCGTATCGCCGACGGCCTGCCCGGCTTCGGTATCGTCGCCGCCGTATTGGGGATCGTGGTGACCATGGCCTTGCTGGGCGAGGTGGCGCAGGCCGAACTCGGCGTCCACGTCGGTGCGGCGCTGGTCGGTACCTTCCTCGGTATTCTTGCCGCCTACGGCTTTTTCGGTCCGCTGTCGGTCTCGCTGGACCACGACGCCAAGGAAGAACTCAACCTGTACGAAGCGATCAAGGCGACCCTGGTGGCTTCGGCGTCGGGCATGCCGCCGTCGCTGGCGGTGGAGTTCGGGCGCAAGGTGCTGTTTTCCCTGCATCGGCCGAGTTTCAGCGAGCTGGAGCAGACGGTTCGCGGTCGTTGAGTCATGGATAACAATCAGCCGATCATCGTAAAACGGGTCAAGAAGACCGTAGGCGGCCACCACGGTGGCGCCTGGAAGATCGCCTTCGCCGACTTCGCCACGGCGATGATGGCGTTCTTCCTGGTCCTCTGGCTGATGTCCGCCGCCACGCCGGAGCAGAAGAAGGTGATTTCCGGCTACTTCAAGGACCCCATCGGTTTCACCGAAAGCGCCAGCCCCTATGTCATCGACCTGGGCGGCACGCCGACGCCTGCGCCGGACAAGACGCTCAACCCCGAGCTGGACAGTTCCGAAGCGCAGAAGGATATCGAGATCAGCGAAGACCAGGTCGAGACCATGGCCGAGCAGATCGAGCACGAACGGCTCGAACTGCTGTTGCAGGAGTTGCAGAACAAGGTCGAGCAGAACCCGGAACTGCAGCGTTTCAAGGATCAGATCCTGTTCGAGATCACCCAGGACGGGCTGCGCATCCAGATCATGGATGCCGAGAACCGGCCGATGTTCGCCCTCGGTAGCGCCCAGTTGCAGCCGTATTTCGAAGACATCCTGCTGGCCATGGCCGAGACCATCAAGGCGGTGCCGAACAAGATCAGCATCAGCGGGCACACCGATGCCAAACCGTTCGCCGGACGGGGCGATTTCGGCAACTGGGAGCTGTCGTCCAATCGCGCCAACGCGGCGCGGCGTGCTCTGATCGCTGGAGGTTATCCGGACGAGCAGGTGGCGCGGGTGGTGGGCTACGCTTCGTCGGCGTTGTTCGACCGCGAAAACCCGCTGAACCCGGTCAACAGGCGCATCGACATCATCGTGCTCACCAAGCGCGCCCAGCGGGAGATCGAAGGGGAGCAGGACAGCGGTCAGGAGGGCCAGGAGGCGACGCCGCCGGCCGATGCCGGTGCGGGCGTGGAATCCCCTGCACCGACTTCTCCCGACGGGCCGATGCAGCCGCGCGAGCTGCGGCAGAAGCTGAATATCTTCGAGGAGGGGGTGCTCAAGTTCGAGTCGGTGGAAGGGCAGTAGCGCTCGCCTCGGATCAGTATTCGGGCTCCGGCAGGCTGGCGATGATGTGCCGATAGCTGGACATGCGCTGCGGTTGGACGCGGCCATCTTCCACCGCTTTGAGCAGGGCGCAGCCGGGTTCGCGGTCGTGCTTGCAGTCGCGGAAGCGGCAGGTGCCGAGCAGGTCGCGGAATTCGATGAAGCCCGCTTCGACGTCATCGCGGCTGACATGGCCGAGGCCGAATTCGCGAATGCCGGGGGAGTCGATCAGCTCGCCGCCGCCGGGGAAGTGGAACAGTCGGGCAGTGGTGGTGGTGTGGGTGCCCTTGCCGGTGATTTCCGAGAGCGCGCCGACACGGGTGTCGATGCCTGGCAGCAGACTGTTCACCAACGACGACTTGCCCACGCCGGACTGTCCGACAAAGACGCTGACATGCCCGTCCAGTTTGGTCTGCAGATCGGCCATGCCGCCGCCCTGATGCGCGGACACCTCCAGCAGGGGATAGTCGAGCTGCCGGTAGACATTCAGCAGCGCGTCCAGCGATGCGGCGTTTTCCTCGTCCACCAAATCGGCCTTGTTCAGCAGCAGCAGCGGGCTGATGCCCGCGTGTTCGGCGGCGATGAGGTAACGATCGATCAGATTGGCGTGGGGTTCCGGACGCGGCGCGAAGACGATCACGATCTGGTCGACGTTGGCCGCCACCGGCTTGAGCAGGCCACGCATGTCCGGCCGGCACAGCTCGGAGGTGCGCGGCAGTTGCGCCACGATCACTCCGTCGCCTTGGTTGCCGGGACGCCAGACCACGCGGTCGCCGGTCACCAGGGTCGGCAGGTTGGCGCGCAGATGGCAGCGGAACACCTGGCCGGCCTGCTCGCCTTCTTGCGCCTCGACTTCCACCTGCACGCCGAAATGGGCGATCACCAGGCCGGTCTGCTCGGGGCCGAGATCGCCGCCCTCCAGCTCTTCGAGGGCGCGCGACTCGCGTTTGGCAGCGCGGGCGGCGCGTTCTTCCTGGATTTTCTCGATGCGCCAGCTTTGCCGGCGACTGAGGTGGCGTTTGGCCATTTGGCGTCCGAGTGAGGTGAACGAAAAAGCGGCAGCGAGTTTAGCATGGGCCATTGCGGGCGGCGGTCCCGGCTTGGCTACACTGGCGCCGAACCATTCGAGGGCCCCAGGATGATCGCGCGGCTGCGCAATAGATTTCCGGCCTTGCTGGCGTTGCTTTGTCAGCTTGTCGCCGTGGCGCTGGTATTCGCCTGTCTGCAACTGCTTTCCGGGATGTCCGGCTGGCGCCCCACGCTGATGCAGGCGGCGCTGGCCCAGGGCGCGCTTGCTGCTGGGCTGGGTGTTTGGCTGGGGCTGTCGCGCTGGTGGCTGCCGATCAATCTGGTCTTCGTGCCGGGGCTGGTGCTGGCGATAACCTCGGCGTTGCCGCCCTGGGCCTATCTCTTGGGGTTTCTCTTTCTGTTGCTGGTCAACTGGAACAGCTTTGGCGAGCGGGTGCCGTTGTATCTCAGCGGCAAGGAGTGCGAGCGGAAACTGGGCGAGTTGCTCGCCGGGCAGCCGCCGGGGTTCGCTTTCGTCGACCTCGGTTGTGGGTTGGCCGGGACCCTGTGCCGTCTGGCGAAGCGGTATCCCAAGGGGCATTTCGTCGGGGTCGAGACAGCGCCCCTGGTCTTCCTGGTGGCCTGGTTGCGCAGCCTGCCGCTCGGCAACTGCCGGGTGCGCTATCTGAGCCTGTGGAAAACCGATCTGGTGGCCTTCGACGTCGTTTATTGCTTCCTCTCTCCGGCGCCGATGGCAGCGCTGTGGCGCAAGGCGCAGGCGGAAATGCAGCCGGGTGCGTTGCTGGTCAGCAATTCGTTCGCCGTTCCCGGAGTGGCGCCCTCGGAGGAAATCCCGCTGGAGGACTGGCGGCAGTCGCGCCTGTTGGTCTGGCGGATGGATGGCGCAGTGCCTGCTGGGCTCGAAGAAAACCGCTAAACTGCGCACCTAGCCGAGGAGTACCCCCATGCAGAACCCGCAGAACCTGATCTGGATCGACCTCGAGATGACCGGTCTCGACCCCGATCGTGACGTCATCATCGAAATGGCCACCATCGTTACCGACAGCGACCTGAACGTGCTTGCCGAAGGGCCGGTGATCGCCATCCACCAGAGCGATGAGATTCTCGCGGGCATGGATGAGTGGAACACCCGGACCCACGGACAGAGCGGGCTGACCCAGCGCGTGCGGGAGAGCTGCATCGATACCGCGCAGGCCGAGGCGATGACGCTGGAATTCCTGGAAAAGTGGGTGCCGAAGGGCAAATCGCCGATCTGTGGCAACAGCATCTGCCAGGATCGCCGCTTCCTCTATCGCCGGATGCCGAGGCTGGAAGCCTATTTCCACTACCGCAATCTGGATGTCTCTACCCTCAAGGAGTTGGCCGCCCGCTGGGCGCCGCAGGTTCGCGACAGCTTCAAGAAAGGCGGCGTGCACTTGGCATTGGACGACATTCGCGAGTCGATCGCGGAACTCCGCCACTACCGCGAGCACTTCATCAAGTACTGATCGCGCCGATTAGCGCTCGCCATGCCGGGCGAGCGCCCATTCCACATGCTCCCGCACCAGTTCCGACGGATGCTCGCGCCGGGCTCTCAGCGCTTCGATCACTGGAATCGTCGCCGGGGCGTTGCCCAACCCTACGGCCAGGTTGCGTAGCCAGCGCTCGTAGCCGGCACGGCGCAGCGGCGAGCCTTCGGTGCGGCTGAGGAATTCCTCTTCGCTCCACAGAAACAGCGCAGCCAGTTCCACGTTGTCCAGGCCGTGGCGTGGCTGGAAGTCGCCCTGCGCGCTGGGGCGGGCGAAGCGGTTCCAGGGACAGACGATCTGGCAATCGTCGCAGCCGAACACACGATTGCCGATCAGCGGACGCAGTGCTTCGGGGATGCTGCCCTTGAGTTCGATGGTCAGGTAGGAAATGCAGCGCCGTGCATCCAGCACATAGGGGCCGACGAAGGCGGCGGTCGGGCAGATGTCCAGGCAGGCGCTGCAGCGTCCGCAGTGTTCGCTGCCGTGGGGCGCATCGACGGGTAGCGGCACGTCGACGAACAACTCGCCGAGAAAAAAGTAACTGCCGGCCTTGCGGTTGAGCACCAAAGTGTTCTTGCCGATCCAGCCGAGCCCGGCCTGTTCCGCGATGGCCTTTTCCAGCACCGGGGCGCTGTCGACGAAGGCGCGGTAGCCGAGCGGGCCGATGGCCGCCTGGATGCGTTCGGCCAGTTGCTGCAGGCGCTTGCGGATCAGTTTGTGGTAGTCGCGTCCAAGGGCGTAGCGCGAGACATAGGCCTTCTCCGGCTCGGCCAACCGCTGCGCCATGAGGGTATCGCCCGGCAGGTAGTCCATGCGCAGCGAAATCACCCGCAGGGTGCCCGGGACCAACTCGGCGGGGCGCGAACGCTTGGTGCCGTGAGCCGCCATGTAGTCCATTTCGCCGTGGTAGCCGGCGTCCAGCCAGCGTTGCAGGTGGGCTTCATGCTCAGCCAGGCCGACGTCCGTAATGCCGACCTGCTGGAAACCCAGCTCGCGCCCCCACTCCTTGATGGAACGTGCAAGTGCGGCGAGATCGTCGAGGGAGGTAGACATGCGAGGCAGGGAAACGCGAGACCGAGGTGCGTATAATTCTGCCAGACCTCGCCGCCGCCGCCGAATCCTGCCGACCTATGCCGCATCCTCACGACGATTTCCCTACGAGATTGCACACCGCCGCCCAGGTCCGTGACTTGGATGCCCGGCTGATTGCCGCGGGTACGCCCGGTTTCGAATTGATGCAGCGGGCAGCCCATGCCACCTGGCGCGCGTTGCGCCGGCGCTGGCCTGATGCCGGCTGCGTAACCGTGCTGGCGGGGCGCGGCAACAATGCGGGCGACGGCTACCTGGTGGCGGCATTGGCCCGGCGTGCCGGCTGGCAGGTGCAGGTGTTGGCCGTGGGCGATCCGGCACAGTTGTCCGGCGATGCGGCGCAGGCTCATGCCGAGGCGCTTGCCGCTGGCGTCCCCATCCAGGTGTGGAGCGAATGCGCCGCCCTGCGCGGGGTGCTGGTGGATGCCCTGCTCGGCACCGGCCTGAGCGGTGATGTGCGCGAACCCTATGCCCAGGCGATTCGCCTGATGAACGCCAGCGAGGCGCCGGTGCTGGCGGTGGATATTCCCTCCGGGCTTTGCGCGGATACCGGGCGGGTCCTGGGTGTTGCGGTGCGCGCCGACCTGACGGTGACCTTCATCGGTCTGAAACTCGGCTTGTTCACCGCCGAGGCGCCGGCCCTGGTCGGCGAGCTGGTGTTCGACGATCTACAGGGCGACGCCACCATCATCGCCCAGACGGCGGTACAGGCAATTCGGCTGGCCCCTTCCAGTCTACCTAGGCTGGCGCCGCGCCCACGTACGGCTCACAAGGGGCAATACGGTCATGTGCTGGTGGTCGGCGGCGACCGGGGTATGGGCGGTGCTGCTCTGCTGACGGCCGAAAGCGCTTTGCGCAGCGGCGCCGGAATGGTCTCCCTGGCGACCCGTGCCGAGCATGTGCCGGCTGTGTTGGCGCGTCGCCCGGAAGTGATGGCTGTCGCCGTGGCGTCGGCGAACCAGTTGCTTCCCCTCGTCGAACGGGCGGATGTGCTGGTGGTCGGGCCGGGCCTCGGGCAGATGGCCTGGGGGCGCAGCCTGCTTTCGGCGGTGGCTGGCGTCGGGCTGGCACAGGTCTGGGATGCCGATGCGTTGAATCTGCTGGCGGCTGGCGCTGTCTCTTTGCCGGAAGGTTGCGTGATCACACCGCATCCGGGGGAGGCCAGCCGTTTATTGGGGCAATCCGTCCAGGTTGTCCAAGGGGACCGTCCCGCCGCGGCCAGGGCATTGGCGGCGCGCTACCAGACAGTCGTTGTGCTCAAGGGCGCCGGCAGCCTGGTGGCGGCGCCGGACGGGCGGCGGGCATTATGTGATCGGGGCCATCCGGCCATGGCCAGTGCCGGGCTCGGCGATGTCCTGGCCGGCCTGACCGGTGCGCTCCTGGCGCAGGGGCTACCCGCTTTCGAAGCGGCGTGCCTGGCCGTCTGGCTGCACGCCGTTGCCGGCGAACAGGTGGGGGCGCTGGGGCGGGGGCTGGCCGCGGGTGATCTGATCGCTACCGTTCGTCAACTGCTGGAGGAGCAGTCTCCGTGTCTGAAATGACGTTGTTCGCCGCCGACGAAGGGGCGATGCTCGAACTCGGGGCACGCATCGCCGAGGCCACCGCCGGACACGGGGTGATCTATCTGCATGGCGATCTCGGTGCCGGCAAGACCACCCTGTCGCGCGGCATCCTGCGCGGGTTAGGGCATGCGGGGGCGGTCAAGAGCCCGACTTTCACGCTGGTCGAACCGTACGAAATCGGCGAAGCGAGGGTCTATCACTTCGACCTGTATCGTCTTGCCGATCCGGAAGAATTGGAATTCCTGGGGATTCGCGACTATTTCGAGGGCGACGCCCTGTGCCTGGTGGAATGGCCTCAGCGGGGTGCCGGCGTTTTGCCAAAGGCTGACCTGGACATTACCATTAGTCCGCAAATGAGCGGCCGTTCGCTTCGCCTGAAGGCGCAAGGTGCGCGTGGCGAAGCCTGGTGTGCCGCATTGGCCATGGGAGCATGAAAAACATAATGGGGTTGGGTATGCGCTTGCGCGCGATGTTCGCCGGTTTGGGGGTCCTGCTTGCGGCCGTGGCCGCGGATGCCCAGGCGGCCACCGAGGTGCGTGGCGTACGTCTGTGGCGGGCCCCGGACAACACCCGGCTGGTCTTCGATCTGTCCGGGCCGGTGCAGCACAATGTATTCACCCTGACCGCGCCCAATCGCATCGTCATTGATGTCAACGGTGCGCAGCTCGCCACTCAGCTCGAGCAGCTTTCCCTCAGCAATACGCCGATCACGAGCATTCGCTCCGCGCAACGCACGCCCACCGACCTGCGGGTGGTGCTCGACCTTTCCGCGGCGGTCGATCCGAAGAGTTTCACCCTGGCGCCGAATCAGCAGTACGGCCATCGCCTGGTCGTCGACCTGTTCGACCAGAGCGCCGATACCGCTCCCAAGGTGCCGGCTACTACTACAGCTTCCGTTCCGCAGGCTCCGGTGACTCCGACCCAGCCGGCGGTGAAACTGCCAGCGATGCCCAATGCCAAGCGTGACATCGTCATTGCCATCGATGCCGGCCACGGGGGGGAAGACCCAGGCGCCATCGGCCCGAAAGGAGCGCGGGAAAAAGACGTGGTGTTGGCCATCGCCAAGGAGCTGCAGCGGCAGATCAACGCTGAGAAGGGCTTCCGTGCCGAGTTGGTGCGGACGGGCGATTACTTCATTCCTTTGCGTAAACGCACCGAGATCGCCCGCAAGCAGGGCGCGGACCTGTTCGTTTCCGTGCATGCCGATGCGGCACCGCGCAGCAGCGCGTTCGGGGCCTCGGTATTCGCCCTCTCCGATCGGGGCGCGACGTCGGAAACCGCCCGCTGGCTGGCTGACAACGAAAACCGCTCCGACCTGATCGGCGGTGCCGGCAGCGTGACCCTGGACGACAAGGACCGCATGCTCGCCGGCGTGCTGCTCGATCTGTCGATGACCGCCTCGCTATCCTCCAGCCTCGACGTGGGGCAGAAGGTCCTCAGCAGCATGGGGCGCATCACACCGCTGCACAAACGACGGGTGGAGCAGGCCGGGTTCATGGTGCTGAAGTCGCCGGACATCCCGTCGATCCTGGTGGAGACGGGCTTCATTTCCAATCCCGGTGAGGCTGCCAAGCTGGCCAGCGCCAGCCATCAGCAATCGCTGGCGCGCTCGATCCACACCGGCATTCGCCAATTCTTCCAGCGCAATCCGCCGCCCGGCACCTACATCGCCTGGCTGCGCGACGAGGGCAAGATCACCCAGGCGCCGCACGAGCACGTGGTGACGTCCGGCGAGAGCCTGGCGCTGATCGCCCAGCGTTACCAGGTCAGCCTGCCGGCGCTGCGTACGGCCAATGGCCTGAAAACCGATGTCATCAAGGTCGGGCAGGTCCTGAACATTCCGGCGACGGCCCTGGCGGCCCAGCCATGAGCCAATTCGAGGAACCGGCGGTGCTGCCGCGCATCCAGTTGCTTAGTCCGCGGCTCGCCAACCAGATCGCGGCGGGCGAGGTGGTCGAACGACCGGCTTCGGTCATCAAGGAACTGTTGGAGAACAGCCTGGATGCTGGCGCTCGCCGTATCGATATCGAGATCGAGCAGGGCGGCATCAAGCTGCTGCGGGTGCGTGACGACGGTGGCGGCATTCCCGCCGACGATCTGCCGCTGGCCCTGGCGCGCCACGCCACCAGCAAGATTCGCGAGCTGGAAGACCTTGAGCGGGTGATGAGCCTGGGCTTTCGGGGTGAGGCCCTGGCGTCGATCAGCTCCGTGGCCCGCCTGACCCTCACCTCCCGAACCCGCGATGCCGAACAGGCCTGGCAGGTGGAAACCGAAGGGCGGGACATGGCGCCGCGCGTGCAGCCCGCCGCGCATCCGGTCGGCACCTCGGTGGAGGTGCGCGACCTGTTCTTCAATACGCCGGCGCGGCGCAAATTCCTGCGTGCGGAAAAGACCGAATTCGATCATCTGCAGGAAGTCATCAAGCGGTTGGCGTTGGCGCGTTTCGATGTGGCCTTCCACCTGCGGCACAACGGCAAGAGCGTCCTGGCGTTGCACGAAGCGCCCGATGAGGTCGCCCGTGCGCGCCGTGTGGCCTCCGTTTGCGGTCCAGCCTTCCTCGAACAGGCGCTACCCATCGAGATCGAGCGCAATGGCTTGCATCTCTGGGGCTGGGTCGGTCTGCCGACCTTCTCGCGCAGCCAGGCGGACCTGCAATATTTCTACGTCAACGGCCGCATGGTGCGCGACAAGTTGGTGGCTCATGCGGTACGCCAGGCCTATCGCGACGTGCTGTACAACGGCCGTCACCCCACCTTCGTGCTGTTCCTCGAGGTCGATCCCGCCGTGGTCGACGTCAACGTGCATCCGACCAAACACGAAGTTCGCTTCCGCGACAGCCGGATGGTCCACGACTTCCTCTATGGCACCTTGCACCGTGCCTTGGGCGAGGTGCGCCCCGAGGACCAGTTGGCGCCGCCCGCAGCCACGGCCGCCGTCGTTCGACCTACTGGCGCGGCGGCTGGTGAATTCGGCCCGCAGGGCGAGATGAGCCTGGCGGGCAGTGTGCTGGAGCAGCCGGCGGCCACCTCGTCCTGGCGCGGAACCGGTGGTGGTTACGTGCCGACGCCTCGGGAGACGCCTCCCTCGCTGGCGGAAGCCCAGGGCGCCTACCGGGAGTTCTTCTCGCCCTTACCCGATGCCGATCGCTCCACACCTTTGCCGGAAACCGGCGGGGATATCCCGCCGCTGGGTTATGCGCTGGCGCAGCTCAAGGGCGTTTACATCCTGGCCGAGAACACGCTTGGGCTGGTACTGGTGGACATGCATGCCGCTCATGAGCGGATCACCTACGAACGCCTGAAAACGGCGATGGCCAGCGAGGGCTTGCGTGGCCAGCCGTTGCTGGTACCCGAATCCATTGCGGTCAGCCAGCGCGAGGCGGATTGCGCGGAGGAGCATGGCGGCTGGTTCCAGCGGCTGGGGTTCGAATTGCAGCGCCTCGGCCCGGAGACCCTGGCGATCCGACAGATTCCTGCACTGCTCAAACAGGCCGAGGCGACCCAACTGGTTCGCGACGTCCTGTCCGATCTGCTGGAGTACGGCACCAGTGATCGCATCCAGGCGCATCTCAACGAGCTGTTGGCGACCATGGCCTGCCATGGTGCGGTTCGCGCCAACCGGCGGCTGACCATTCCGGAGATGAACGCTTTGCTGCGCGACATGGAGCACACCGAACGCAGCGGTCAGTGCAACCACGGCCGCCCGACCTGGACCCAACTGGGCATGGACGACCTCGACAAGCTGTTTCTTCGCGGACGTTGAGTCCTTTGGCTGCAGGTTTCCGGCAAAACCTGTAGCCTTTAGGTCAAGTCTGTTGCCCGTACCGTCCCCATGTCCCTTCCTCCCGCCATCTTCCTCATGGGCCCCACCGCGGCCGGCAAGACCGACCTCGCCCTGGAGCTGGCGCGGGTGTTGCCCTGCGAACTGATCAGCGTCGATTCGGCCTTGGTCTATCGCGGCATGGACATCGGTACCGCCAAGCCGTCGAAGGCCGTGCTCGCGGAATTTCCGCACCGTCTGATCGATATCCGCGACCCTGCCGAAAGCTATTCGGCCGCCGAATTCCGCGACGATGCCCTGGCGGCCATGGCCGAAATCACGGCAGCGGGCCGCATTCCGCTGCTCGTTGGCGGAACCATGTTGTATTACAAGGCTTTGCTGGAAGGCTTGGCCGACATGCCCAGCGCTGATCCGGCGGTGCGTGCCGAGCTGGAGGCGCGCGCGGCGGTGGAAGGGTGGTCCGCATTGCACCGGGAGCTGCAGGAAGTGGACCCGGAGTCGGCGGCGCGCATCCACCCCAACGATCCGCAACGCCTGACCCGGGCATTGGAAGTCTACCGGGTCAGCGGAATGACGATGACGGCACATCGCCAGCGTCAGGCCGCGCAAAAACCCGCTTTAGACGGCTCCGGCGCTGGGCATTTGCCTTATACTGTCGCGCACTTGGCCATCGCTCCGGCTCAGCGCCAAGTGTTGCATGAGCGCATTGCCCAGCGTTTTCGGCTGATGCTGGAACAGGGCTTTGTCGGGGAGGTCGAAACTCTGCGCGAACGAAGTGACTTGCATGCTGGCCTGCCGTCTATACGTGCAGTGGGTTACCGCCAGGTCTGGGATTATCTGGACGGCAGGCTGACCCGGGACGAGATGGAGGAGCGCGGCATCATTGCCACGCGCCAACTGGCCAAGCGGCAGTTCACCTGGTTGCGCAGCTGGACCAATCTGCACTGGCTTGACAGCCTGGCCCGCGACAATCTGCCACGTGCCTTGAAATACCTGGAGTCGGTCTCCATATTGACCTGAGATCTTTCCAGTTGCCGTCTATCCTTGGGGGTGGGGCGGCATAAGCCATTGGTTTTTGATTACTACAACGATTTAACCCTTAAAGGAGTGCGGCACATGTCAAAAGGGCATTCGCTACAAGACCCTTACCTCAATACCTTGCGTAAGGAACGCGTCCCGGTTTCCATCTATCTGGTCAATGGCATCAAGCTGCAAGGCCAGATCGAATCCTTCGACCAGTTCGTGATTCTGCTGAAAAATACTGTCAGCCAGATGGTCTACAAACACGCCATTTCGACCGTGGTTCCGAGCCGTCCGGTGCGTCTGCCCAGCGCGACCGAATCCGAACAGCCCGAGCCCGGTAACGCCTGATAGGAGCCCGCCTTGTTCTTCGAGCGCCCCGGTGGTGGTGAGCGGGCCATCCTGGTTCATCTGGATGGCCAAGATCCCGAAGCGCGTGAAGACCCGCAGGAATTCCAGGAACTGGCACTTTCGGCTGGAGCCGATACGGTGGCTTTCGTCAGCGTATCGCGTACCCAGCCGACCGCCAGGTATCTGATCGGCAGCGGCAAGGTCGAAGAACTTCAGCAGCGGGTCAAGGCCGAACAGGCCGAGTTGGTGATCTTCAATCACACGCTCACGCCCAGTCAGGAACGCAACCTCGAACGTGCCTTCGAATGTCGTGTGCTGGATCGTACCGGTCTGATTCTCGACATTTTCGCCCAGCGCGCGCGCACCCATGAAGGCAAGCTGCAGGTCGAGCTGGCCCAACTGGAGCACATGAGCACCCGTCTGGTTCGTGGCTGGACTCACTTGGAGCGGCAAAAAGGCGGTATCGGCCTGCGCGGCCCTGGTGAAACCCAGTTGGAAACCGACCGCCGCTTGCTGCGTGTGCGCATTCGTCAGATCAAGCAGAAGCTGGAAAAGGTGCGAGGGCAGCGCGAGCAGGCTCGTCGTGGCCGCAAGCGCGCCGATATCCCCTCGGTTTCCCTGGTCGGCTATACCAACGCCGGCAAATCCACGCTGTTCAATGCCCTGACGTCTTCGGACGTGTATGCGGCCAACCAGTTGTTCGCCACCCTCGATCCCACCTTGCGCCGCCTCGAGCTGGATGACCTGGGGCCGGTGGTACTGGCCGATACGGTGGGCTTCATCCGGCATCTTCCGCACAAGCTGGTGGAAGCCTTCCGGGCGACGTTAGAGGAATCGAGCAATGCCGATCTTCTTCTGCATGTGATCGACGCCCATGAGCCCGAGCGCATGGCGCAGATGGAGCAGGTCATGGCGGTGCTGGGGGAAATCGGCGCGGAAGGCTTGCCGATGCTCGAGGTATACAACAAGCTCGATCTGCTCGACGGTATGGAGCCGCAGCTTCAGCGCGATGCAGAGGGCAAGCCGCAGCGTGTCTGGCTGTCGGCCCGTGACGGTCGTGGTCTCGATCTGTTGCGCCAGGCCATCGCCGAGCTGTTGGGTGACGACCTGTTCGTCGGTACCTTGCAATTGCCGCAACAGTTGGGGCGGCTGCGTTCACAGTTTTTCGCCATGGGGGCGGTGCTGAGCGAAGGGCATGACGAGGCGGGCAGCAGCCTGCTGGAAGTGCGTTTGCCGAGGGTTGAGTTGCACCGGCTGGTGAGCCGGGCGGGGCTGCAGCCGAACGAGTTCCTCGAACAACATACTTTGCAATAAAGCGCGACCCGGCGGCTTTGCCGGCGGAGTCGAGCATTCGGTAGCATTGGCGGGCGCGCCTTCGGTGCGTCTTCGTTATCAGTATGGAGAGCGCTATGGCTTGGAATGAGCCGGGTGGCAATTCGAATAATCAGGATCCTTGGGGGGGGCGCCGTGGTGGCGACCGCAAGGGGCCGCCGGATCTCGACGAGGCCTTCCGCAAATTACAGGAGAGCCTGAACGGTCTCTTTGGTGGCAAGAAACGCGGCGCCGACGGCGATGGCAGGGGGAGTGGCGGCTTCGGTCTGGTCGGCATCGTGCTGGTCATTCTCGCGGCGCTCTGGCTGTGGAGCGCGATCTACGTGGTCGACGAGCAAGAGCAGGCCGTGGTGCTGCGCTTCGGCAAGTACTACGAGACCGTCGGTCCGGGCCTGAACATCTATTTCCCGCCGATCGATCGCAAGTTCCAGGAAAACGTCACCCGCGAGCGTGCCTATAGCAAGCAGGGCCAGATGTTGACCATGGACGAAAACATCGTCGAAGTACCGCTGACCGTTCAGTACAAGATCAGCAACCTGCAGGACTTCGTGCTGAACGTGGATCAGCCGGAAGTCAGCTTGCAGCACGCTACCGAAAGCGCCTTGCGCCATGTGGTCGGTTCAACCGAGATGGACCAGGTGCTGACCGAGGGCCGTGTCGCCATGGCCAGTGAGATCAAGGAGCGCCTGCAGCGGTTCCTCGATACCTACCGCACTGGCATCACCGTGACCCAGGTGAACGTCCAGAGCGCCCAGGCACCCCGTGAAGTGCAGGAGGCATTCGACGACGTGATCCGTGCCCGCGAGGACGAGCAGCGCGAGAAGAACCAGGCCGAAGCCTACGCCAACGGCGTGGTGCCCGAGGCACGCGGCCAGGCGCAGCGCATTCTCGAGGATGCCAACGGCTACCGCGACGAAGTGGTTTCCCGTGCCAAGGGTGAGGCGGACCGCTTTACCAAGTTGCTCGCCGAATACCGCAAGGCGCCCGAGGTAACCCGCCAGCGCCTGTACCTGGACACCATGCAGCAGATGTACAGCAACACCAGCAAGGTTCTGGTGACCGGTGAAAGCGGCCAGAACAACCTGCTCTACCTGCCTTTGGACAAGATGATCGATAACCGTGGCGGCAGCGTCTCCGGTTCCGGCTCTTCCGGGCAATCGGCGACGGGCAGCGATATGGGAACGCGGATCGTCGACGATCTGCAGCAGCGTAACCTGCGTTCGAGGGAGAGCCGCTGATGAGCAACAAGTCGCTGATCGCCCTGATTGTCGGCGTGGTCCTGGCGCTGGTCGCCTGGAACAGCTTCTACATCGTGGCGCAGACCGAGCGTGCCGTGCTGTTGCGTTTCGGTAAGGTGGTCGAGGCGGACGTCCAGCCCGGCCTGCACGTGAAAATGCCGATTGTGAACCAGGTGCGCAAATTCGACGCACGCCTGCTGACGCTTGACTCGGCTACCTCGCGCTTCCTGACGTTGGAGAAGAAAGCGGTCATGGTGGATGCCTACGCCAAGTGGCGTGTAGCGGATGCCGAGCGCTTCTATACCGCGACCTCGGGCCTCAAACAGATCGCCGACGAGCGTCTGTCGCGCCGCCTGGAGTCGGGGCTTCGCGACCAGTTCGGTAAGCGTACCCTACATGAGGTGGTATCCGGCGAGCGCGATGCACTGATGGCGGAAATCACCGGTTCGCTGGACCGGATGGCGCGCAAGGAGCTGGGGATCGAGGTGCTCGACGTGCGCGTCAAGGCCATCGACCTGCCCAAAGAGGTCAACCGCAGCGTATTCGAGCGGATGAGCACCGAGCGTGAGCGCGAGGCGCGTGAGCACCGTGCCAAGGGCCGTGAGCTGGCCGAGGGGATTCGCGCCGATGCCGATCGTCAGCGCCGAGTCCTTCTCGCCGAGGCCTACCGCGAATCGGAAGAAACTCGCGGTGATGGGGACGCCCAGGCAGCCGCGATCTACGCCAGCGCCTACAACCAGGATCCGGAGTTCTACTCGTTCTATCGCAGCCTGCAAGCCTATCGGGAAAGCTTCTCGAACAAGGGCGACGTGCTGGTGCTGGATCCGAAGAGCGAGTTCTTCAATTACCTGGAACAGGCCAAGCGCTGAGGCCGTCCGGCGGGCGCCAGTCGCCCGCCGGGATGACCGCCGGTTAAAACGTGTTATGATGAGCCAGCCGGGAAAAACCCCGGCTTTTTTGCGTCTGCGGGAATCATGTGGCAGGAACTCGGCATAGCCTTTTGCTTGATGTTGGTGCTGGAAGGCATCCTGCCCTTCCTCTATCCGCGACGCTGGCGCGGGGCTCTCACGCAGTTGTTGCAATTGCCTGATCGCCAACTGCGCCTCATGGGGCTGGCCAGCATGCTGCTGGGGACCACCCTCCTGTATCTGCTTCACTGAAGGCTTGCCGCCCGATCGAGAGGAAGGCGAAATGGCAACGGTAGACCGCTGGCTGCTGCCAGATGGCATCGAAGAAGTACTGCCGCCGGAAGCGGCGCGCATCGAAGCCGCACGGCGTCAGGTGCTGGACCTGTTCCATCGCTGGGGTTACGAATTCGTCGTGACGCCGCATATCGAATACCTTGAGTCGCTGCTCACCGGCGCGGGCCAGGATCTGGATCTGCGTACCTTCAAGGTGACGGACCCTTATTCCGGTCGGCTGATGGGCTTCCGCGCCGACATCACGCCGCAAGTGGCACGGATCGATGCGCATACCTTGCGCCGCGAAGGACCGAGCCGCCTGTGCTACGCCGGCAGCGTGCTGCATGCCCAGCCGCGCGCGCTGTCCACCTCGCGCAGCCCGATCCAGTTGGGCGCCGAACTCTACGGCGATGCGAGCCCCGCCAGCGACGTCGAAGTCATCAGTCTGATGCTGGACATGCTCGAACTGGCTGAAGTGCCCGATGTGCACATGGACCTGGGGCATGTCGGTATTTACCGTGGCCTGGCTCGTGCGGCCGATCTGTCCGGCGAGGTCGAGCAACGGCTGTTCGATGCCCTGCAGCGCAAGGCGATGGACGAAGTCGCCGAGCTGACCGAAGGCCTGCCGCAGGCGCTGGCCTCCATGCTGCGTTCGCTGGCCGAGCTCTGCGGCGGACGGGAAGTGCTCGAGTTGGCGCAGGCGTGCCTCGTCGAGGCGCCATCCGACGTGCATGCGGCGCTGGATGAGTTGATCGCCATCGCCGATGCCCTCGGCTTGCGCTATCCGGAATTGCCGCTGTACTTCGATCTCGGCGAGTTGCGCGGCTACCACTACCACACCGGGGTGGTCTTCGCGGCGTTCGTGCCGGGCGTCGGTCAGTCGATCGCCCAGGGTGGGCGCTATGACGATATCGGCGCCGATTTCGGTCGGGCGCGTCCGGCCACTGGTTTTTCCACCGATCTGAAGACCTTGGTCACCCTGGGTCGGATGCCGCTAGCCGAAACGGCTGGCGGTGTCTGGGCGCCGGATAGCCACGATCTTTACCTCTGGCAGGCCATCCAGCGCCTGCGTCGCGCCGGCGAGCGGGTCGTTCAGGCCTTGCCGGGCCAGGGTGAGGCGGATGCCGCCGAGCTGGGTTGCGACCGCCAGCTGTCGCTGCGCGAGGGTTCATGGCAGGTCGTGCCGCTGGCGACCTGAGATTTCCGCCGGCAGCGGCCGGCATCAAGCTTCCGCGAATGAGGACAAGCGTTATGGGTAAGAATGTCGTAGTCCTGGGCACCCAGTGGGGCGATGAGGGCAAAGGCAAGATCGTCGATCTGCTGACCGATCAGGCAGCCGCCGTGGTGCGTTACCAGGGCGGGCACAATGCCGGCCATACCCTGGTCATCGAGGGCGAGAAGACCGTCCTGCACCTGATTCCGTCCGGCATCCTGCGCGAAGGCGTGCAGTGCCTGATCGGCAACGGTGTGGTGCTGGCGCCCGACGCCCTGCTGCGTGAAATCGCCAAGCTGGAAGAGAAAGGCGTGCCGGTGCGCGAGCGCCTGCGCATCAGCCCGGCCTGCCCGCTGATCCTGCCTTACCACGTGGCCCTCGACCTAGCCCGTGAGAAGGCGCGTGGCGACGCCAAGATCGGCACCACCGGGCGTGGCATCGGTCCGGCCTACGAAGACAAGGTGGCGCGTCGCGGCCTGCGTGTCGGCGATTTGTTCCACCGCGAGCGTTTCGCCGCCAAGCTGGGTGAAATTCTCGATTACCACAACTTTGCGCTCCAGCATTACTACAAGGAGCCGGCGATCGACTTCCAGAAGACTCTGGACGAGGCCATGGTCTATGCCGACCAGCTCAAGCCGATGATGCTGGACGTCACTGCACGCCTGCACGAGCTGCGCCGCGCAGGGGCCGACATCATGTTCGAAGGCGCCCAGGGCTCGCTGCTGGACATCGATCACGGCACCTACCCCTACGTGACCAGCTCCAACACCACCGCTGGCGGCACCGCCACCGGTTCCGGCTTCGGCCCGCTGTACCTGGACTACGTGCTGGGCATCACCAAGGCCTATACCACCCGCGTTGGTTCCGGTCCGTTCCCGACCGAGCTGTTCGACGACGTCGGTGCCTTCCTGGCCAAGCGCGGTCACGAGTTCGGTGCGACCACCGGTCGCGCGCGCCGCTGTGGCTGGTTCGATGCGGTGATCCTGCGTCGCGCCATCGAGATCAACAGCATCTCCGGTCTTTGCCTGACCAAGCTCGACGTGCTGGACGGCCTCGAGACCATCCGCATCTGCACCGGCTACAAGGACCAGCACGGCCAGCTCCTGACCGATGCCCCGACCGATGCCGACAGCTACATCGGCCTGCAGCCGGTCTACGAGGAAGTGCCCGGCTGGAAAGAATCGACCCTGGGCGCGAAAAGCCTGGAAGAGTTGCCGGCCAATGCGCGTGCCTACATCAAGCGCGTGGAAGAGCTGGTGGGGGCGCCGATCGATATCATTTCCACCGGCCCGGACCGCATCGAAACCATCATCCTGCGCCATCCGTTCGCCTGATCTCGCTTCGCTCCATCGAGAAAGCCGCCTTCGGGCGGCTTTTTCGTTGCCGTGAAAATTTTTATGGCATTTTGCTTGCTGGCACTGAATAAATCCCGGAAGTCGCCGTTAACCCGGTAACGGTCGTTGAGGAGAGCCTGTCGTGTCCGCCATCCTGTCCCTGTTGCGCAGTCGTCTGCTGCGTCCCGTCTTTTTTGCGCTGGGAATCGCCTTGCTGGTGCAAATCCTCGTCGCGGTTGCACTGACCCGAAGCACGGTCGAGGCCTTGGAGGCCGATCTGGGCAGCCGTCTGGAAGGCGACATGCAGCGACTGGGTGTCGAACTCAAGCAGGCGGGCGGCGAGTTGTCCGCAGGGCTGGAAAGCCTGTCGGCCAGTACACGCGAGCGGTTGTCGGCGGGACTGTCCTCGCGATTGCAGGGTGAGCAGGAGCAATTGCGGGCGACGCTGGAGAAAAGTCTCAAGGAGTCCGCCAACGACATGGCGCAGCTTCTGGCAGCTGTGGCGCCCAGGGCGATGTGGGACAACGACATACCGACGCTGTCGGAATTCGCCCGGCGGGCGCAACGCAATCCCAATGTGCTGTTCGTGATCTACGACGATGCCGAGGGCCAGCATCTGACCCGCTATCTCAATCGGCAAAGGCCGGAGATCAAGGCCCTGCTGGCGAAAGGTCAGGGTGAGCGGGCATTGGATCAGGTGCTCGAGGCGGCCCGGCACGATGAGTCGGTGTATTTCGTCGAGGCATCCATCAGTCCGAACGGGGTCGAAATCGGCAAAGTCCTGATGGGGGTCTCGACGGCCGCCGTCGAGACCGAGCTGGCGGCCCTGGACACGCGCTTCAACACACTCATCGCCAGCGGCGGGCAACTGGTGGCCGACAGCTTGGCGGGTGCGGCAGCCGACAGCTCGGCGGCGTTGAGTGCGCGATTGCAGGCGGCCCAGGACGCGGCGGCCGGTATTTCGGCCGGGGCCCGTGAGTCGGTCCAGACGGCTGCCGGGACGTTGCGTTGGCGGATTGGCACCGGCTTGGTGATTATCGGGATCGGCGTCCTGGTGGTGCTGGCGTTGGTGCTTGGGCGCACGGTAGTCAGCCGCCTGCGTTTGCTGATTGCGGCGCTGAACGACCTGGCGGCCGGCGAGGGAGACCTGACGCGGCGTGTCGAATTGCACAGTCGCGACGAGGTGGGTGACATGGCCGCGGCCGTCAATCGCTTTGTCGCCAAGCTGCAACCCATCGTCCGCGAGGCGGGGGAGGTCGCCCAGCGCACCGGCGTCGAAATCGCCGGGTTGAGTTCGCGTAGTGCGGCCGCCGAGGCAGCGGCGGGACGCCAGCGCGATGAAGTCTCCGGCAGCCTGCAGGCGCTGGCCGAAATGACCGAGCAGGCCCAGGCGGAGAGCCGCGCGATGCAGGAAGCGTTGCAGCGGGTCGAGTCAATTCGCAGGGCGGCTGGCGAGAACGCTGCCATTGCCGGGCGGGTCGGGCATTCCATCGAGGAGTTGGTGGCGCGCGTGGAAACCGGCTCGGCGGTAATCGAGCGGTTGGCGCGGCAGAGCGAGCAGATCGAAGTGGTGCTCAGCGTGATCCATGGTATTGCCGAGCAGACCAACCTGTTGGCGCTCAACGCTGCCATCGAAGCGGCCCGAGCCGGGGAGAGCGGGCGTGGTTTCGCCGTGGTGGCTGATGAGGTCCGGGCGCTGGCCAGCAAGACGCAGCAGTCTACCGGCGATATCCAGGCACACATCAACGCCTTGCAGCAGGGGGCCCGGGAGGCGGTAGCGGCCATTGGACAAGCCGGTCAGCAGGCGAGTGAAGGGTTGGCGGCGTTGCGGGAGAGCAGCGAATTGCAGCGTTCGATCCAGGTGGCTGTGGAGGATGTGCATGGTGCCATCGACTCGGCGACGCTGGCCGCCTCACGCCAAGCCGAGGGGGCGCTGGCGGTGAGGGGGAGGGTCGAGGTGATTCACGGGGAGGCGCAGCGGGCGGCGGAAGCCGTCGCGGCGACCGCGGCCAGCGGACGTGTATTGGATAACTTGGCCGGTCAGCTCAAAGCCAGCCTGGGGCAATTCCGCGCCTGACGAAAAAGGGGCTGACGCACTGTCAGCCCCTTTCGATGGTTTTTTTCCGATGTAGAAAAAACAAAACCGAGCCATTGGCTCGGTTTTGTCTGGAATTTGGTGCCCAGGAGAAGACTCGAACTTCCACGGTGTTGCCACCGCTAGGACCTGAACCTAGTGCGTCTACCAATTCCGCCACCTGGGCGTTGATTTCGATGAGTGATCATCTACTTTCAACTACAGCGACGTTTGCCGTCGTTGTGGCGCGCACTATACGGACGAGCTTTTGGGTTGTAAACCCCTGTTGTTGAAAAAATTTTATTCCGTTTGTCGGGCTGACCCGAACAGCGTTTCGCGCTTCAATAGGGACATGGCAAGCACATCGAAGAATAGACAAGGTGAACCCCTCCTGATGGCCGACTGGCACTCCCTCGATCCCGAGGCCGCTCGCGAAGCGGAAAAATACGAGAATCCCATCCCCAGCCGTGAGCTGATCCTGAAGCACCTGGCGGAACGCGGTTCCCCGGCGAGCCGTGAGCAGTTGATCGATGAGTTCGGGCTGCATACCGACGATCAACAGGAAGCCTTGCGTCGCCGATTGCGTGCCATGGAGCGCGACGGCCAGTTGATCTATACGCGCCGCGGCGCCTATGCCCCGGTGGATAAGCTCGATCTGATCCTCGGCCGCATCAGCGGACATCGCGACGGATTCGGCTTTCTGATCCCGGACGACGGCAGCGACGATCTCTTTCTCAGCCCGGCACAGATGCGTCTGGTCTTCGATGGCGACCGGGTCCTTGCCCGGGTCTCGGGCTTCGACCGGCGCGGCCGCCGCGAGGGTTCGATCGTCGAGGTGATCTCCCGCGCTCACGAAACCATCGTCGGCCGCTATTACGAAGAAAGTGGCATCGGCTTCGTCGAGGCCGACAATCCGAAGATCCAGCAAGAGGTGCTGGTGACGCCCGGGCGTACCGCGGGCGCCAAGATTGGCCAGTTCGTCGAGATCAAGATCACCCATTGGCCGACCTCGCGCTTCCAGCCCCAGGGCGACATCGTCGAAGTCATCGGCAACTACATGGCGCCGGGCATGGAAATCGACGTGGCCCTGCGCAGCTACGACATTCCCCATGTCTGGCCGAACGCGGTGCTCAAGGAAGCGGCGAGGCTCAATCCGGAGGTCGAAGAGAAGGACAAGACCAAGCGTGTCGATCTTCGTCATTTGCCTTTCGTCACCATCGACGGGGAAGATGCCCGCGATTTCGACGATGCCGTGTATTGCGAGAAGGGCGGACTGTTTTCCGGTAGCTACCGATTGTTCGTCGCTATCGCCGATGTCTCCCATTATGTGAAGGTCGGCTCGGCCCTGGACGAGGAAGCGAAGAACCGCGGCAACTCGGTTTATTTCCCCGAGCGGGTGGTACCGATGCTGCCGGAAGAGCTGTCCAATGGCCTTTGCTCGCTGAATCCGCACGTCGATCGGCTGGCAATGGTCTGCGAGATGACCATCTCCCGCAGCGGCAAACTCAGCGACTATCAATTCTACGAAGCAGTGATCCACTCCCATGCGCGCCTGACCTACAACAAGGTCAGCGCCATGCTGGAACGGCCGAAGAGCCCGGAGGGCAAGCGGCTGTGCGGCGAGTACGCCGAGCTCCTGCCGCACCTCAAGCAGCTCTACTCGCTCTATAAGATACTGCTCAAGGCGCGCCACACCCGTGGTGCGATCGATTTCGAAACCCAGGAAACGCGGATCGTCTTCGGCTCCGGGCGCAAGATCGCTGAGATCCTGCCGACCCAGCGCAACGATGCGCACAAGCTCATCGAAGAGTGCATGCTGGCTGCCAACGTGGCCACCGCTGCCTTCCTGCAGAAGCATGAAATCCCCGCCCTGTATCGCGTACACGACGGCCCCCCGGCCGAGCGTCTGGAAAAGCTCAAGGCCTTCCTCGGCGAGCTGGGGCTGAGCCTGCATCGCAGCAAGGATGGTCCGACTCCGAAGGATTACCAGAAGCTGCTGGAGTCGATTCAGGAGCGCCCGGATTTCCACCTGATCCAGACCGTGATGCTGCGTTCGCTGAGCCAGGCAGTCTACAGCGCCGACAACAATGGGCACTTCGGCCTGAACTACGAGGCCTATACCCACTTCACCTCGCCGATTCGCCGCTACCCGGACCTCCTGGTACACCGGGCGATCCGCAGTGTGATCCGCTCCAAGCGCGAGACGCCGCATGTCCGCCGCGCCGGGGCGGCGAGCATGCCCAAGGCGCGTATCTATCCCTACGACGAACCGGCCTTGGAGCAGCTCGGCGAACAGTGCTCGATGACCGAGCGGCGCGCCGACGAGGCGACCCGCGACGTGGTCAATTGGCTCAAGTGCGAGTTCATGCAGGATCGCGTCGGTGAGAGCTTCGACGGGGTGATCACGGCGGTGACCGGTTTCGGCATCTTCGTCGAGCTGAAGGACATCTATGTCGAGGGCCTGGTGCACGTCACCGCGCTGCCGGCGGACTATTACCACTTCGATCCGGTCCATCATCGCCTGTCCGGCGAGCGCAGCGGCCGCAGCTTCCGCCTTGGCGACAGCGTCGCGGTTCGGGTCATGCGGGTCGATCTGGACGAGCGCAAGATCGATTTCGAACTGGCTGAGGCGCAGTTGGAACGGCCGGTTGGGCGGAAGAAGCGTTCGCCGGAGCCTGAGTCGTCCAGCGATCGGCGCCCGGCCAAGAAAGGCCGGAAGGAAAAGGCGGGCGATGCGCCGCGCGGCAAGGGCAAGGCTGGAAAATCCACGGCCCCGGTTGCGCCGGAGCTGTTGGCCCAGGCCGACGCCATGCTCGGCAACACCGACGTGAAGAAAAGCCGGGCTGTGAAGCAGGCCTTGCTCGCAGAGGCGAAGAGCGGCAAGCCGGGCAAGAAGAGCCCGCCCAAGGCGTCGTCGGGCAGCGCCGCGAAGAGCGACTCGGAGAAGAGCGGCGGCCCCAGGAAACACCGCAAGGGGCCGTCCAAGTCCTCCTCGGCCGCCAAGCCGGGAGCGACCCCGCGTAAACGTAAGGCGAAGTCATGAGTCAGTTGGAAAAAATCTACGGCGTGCATGCCGTGGAAGCGTTGCTGCGTCATCATCCCAAGCGGGTCAAGCAGCTCTGGTTGGCGGAAGGTCGGCACGATCCGCGCGTGCAGGCACTGATCCAGCTTGCTCAGGAGGCCAGGGTCACTGTCGGTCAGCGCGATCGCCGTGAGCTGGACGAATGGGCCGAGGACGGCGCCCACCAGGGCGTGGTTGCCGAAGTAAGCCCCAGCCAGGTCTGGGGCGAGGCCATGCTCGAGGAACTGCTCGATCGTGCCGAGGGGCCGCCCCTGTTGTTGGTACTGGATGGCGTGACCGATCCGCACAACCTCGGTGCCTGCCTGCGTACCGCCGATGCGGCGGGTGTGCTGGCGGTAATCATCCCCAAGGACAAGTCGGCTACCCTGAACGCCACGGTGCGCAAGGTCGCCTGCGGGGCGGCCGAAGTGGTGCCGCTGGTGGCGGTGACCAACCTCGCACGGACCCTGGAAAAGCTTCAGCAGCGCGGGCTGTGGACGGTCGGTACGGCCGGCGAGGCCGAACAGGAACTGTACCAGCAGGACCTCACCGGCCCCACGGTGCTGATCATGGGGGCCGAAGGCAAGGGCATGCGCCGCCTGACCCGCGAACATTGCGATTACCTGGTGAAGCTGCCGATGGCCGGTAGCGTCAGCAGCCTCAATGTGTCGGTCGCTACGGGCGTCTGCCTGTTCGAGGCGGTTCGGCAGAGGGGCAGCCACAAGCTTTAAGCGGCAAGTGAGAGCAAGGGCGGCTTGACGCTGGGGAGGGGCCACCTACCATCCTGGCGAGCTTGGAGCTTGGAGCTTGGAGCTTGGAGCTTGGAGCTTGGAGCTTGGAGCTTGGAGCTTGGAGTTGCTTAATTTTTCACCAGTTCGCCTTGCTTCCCCGTCGCCCCTTCTCTAGAATTGCGCCCCTTGCCCGGCGGGCGGTGCTCATGCGCCTGTCATCCGGCAAGACAAAACGAGAACTCACTCCTTGCCTGACCGCTTTGTCGGCAGGCTGCAACCCGTAAGGAGCATTTATGCGTCATTACGAAATCATCTTTCTGGTTCACCCGGACCAGAGCGAGCAAGTCGGCGGCATGGTCGAGCGTTACACCAAGCTGATCGAAGAAGACGGCGGCAAGATTCACCGCCTGGAAGACTGGGGCCGTCGTCAGCTGGCTTATGCCATCAACAACGTGCACAAGGCTCACTACGTGATGATGAACGTCGAGTGCAGCGGCAAAGCCCTGTCCGAGCTGGAAGACAACTTCCGCTACAACGACGCCGTTATCCGTAACCTGGTCATCCGTCGCGACGAAGCCGTCACCGGCCAGTCCGAGATGCTCAAGGCCGAGGAAAACCGCAGCGAGCGCCGCGAGCGTCGTGATCGCGTTGAAGCTACTGACGGCGCCGAAGGCGACGACAGTGACAGCAGCGACAACGCTGACGAGTAATTCCCGGATCTATTGAGGAGCCACTGTCATGGCACGTTTTTTCCGTCGTCGTAAGTTCTGCCGTTTCACCGCTGAAGGCGTGAAAGAGATCGATTACAAAGATCTGAACACCCTGAAGGCCTACATTTCTGAAACCGGCAAGATCGTTCCTAGCCGTATCACCGGTACCAAGGCCAAGTATCAGCGTCAGCTGGCTACCGCTATCAAGCGCGCCCGCTTCCTGGCCCTGCTGCCCTACACCGACAGCCACGGCCGTTGAGACCGGACGGTCGACAAGAAGTAAGGGATAGATCGCATGCGTGCCCTGGCTGAGTTCATCATGCGCGGCCGCATGCAGGCCACCCTGGTGGTGGTCGGTTCGGCAGCCTTGCCGCTGCTGTTCTGGTTGAGTGCCGCCGCGGGCAGCCTGGTGCTGCTGCGGCGGGGCCTGAACGATGCCTTGGGCATTCTCGTCTGGGCGATACTGCCGGCTCTGGCCTGGTGGTACTTCGGCGAACCGCTCACCCTGTTGGTGTTGCTGGGATCGCTGGGGCTGGCGCTGATCCTGCGCGCCAGCATGTCCTGGATGCGTGTGCTGCTCGGCAGCGTCGTCGTGGGTCTGGTCTATGGACTGGCGCTCGGGGCCGTGTTCGGCGAACCCATCGCGGCGATGGCGGCGGAGTTGCAGAAGCTCATGCCGCAAGCGCTCGAAGGGGTCTACCAACAGTTGTCGGTAGACGAGCGGGCACGCCTGGAGGCCTTGTTGGCCCCGGTACTCACCGGTCTGTTGGCGGCACTGTTGCAGATCCTCAGTCTGCTTAGCCTGATGTTGGGGCGTTACTGGCAGGCGGCGTTGTACAACCCAGGTGGTTTCGGCCGCGAATTCCGCGTGTTGCGACTGCCGCTGGCACTGGCGGTCCTGCTGCTGGCGGGCATGCTGGTCGGTCCCAACCTGGGACCTCAACTGGCCATGCTGACGCCGATCTGTAGCGTGCCGCTGGCATTTGCCGGGCTGGCCCTGCTGCATGGGTTGGGGCTCGCCAGGTTCTGGCTGATAGGGCTGTACGTGACGCTGCTGCTGTTCATGCAGCTGATCTATCCGTTGCTGGTGGTTTTGGCCGTTGTCGACAGTCTGATTGATTTTCGCGGTCGCCTAGCGCGCAAGAACGGCGCCGGACCTGCGAACGGTGAAGGTTAAAAGTTAAGAGGTAAGACTCAAATGGAAGTCATCCTGCTGGAAAAAATCGCCAACCTGGGCAACCTGGGCGACAAGGTGAATGTAAAAAGCGGTTACGCCCGTAACTTCCTCCTGCCGCAAGGCAAGGCCACTGCCGCTACCGCCGAGAACGTCGCTGCGTTCGAAGCTCGTCGCGCCGAGCTGGAGAAACTGGCTGCCGAGAAGAAAGCTTCCGCCGAAGCTCGCGCTGCCCAACTGTCCGAACTGGAAGTCACCATCACCGCTACCGCTGGCGATGAAGGCAAACTGTTCGGCTCCATCGGCACTGCCGACATCGCCGACGCCCTGACCGCCTCCGGCGTGGAAGTGGCCAAGAGCGAAGTCCGTCTGCCCAACGGTACCATCCGTCAGGTAGGCGAATACGACGTGGCCGTGCACCTGCACACCGACGTCGAAGCGACCGTCAAGCTGATCGTGGTCGCTGGCTGATCAGCCGCCCAGCGGGCTTGCACTCCGGTGCTGGCCTGCTAACAATTCGGGCACGTTTCCGTCTCGGCGGAACGTGCCCATTGTTTTTCTGAAGTCCCGAAATCGAGCGTCATGAACGACATCACCACACCTGAGCAATACGATCTGGAAACCGCTGCCCTCAAGGTGCCGCCGCATTCCATCGAGGCCGAGCAGGCCGTGCTGGGCGGCCTGATGCTGGACAACAACGCTTGGGAGCGGGTACTCGATCAGGTCTCGGATGGCGATTTCTACCGCCATGACCATCGCCTGATCTTCCGCGCCATCTTCAAACTGGCCGAACGCAACATGCCGTTCGACGTGGTGACCTTGTCCGAGCAACTGGACAAGGAAGGGCAGCTCAGTCAGGTCGGCGGGCTCGCCTATCTTGGCGAGCTGGCCAAGAACACGCCGTCCGTGGCTAACATCAAGGCCTATGCGCAGATCATCCGCGAGCGGGCCACGCTGCGGCAGTTGATCGGCATCAGCAATGAAATCGCAGATGCCGCCTACGCGCCCCAGGGGCGTACCGGAGAAGAAATCCTCGACGAAGCCGAGCGGCTGATCTTCCAGATCGCCGAGGCACGGCCGAAGACCGGCGGCCCGGTCGGGATCAACGACATCCTGGTCAAGGCCATCGACCGCATCGACACGCTGTTCAATGCCGGCGACGCGATTACCGGTCTTTCCACCGGTTTCACCGATCTGGACAACCAGACCAGCGGCCTGCAGCCGGCCGACCTGGTAATCGTCGCCGGTCGTCCGTCGATGGGTAAGACCACCTTCGCCATGAACTTGGTGGAAAACGCGCTGATGCGCAGCGACAAGGCGATCCTGGTGTACTCCCTGGAGATGCCTTCCGAATCCATCGTGATTCGTATGCTCGCCTCGCTCGGGCGCATCGACCAGACCAAGGTACGTGCCGGTCGCCTCGACGATGACGACTGGCCACGCCTGACCTCGGCGGTCAACCTGCTCAATGACCGCAAGCTGTTCATCGACGATACCGCCGGCATTTCGCCCTCGGAAATGCGCGCCCGTACGCGCCGGCTGGCCCGCGAGCACGGCGAGATCGGCCTGATCATGGTCGACTACCTTCAACTGATGCAGATTCCCGGTTCCAGCGGCGATAGCCGGGTCAATGAGATTTCCGAAATCTCCCGTTCGTTGAAGGCCCTGGCCAAGGAGTTCAACTGTCCGGTGATCGCGCTGTCGCAGCTGAACCGCTCGCTGGAACAGCGGCCGAACAAGCGCCCGGTGAACTCCGACTTGCGCGAATCCGGTGCGATCGAGCAGGACGCCGACATCATCATGTTCGTCTACCGGGACGAGGTGTACCACCCGGAGACCGAGTACAAGGGCGTCGCCGAAATCATTATCGGCAAGCAGCGTAACGGCCCCATCGGTACGGTTCGCCTGGCCTTCCTCGGCAAGTATTCGCGCTTCGAGAACCTGGCGCCCGGTTCGTACCAGTTCGACGATGAATAACGGGACAGCGGCAAGCTTCAGCTACAAGCCACAAGTAAAACAGTAGGTGCTTGACGATAGCGCCAGCTCGACCCTCACGCTGATTCGCTTGCAGCTTGCAGCTTGCAGCTTGCAGCTTGCAGCTTGCAGCTTGCAGCTTGCAGCTTGCAGCTTGCAGCTTGCAGCTTGCAGCTTGCATTAGAATTCGGACTCCTTTCGCCGGAGTTCCGCTATGCGCCCTCTTGTCGCCCACGTCGATCTCGCCGCCATCCGCCACAACCACGCCGTTGCCAGGCGCTGTGCGCCGGGACGGCAGGTGTTTGCGGTGGTCAAGGCGAATGCCTACGGGCATGGCATTCGTGAGGTGGTTACGGCACTGCACGATGAGGCCGACGGTTTCGCCGTGGCCTGCCTGGAAGAGGCCGCCGAGGTGCGTGGTATGCACGGCGAAGCACGTATTCTGCTGCTGGAGGGTTGTTTCGAGCCGGCGGAATACCAGATGGCGGCCCGGCTGGGCCTGGATGTCGCCGTGCAGGGCGTCGAACAGGCGACCGCCCTGTTGGCGGCAAGCGTGCCTCGACCGCTGAATGTCTGGCTCAAGCTCGACAGCGGCATGCACCGCTTGGGCTTCGCTCCAGAAGCGTTGCGCGATTGGTACGGGCGCCTGCAGGAAGCGCAGCAGGTCGCCGAGCTGAACCTGCTGAGCCATTTCGCCTGTGCCGATGAGCGCGGCCACCCTCTTACCGAACAGCAACTGGAGTGCTTCCTCGCTCAGTTGGACTTGGATTTCACCCATCGCAGCCTGGCGAACTCCGCCGCCGTGCTGACGATTCCGGCCGCGCATATGGACTGGCTGCGACCGGGCATCATGCTCTACGGCGCTTCGCCATTCGCCGAACTATCCGCTGCCGAGCTGGGGCTGAAGCCGGCGATGACCCTGGCCGCGCAGGTGATCGCCTTGCGCGATATCGCGCCGGGGGAGAGCGTGGGTTACGGCGCTACCTGGGTAGCGCAACGGCCGTCCCGTATCGCTACGGTCAGCTGTGGTTACGGTGATGGCTACCCCCGGCATGCGCCGTCCGGTACTCCGGTCGTTGTCCGGGGAATGCGCGTGCCTCTGGTCGGACGGGTCTCCATGGACATGCTGGCGGTGGAGCTGACCGACGTACCGGACGCCACGGTCGGTGACCGTGTCGAGCTGTGGGGCGCCCAACTGCCGGTGGACGAGATCGCCCACGCCTGTGGAACCATCGGTTACGAGCTGCTGACCAAGGTCACCGCGCGGGTACCGCGGCGTTATAGCGCGGCATAACCGCGTTCACAGCAGGCCGCTCGGCACTTTCAGCACATCCAGTTGCAGGCAGTCGCTGTCGCTCAGGCCGCCATCCGCCCCGCACAGGTAGAAACCCGAGCGTCCCTGCGTCTTCACCCGGTAGAGTGCTTCGTCGGCGGCCTTGTAGAGCGCGGCAAAATGCCCGCCATGCTGCGGAAACAGCGCCACACCGATGCTGACGGTCACCGCCAGCCGTTCGGCGCCATAGCGCACTGGCTGCGACAGCTCGGCGAGCAGGCGTTCGGCTACTTCACAGGCATGACCCTCGGCGTTCGTCCCTCCGACCAGCACGGCGAATTCGTCCCCGCCCAGGCGCGCCACCATGTCATGGCTGCGAACCTGCTGGCGTAGCCGCTGGGCGATGCTGCGCAGCATCAGGTCGCCCGCATCGTGGCCGTGACGGTCATTGATCGGTTTGAAGTGATCGAGATCGATCAGCATCAACGCCACGGACTCCTGCCGTCGCCTGGCTTCGGCCAAGGTGCCTTCGACCCTTTCGATCAGGTAGCGGCGATTCGGCAGCTCGGTCAGCGGGTCGTGGAAGGCGGCGTGCCGCAGGTCCGCCTCGCGCTCCGACAGACGCTGGTTGGCTGCCGCCAGCTCGGCGGTGCGCCGGTCCACCGCGGCCTGCAGTTCGTCCGCGCTGGCCTGCATCTGGGCGAGGCGGGCGGTTTTCTCGCGGTCGGCCTGTTCCAGCGCGGCGGCTTTCTCTTGTTTGAGAATCTGGATGCGATAGGCCAGGGCGAAGGAGAACAAGATGGATTCGGCGGCCACCGAAATCGGAAAGACGAACGCGTTCAGCGGTGAAGGTTGCAGCAAACCCGTCGCGCGTAGCAGCAGGATGCCGATGCTGCCCAGGACCAGGCCGTAGCCGCAGAGATACAGCAGCGCCGGAAAGAACCCCTGTCGCCAGCGAATCAGGGCGGCGCCCAGCGCAGCAGGGATGCTGGAAAGCGACAGCAGGGCGATGAGCCATGCTGTCGGGCCGCGCAGGCCGAAAGCATCCAGCGCAATGGCGACGACATAGACAACGCAGGCCAGGCTCAGCAGGCGGTGGGCCCAGCGAACGTGAACACGGGTCTGCAGGAGACTCTGGGTGAAGCGGCAGGCGCAGAAGCCCCACACCGACGGCAGGGTGATGCGGTCCAGCCAGAAAGGTACCGCCGAGCCAGGCCAGAGATACTGGAAACCGTGGCCGGTCATGCTGAGGATGAAGAGCAGGGCCCCGGCGGTCGCCAGCACGTACCAGAGATAGGCGCTGTCCCGCAGGCTGAAGAGGATGAACAGGTTGTACAGCAGCAGTGCGAAGATCACGCCGTAGACCAGGCCGATCGCCAGGTTCTCGCGGGTGGCCGTCAGGTCGAGGTCGGCCAGTTGCCAGACCCGCAGCGGGAAGGAATTGCCGGCCGGGTCATAAGTGCGCAGATAGAAGGTCGACGGTTCCCCAGCCAGTGCTGGAAGGCGGAAAACGGCACGTCGATAGGGATGATCGCGCCCTTCGGCGAAGCCGACGCGCTCGCCGGACTGGCGCATTCGCCAGCCGCCTTGTTCACCGGGGAAGAACACCTGGAGATCCAGCAGGGTGACGGCCCCGACTTCCAGCCACCATTCCCGCGGTGTGTCGCCGGCGCGCTGCAATTGCACCTTCACCCACCAGGGGTTGCTGCTCTGCCCGACGCTGGCACGGCCGTCGGCGGGGCGGAAGCGCGCCTGCACGGCGGGGTCGGTCATGTCATCGATGGTCAGGGAGCCATCGACGTCCTCGAGCAGCTCGATACGGTCGTTCAACCCCATACCGCTGCTGTCGCGGGTCAGTTCGATGGGAGCGGCATGGGCCGTACCGAAGGTGGCCAGCAAGCCTAGCCAACAGAAGAACAAGGTGATCGTGCGCCGCACCCCAGGCTCCTTGTGCCTGACAGGTCAGGCGCCGTTTTTGAGGCGAGTATAGCCTTTGGCTATTACGTGAATCGCAAAAGTATCGCGTCCCAATGGAGGCAAGCGACGGATGGAAATCCGAGCGAGGATGTCGGTTTTTGCGTGGCTCAGCGCCTGGTGACGGGGTTCAGACCACAAGCGGAGCGGCGGTAAACCTGAGTGGCGGGGTCGGACTTGTTCAATTTTTGTGCTATATTCCGCGCCCGCGTTTTTTCGAGTCTCCCTGGTCACGCCATGCAAGCCGCCAAGCCGTTGTTCGACTATCCGAAATACTGGGCCGAATGCTTCGGGCCTGCACCTTTCCTGCCGATGAGCCGGGAAGAGATGGACCAGTTGGGCTGGGACTCCTGCGACATCATCATCGTGACCGGCGATGCCTACGTCGATCATCCCTCGTTCGGCATGGCTATCATCGGCCGCCTGCTGGAGGCCCAGGGCTTCCGCGTCGGCATCATCGCCCAGCCGGACTGGCGCTCGAAAGACGATTTCATGAAGCTCGGCGAGCCGAACCTGTTCTTCGGCGTGGCGGCGGGCAACATGGACTCGATGATCAACCGCTACACCGCGGACAAGAAAATCCGCTCGGACGATGCCTACACCCCCGGCGGCGAAGCCGGCAAGCGCCCGGACCGCGCCAGCCTGGTCTACAGCCAGCGCTGCAAGGAAGCCTACAGCCACGTGCCGGTGGTGCTCGGCGGCATCGAGGCCTCGCTGCGCCGCATCGCCCACTATGACTACTGGCAGGACAAGGTGCGCCGCTCCATCCTGATGGACGCCACTGCCGACATCCTCCTCTATGGCAACGCCGAGCGCGCTGTGGTGGAAATCGCCCAGCGGCTGTCCCGTGGCGAGTCCATCGGCACCATCACCGATATCCGCGGCACCGCCTTCATCCGCCGCGATACACCCGAGGACTGGTTCGAGATCGACTCCACGCGCATCGACCGGCCAGGCAAGATCGACAAGATCATCAACCCCTACGTCAACACCCAGGACACCGCCGCCTGCGCCATCGAGCAGGAAAAAGGCACGGGGCCGGTGGACGACCCGAACGAGGCCAAGGTGGTGCAACTGCTGCCGCACCCGAAGCTCGAGCGCGACAAGACGGTGATCCGCCTGCCGTCCTTCGAGAAGGTGCGCAACGATGCGGTGCTCTACGCCCACGCCAACCGCGTGCTGCACCTGGAGACCAACCCGGGCAACGCCCGTGCGCTGGTGCAGAAGCACGGCGACATGGACATCTGGCTGAACCCGCCGCCGATCCCGATGACCACCGAAGAGATGGACTACGTGTTCGGCCTGCCCTACGCCCGCGTGCCGCACCCGGCTTATGGCAAGGCGAAGGTCCCGGCCTACGAGATGATCCGCTTCTCGGTGAACATCATGCGCGGCTGCTTCGGCGGCTGTACCTTCTGCTCCATCACCGAGCACGAGGGGCGCATCATCCAGAGCCGTTCGGAGGACTCGATCATTCGCGAGATCGAGGAAATCCGCGACAAGGTGCCGGGTTTCACCGGGGTGATTTCCGACCTGGGTGGCCCGACCGCCAACATGTACCGCATCGCCTGCAAGAGCCGCGAGATCGAGTCGGCGTGCCGCAAGCCGTCCTGCGTCTATCCGGGCATCTGCGACAACCTCGACACCGACCACTCGGCGCTGATCCAGCTCTATCGCTCGGCCCGCGCCCTGCCTGGGGTGAAGAAGATTCTCATCGCTTCCGGCTTGCGCTACGACCTCGCCGTGGAATCGCCGGAATACGTCAGGGAACTGGTGACCCACCACGTCGGCGGCTATCTGAAGATTGCCCCGGAGCACACCGAGGAAGGGCCGCTGACCAAGATGATGAAGCCGGGCATCGGCACCTATGACCGCTTCAAGCAGATGTTCGAGAAATTCTCGAAGGAGGCGGGCAAGGAGCAGTATCTGATCCCGTACTTCATCGCCGCGCACCCGGGTACCACCGACGAGGACATGATGAACCTCGCCCTCTGGCTCAAGCGCAACGGTTTCCGTGCCGACCAGGTGCAGGCGTTCTACCCGTCGCCCATGGCCACCGCGACTGCCATGTACCATTCGGGCAAGAACCCGCTGCGCAAGGTCACCTACAAGAGCGACGGGGTGAATATCGTCAAGAGCGACCGCCAGCGCCGCCTGCACAAGGCCTTCCTGCGTTACCACGACCCGAACAACTGGCCGATGCTGCGCGAGGCATTGAAGGACATGGGCCGCGCTGACCTGATCGGCAACGGCAAGCACCAACTCATCCCGGCGTTCCAGCCGGCGGTGGACGGTGGTTACCAGAGCGCCCGGCGGAAAAACTCCACCCCTGCGGGCAGCAAGAAGGGCAGCACACCCCTTCTGACCCAGCACACTGGCCTGCCGCCCCGCGCCAGCGACGGCTCCAAGCCCTGGACCAAGAACGAGCAGGGTAAGGCTGCCGCTTTCGCCAAGGGCAAGAAGAAGCCCGGCAAACGTCCCCAAGCCCCGCGCTGATTCGCTCGCCATCCGGGCCCACTCTCTGTAGGGGCGAATTCATTCGCCCGACGAGGGTGGGTTTGGGCGGATGAATTCGCCGCAAAGCCGCCTCGTCCTTGTATGAGCGAGATCTGCTCGCGAATGGCCCCGCACCAAAGCTTCGCCAGCAGAGCTGGCTTCTACGAAAAGCCGCCGTGCCCGCTCGTTGCAGGGGCGAATTCATTCGCCCGGCGAGGGTGGGTTTGGCGAATGAATTTGCCGCAAAGCCGCCTAGCCTCGTAGGAGCGAGCTCTGCTCGCGAACGGGTCCCGCAGCAAAGCTTCGTCAGCAGAGCTGGCCCCTGCGAAGACGACGGATACACCACAGCTTTTGTCAGCACACTTGGTCTGCCTTGAAATTGGTACTATAGTGCCAATCAAAATAACCATAACCGGAGTCGTGCCATGCGTAGCGCCGCCTTGCCCGTGGTCGCCCTGTCCGTGCTGCTCGTTGCCTGCGGCGAGCAGGCGCCGGAGACCCACCTGGATTTCCAGAAAGACCTGCAGGCTCGTCTGATCAAGGCAAAGCCGGGTAGCGTCATCGAGATTCCTGCCGGTACCTACCAGCTCGACCGCAGCCTGAGTCTCAAGGTCAGCGGCGTGACACTGCGCGGCGCGGGCATGGACAAGACCATCCTTAACTTCAAGGGGCAGAAATCCGGGGCCGAAGGGCTGCTGGTGGATGCCTCGGACTTCACCATCGAGGACCTGGCCCTCGAGGACACCAAGGGCGATGCGCTCAAGGTGGTCGGCGGCAAGAACATTGTCATCCGCCGGGTGCGTACCGAATGGACCAATGGCCCGGCCACCGAGAATGGCGCCTACGGCATCTACCCGGTGCAGACCGAGAACACCCTGATCGACGGCAGCGTCGCCATCGGCGCGTCGGATGCCGGCATCTATGTCGGCCAGTCGCGCAACGTGGTGGTGCGCAACAGCCGCGCCGAGCGCAACGTCGCCGGCATCGAGATCGAGAACACCATCGGTGCCGACGTCTACGACAACGTCGCCACCGGCAACACCGGCGGCATTCTGGTGTTCAATATGCCCAACCTGCCGCAGCCGGGCTATGCCACGCGGGTCTACCGCAACCGGGTCGAGGGCAACAACCACAAGAACTTCGGCCACAAGGGCACGCCGGTGGCCAGCGTGCCGGCGGGATCGGGGGTGGTGATCAACTCCAACGACCAGGTGGAAATCTTCGATAACGACATCGGCGAGCACAAGACCGCCAACGTGATCATCAGCAGCTACTTCAGTACCGGCTACACGGAGCTTTCCACCACCGAGGATTTCGATCCCTACCCGGAAGGCATCTACATCCACGGCAACCGTTTCGGGCCGGGCGGAGACAGCCCCGACCACCTCGACCTGAAGGCGCTGAAGATCACCCAGTTCGGCCTCAACGGCCGCCTGCCGGACATCCTCTGGGATGGCTATTTCGATCCGAAGAAACAGGTCGACGGCCGCCTGCCGCCAGAGTTGGCCATCTGTGTCGACAACGGCGAGGCCGGGTTGATCAACGTCGACGCACCGAACGACTTCAAGAACATCAGCACCGACATCACCCCCCATCGCTGCCAATTGGCCAAGCTGCCGGCGGTGCATCTGGCGCTGGGCGAGCCCGGCGTATGAAGGGCCTGCTGTCGCTGCTCGCCGGCCTGTTGCTCGCTGCCTGTGGCGAAGCGCCGGCGCCGCTGTACCTGCCGCAGGGCGAGGATTACCCGGAAACCCTGTCCGCCTGGGGCATGCTGCACAGGGTGGACGGCCATCTGCAGCAGAATGCCGAGGTGTTGCCGTACGACCTCAACACGCCGCTGTTCAGCGACTACGCGCACAAGATGCGCACCGTCTGGATGCCGAAGGGGGAGGCGGCGGTCTATGCCGAGGCGCGTTTCGACTACCCGGTCGGCACGGTGCTGACCAAGACCTTCTACTACCCGAAGGACGAGCAGGGCGGCCTGTTGCGCACCAACCTGTCGGTCTACGACCCGCAACGTGGCCTCGACCTGAAGCGGGTGCGCCTGGTGGAGACGCGTATCCTGCTGCATCAGCGGGATGGCTGGGTGGCGCTGCCTTATGTCTGGGATGCGGATCAGCGCGATGCCCGCCTGGAGTGGGCCGGCGCCAGCGAGGCGATGACGCTGGTGAGTGATGCGGGGCAGACGCTGGCGGTGGACTACCAGGTACCCGATGCCAACCAGTGCGCCGGTTGTCACGAAGAACGTCACGGCTTGGGTATTCAGCCGCTGGGGCCGAAGGCGAGGCACCTGAACAAAGACTTCGCCTATGCCGACGGTGTGGATAACCAGCTCGTTCACTGGCAACAACGCGGCCTGCTCGAGGGTTTGCCGGCTGGGCTGGCCGGCGTTCCGCAGAATGCCTTGTTCGGCCAGCCGCGCGCCGGCGAGAGTCTGGAACAGCAGGCCCGCAGCTACCTGGACGCCAACTGCTCGCACTGCCACAACCCACAGGGGCCAGCGCGCACGTCCGGGCTGCTGCTCGACCCGGCGACCCCCTTCGGCATCCGCTACGGCCGTTGCAAGCAGCCAGTGGCGGCCGGCAAGGGTTCCGGCAATCGCCTGGTCGATATCCAGCCCGGCGCCCCGGGCGACTCGATCCTTATCTACCGCCTGGAAAGCCTCGACCCCAGCGCGATGATGCCGGAGCTGGGCCGTTCCACCGCGCACGCGGAAGGCGTGGAGCTGGTGCGGCGCTGGATCGCCAGCCTGGAGGGCGGCTGCTCGTAGTCGCCCTGTTTTCGTGCGGAGGCGGTGCGCCATGGTAGGGCTGTGCTCCGTCATGGGGCGCGCACGCGGTGCCAATACGGCGTGGCACTGCTGGATCGATGGCATAACTCTTGCGCTGCCTGGATGGCGTCCAGGGTCTATAGTCTCGAGCCGTTCCCCAGCGGCGACTGATTCCAGTCCGGCGGACGCTTTGCGCCCTGCGCACCCACGAGACACTGCCTCCGAGTCACCGATGCCCGATCTGCTCGCCGCCCTCCCGCACGACACGCGGGCCTACCACGAACTGCTCGACGCCAGCGGCCAAGTCCGTCCCCATTGGCGTCGGTTCCACCAGCACCTGATGCACAGCAACCCGGCGCAGCTGAGCCAGCGCCAGGCGCTGGTGGCGCGGCAGATCCAGGAAAACGGCATCACCTACAACGTCTACGCCGACCCCAAGGGCACCGACCGGCCTTGGGAGTTGGACCTGCTGCCGAACCTGATCGACGCCGAAGAGTGGCGCGGCATCGCCACTGGCGTGGCGCAGCGGGCGCGCCTGCTGGATACGGTCCTGGCCGACCTCTATGGCCCGCAGCGGCTGCTGCGCGAGGGGCTGCTGCCGACCGAACTGGTGTTCGGCCACAACAATTTCCTCTGGCCCTGCCAGGGCATCCAGCCACCGGGCGGGACCTTCCTGCATGTCTATGCGGCGGACCTGCGCCGTGCACCGGATGGTCGCTGGTGGGTCATCGCCGACCGCACCCAGACCCCTTCCGGTGCCGGCTATGCCCTGGAAAACCGGCAGATCATTTCGCGTACCTTCCCCGAGTTGTTCCGCGAACTGCGTGTGCAGCACCTGGCGAGCTACTTCCGCACCCTGCGCGAGACCCTGGTCAGCCAGGCGCCCTGCGATACGGGGGAAACGCCGCTGGTCGTCCTGCTGACGCCGGGGCGCTTCAACGAGACCTACTTCGAGCACCTGTACTTGGCCCGCCACCTGGGCTTCCCGCTGGTGGAGGGCCACGACCTGACGGTGCGCGACGCCACCCTCTATCTGAAGACCCTCGGCGGCCTGCGCCGCGTGCATGCGCTGCTGCGCCGGCTGGACGACGATTTCTGCGATCCGCTGGAGTTGCGCAGCGACTCGGCCCTCGGTGTGCCCGGCCTGCTCGAAGCGGTGCGCCAGGGGAGGGTGCTGGTGGCCAACGCGCTGGGCTCCGGGGTGCTGGAGTCGCCGGGTCTGCTCGGCTTTTTGCCGAAGATCCAGCAGCACCTGTTTGGCGATGAACTGTTGCTGCCCTCCATTGCGACCTGGTGGTGCGGCGAGCCGCCGGTGCTGGAGCAGGCGCTGGACAAACTCGCCGATCTGCTGGTGCTGCCGGCCTTTCCCTCGCAGAGTTTCGCCCCGGTGTTCGCCAACAGCCTCGACGAAGCCGGGCTGGCCAAGCTGGCTGCGCGCCTGCGGGCGCGGCCCTATGCCTATGTGGCTCAGGAAGTGGCGCAACTGTCCCAGGCGCCGGTCTGGCAGGACGACTGCCTGCAATCGCGCGCCATCGGCATGCGCGTCTATGCGGTGGCCAGCGCCGATGGCTACCGCGTGCTTCCCGGCGGGCTAACCCGCGTCGCCGCCGAGGCCGGTGCCGACGTGGTGGCCATGCAGAGCGGCGGCGGCAGCAAGGACACCTGGGTGCTGGCCGGCCGCGAAGCCCTCGGCGAGCCGCTGCGTCCGCGCCCGCTGGGCGTGCAGGACATCGTGCGGCGCGACCCTTACCTGCCGTCGCGGGTAGTGGAAAACCTGTTCTGGTTCGGTCGTTACGCCGAGCGCTGCGATGACATCAGCCGCCTGCTGCGAGTGATCCTTGTTCGCTACGTGGATGACGACGACGAGCCGCTGGCGCTGGAGGCTGCCGTTGATCTGGCGGCGCAGCTCGACCTCTTGCCCGGCGAAGGCGAGCTGGAAACGCGGTTGTTCCAGGCCTTGATCGGCGAGGACTGGCCGTTCAGCCTGCGCGCCAACCTGCAGCGCCTGAACGGCTCGGCAGCCCAGGTACGTGGGCGGTTGTCGCGGGAGAACTGGCATGCGCTGGTGGAAATCCAGCGCGAGACCCACTTGCTCGAACGCGACGAAGGCGATCTCGGCGAGCTGCTGGATTTCCTCAACCGTTTGCTGATGTCGCTCTCGGCGCTGTCCGGTTTCGCCCTGGATGACATGACCCGCGACGACGGCTGGCGTTTCCTGATGATCGGCCGGCGCATCGAGCGCCTGCAGTTCCTCGCCGAAGCCATCGCCGGGTTCCTCCTCGGACGCGCCGCGCAGGACCAGGCCGGCCTCGAATGGCTGCTGGAGCTGGGTAACAGCACCATCACCTACCGCTCGCGCTACCAGGCCGCGCCGCAGTTGATCCCGGTGCTCGACCTGCTGCTGCTCGACGAGCAGAACCCGCATGCCGTGTCGTTCCAGTTAAGCGAGCTGAAACGCGCGCTGCAGCAGCTCAGTGACGACTTCGGCGGTCCGCCGGAAGTGGGCCTCGATCTGCTCGGCGAACGCCTGCGCGCCGTGGACCTGGGCACCCTCGACAGCCCGCTGTTCGGTGAAGCCGGAATGCGCGCCGTGCTCGACGGGCTGGGCGACCTGCTGCGGGAAATCGCCGAGGCGGCCGGACAGCTTTCCGATCGTCTCACCCTGCGCTATTTCGCCCACGTCGATGCCAGCCAGCAGACGGTTTCGCTATGACTTCTTCCGATAAACGCTCCGATGCTGTGGCCAGCGCCCGCTATCGGGTCATGCACGATACCCACTACCGCTACGCCGCGCCGGTCTCCCTGGCGCAGCAACTGGCGCACCTGTGGCCACGCGAAAGCTCCTGGCAGCACTGTCTGAGTCGGCAACTGACGATCAGTCCGGAACCGACTCGGCGGCGAGACGAGCAGGACGTGTTCGGCAATCCGCTGACCCGCCTGGCCTTCGAGCGTCCTCACGGCGAACTCGAAGTCGGCGCGCGTCTGGAGGTGGAAGTGCTGGCCCGGCCGGCCATTGATCTCGCCACCTCGCCGTCCTGGGAAAGCGCGCGTGACAGCCTCGGCTACAGCGGCCAGCCCCTGAATACCGAGCGCCTGGAAGCCAGCCGCTTCCGCTTCGAATCGCCGGCGGTGCGGATAAAGCATGCCTTCGTGCTGTTCGCCGACGACTGCTTCACGCCCGGCCGGCCGTTGTTGCAGGCGGTAGACGCGTTGATGCGTAAGATATTCACCGACTTCACCTTCGACCCGGCCGCCACCCAGGTGGCGACGCCGTTGTTGGAAGTGTTGGAAAAGCGCCGTGGCGTCTGTCAGGACTTCGCCCATCTGATGCTCGCCTGTCTGCGCTCCCGTGGGTTGGCGGCCCGCTACGTCAGTGGCTACCTGCTGACCCAGCCACCCCCTGGCCAGCCCCGCCTGATCGGCGCCGACGCCTCGCATGCCTGGGTGTCGGTGTATTGCCCGCGTTTCGGTTGGGTGGACTTCGACCCGACCAATGCCGTGCTGCCGAATCTGGAACACATCACCCTGGCCTGGGGACGCGACTTCTCCGATGTCTCACCGCTGCGCGGGGTGATCCTCGGCGGCGGCAGCCATGACCCGGAGGTGCGGGTGACAGTGTTGCCTGTCGACGAAGCGGAGCGTTAGCGGGGTTAGGCGAGTGGCAGGTTAAACGCTTCGCCAGCAGAGCTGGCTCCTACGGAAGCGGGGCGGTGTGGGGGATTTATCTGCTCATAAGGCCCCGTCGGGCGGATGAATTCGCCCCTACACCTGTAGCCCGGATTGCGCTGGCGCTTATTCGGGCTACGGCGTTATGTGCAGCAGCGCCTTGCCTTGTAGGAGCGAACTCTGCTCGCGAAGCGGAGTATCGTCGAACGCACGAATCGCCAGCAGAGCTGGCTCTTACAGAAACAGTGCAACGTCTGACTCAGGCCTGTTTCCGCTCCGGCGTATCCAGCGCTTTCAGCGTCTGGCGGGTCAGGTTCAGCCAGTGCTGATGCAGGTTGCGGTAATGGCGTGGGGCGCGGCGGGCGTAGGCTTCGATCTGCTCCAGCAGGGTGCGCGCTTCGCCGGTACGGTCCAGGCGGATGAGCATCTGGGCATAGTGATAACGTGCTTCCGGCCCGGCGTAGTAGCTGGCCAGGGCGCCGTATTCCTCTTCAGCCTTGGCGGTTTCGCCGAGCTGGTCGAGGGCGCGGGCGTACAGCAAATGGCCGTCCGCCGACCGGTACTGCGGGTTGTGCTGGATCAGGCGCTCCAGGCTGAGCCGGCAACCCAGGGCATCGCCCTGGCCGAACTGGGCGCGGGCCAGTCCGAGGAGAATCGACGGGTCCTGTTCATGCATGCCACGCAGCGCTGCCTGATAGTGTTCGCCGGCTTCGGCGAAGCGCTCCAGCCGGGCCAGTTCGTCGGCCAATTGCACGCGGCTTTCGTGGGTATCACGCAGGCTCAGCTCGTCGCGCAGCGCCCGCAGGTGGCGTTCCGGGTCGATGTGGTCGTGCAGGCGGTTCACCGCGCGGCGGCCGGTGCGGCTGCCGAGGATGTCCGGCAGCATGATGCCGAGAAAGTAGATGAGGCAGCCGAGGCCGGGAAGGCTGATGATCAGGAACAGCCAGTAGCGTTCCTGGCCGGTGCGGACCACGTGCAGGCCGCAGGCGACCTGGCAGGCGATGACTAGCAGAGCGAGTAGAGGCATAAGGATGGCATCCGTGCGGAGATGCCGCCTATGTAGCACGCGGCTCGATACCCTGCCAGCCGCTTACATCCGGAGCGTGAGAGCGGTCACCCTCGCCGTTCGGCCGCCGCCTCGACGAACGCCCGCACCACCGGGGGCAGTCGGCCGGCCAGGGCGGCGCGCTCCGGCTGGAACAGGGTGGCGACGAAGAACGGATGGTCCTCCAGCTCGATGCCCCGGGCATCGCCCTGGTCATCGGTGGCTGTGATACGCAGCGGGCCATCAGTCAGCGCCTCGCGGAACGCCGGGTTGAGGCCGAAACGGCAGCGGTAGCCTTCCTCCGCCTCCAGGGCGCCGTAGGCGCGGGCCAGGCGGCTGTCGGCGACGAAACGCACCGGGCCGACGGCTTCCACCAGGGCGCAGGCCAGTGGCTGGATCACCAGCCGGGTGCCTTCCGGGTCGAGTTCCGCATGAGCGGCGTCGCTCCAGCCGAGCACGCTCCGGGCATATTCCAGCAGAGCATGTTGGAAGCCGCCGCAGGTGCCGAGGAATGGCGCACCGGTTTCGCGGGCATGGCGAATGGCGAGGAGGGCGCCGTCGGTGTTGCGATAGGGGCTGGCGGGGACGCACCAGAGACCATCGAAATCGGCCAGGCATCCGGTGCTGTCGATGCGCTCGGTGGGCAGCCATTCGGCTTCGAGGGGGAGGTCCAGCGTGGTCGCCGCGAGATCGAACGCCAGGGGAATCGCCCGGTGGGCGGTGACATCGGGATCGTGATCGCCGATCAGGCCGAAGCGGAGACTGCGCATGTCGAAATCCTTTCTGGGGGCCGCGAAGCGCCATACTGTGCGCTTCGCCGTTGCACCATTCAACTTAGGCCTTTCAGGATTTGAATGCTGGCGCGAAGGTCGCCGGGTCGACGTACTGGGCGAGGAAGTCCTCCAGGCGCTTGCCCGGTTCCAGCGGGTAGTGCTCGTCCTGCGGGTTGAGGTCGATCACCCGGTCGATGCGGAAGTTGCGGAAGTCACCGCGTAGCTCGCACCAGGTGGACAAGGTCCAGACCTGTCCCCAGAAGAACAGGCCGAGCGGCCAGATGCAGCGCTGGGTGATGGCTTCGCTCTCGCTGCGGTAGGTCAGCCAGAGCTTGCGTCGTTCGCGGATGGCCTGGCGGAAGGTGCCGATCCAGTGGTTGGCGAAGGGGCGCCCACTGGGGGCGAACAGGCGGTTGCCGTTGAGTTCGTCGCGCAGGCTGGCCGGCAGCACGCCGTGGATTTTCGCCAGCGCCGACTGCGCCGCCCGCTGCAAGGCGGGATCGGCCCAGGCCTGGACCATGCGCGCGCCGATCACCATGGCTTCGATCTCGTCGCGGTCGAACATCAGCGGCGGCAAGTCCATGGTGTGGCGCAGCACGTAACCCACGCCGGCCTCGCCCTCGATGGGCACGCCGGACAGGGACAAGTCCTGGATGTCGCGGTAAATGGTGCGCACCGACACTTCCAGCCGCTCGGCCAGCCACTGCGCGGTGGTCAGCCGGCGGCTGCGCAGGAACTGCACGATCTGGAACAGTCGGTCGGCGCGCCTCATCGTCTCTCCTGATCCGGCCTCTATGCCGGGAATCCTGGCGGTCAGCTCATGCTGTGCAGGCCGACCGGGTTGCCTTCGCTGTCCTTGATCACGGCGATGAAGCCGTGCGGGGCGATGGAGGTCCTGGGTTGCAGGACTTCGCCGCCGGCACTGGGCACCCGGTCGAGGACCGCGTCCAGCTTGCCTTCGGCGTTCAGGTAGACGCGCGTACCGCCGGCGCCGGCCTGATGGTCCGGCGATTCTACGATACTGCCGCCGACGCCGTTCTCATGATCGGCGGGAAACAGGCCCATGCGTCCGCCCATGCCGTCGATCACCTCCAGGGACACATCGAGGGCGGTTTCATAGAAGCGGCGGGCGCGTTGGAAGTCGTTGACGTACAGATCGAACCAGTGAATGGCGTGCATGATGCTCTCCTTGATCTCGGTGGGGCGGCGCTCGGCGAGCGCCGTTACGGGGAGCACCTTAATGGGGGGCTGCTGACAGCTTACTGTCAGCAGTGTTGTGTTCTGTAGGGACGAATTCATTCGCCCGACGATGCCGAATTGGGTGAATAAGTTGGTCTGTCTGCAGTAGGTGTTGCTGGAAGGTCCTGAGCCAAACCGATTACTGAGTTCAGTAGAGACTTCTTGTTTCGCCCCCCGGCGAGTTACTTCTGGCAGTCGCCCCAGAAGGTAACCAAGAGGGCTTGCCCCGGCTTCGCCGGGGTTCCCTCGCTCCATCGCCGCTCCGGGGGCCCGACCTCGGCTGCCCCCGCGAAGGACTATCCCTGGCCAATCACGGCTCTCGCGGC